>CP051137.1:2707645-3384556 GCA_050916065.1 Lacibacter sp.
AGGCAAAACAAATATTCTAAAAGCATTTAATGCTTTTGTAATGTTTATTGTTGATAGTAATCTAAAAGCGGGTGAAGACATCTCGTTTTACGATCCTTTTACTTTTGATAAAGCAACAGAATCAACCCCAACTTATTTTTGTTTAAGTTTCATTGGCCCTCAAAATGTTAAATACGTATATGAATTTGAATACAACAGTCAAGAAATCATTTCCGAGAATTTATTTTACTACCCCAAAGGATCAAAAACAATTCTTTTTACCAGGTCTAAAGACACCGATCCAGAAGATTTAATTCACCTAGGTAAACTAGGAAGCATTTACCGAAATAAAGAAATTAAAGTATTTAAGAATAAACTTATACTTTCTAAATTCGGAGAAGATGAACCTCATGAACTTTTGAGCTTAGTTTATATTCATTTTCTAAAGTATAAGTTTTTAAATCTAAATAGTCGAAATCGAACCATAAATAGACAAAGATTTGAGTTGAATGAACTTTTCGTGACTGATAAATGGTTTCAAGATTCCATTAATTTCTTAATTAACTCTGGAGATTTAATGATTAATGAAATTCAAATTACAGAGAATAATCAAGAGGATTTGAAATTTCAAGGTGAATTACCTGAGTCAATTAAAAAGAGGTTGTTTCGAGAGTTTAAATACAAAATTGCAGGTAATCATAACTATTTTGATGGAGAAAGGTTGATTGGCCAAAAAAGTCTTCCTATTAGTCAAGAATCAAAAGGTACCGAAATCCTTTACGATCTAGGTGGAACTATACTCAAAAGTTTAAATGATGGAAGTGTTTTATTTGTAGACGAACTGGAAACAAGCCTGCATCCAAATCTTTGTAAACTTCTCATTGATATTTTCCAATCACCATCATTGAATACTAATGGATCTCAATTAATATTTACAACTCATGATGTGACTTTACTAGATAAGTCACTATTTCGGAAAGATCAAATATGGATTTGTCAAAAAGATAAATTTGGTTCAACTGATGTATATTCTATACAGGATTTTAAAGAAGTTAGAGAAGAAACTCCGTTTGCTAGATGGTATTTAGCCGGTAAATTTGGCGGTCTTCCAAAGATTAAATACTCTAATGACTTATTCAGTTCAATTCCGCTAAAACATGTCGAAAAGGACAACCCACTATAGCATTTTAATAGTCTGCGAAGGTGAAAATACCGAACCGAAATACTTCGAATCAATATATACTAAAATAATTGAAGAGGGCATTTGGGGAGATAAATTTAATGTTGTAATTATCCCAAAACCAAAAGTAGAAGAGGTCGAAGAAACAAAAACTTCCAAACACAAAAGTAAAAGAAAAGAACGACACATTCTAGATGACGATATTCCTATGAGGCCTGTAATTGAGGATGAATATAGAACTCAACCTATGAGCTTTGTTCGTGAAGCTCAGGTTGAGATGCAAGATGGTTCATATGATGAAGCTTGGGCAGTTTTTGACTATGATCATAGAAAATTTGAATTTATAAACAAAGCCTTTGAGCTTGCAAAGTCTGAAGAGCTTGGCGTAGTAAGAATTGCTTATTCAAGCGTTGCTATTGAACATTGGTTTCTTTTGCATTTTGAAAGAAATACTACAGATTTCCAAAAATCTGAATGTAGGATCGGCAGAGACCATCTAAATTGCAATTCGGGTGAACATGATCAGGATTGCTATGGAGCAAGGTGTGTAGGAGGGTATTTACGAAATAGAAAATATCTAAATATTTCTACAAAAGGTAGCATTTCTCTTTTTACATTTCTTGAACCTTTTTTAAATAAAGCTTATGTTAATGCATCCTGGCTAAGACACTTAATTATATCAAGGAATCCAAAAGCACCCTTATTTAACTTAAACCCATATACAGATGTTGATCTCCTTGTTAAATATCTATTGAAAAAACATACTCATATAGTCTGGATGGATCTAAATAAGGCTTTTTCCAAAAGACATTATAAAATGACGGCTAATATTGATAATTCAATTATTAGTTTGACAATTTTAAACCAAAGCAAAACGGCCCAAATAATAAACGCAAACGAAATTCTAATTGTTGATGATTTATTAAATGAATTATACTTTTTAAATGAAAGATATAGACTGGAGCCTGATCAAAATATCTTAATTCAAATAGACTTAAATACACTTCAAAATCCAGAGTTTCTTATATTTAAGTTTGATGCTAATGAGCACATATACTTAAAATTAACCTAACCAAAATGCCTTTTAACGAGCTAAATAGTGTAGAACATTTTATTGTACAACAGCTATCCGGCGTAAATCTAAACGAAGGAAATATTGCCGATAAAGGTGCTTCTTATGCCTCAGCTTCGTGGCGATATATTTCGCCTGATGAACTAAAAAGGGAAATTACAGAAGTACTGGTAGAATCAGAGTTAAAAGAAGCATTGATTCGGATCAATCCTGAAATAACTCAACAACCAGAAAGAGCAGACGAAGTAATTCATAAACTTCGTGCAATTCTTTTAACTGTTGGAAATGTTGGTTTGGTTAGGGCCAATGAAGATTTTGCAAAATGGCTGAAAGGAGAGGTAACAATGCCATTTGGAAAAGACGGTTCGCATGTTCCAGTACGTTTGATAGATTTTGATACCCTGAAAAACAACAGCTTTGTTATTACCAATCAATTTAAGATCAGGGCAAGAGAAACCAAGATTCCTGATATAGTCTTACTGATTAATGGAATTCCGGTAGTAATAGGTGAAGCAAAAACTCCGGTACGTCCCGCTATCAGCTGGCTGGATGGTGCAGCTGATATCCATGAGGTTTATGAAAATGCCGTTCCTGCCTTGTTTGTTCCTAACATTTTAAGTTTTGCAACCGAAGGAAAACATTTCTTTTATGGTGCTGTAAGAACGCCTTTAGAGTTTTGGTGTCCCTGGCGATTAGAAGATGAGAAAAATGAATTGGCACACTTTGCAGGGTTACAAGATGTAGCACACCAAATGAGTTATTTATTAAAGCCTGCAGTGCTGTTAGATATTTTACAGCATTTTATCTTATATGCAACCAATAATAAGAAGCGAAAAATAAAAGTAGTAAGCCGATACCAGCAATACGAAGGGGCCAATGCAATCGTAGATCGTGTAGTGGAAGGAAAAATAAAGAAGGGATTGATTTGGCATTTTCAAGGTTCTGGTAAATCACTGTTGATGGTTTTTGCTGCTCAAAAACTAAGACATAAGCAGGAATTAAAAAGCCCTACTGTAATAATCGTTGTAGATCGTGTTGATTTAGACACCCAGATTTCAGGAACGTTCAACGCTGCAGAAGTACCCAATCTTGTAAACGCAGACAGTATTAAAGAACTTCACGACTTGCTTGAAAAAGATACCCGGAAGATCATTATTACTATGGTGCACAAGTTTAAGGATGCTTATGCTAATATGAACGAGCGGGAAAACATCATTTTGATGGTAGATGAAGCACACCGCACACAAGAAGGTGATTTAGGTCGTAAAATGCGTGCAGCTTTACCGAATGCTTTTCTGTTCGGTCTTACTGGTACTCCCGTAAATAAATCTGATAAAAACACATTCTGGGCGTTTGGTGCAGAAGAAGATAAAGGTGGTTATCTAAGCCGTTATACTTTTCAGGATAGCATCCGGGATCAACAGACATTGCCGCTACACTTTGAACCAAGGCTTCCAAATGTTCATATAGACAAGGAAAGTCTCGATATTTCTTTTTCTGAAATGGCAAATGATTTGAGTGAAGAGGATAAGAATAAGCTTAGTCAGAAAGCTGCTAAGATGTCCGTATTCCTTACCTCTCCCGAACGGATTAAAACCATTGTAACAGATATTGTGAAGCATTTTCGGGAACATGTTGAACCGCAGGGCTTCAAAGCGATGATCGTTACACCGGACAGAAAAGCGTGTGTGTTGTACAAAGAAGAATTAGACAAACAAATTGGAGAAGACGCCAGCGCTGTAGTTATTTCCACTAATGCTAATGATGATTTTGAATTTAAACAGAAATGGGGAGTTGATAAAGACAAACAGGAAAAGATTGTAGAATTGTTCAATGATCAGTATTCTTCATTGCAATTCTTAATAGTAACTGCAAAACTTCTTACCGGTTTTGATTCTCCGATTTTACAAACGATGTATCTCGATAAGTCATTAAAAGACCATACGCTTTTACAGGCTATATGCAGAACGAATAGATTATTTCCAAATAAAACCTTTGGACGGATTGTAGATTATTTTGGAGTATTTGATGATACGGCAAAAGCTTTAGCATTTGATGAAGAAAGTGTAAAGAAGGTTGTTACCAATTTACAGGAACTTAGAGACCTGTTACCTGAACTACTTACCAAAACACTTTCACATTTCAATGGCATTGACAGAACTATTGAAGGTTTTGAAGGATTAAGCCAGGCACAAGATTGTATTAATAACAATGAAAAACGTGATGCTTTTGCAAAGGACTATGTTTCGCTTTCGAAGGTGTGGGAATCTCTTAGTCCGGATGCAATTTTGAATTTATATCAAAAAGATTACAAGTGGCTTTCGCAGATTTATACTTCTGTACGACCGGCATCTGATGATCATGGCCGTTTACTTTGGCATGCATTAGGCGCTGAGACTACAAAACTGATACATAAACATATTCATGTGGATGGCATACACGACAAAATGGAAGAAGTAGTTCTGAATGCTGAGATGATTGATGATTTGATGAATAAGAAAGATCCTAAACAGGCGGACAAGCTTGTAAAGTTGCTCATTCATCGTTTCAGAGCACATGGTAATGCCCCGGCATTTAAGAAACTAAGCGAACGTTTAGATGAAGTAAGACGAAGAGCAGAGCAAGGATTGATTAGCAGCATTGAATTTATAAAAGAGCTTTGCGAATTAGCAAAAGAAACGCTCCAGGCCGAACGTGATGTGTTTACCCCAGACGAACGTAAATCTGCAAAGACAGCATTAACAGATTTGTTTCTTGAAATGCGCACCGAACAAACTCCGGCCGTAGTTGAACGAATCGTAAACGATATCGATGAGATTGTAAAGATTGTTCGATTTCCAGGCTGGCAGACAACTGTTTCCGGAGAAAGAGAAGTACAGAAATCTTTAAGAAAGACACTTCTCAAATACCAGCTTCATAAAGAAGAAGAATTATTTGAGAAGGCCTATAGTTATATTAAAGAGTATTATTAGTTACTCTTTTTGGGATCAGCAAAAAACAAATAGCCTAATAAAAATAAACTCAATAGGAATCCGAGAATATTAAACATTTGATTCTCGAATGATTCAAAATATTCATTATAATACCCACCTGTAACAAACCCTAATCCAAAAAGCAAAACAGTTAAAAAGCCTAACAATACTACCTTCCTTTGAGAAAGACTCATTCGATGTTCTCTTTGTTGGAATACATAAAAACTTGCAATAATTATACTATAGGTAATACTATATATAAACAAATTTAGAAAGTTTGACGAAAGTATAAACAACTTGTCATCAATCGTGTCACCATAAAGTGAAGAGCATAAAAAACATAGTAAAAACCATGCAGCATTTATAAATAACACATTTTTACCGCCTTTGCTCTTGAAATTATGTACAATGAATAACCCAATCGCAAGAATCAGAATCATAGAATGAAAAGCAAGTCCATTGAAGATATTCTGTGCATTACTTTTATATTCTTTTCGTATTGCCTGTGCGATTAAATCATCATTGCCGGCATTTATAACTCTGTTAACTAAATATTCATCAAACGTAGGACTAAACTGATTAGATAAATCTTTAGGTTTTAAGTCTTCGACTTTTTTTCTATTTTCTCTTTCTTTTCTTTTTTCATCTGTTTGATACCCACCAGGAATAATCAATGAAAGGCCTTGATCTTTATCAGTTTCCTGACTATATGATTTAACCGTTAAAAGTATAAATAAAATTAGCGTTAGTGATTTCATAATTAAGTGTTTGAAATATGTTTTAGTGAGGGTTGAGGTTTCAAAAATAATGCTTTAGATGTCATACATGACATCATTTATTAAGCTAGGAAGTAACACCTTGACTCTGTGAATTACAAACACAATCAAGCTTATGTAACTTCTTTTGGTGACCACTTGCGAAAAGTGCGGCAAGAGAAAGGTCTGTCTATGCGGCAACTTGCAGCCAAAGCTGAGATTGAGTATAAACAACTATCCCTAATTGAACATGGTGAGATAAATACGACGATATCAACTGCTTTCGCTTTGGCTGAAGCACTTGAGATCCCTGTAAAAGATTTATTTGATTTACCTGCCTTTTCAGTAAAGACTAAGATTTCGAAAGAGAAAGAGTGAGGTAGCGCTCTAAATTAAATGTACCCCAAAGTGTACCCCTTATAAGAACTAAAGGCTTGTAAGTATTTGACTTACAAGCCTTTAGTTCTTTTGTTAGTGGTGTGGGCCGGGATCGAACCGGCGACACAAGGATTTTCAGTCCTTGAAAAATTGACTTCATTTAAACCAATATCTATCTATTTAATTGATTTTCATTATAAAATATTTCATATCGGGACAGATAAAATCACATAAAAATATGAATTGTTGTACCTATGTTGTACCAAATTTTGTATCTTTATAGAGTAAAAATAATGAGATGGCAACCGTAAAACTCGTACTCAGAAGAAAGCAAAATAAAGATAAAACATTCCCCCTTGCACTTCGAATAACAAAGGACAGAAAAACATCATTCATTCATCTTGGTATTAATCTCAATGAGATTGAATGGGATGCTGCTCAGCAAAAGGTAAAGAAAGGGCACCCGAATGCTACCCGCCTGAATAACTATATTCTTAAAAAACTTGTTGAAGCAAATGATAAATCATTAGAACTGGAAACTCAGAAAAGCGAAGTCTCATCGTATGCCGTTAAGCAAAAGATTAAACCAACAGGTGGTATAAACTTTTTTTCACAAGCTGAGTTGTATCTCGAAAACCTCAGAAAATCCGGTAAGTACAATCAGTACACTGCTGACAAGCCTCGGATAAAGCATTTCAAAGATTTTCTCAATAATCACACTATCACCTTTTCAGATATTACAGTTCCCTTGCTTGAACGTTTCAAGATTTATTTGAAAGAAAGCTTACAAATTAGTGAACGTACTATCATCAATCATCTTGTTGTTATCAGATCTGTCTTTAGCCAGGCACTGAAAGCGGAGATTATTGATAAGAAGTATTACCCCTTTGGTGCCGGAAAAATCAGCATTAAATTTCCTGATTCTATAAAAATAGGCTTGAGCTCAGAAGAAGTAAAGCGAATTGAAGAGGCTGAATTGCCTGCGCAGTCATTTGAACATCATGCCCGGAACTTATGGCTCTTTTCATATTATACTGCTGGCATGCGTGCTTCTGATGTGTTGCGGTTACGATGGTCAGATATTCAAAATGGACGTCTGCATTATGCTATGGGGAAAAACAAAAAGACAGGTTCTTTGAAACTACCCGAGAAAGCACTCATGATATTGAATCAGTATAAGGAGGGGAAAGTAAAAAAAGATGATTTGATTTTTCCAGACTTAAAGAAAGTGGAAGACTTTACGAATACATTCATTGTACAGCGTACCATAGCGTTTACGGTAAGCAGGGTTGATAAATATTTAAGAAATCACGTTGCGCCAATTGCGGGTATTGAAAAGAAATTGACGATGCATCTTGCCCGTCATACGTTTGGAAATATTTCAGGAGAGCGTATTCCCATTCAAATGCTGCAAAAGCTTTACCGTCATTCATCCATTACCACTACAATTGGATACCAGGCAAACTTTATTTACAAGGATGCTGATGAAGCGCTGGAAGCAGTATTGGAGTATCACTAATTTATATACTTCGTTCATTATCTCGTTCCTGTGATTTTTCTCGTAAAGATTGAAGCTCCTCAATTTCCTTTTGCTGTGCATGCTCCTCACGAATGTGAATCCTTGCGGCAAAGAAACCGTCAAAATAATCGTTTTGGGGGTTATTAACCGGACTGATTTCTTCCAGTAAATCAGGTGCCAGGTCTGCCAACAGTTCACAGTGATTGAAGCCCTCAACAAAATCACGGCTTGGCGTTTGTTCGTCTGTAACATCATGTTGATATTCCATATTAAAAAGTTTCTTTTACATGTTTTTCCAAGAACTCTTCGATACTTGGTCGGAAATAAAGAATGATTTTTTTAGCAGGCTGTGTATACCTGATAGCCCCCGTTTGACGGAGTTTCAAAAGGGTGGTTCGGCTGCTAATGCCGAGCAACTTCATTGCATCGGCATCCGAGACCCAACGGTCTTCGGTGATGTTGTGCTTCTCTTTTAGTCGATTCACAACCTCCTCCAGCAGTTTTTGAAACGCAGTTGTTTCAAGACAAATAACTTCCATACTATACATGTTTAGTTACTAATATTTTTTGTTGCAGGAATGCGTTGTACACCTGTAAACGCTATGTGGATTCCCCATTCCCCTTTATGTTGCTCCAACTACTTAACGTTCAAAGCCACTCCGATCCTTTGATTTTTGTCTGATGGATTGAATACTACTTAACTCTTCAGATTCATTTTCCTTAATGTCGTCGTACTCGTTTTCTATTGCTTTTTGGGAACGAATTTTTTCAATTTCTTTAAGTTGTGTACGCTGTTCTGTTTCTTTTAGTTCAAGTACATCAAAATCCTTGTCGGTATATCCAAGGGTACTCAAACGGTATTTCTTTCCTTCTGAAATGATGCCTTGTAGCTTGCCATTTCTAAAGTATGGTACATGATTGTGTTCGGTAAGTGCTTGCAGAAAAGCATCTTTTGAGCAAGCAGATTTATAGATGCTTTCAAGTTGAGTTGCCAGGATATGTTTTTTGCTTTTTCGCTTTTGAATGAATGTTTCAAGTAATTTACTTCTGTCAGTTTCTTGTACCTTGTTGTGGTTATTCTTTGAATATGTCAACTCGGGATAGCTACTTTGTTGATAAGCCTCTAGCTCATTCAGGAATCTTGTAAACTCTCGTTTTGATACCCTGCTGCTTCTGCCATTTACCCGAACACCCGATGTAAGAATATGTAGATGCGAATGCTGTTTTTCAAAGTGGGCAATCGCAAGATTCAAACAGCTAGGTGAACGAAGTTCAATAAATTTTTCGGCCAAATCTTTCAGAAGCTTTTTAGATACTCTCAATTTATCATGTGGTGAAAAACTAAGTATGGTATGAAATAGAATAACATTGTCCTTTCTTTTGTATAGCCGAAAGGATTCGTTCTCCTGAAATTCTTTGATAAATCCTTCAACGGATTTGGAGCGTATGTTATGCCGTACCAGTATCACAGCATCGTCCTGATGGGTATGTGCTTTATCCTTTGTAATATAGCGAGTAGCATACTTTATCAGTTGCGTACTATTTGATCTTCGAGATAGTGATTTTATGATCATACCTGTTTGAGTATTTCTAGTACTGAGGTTTCGAGTTCAATTATTTCAGTGAGTATGTTTTCTGAAGCTTCACTTTTGCTTCGATTGTAGGCTTCAAAAAACAACTGTCGTATTTGCCCAATAATCCGGGCATCCACACCAACAGTATTCGTTGCCTTAGACAGAGCTGCCTGTTTTATAAATTTTGTGGTAGAGATGTTGTGCGTTGATACCGTCTTATTAATCTTTGTTTGTTCTGATGGTGTAAAAAATACAGTGTAGCTTTTACATTCCTCTCTTTGTTTCTTTCGCCATGCTTTGCGTACAGCTTTCCAGTATGATTGTTTTACCTCTGTAATGGCTTTGGGAGAGCCGTCGGTAAGTACTCCTGTTTGTTCTAAATAGTCATATAGTCCGCTTTTACGCTTCATATCACTGTATAGTTAGTAATGGAGGGTTTTGTGTCTCTTTTATAGGGATAAAATATCCTGACGTATGTATGAGCTTTCTCATCCAAATGCTTTCATAAAATGGAGTAGGGGTAAACTTTAAAGGAGGCTGATTGTTGACAAGCACAATTGCATCATCTGCAAGTCGAATTTCATCAGGGGTCATTAATTCCCTCACCTTTTCATGATTGTGATCGTCTTTATAGGTGTACTTTCCGAGTATCTGGGAAAGTTCTTTTGCAGTGTGTAACGGTGTTCCTTTTAAAAAACATTGAATGCCGCAATTTGTTTTTAACTGATGAGCTTCTGCCTGGCCGTATTGCGAAATCAAACTCATTTCATCCTGCACACATAATAACAAACCTGCTTTATACTTTCTGATATTTGAAACTATCACTGCCATATCAGGAAACTTCATACTGGCAAACTCATCCATCAAGAGATAAATGTGTCTTGCATTACGTGCAGGAATACCTGACAAAATGAAATTGAATAGTGCCTGAAAAAACAGTGCAGAGATAGGTTTAAAGTACCGTAAATCTTTGAGTGGGTTGCAAACAAAAATCGCAACAGGCTTTTCTCTGAGTATTCTGAAATCAATAGAATTGGAAGCGGTTGTTTTACACACTTCAGGGTCTGTAAATAAATGAAGTGAAGTACGGGCTGTCGCTATAACAGAAGCCAGAGTTTTATCACCCATTGAAAGGGTACTCTTGTAGGCTGATAAAAGTGCCTGATCTTTGGTTGCAACAAATAACTTGTCAACTAAAGTTCCATTGACTGCAAATGTTTCGATAAGCAATAATGTATTTTGAAGTGTTCGGTACTCCGGTGGCGTATAAAAAACAAGATACCGCATAAACAAGCTCAACAGCATAATACTGCTTTGTTCCCAAAAGGGGTCACCTTTCGGCTCTGCACCCATTGCATTACGAACAATGAGTAAGGCAGTCTTTTGTATATCCTGAACACTGTTACATTCAAGTAGCGGATTAAATGTTTCCGATTGCTGAGCATTTGAAAAATCAAGCCGCAGTACCGTATACCCTTTCTCTGCGAGATATTGACTGGTATGAAGCCATAGTTCACCTGATACATCATTTACAACCATTGAACTTTTCCCTTTCGCTAAAGATGAAATAGTGGGAATAATACTAATGGAGCTTTTCCCTGAGCCGGTGGGGCCGCATAATAACATGTTTGTACAAGAAAGCTTTTTTGTGAAGGCACGTTGTCCAATTGCAAACCCCTGATTAAAAAATGATAGGTGCTCACCATCATTACCAAATGAAGCAGTATATGTGTGTTCGCTTTTAGTTGTATTAGCAAAAAGAAGTAACACTATAAGGCTTGTGGCTAGTAAAGTAAGTATCATTTTCCACTGTGTTTAAAAAGTTCATGACTTATTTTAAGACAAATGTTCCCTGCCAGTTCAATACACGCTGCAATACAAAACAGAACTGTTCTGCTTACAATTCCAGCTATGGTTTGAAAGACCTTCACGTCTGCAACTGTTATTCCGTTATTGTATTACTATAAAGTCGTCATTCGCCTGAATTATCACCTTTGCGCCTTTTTTCTCTAGCAGTACCTTGTATGCCGTTACAAGACTCATATATCTCTTATCCTCACTCCGGTCTTTTGGTTGGAAAACAAAAAACACGGTAATACCGTGAAGTTTTTCCGGGAAGTACTTGCTTTGTTCCAAATGCGCTGTCAGGTCATTTTGCAATGGCAATGTTTGATATGCATTAAACAATTCTGATTTTTCCATCAGGTTACCAAAAACAACCAGTATTTTTTGTTGACTTGTATCGTTGGATAAGTGTTGTAGTTCTCTCCCAATAACAAATGCACATTCAGTATTGGATAATTCAAGTGTGGAATCATCCAAAAGGATTTTTGAAAGCAACTGTTGTGTTCTTTCGTAAAATGCAGCAATGCATTTTGAACGGTGTAATGGATCATTTGTCGTGTTTTGTTGTTCTGTGACCGTTCCGTTTGCAATTGAACAGGCATACACTGGATTCAGCTTTTTATTGGTAATTGCACCGATACGAAAGGAAGCTGCACCATTTGGTGTTTGCGAAAAGCCAAACATGGGCATAAGTGCATTCGCTGTAGGTTTTAGTAAATGTTCATCCGTTACATCAAAGACAACTGAAACACTTTTTGATGTATTGGGTAAAATGGAAACTTTGTTGTTTTTGCAGCTCATGAAGGTTGAGATTAATAGCAAGGGTAGTATATGTTTCATTCTGTTTCAGTTTTAGGTATAGGGAAAAGATGCAGGTCTTCATCAAACAGAAGCTCATGCTTGTGTGAAAAAAAGTCAGGCATTCGGTTTAAGCTATGCCTTATAAAATTTTTTTTATACTCAACGATTGCGTTCATACAAGCGATGCGGCATTTTGTAAGTGAGGTTACAGCATACGCATGAACACTCCGTGCAGATGCTTTCTGCTCAATAATTTTATTTTCCATTTCTTTTATTTCAGCAGAGTCATTTTCGATTTCTTCTTGCAGTTGCGTATACTCCTTCAGTAATTTTTGTTTTCGTTGATCAGCCATATGCTCTTCTTTTGTGCGGTATAATACAAGAGAAAGAAAGAAAACAACCAGGAATAACGTATAGCTTATTCCGCACACTGCCCAGCCATTTACAGGTGTTGCTGCAACCGTTACAATAGTATTTGTATCACTGAATGAAGGCAATAGAGTATTCAGGGCATCTGCACGGAGGTTGGAAAGAAACGCAAAGGTGGCAAGTGCTATTAGAAGCACAACACCGCTTCGAACCATTGTTGATTGTAGTGTTGTTGACTGTTTTATCCAGGGAGTATATGCGAAGTGCGAAACAGCAATTGCAAGACCAATCGCTACCGCAGAAATCGTAGCCATCAACGGTGAATAGGACTGGCTGAGGGCGAGATATGCCATAACAGCATCACCAGTACCACACACAAAGGCAACAGGGTTTACAAATCGATTGTATCTCTTTTTCCTTTCGTCAATGTGGATGGACTCTGCTTCTCGTTTGCAGGAATTAGCCTTAATGAGTTTGTCTGAGATACCTGTATGCAAAGTTCTTATACAGCTTCGCTCTACTTGTTCTTTTTCGGTTGTTGAAGTTACCAATGCCGGAACCTGCAAGAGGCTTTTAATAGTATTCATCGCTTTCTGCCCCATTGCATGCACAACATCTACTACCTTGATTTTAAATTTTTCTTCGGGTAACTCATAGTGAGCATCTTCTCTTACCTCAACGGTGCTTATACCGTTTAAGTGGTGATTCAGATCATTAATGGCTTTTTCTACTTCGGGATGGGAGTAGCTTGAGTGAGTTGTTGTGATTTGTTTCATTTTACTTTAATTTTATGATTAAGAAATACAATACTTTTCACGAAGCAATTGGGATATTTTTAAATGCCGCTTATATGGTAATATAGTTTGAGCCGTGCTGTTTTTTTCATGCTTATTGGTATCATTTTGTTTTTTGATATAGGAATTTTCATCCAATTCATTCTCTGAAGTAGTTTGGTTTTGATACTGACTTGCTGCTTTTTGTGATTTCTTTTTCATATTATTTTACTTATTAAGTTGTTTTTGAAAATTTAAATAACCTGAAAGCAGATCCTGGACTTTTTCTAATTCAGAGGTTTCTTTTTTTGCTACTTCTTTTTTAAACAAGCTGATATTGTATGCACATGTATACATCACATAGGCATCATACAATCTCTTTGGGCGACCTTGTTCGCAGTTAATAATTGCGTTCAATTCTTTTCTCATCCTTTCCAACGAGTCGTGTACTTTTACTGAAACTGGTGTTAGATATTTTGAAATATTTGCTCTCATAGCGTTGCTTTGTATTGTTACTTTACGTATCTTTTTTTTTGCCGAAATCATCAATAATTACTAATCGTTCATCACATTCGCCACAGATAACAAATGCATTCGGTCTGCCCCACATTACAAGACTGCATCCTAAGCAGGTATACTTTGTTTTCACCTTTCGTTTTGCTCTTTCCTTTTCTTTGGCAACTTTTTTCAGGTCGACCACAATATTTAAATCTTGTTCAATTGGCTTAAAAGGAACGAGGCATTCCTTTGGCATTTCATTAAACATATTTTCAAACTTTCCTCCAGGGATGATAAAGTGTGACATATTCTTACCGATATCTTTGCCGCCAGGCTTTCCGGTATGACTGCACTGCAATCCAAGTGATTTCATTATTTCTGCAAACTCTTTGTTGTGGTATCCATAATTACCTGGTTTACCATACTGCTGATGGTAGTGATGTGCGAGTTCGTGAACTACAGTTGCCATTAACTCAATTGGCTCAATCAAAAGAAGAGATGGGTGAATGTTTATTTCGGGAAGAATTGCACCTTGGTTTTCATTCCATCCGAAAGGTTTGTAATACCCTTTTGATTTAGCAGTCTTATTCAGCGAAAAAATGTAAGGACTTAAAGGAAGCAAAAACAGCCGATCCTGAAAGTATTGTGCGGCTCTATGTAATGCTGCGAAAAGTTTTAATGTTGGGGCACTATATTTGCCTACAACCTTAAAGGGAGTTGTGCCGTACGGCAGCAATTTTGTTGCGTGATTTGATAACTGTTCCATACCAGATATATTTTATCGGAACAGCCTCACGCCAAGCACATTGCATTTATATTACAATAGTATATAATATGTTATAAGCCTTTACCTGGTTCGAACAGGCTGGGCTTACATCTAACGGAGGCTATTTCCGTGTGATGGCCGGCATGTAAATGCCGGTTTTTTTATGCCGGCCATCTTGATATTTGATAAAATTTTCAGACATGTAAAGTCTGATAGGTTTTACAAACGTTTTAAACTTTTGTTATTACGAAGATAATTCGTACATAAAAGTTCATTATTTCGGAAAAATTAAAATCTCCGAACTTTATTTGCGGAAAAAAGAAGAAATCCCTCGATTAATTTGATTTACTAGTGGGAATATCTGAATGGTAAACAGTCCTGTATCTATATAATGAATATAATGTAACTTCCCGGTAATAGTAGTAAAAGCAATGGATTGTGAAAAAAGATCAATATGAGCAACCCACAACATGTTAACAATAAGTTTACTATTAACTTTTCTGAAAATCAGATCACTTCGTATTAGCTCCCCTACCTGTATTTTTTTAGCTTTAAAATCCGTTATCTCTCTAGTAGTTTGTAATCGATAAAAGACATGGTATTCATCATTACCTAACGAAGAAATGTAAAGGATATCAACATTTCTTACATTTAGTGTTTTATAAAACAAATCTCCTCCCGAAGGTGTTGTTATTCCGTACTGATAGTCGGCAAAATATTTGCTTCTAAACAGAGAATGCCCAAAGAGTCGAACTGATAAAATATAGCTTTCAAATCTCCTTAGTGCCTCATGAATTGAAGACTGATCCTTTGTGTAGACTTCATCATGAACGAGAACGAGGTTTTCTCTTATTTCTTTCTTTGCCAGTACAAAACTATGGTCAGTTTCAGAATGTAAAATATTATATACTTTAAATTCCTTATTTACTAACTTAAACAAATCTGTCCCCAACCCCCGTTTTAAATGATAATCGGCCAAAAATATGTCAAAATCAGAGTTTCCACATTCTAAAAAACTTCTTGCTTCGGAAAATGCATGTATACCCTCAAATACAGCAAGTACTTTGTAAATTACACCGACATTCTTATACATGGAATAATTGTTAAATCTCTCAACTATTTCTTTAAGAGTCTCAGAATTTGTCTTGTCGTCATCTGCAATTATTACTCTTATCTCCATAACTTAGACTTTTTAAATTCAATTTTTACATTAGTGCCTCTCCCTTCTCCCTTCTCTGATTTATCCCAAATTGAATCACTATCAAATAAAATATGGTATTGATTTTTTCTTTTATTGAAAGCTCTGACAATATTTTTAGCAAGTTTAATTCCTTCACCCTGTGTACCTCCGTTTCTCTTTGCATAATTAATGCCACATCCATTGTCATTAATATAAATAACATGACTATCAGGCGAAGAGACGGCAGATATTCTAATTTCTAGTTTCTTAATTGACTTGTCAGCAAACCCGTGTTCAAGTGAATTTTTAATAAAGTTATTTATTAGTAAAGATGGGGTTGGGAGGTGATTCAAAACATACTCATCCGTAATTTCGTTGTACACAGATACGCTGCAATCATTAGGTAGTGATGTTTGTTTGAAAACATCAGCGTATAATTTAGAGATTTCATATTGCTGTTTAATACTGCTTGTTTCTGTTCTACCTGATTTATGAATCTTACTTATATACTGCGTTATGTTTTTAATTTGCACCAAGAGGTTTCTATTACTGCCGTCCAGAAACTTTTTATCAAAATTGTTAACTAAAGTCGGCAATCTATTGATTAGCCTAAAGATATCATGTGAAGTAATGTTTTTGTAAGCAATTTGTAATTCCAAATTTTCTTGTTTTTGCCTTGCTTTTTTCTTACTCCGTTTGTATAGATATACCAGTCCGATTAAGATGATTCCTACAATTATAAGAAGTGTGGTATACAGATTACTTTGATAAACTATCTTTTTTGTAAAACTATTCAGAATTGTATAATTATACTTCTCTGTGGCGACTTCAAATTCTTTTAACGATAGCAAGTTACTTAACTCAGATGATGAAGCCATATAAAGCAAGATAGAATAATGTTCAATAAGAAAATCCTTCGAAAGGGAATAGCAGTTGTAGAAGTATTTAGCAGAATCTCTATTTTTACTCGTATAAACTTCACTCATTAATTTCAGTGTTTTTACCCGATCATTCAAGCCGAACAACTCTCTTCCCCCACACTTGTAATTGTTCAAAACGGCATTCAAATAAATATGGGCAGAGTCAATCATTCGTGAGCTTAAAAAAAACTCTGCTAAGTTTATGTTTGCTCTTCTAAAGATCTCATCATCTTTGTTTTTTAATAGTATTGATTTTTCGAGAAGAGCATACGAATAAGCTAGTTCTTTGTCCCCCAAAAGACTATATACCTTTGTAATTGCATGGATACAATTCAGTAAATGTAAATAATCTGATTTTTTGTCTGGTTTTATAGCCATTTTATTAATCAAACCTACCAGGCTTCTGAGAAAAAATGATTTTGCCGCTTCTAATTTTTTCTCTTTCATAAGCAAACTCCCACATAGGTAATAAAATAGATTGTCAGACGACTCTCTCAAACCTATTACACAATTTAAAATATAGTTTTTAATGTCATTTGCATTCTCTGACTTATTAATATTATTCAAACAAATTAAAAGCTCAAATCTCAGATAGTTCGCCTCGTCTCTTTTTTCAGCTCGGACATAATACTCGTATGCAGCTAATAAATAATCGGCTTGCTTTTGGAAACTGTTTACCAGGTCTGTTTCAGAATATGAAAAAAGTCTGGCAATTTTTTCACAAATACGTCCTTGGTAATAAAATTTTGAAAGGCTGTCTATTACTAAGCTATAGTAAAAAGTATGTGAAACAGAGTATGCTGAAATAGCTAAGGTAGGCGCCTGAAATTCAGCAAATTCATCACCTAAATATTCAAACGCACTAGCTTTTTCTTCTAAGTCAGTAATATTTAACGCTTGACTATAAACATTAGAAAATATCTGATTTAATTTTGTTAGATCTATAATTAAAGGTATTGTTAATTTATAATACGAAAGGAGAAGAAAAACTTTTGCTTTTGATTCTTTTAAATGTGTCACTAAATCAAACACTTCTTCTAATGCTGCTGTTGTGCGAGCATTTCTGTCTATTTTTTCCAGTACTTCAATTTTCGAATAAATAACTTTAAACCTATCTGACAAGTCTGTATCATTTATTTGAAAGTCTATTACTTTTTTATAAGGGACTAAATTTTGATTAAAATAATTTGCAATACTTGGGAATAACTCATCTTTAAGAATAAATGAGTCACTATTTTGAAAACGATAAGAAAAGAAGTCACTACTATTTTTTGCTATAATATCTATAGCTGAATCAGCATTTATTTTGTTAGTATTATAAGAAGCAACAACCTCTGAAATACTGATACTTTGTCTTCCTACTGGCAATTGAGAGTAGGAACATAAAATCGTAAAATTAGTAACAAATATTATTATTAAAAATCGTATTAGCATAGTAATGCTTCAATTATATATATGTAAACACTAATCCTTTATAACAATATTATAATTAATCTTTGAATTTATGTTATGCTCGGTTTAATTAATGTCCAAATGAAAATAGCCTTTAAATTACCCCTTAGCGACCAGCACTGTTGCCTGTAAAGTCTGGTCAAGGTTTTTGAAAAAGAATCAATAAAGCTGACGGAACTATTCGCAGAGTTGTGATTGTTTTTCAAAACCTGTGGCAAGTCCCGCTTTGCTGTTTGCGGGACGCAGACCTTTACCTGACTGAAGCAGGCACATAACTTTGCAATTGGGGTATGTAGGAAACCCCATTATATATATTGTTCTATTTCTGCATTTGATTTGGAGAGTAGTTTCTGGAACCAGTGATCAACTAACAGATTAGTTTCTATTGGATTCTTTAGGTCATAAAAGAGTGAGTTCTCTCTATTACGAAATAAAACCTGAGCATCTCTTTTTGTTACATTTCCGCTTACGTAGGGTATAGCCCACCCTTGCAGTTCTGGAGTATAGTAATATACATATTCTTCGTCCTCAATAGATTCTTTACTACTACTACTAAGGAATTTAAAAATTTCAAACGTTACTACCACGTCTTGTGTTGTATGTATTTGATGATAGATTTCGTACTCAAAGCTAAATTGACATTCCAATAAATAGTTACCATAAATAAAATGCGAATAATTACCAAGCAAATTAAATTCGCTAAACGAAAATCTATTATCAGTTTTGTTTCGAAAAAATAAGAGTTTCTCATTAAAAGAATTTTTAAGGGCTCGTATACCTTCCTTAGCACTTTCAATGCCCTCTTTACTATGTTGTAACTCGATAATCGTTTTCTTAGATTCAACTCTTTCAAGGAAATTATTGTATCGATCTTCTACAGTCAGTGGCTTTACATTCCCACCTTCTTCCGTTACTTTGAATTCTATAAATGTTGCTATTTGTTCGATTGAAAACTTAAAGGGGCTTACATAAATCTGAGTGGATGGATACCATGGTGGTATTTCGTCTTGCGCCATCGGAATTACCATTAAAAAGCGATACCCCTCATTTTTAATTGCAGTTCTGTCAATAATTGCATTTCTCTCAATTTCAGTATAAAAAGAGGCACTCCATTCATTTCTTGATAGTATGATAACGATTCTGCTTTCTTCTTTAAATAATTTAGCAAAAGCTTCAGGCCCTGATTTGCTGATAAGTTCCTCTTGTCTATTTTCATAAAAGAACACTTTTAAACTTGGATTAATCGCTTTTACCAATTTATGTGCAAAGTCAGCATCCTGCTTGCAGAGCGAAATTGCTACGTCCCATTTATATTTCTTGTTTGCAGAAGATTGACTCATTGTTGTCAGTATCTATTTCTAATGAGGAAATGAACTCTTATTTGAAATCATAACTATTGTAAATATACTCCCCTCTGTAAATATGTATACGGTAAAAGCGCCTGCGGCTAAAAAGAAGCAGAGCCCTTGCCAAAGCTTTGGCAATGAAGCCAGGGCGGCCCAGCGAGCCGAGTAAGCCACTGAAGAGTAACGGAAGTGGCAGCGAGCCCCCGCAAGAAGCCAGAAGAGGAGCAATGACGTATACTCATTTCTACGTACTGCCATACGTCACATTGCGTATGATGGCATCCTTGAAGGGTGAAGTATCACTTTCTTTTATACTCTGAACCCGAACAGGGCAAGAAACAGAATACATACGATCCTATTCTGATAAATTACTGTATTCTGTTTCGCAGTTGCAGCGGGGGCACCGGCTCGCCAAATTATGAGGAAGCGGCTGGATATACCATGTCTGACACGAATGTCCCATACGAAATGAGCATGGTGGAGCGAGTACGGAAAGGGTAGGTCTGAAGCAGGTGAAATGAAAGAAGTATAGGTTTGTGCGAAGGCAATCATTTCCCTGCGGAAAGACATTGTGCATGGGTGCGAGTCGTAACCAAGCCGAAATGAAGTATGGGCTGGGAATGAGTGGAAGAGATGGTACAGACAGAGAGAGCTTCCCGAACTAAGAACAAGTGAAGCGCAAATACTGTGACAGACTTGCACTGCAACCCGAAGGGCAAAAGAGGTGTTGTGATTCCATTCAAGTGAAATCAAACAAATAAATCACATCTCCTCTTTTGGTCTGGCGGGAGTCTTTGCCGAACTGTTCTTTGAGAGACCTATTTACCGGATTTTCTGTGAATTGAATAAATAGTCTAATTGAAAACGGAACCATGAAAGGAGTGCGTAGAAATAATCTACATTTTTTAATTCAGCCCGATACCTGAAACTCATAAAACCTGGAGAACAATTTTGCTTTTATACCATAACTATGACTCATACTGCATCAGCCACGAGAAAACCATTAAATTTTTACTACCTCGTCTGTAGTTACAAACTACAGACAGCTCGCAGCTTTTTGTTCATTGCTCATCGTTTACCAATACCGGCTTTATTGGTTTGGAACACTAAGAATAGCTAGGGGCAGTTACACAACTATACAAGGTTAAAAAGAGGCACAAGAGATTCATGCGTATTAGTTTACATCGTATAAAATAAAAATTCGAAAATCATAAAAACAAGCTGGTTAAATTCCCATACAAAATCCGGAATTAGTCTGAAACATTTAATTTAAATAAGCCTCTATTGTTTGTATATTTATAATAAAAATCAATATAATGTCCTCATCTTTTACACGCAGAGATATTTTAAAAACAATTGGAGCTTTTACAGGAGCAGCAGCACTGCCAATTTCTTCCTTGGCTGAAAGCGGTGTGAACGAACCGGATATTTTACCGGAATTTGAATTAGTACCACATACTGGGAAAACAATTACAGCTATTACCTGCGGTGCAGGTAACCGTGGAAACGTATATGGTGATATGGCAATTCAGTATCCTGACAGAATTAATATTATTGGTGTTGCTGAACCTATTGCTATTCGAAATGAACGCTATGCTCAAAAGCATAAGATAAAAGATGAGAACAGATTTAAAACATGGGAAGATGTTTTTAAAAAGCCCAAGTTTGCCGACGCCATCATTATTACAACTCCTGACAATCTTCATTATGGCCCATGTATGAAAGCCCTGGAAATGGGGTATGATGTATTGCTTGAAAAGCCCATAAGTCCCAGTGAAAAAGAATGCAGAAATATTTTAGCAATGGTGAAAAAGACCGGGAGAATTGTTGCTGTTTGTCATGTATTACGGTTTGCCCCTTATTTTTCGAAACTTAAAGAACTCATCAATAACGGCTCAATCGGAAACCTCATAAGTGTTCATCACTTTGAACCTATTGAACATATTCATATGAGTCATTCATTTGTAAGAGGAAACTGGCATAACAGTAAACAAGCCGCTCCAATTATACTTACAAAAAGTTGCCATGATCTTGATATCATAAGATGGGTCGTTAATAAACCATCAAAGTCAATTCATGCACTTGGGAATTTAAGTTGGTTTACATTAAAAAATGCACCGGAAGGAAGTACAGAGAGATGTACTGACGGATGTAAAGCAGAAGCTGCATGCCCTTATTCCGCTCTAAAAATATATACCAGAAATAATGAGTGGACCTATGTTTTTGATTTGCCTGAAGATAAATCAAAACAAGCTGCTTATATCATGGAACAACTTAAATCAACAAATTACGGACGATGTGTTTACAGAATGGATAATGATCAGTGCGACCATTATACAACCAATATTCTTTTTGAAGATGATGTCACAGTAAGTTTTACGATGGAAGCTTTTACCTCATATGATGGAAGACGCACAAGAGTAATGGGCAGCATGGGGGACATTGTTGGTGATATGCGTTCCTTAACTCATACTGATTTCAGAACCGGTAAAGTAAACACATATAATTTCGGAAATAATGGACATGGCGACGGCGATTGGCCTCTTGCAATCAATTGGGTAAATGCGGTTGCTAACCAGGATCCGAGTATTCTGAGTTCAAGTATTGATGCCTCTATCGAAAGTCATTTAATGGCTTTTGCGGCAGAAAAAAGTCGTTCCAAAAGAAACGTTGAAATTATAAGACTTTAACCGCAAATTCAGCAATATGATCATTTTTAAAAATCTTATTTCTGTTGAAGTGCGACCTTAGATGCATATGAAATTGGAGTCTTTATCAGAAGCAAAGTATTTTCTGATGATGACGCACCGGGTTATTTTCTTGCAATCTAATTTCACTTACTAAATACCGTATTCAAGTTCCGGAGCTTATATTTACCTGTTTTGCTGGAAGACAGTTCTGGCGGGATAGATTTTATACTGAACAGATCGTTAAAACAATCAGATTATTTCTATAAAAATACATGTATTAGAAAGGAGGTGTTAATATCTACCCTGAAGCGTATGCATACAGTTCAGCAAAGTTTTATGAATCGGGTATGCTGGGTACAATAAGGGGAGACAGTCTCTATTTTTGCAGCTCATGAAATTGATTTGATAAAAATGTAAGGCAGAGAACAAATAATATTTTGATTTATTTTCAGCTTTATAAACGCAGTTGAAACCTTACGTAACACACTCGCCCTTGTATTTTTTACAAGTCTATGATTCTGGCTCTTTCTTTACCTAAGCAATACGATACGAATTTACATCTGCAAGAGGATACACATGTTCACACAAAGTATTTTTTCAATTTTAAAAAAGGTAATTCAAGCAACCGGTAACTCACTATACTTACAAGTACTGAAATAAAGATTATAAGTGTACCGGTAATAAAAAATGCGATCCAGTAATTATGAACAAATACCTGAATATGTTTGATGCAGTAATCTTTTAAAAAAAGGTAAAGAATATAGTGATAAACATATAAGCCGTAGGAATACTTTCCGAGGAAAATAAAACCCCGGTGACTCAAGATTTTTTTTATAGGGCTGGTCTCATTATTTGTAGCCAGCATGTACACCAGCAAGCAAGCAAAACCAACATCAGCAGCCAGATAAAATGGAGCCAGTTTTAAAAAGAAAAAACTCTTTGCCAGCAGAATGCCTGTTGTAAAAATAATTACAGCAGCCATAAAAAACCAGAATGTATATTTTTCAAGCAGCGCTTTTTTATACCTGATGCAAATAGCCGTAACTGCGCCTGTTAATAATGCATCAATCCGGGAAAGAGTTGCCACATACTCAAACGGAGAAACAAATCCTGTTTCTTTTCCAATATAGATCCGGAATATGAAGCTCAGTAACATCAGTGCAAAACAAAATCCTAATAGTGATTTGGAAGAACATATTCTGACAAATAACGGCCAGAACAAATAGAACTGTTCTTCCACAGCAAGTGACCAAAAGTGTACTAATGTAAGATTATGAGGAAACCCTGTTGTGGAAAACAGCCAATTTTGCATATACGTCCAAAACCACGCCTGATTTTTGGTGTAATACCCATAATCCGGTGAAAGCAATGATTTAAAAGCCAGTGGAACTGCAATTAAGCATATAAGTAATACAAAATAATAAAGAGGGAAAATGCGTAGCGTTCTTCTAACAATAAAATTCCGGTAATAATTATTTTTCCCTTTTGCATCCAATAAAAGTCCGGTAATTAAAAAACCGGATAATACAAAAAACAGATCAACCCCCAGCCAGCCGAGTTTTGTAATATAAGTGGGATAACAATGAAAAAGAATAACCATCAAAACGGCCAAACCACGAATACTATCAAGTGCAGCAATATGTTGTTTAGAATTGTATTCAATATTGAGCATACAAATGGGCGGGGTAAAGACTGGTGCATCATGTTGTAAGCAGCAGCAGTTGAAATTTTATTTTATACTGATTTTTGATCTGTGGTTATATTTTGAAAAAATTGAAACACTAAATCAGCCACTAATCTAATATAAAAATTTGAAACAAGTACTATGCTGGTTTTTCAACTCAGGATTTGTGCAAAATTGCATATTGTTACTAATCTTTTTTCTGCCTTTATACTGCTATGTATCTTGTCTGTAGTTACAAACTACAGACAGCATTCAGCTTTTTGTTCTTTAATCACCGTTTACTACTACCAGCTTTTCTTGTTTGGAACACTACGGATAGCTGGGGGATGATTACTCAACAGTTTTGCAACTTTTTAATACATAACTTGTACCTGTTCTATACTTTGGTACAAGAAGCCAACGCTCATTTACCTACGCCTCATTCTTGCACCAGATTTACTATTTTTTAAAACACTACATACTTGTGCCATTAGGGGCAATTTTTATTCATTTTGCTTCGAATGAAATTTTACCAATAATATAAGAATGCGGAACTAACCCAATGTATCTTGAATCAAAAGTCTCTTGAATATTATCACCAATTAAAAAATAGCATTTTTGAGCTTGTAGAATGGTATTCCAAGACCCACTATGTAGAACGATGTTTGAATCAATTGGAGCTAATGATTTCGGAATAGTTATTTGCTCAAAAAAATCATGCGAATTATTTGATTTAAACTTTAAAAAGCTATACTTTATCTTTTGGCTTGAAGAGAATTCTGATAGCGTAATTGCTAACCTAGTTATTTGTATCTTTTGAAAAGAATCAATATTTAAAATCAACGTATCAGTTGTCTGATAAATAATATTTTTCGAAAAGGCTATTAAATCATCTACATTTTTTGTATTAGTTAAATAAAACCTTTTACTAGTTGGAGGAAGGTAAACTTTGACATTATTGACATAAGGAATACCTTCAAAATACTTTATTGTATCACCAGGAATGCCGATGATTCTCATAACCGAAACTTTAGATTCCCCAGAAAGGAAATCAATACTTTTAAAAGCAACAATATCATTGCGATTATATTCAGGCGTCATTATAAATTTATATTCATGTCCCTTTAAAAGAGTATTCGACATTGCTTCACTATTATTTTGAATTGTGATTACTTTTTTCCCTCCGCAGCTTGAAAAAATTCCTAGGATTAATAGTTGAGTAATTTTACTCCTTATTAGATCTAACTTCTGTTTTATCAACTTTTTCTTTATCCTTTTCATAATTTGGCTTGATATAAATTGGCAAATTACTTCCATCTTGTATAAAAAAGTTTAATAGCTGGAAAATTGTTTCTCGATATGCCATGCCAAGAAGGTAGCTCTTTTTTTCTGTCCAAGTATCACTTCTACCCAGTTCTCCTTCCATATTTTCAGCTATATCAATTACTATACTGATTTTTTTACCTGCTTTTGTTAGAATAGGAACAACTTTTTTAGCGAGGTCCTTTTTACCCTGCTTTTCTAGATTTTCCTTAATACTTTTAAAAACCCTATCTTTTAGTTTAGCTTTTAGCTTGTCAATTATATCCTGATAACCTGTTATTTCTTTTCCAATTTCATAAGCATCAGATAAAAATTCTTGTATTTCTTCTTGTTGATAAAATTCAGATAAGCTTTTTATCAAACTCTCACCTCCTAGAAGGGAGTAATCTAAATCACCCGATGTTGTAAATTTCTGCGAAACCTCTCCAGATACAGGATTTCTATTGGTTTCTATTGTTTCGGAATAGTTTAATGAAACCACTACAACTCCAACTACAATATTTTTAATTTCAGAATCAATATCCCCAAACCCTGATTTAAAAAATTTATAATAAGTGCTAGAACTAAGATTTTGAATTACATTTTTTGAAATTTTGTGTGAAATATGCATAACGATCGCCCATCGTTGAGCAATCGTCATCTCTGCTGTAAATTTGTCATTAATGTAGAATACAGGCGTTACAAGATTTGATGCCTCAATTGTTATTTTTGACTCTTCCCCGTCTAAATCAATTGCAACTATGGGAGTATTTGCGGCAAACTGATACGGCGTAAACCACGAATAACTCTTCGTCAACGGATCCACACTCAAAAATTTACCTAACCTCGTATCATAAATCCTCATTCCATAATCCTGCTGGTTGCCATCCCCTTTCACCTCATTATCATTCTCTTTCCCATTAAACCCATACCTGTACATACCCAACGAATAATTTCTTCCCGGCATCGCCATCCCAAAGGGATAGTAATCATTCTGTGAAAGAACTTCGGCCACAAAGTATTTTACTACTGTGTCGTTTAAAGGTACGCCTATCTTTTTATCACTTATTACACTCAGCACATTCCCCAGATGGTTGGCCAGTTCATAACTAATACTGCCGGGTAAAATGCTGTCATATACATTGGTGTAATTAGTCCCCCCCAGCCATTGCGGCACGGGTGCCGTAGTGGGTATAGTTTTACCCCATGTGTACATACCAAGGCGGCTGCTTCCGTAAATATGCTGCTCGTTCAGCTTAAGGCCGGTACTGCTGCTATCAGTATATACACTCATGGTATTGCCCTGCGCATCCCGAACATAAAATGTTGTAAGTATACTGCTGCCATCCGTTACTTTTTTCTGTACCCGGTTACCGGCGGCATCGTACTCATAATTTATAGTAACGCCGCCCGTTTTAGTAATGCTGTTGATTTTGCCATATACCGTCCAGCTGATGCTGTCAATCCCTTCTTTTACATCTTTCGTGAGGTTGCCAATGGCATCATATTGATAGTTGCCTGTATTTTGGTCATCAATATCTTCTGTATAATTACCGGCGGCCACCCCATCATCTACATGCGCCAGTTTGTTGGTGCCTGTTATGTAATTATAGGTGAGGTTGTCCATGGCCAGCGGTTTGCCACCGGCAGTAGTACCGTTTCTTAAATAGGTAAGGATATTGCCGTTGGCATCATAAGCCACTTCTTCTTTATAATCCTGAACAATGCTGCTGTTGCTCCATGTGGTGGCGTTATTGGCAATACCTGCGTGTTGGTTGGTTTTTTTAATGCGGTTGAGCTGGTCATATTGATAGGTATAACCGGTGAGTGCCCCGTTATTGATCTTGCTCAGTGCTAAAGTGGTATGGCTGATGTTGCCGTTAAAGAGCTGTACCCCTGTGGCCAGCGAACCGGGTGCGGTATAACTCAACCCAAAGGCAGGTGCATTGCTGCCGCCAATGGGTTTGTAATCATTGGTATAATACCCAATGGAAAAAGCCATCACATCTTTGGAAATAACAGAGCGTGTGTTATTGGTAAAGAGGTGTGCATCATCACCCATATCTTTTGCTGTATCTAAAAACTGGCTGTTAATACCCTTCATCCAGCCCTGCAATGTATAGGCATAATCAAGCCCCTGCACTTTATAATGCCCCAGCTCAGTACGGGCCAGCGGGCCATGCAGGTAGTAATTATAAGTTGCCTGCTGCTGCCATACCCATCCATCCCGGCTGGTGTATGCGGCGGTAAGACGGTTCTCAGCATCATACAGGTATTTATGCAGGAACTGATCACCTTTGCCGGGCTGGTAAATGACTTTGTTTACTTTACCGCTTACAAGATCATATTCATAGTTAATACGCCGTATGCCGTTGTTGCTGCCATCAATGGATGCCAGTTGTTGATCTTCCTGCCACAGCGTTTGTACATTACCATTGATGTCGTATTTATAATGCGTGGCATGATCGTAATTGGTAACAGCGGCATTGCCGGTAATGGTTCCTTTTTTAAAGAAACTACCCACCACCCGTTTGCGTGAGGTTCCTAAAAATTGTTCATTGGTGATGCTGCTGTGGGTTACTAATGAAATATTAGCTGCATCATATACGGTAAAAGTTATTTGTGCACGGTTGGTTTTATTATTATACCAATTGGTAAAAGCCGTTGTGTCTTTGGTAATAAGATCGGTAATGGCGGTATTATGCTCCAGTTCCCCTACTTCTGTTATACGGCCCAGCTCATCATACCTGGTATAACTGTATTTATTACCGCTAAGTTGTTTGGCGTTTTGTGATACAACCAGCCTGCCCAAACGATCATAAAAGAAATCACTCTTGCCGCCATCCGGTGATTTTTGTGTGATCACCTGGTTGAGGGAGTTGTAGCTGTAAGTAGTTACCAGGGTATGCGCAGGCAGTACCGCATAAGGTGATGTGAGGTTATTGAGTTTTAATTGCCGGTAGGTTTTTACACTGTCTCTTTGTGCTACAGTTAATAATACCACACCCTGTGGCGGTACGGTTTTAACCAGGTTACCGCTTTGATCATAATAATACAAAGTATAATGATACTCATACAGGTTGCTGGTTAAGGTAAGTACGGGGTTAATGCTCAAACATTTTTCGAGATAGGCGGTGCGGAAGGCACGGTGTACACTGTCAGCATAATAATTATAAGCCGTTAAGGCATTAAAGAAGGCCGTGCTGTATTGACGGGCAATACAACTGTTATCAGGTCCAAAGGTGGTATCCTGGTCGGCGGCATTGAGCACATGGTTGTAGAGCGTGGTATAGTATACTGCATTTTGAGAACAACTGTCAAAGAAACGTTTATACGTTGCGTACTCTAATGAAAAACCAAGTTGATGGTTCATGTAATTGGTGAACATGACACTATATTCAAAACTTGCTGTATCCAGTGCGGGGAACTTATTACGGAATGCTGTACGCATGGCAACGGCGGTGCTGCAACTGATGCCGGGCTTGGCCTGCGGTTCAAAAGCAAGAGGTATTTCAACAGCATCCTGCAGTATACCGTTACAGGAAACACAACTTTTGATAAGATCATTCAACTCGCCTTCCAGCAACTGGTAATCCAGCCCCAATTGTAATTTGAGGTATTGATGGAAGGTACCGTTGTAGCCGGATGAAGTGTATTTGTTTTTAAAGGCCGTGATCTTACTGCAGATATCATAATCTGTTTGTGCAACAGAGCGGTGCAAACGGAACGGTTGTTTATTATGCGGGTAAGGATCATTCAAAAGTTCCACCGCACAGTTTTGATTGATAGCTCCTGCACCTAAAATACCAATGATGGCTTCTTCAAACGTATGATAGGTAATGGAAACAGAAGCCGGGGCTGATGAAGCGCCAAAGATGCTGCTGCCATCACAACTGCCGGAGCAAATTTCAATAAAGGCAGCTTTTAAAAGATCCAGTGTATCCTGGCTGGATGTACAGCCTTTGAGAACAGTGATCCAGTAATCAGCAGATGCTTCGCAGTTGGTTTTGCACTCATTAATGATGCCTTGCTGGTTTTGTTGCGCTCCGTGGCCGGGATTGCCGCTGAGCATTTGATTAATGAAGTTTGTGGGATCGCTGTAATCAAGATAACGCCGCTGTTTATTTTTAAACAATTCTGCATTGGGATTCACGGGGCAAGAAGGAATACTGATACTGTCGATGATACAACGTACCGGCACCGGGTTTCCAAATACACAGGCAGAATCTAATGTACAAACCCATACATTAAAGAAACGACATTCCTCAGCAGGAGATGTTTTTACATTAAACACTGCATAGAAACTACAGTTACCGTAATTAGTTGGTGTGCCGGCAGGTGGCACATTAGGATTACCATATTCAATATAATATGAAATGCTGTCTCTGTCAATTGGCGTATAAATACCACCGGGGCAAGCAGTATTACAAGTGGTAGGAGGAATGAAAGGTTGGAAATTTAGGGTGTCACACTCTATCGATAAAATTACTGGTTGTTGAGAATACCAACATACTTCTATAGCAGTATCTCCTTTTTCCATATGGTAAACACGTACGTTCTGATAAAACCCGGGAGAACCTTCTGCCACAGTAATGCGGTAACGGTTTTTTAGTGGCCCTATTGCAGATTTTAAAAGAGATCCGCCTGTATACCCAAAAAAATATTGACAAGTAAAGGATGTACCTACGTTTTCTTCAAAGTATAAATCATCGATTTTTAAAGGCATGCAAAAGGCAACAGAATCAATTATATCATCAATTCCCTTCCCCACATTACAATTAGCACAATCCTCAAATCCGGGAGATTTTCGTCTTACTTCCTCATTAAACCGTGATTTCAAATTCAGGTAAAGATTTTTATACAACTCCCACTCAAGATTACGGGAGCGGCAACTGTCTTCTACCCGGCAGGCATCCCATCCGTTTTGCAGGCTGTTGCAGTATAGAACGATATCTACAAACTGCAGAATATTTTTATCAGATTGGGAAAGACGCACCGCTGTTCTGGAGAAAAGGCGGAGGCTATCCTGCATACGATTGTAATAGGTTCTTCCTTTACCTCCTGCAGCAAAAAAGGGATCATGTTCCAATAATGCATAAGGATTGGCAGGATTGAACCAGCCAAGTGTGATTACAGTATCAGCGTAGTCAAATTCTTTAATCTTTTCATTGAACCTGGCACTGGCTTCATTCAGCACACACCATTCATAGTAACAATATTCAGGATGGAAACGAACAAGTGAATCGGCCCAAACATCTTTCCAGTTATTTATAAACTGTTCTGTGGTAAGTTCTTTTACATCAGTTAATATTTCTTCCCCATCAGGTTGTGTAATTAAAACAGAATCTCTTTTGCCATATTCATCAGTAAAAAAGCTTACGCTATTGCGATTGGCCAATGCATTGATGGGTATTTCTGAAAGAGTATATGTTGTACTGTCGTATAAAGCATACTGGCCGCCCGGTGTTACATCCATCTTCAAAATAGCCAGTGCATCATCGCAGGGCGAACCGGAACTGGTATCACATCCTGCCTGTATATTCATACAATTCACCAGTAGTGAATCATAGATAATACCAATAACAAGTGAATCCTGTGGAGTAAAGATCAGGCTGTCCGTTAAATACAATGTTTTGAACCGGTCAACAAACTCTTCTTTGGTTCCCAATTCGTCAATACAGGTTTCACAGTCGTTAAAACAGCCGTAAAAGTCTGTGCTGAGTAATGATTGTTGCAAAAAAGAATTGAAACGCTTAATGTCAGTATTCTTTTCAAAATGGGTACTGTCGAAATAACTGAGTGCTTTTTCACTTACCCTGAGGGAATAGGATACATAGTACTCCCCTATTTTTGAAATATTCAATTCAATTGAGCCCCGGATGGTATCTGAATAAACACAGGATGAATCAAAATTAAAAACAGAAGGCCGTATCGTTTCATTCAATACACTGTCGCAATCATTCTTAATTCTTATCACTACATCATAATAGCAATTACTGCAAATCACGCTGTCTTCATTGGAATAAAGAGTTTGCAGCTTGTATGGATCAACCCTGTAATCAAATTTATAAATGCCCGAAGTTTTTACTACAAAAGAAGCGGTTGCAAACATCCTGTAATCAGAAGCATTGCGTTCAAAACTGGTGGGGCCAAACATGTCGTTGGTTTGAGTAACCACTGCCCCTTCATTATTAGAAGGAAGTGCTTCAAGATTGGTTGGCGCAGGTCCGGCTAATGCAGTTGCAATTGTTTTTCCGGAAGCACTTACATAACTCACACTCAGTTGCCCATTCGCATCCTGTACTGTATTTTTTAAATAGTGTTCAGCATAACCTGCTTCGACCCCAAACAGGCGGTCTAATTCTGTTTGTGTAGGTTTCTCATAGAAATACCTTGTTTCATGTGTACTTCCCATCTGAAAGGCAGGGCCCACACCACCCTGGCTTCTTATACGGCCAGTATTATCACCTGTGTATTCAGTAACAGTAAAAGGAAACTTCTCTGCATCAGGAATATAACGGCTTAACCTGAACGAAGTAAACGGGTTGGCAGCTGAATAATATTGAGATGCACCACTGGTTGTTTTCATTTCAGCAGCGCCTGTTCTGCAGGAAATGCCTTCTGTTATATCTGTATGACTATAAGGTTCACCGTCATTATTTACATTAAGACCCGGGTAATATTTGAGCTGATTATTATTGATAGGTGCAGGCAGAATATTTACTGTAGGTCTGCCCAAGGGATCAAAAACAGATTCCTGTGCAACGGCAATATTATCTGAATTATTAATGGTAACTGTTTGCCTATTACGGAGGGTGCCATCAAAATAGCTCATTACCTCTTTTCTTTTGCCTTCTTCAGCAAACGTGGCATTGTATTGCCAGTTTAAATTACGTTCATGCCATTGCACTTCTGCTACCGCCATTTGCTGTGTACCGCTAACTCCTGCTTTTGCAAAATAGTTCCAGTTACCTTCATACCGGATGTTATCGTCATAATGAATTTGCACACCCCTTATCCTGTATAATATAAAGCCGCTGTTAAAACTCAAATTCAAAGTATAGCTGCTGGCAGGTGTAGTAATCCTTGTGTTGTTATTATGAAACCAAAGCGCAAGTGTATCAGCGGGTATGGGTGTGAGCCCGTTATTATAAACATTTTTGATGCGCCAACCAATATCACTGGCACTGTCAATATGAGTGTATTCAAAATCATACATCTCGGCTCCTTCATAAGCAGCAGGATTCCAACTAACTGTAAGTTTGTTATTACTGTTTTCAAATATGGAAATATCTGTACTGTTATCATTAAATATGTACTGACGGTTGATAATGGTTTGCCCTTTAAGCCGGAAAATTGGTAATAGTTTATCTGCTGCATCTAAAGGCCCGTTAATACTATCGATAGTGACTTTAAATTTATGAGCTCCTTTAAATTTATACATGGCAATACCTTTATACGGTTTGCCCGAAGTTGTATCATAGTGAATGGTGAGTGTAATTGTTTGTTGAGGACCCATTTCCTGAGATGTATCCTGAGGGTTGTTATAGGTCTGTATGGTTACCTGTATTTGGGCAGTAAAGGGTTTATTGTAAAAGTGATAGAGTGTGTCGTAATTGATTTCAAAAGTTAAAACATTATCTACAGAAATATTCTGTTGAATCTTATTCCACAGTGTAAGACTTTTAAATTTTTCATCCGTAACAGAAAATGTTTTATTAGTATCTATCTGCCTTCCTTTTAACTCATTAACATACGGCTCCTCTGCCGCTGAAACATCAAGCGTTGCAGCTAAGCTCCAAAGCACAATAAAAAATCCCCGTATATAGTTATACCTATAACTCATAAGCAGCAGGTCATTTGCAGTGTTACTCAATAATTAAGCTCATAATCTTTATACTGTTCGTTAAGGATGCAGTCTTTATTATCTTGCAACAAAAAATTCTGTATAAGTTGTTGAGGAAGCCAAACTACTTTTTCAGAATAATTCGTGTACACAAATTCTATATGATAATAGGATTGTTTATACCCAAAATCTTCAATGCTTAAACTGGTATCAGGCGTAATTGTACTTTTTTCTTTGGCATCACCCATTGCTGTATAATCATCTTCCTCCATTTCTTCAGTACGGTACATGATCATACTGATCCTGGTGATCCTGTAAGTAGAAGAAATATAGGATATGGTATATTGCTGAACAGATGGGTCGGAAGGGTTAATAATAGTTATACTCTTTTCGCCATTTAGCATTGTTACGATCGCTTCTGAGCTGTCTGCTGTAATAAATTTCTTTATCTGATTTAACTGGGTTGATAAAACGACTGATTCTTTAAAGTCATCTTCACGGCTGAAGTGCATCACTTTTGAGTCATGATCAACAATTAAAAATTGATTCTTTTCAAACAAATACTCAAGCGTTCCCATCCTATAATAAATATGCTGTCCCTCTTTTTTATATTCCATCTGTTTTTCCTCGGTAAGCTTATCCTCTCCTTCAGCATCCTCTTCATATAATTTTATAGCCCCGGAGATGGAAAAAATAGATTGCTCCGAAAACGCTTTGATTATCTTTTCAACTTCCTTAACCGGATCATCTCCTGTTGGTATTCCCTCTGCTATATCTTGAACCGCAGGTTTTGTTTCCCGCTCCGGCAGCTCTTCACTTTTTCTAAAACCTGCGCTCCTCAATTGTGTTACAGCTACCTGGTAAAAAGCAAAAATCACCAGCAAGCTTAAAAAGCCCGTAAATGCATACTTTATGATTTTATTTTTCCTCATTACTCTTTCTGTTATCTTGGCTTGTAAGAAGATCTGGTTTCTTTAATGGTCATGATTCCTCTCTCTGTTTCTTTTTTCACCCGTATCAATACACCTTCATCATCATATTCATAGAATGTAGCAAAATTGTTTTCATCCATTTCTGCCATTAGCCGCATACTGGAAGGATCATAAGTAAACGTCTTTATTTGTGCGTCAAATGGATGAATACGTATATCATCAATGTAAGTAAGACCTCCCGGCAGCAACTCCAGGGTAAAATAAGTGGCAGTTGAAGGAAGCAAAAATGGAATTTCAATTCGCTTCCAGCCTTCTACTACCGGCCACTTGGCAGTGGATGACACATAATCAGTTCCATTGATTTTTACTTTCAGGCTGGTTGATGGATTTCTTGGTGACTGGTCTTTAACCCAGAGACTTACCACGTATTTTTTATTTGGGGTGGGGGAAAATCCTTTTTGCAAATCATTTCTGTTTAGCAAATAGGTACCGGATGTGCTGAATACATATACCGGATCTGTATTATCAATAGTCGTGATTTTTTTATTAATGAAAACAGATGAAGATCCTGTTAATTTCAAACCAAACTTACCCGTATGAACATTCTTCTGCTCCAGAAGAACAGATGTTCCGTTGATCATTTTTCTTAAGCTGAAATGGCCAGCATTATTACAACTATCGGCCCCGCCACAATCAAGGGAATAATTGTAATCTTCAAAACCATCATATCCAATTTCCCGGTACCGGGCGTTTGAAGCAACGGCCACCGGCACTGATTCCAGATAACCAAACTGTGCCGCACTATACCTGTTTAAAGCATCACGGTTTTCTAATTCCTGACCTTTGGTGTTATAAAAAGTAACATAACTGCTGCTGATCCATTTTGATATGCTTAAACCCTCTGGTAAATAAAGCTGCTGCGTTGTATTGTAGCCCCAAAACGAATTGAAGTTTAAATAAAAGCCGGCATTCCGTATATCTGTTTGACCGATTGAGGGCTGCTGCGCATTTCCGTTACTACGGTCGCTGTGATAGGCAAAACTTTGCCAGGGTCGCCAGTTACCTAAAATACCTGTATAATAAGGATTAATGGTATCTCCAATGCGATCACTGCAATAATAACCGGAATCAACCTGGTTTGCCATGTGAAATTTAAGAACGGTAATTAATGAGTCTTCAGGCAAACACAATAAGGGATTGGGAGGTCCTTCTTCCGGATAAATTCCCCTTTTGAGCGAGTAACTGCAATTGTTTTTTTCAAAATAGTAGTAATACTGACTGTTATGACCTGCTCCTGTTTTTGGCGGAATCGTATTGGGTGTATGAATAGTAACACAATTACCTGAATCCAAAACATCAAACATTAATGGCGGTATATTAGGATAGACAGTATCAAAGATCATTTTGAAATTTCCCAGCGTGGCAGTGTCACCTGCAATAAAATAACGGGGATGTATGCCGTTCCCATTATTATTCAAAACAATATTTTGATTGGTTCTTTGTGTGTGTAAATAATAAGGGAATCCTGATGCCGGTTGCTCATTATAAAAACCGGGAATACACTGAAAACCTATATTACTCCCACCAGCGTTGGCATATTGTTGTAAAATGGATCCCGCAGTCTTATTATCATTCTGCCATGCCAGTAAATTACTATAAGGAGGTGTGTTCGTGCATATGGCAGCCTGGAAAAAAGAGCGGATACAATCGAGGTCAATACAATCCTGCGAAAAGTCACCAAGCTTTAATTGACTTGAAACGGGCACACTCCATTCTTCGCTGAATACTACAGCTTTTGCATCTAGTATTTTAGTGAGTTGAGTAACTGAAAGTTGATTATTAACAATCGGATTTTTAAGAGACGCTATACTTGCAATAGCTGCATTGGCCATATTACGTCTTCCGGATCGGAGTACTCTCACATCAATATTGCTTACACCAACAAACTGCCCCGCTTCATTAATAACACGTAATTCATTATTTAATGAACGGATAACCCACATTTTCACTTCTGAATCTGTACTGATCAATTCATCTCCCGGTGTAAGTATAGAAGCATAGGTGGCGTTCATAATTATTCCGGTGGCAGAGGAACTGAAGTTCTCCATAAAGGTTCCCAGGTTTAGGTAAGAGGGGCCCATTCCCGCATAAGCCCAATGGGCAGGATAAGTAAAATTGAAAACCGGGTCTTTATACTCATTATGCACTTTGGTTAATAACACATTTCCAGTTACAGCATCCCACAATAAATTCTCTGTTTCAATGGTGGAACCATTTTCCATTTTCTTTACCCGTTCTAAAATACCTGCACGATGGATAATTTTTACAGTGGAAGAAGAACGGAAAATTTTACGGCTGTAATTACCGTTAACATTTGGTAATCCAAATCCAATAGGTATAAATCCAATGGCACCTACTCCTCCACTTGCTCGAACAGAAGTTCCCAGATTTTCGGTCAAGCTTTCCCGCATATCTGTAAACATCTCAATATCCTGTGCAATAACTCCCTTACTAATGCTGCCGTTTGGTTTAATGACATCTACTTCGTTATTCAATTGCTTTTGTTCGCTAAACTGATTATCACATTTATAAAAATACTCTTCGCTTGAGATCAGTTCCTTTGATTTATTAAAAATACGTGTTGCTCTGGGTTTACCATGCATATCATTAACTTCAATACTATATCCTCCTGATATGGCAGAATGAGCTTCAGTCTTTACCCCAAGTAACCCAAAGAGTTTATTCAACGCCTTAGAGCTTTGAACAGTCTTTAATTCGGTTTGATCAGTAAGGGTTGGGAAATCCTTAGCAGTGTAAAACTCACTTTCTATATACCCGATTCTGTTAACTGTTACAGCATCACCTGAACCGAGACTTCGTACAGTAACCTTACTGTATCCAACAGATGGCGCAGGAAAAAAACTTTCCCCATAAGGTTCCTCCACATACAAAAAGTTATTTAAGCCAATACCTACTTTTGATTTATACTTTACAGGTTGCCGAAAAGGATTTTCATCATTGCCAATCATCGGCTCGTAAGAAGCAACCCCTGATGAAATGGTAATATTTTGCCCATTAACAGTTCTGCTTGTAGTGTATTCGTAAAGTTGACTATAAGTAGCTGTTTTTGCACCTGCGACACCAGATACAGTTGCCCATTCATCGCTCACATCAATTCGTTTTACCCGTAATCCGCCACCTAATTTTTTAAACTCAGGTTGACATAAACGCACCCATGATTTAGATAAATCAATTTTATCACCGTATTTAGATTCTTTCGCTCTTTTTTCATAATTCTTAAACACATTCATTATATTTCCTAAGGCTGATAATAATGCTCTGATGGCTTTTGTAAGATTGCTTACCTCATCATCAATATTTTCTGAACCAGGGTAAGCATATTTGGGAAGATGCAATCTCAGGAATTGCCAAATGGTTTTTGCCATCGGGTTTTCGCCACCCAGTTTTTCAAAAGTAATTGCAGCAATATGGCTGTTTCCATTATATCTCGTTACACTTTTAATAATGGCATAGCCGGGAACAAATTCATAATGACCTCTATTATCAAGATCAGTGTATAATTTAAAGTATAAATGTTCTCCAATTCCTCCTTTTTCAAAATACCGTTCTATTAACTCTTGGTCACTGCTTACGCCTTTAGGCAATGAAACTAATAACGTATTGCTGTTAACTAAACCTGTACTTTGAGAGGGTGCTTCAATACCATTTACAAAACACATCTCCGATGCTCTTCTGTTTTGTACAAAAGCATAATCATCCGATTCATAATTTACCTGTATTATGCCTCCTGATGGAAGAATAATCTTTGACAACTGCCACATTGAAACGAACTTATTGGTGATGGCTGTATCCTGCAGGGTATATGGATACTCTGAATTCAATAATCCATTTGGATTTGTCGCAGCGTCTTTATAATTACCCCAGCGATCATATTGCCGGTGTACATAATTACTGTCTAACCCGCTTTTGTTATAAGAAAACTCATAAGGATTTAAGCTCCCTTTTTGATTACGGCCATAGGTGAAATATACTTTCTTTAGAGTAAGTTTTCCTTCATTACCCACACTGTTAGGGAACGCAGAGCCAAGCGAATAATCGTAAACAAAATGCACTGTTTTAATCGGAACCGTGGTATGAACATTACCATTATTAGCTATTAAATCAGATTTTGAAAAAAGTTTGATTTCTTTTAATCTCTTTAAGCGGCCTGTGCTGTTTTTACCGCCACTCGAAGCATTAACCCCTAAGCCATCATTTCGGTCTTCAATAACAAAATACGCCACCATTGTTTTTGATTCAATGGAATGCATATACCATAATTCTTTACGGCCATACACATAAGTTGCCTTATCATCTTTAGTATCACTTAGGAACCCTTCATTGTATGTTGCCGTATTGGTACTTTCATAGGGTGTTCGCCAATGATATTCATATGGCATTTTTGTATAATTGAACTTAATGGCTGTACCAAGGTCATCATCTGTTATCCCATTACTGGTTCGGTCAACGTAATCAGGCGAAAGTATTCCCGTAAGTAAGTGAGAAGTTGTATAGGCAGGCATAATCTGCTTACTGTAGTAACCATCTCTGCCACTATTGTTAGAAGTACTGTTTTCTTGTGATGTATAACTTACAATACCTGTCCTGCGCTTACTGGTATCAGCCTGTGCCACACTAAAAGTTACCTCTTCCTGGTAAACATTGTAAACCGGTATACCATACACAGCCCTGTTACCATCGTCATTAATAATGGTGATATCTGATAAATGATGTCTTTTACGATATCCGCCTGCACGGTTGATGAATTGGATAGCGCCACTGTCATTGCTGCAGCCAGACACAATTAATTGTCCTGACGGATAACTCTTTATTTGTTTATCGAGAGCATGATTACTTGCCTCAGAAGCTGTTAAATGATTAAAATTATTATTTCTTGCTTCTTTTTTAATACGCTGTATATTTTCAGGAATATTTTGAGTGCCGTTTTTAGTGAAAAATTTATCCTCAGACGAAGGTCCAACAGGGTTAAATTTTGAATTCTGAGACAACACTACTGCAACTGGTGATTTACCTAAAGTTTTAGAATAGTAATCCTGATCAAATGGCACCGATTCCCCCACCTTTTTAATGATAGCAGGTTCATTTTGCAGGTTTTGTGATGTATATACAGAGAAATCACCCTTACTATTTTGAAGAAATGGGTTCTGGTTTTTCCATCGCTGGGATTTTGATGTAATATTTTGATAATATAGATTAACACCAACATCAATATAAGTACCGAAACCCAACTCTACTCCTGCTGTAAAATCGTTATTTGATGTTTTTGTTTTCTTATCAAAATAAATACCTGAACTATTGCGAACTGTTTTATATTGGCCTCCTCCAAACTGGCCAGTTACACTAAATAAATCATTTGTGGGTACAGGTATGGGAACAGTTTTAATCTCTGGAGTAAAAGGAATGTCTTTTTCTCTATTAAAGTCCATAATAGCCTCATCTGCTTTATCCCTTGCTTTTTCGCTATGTAAAAAACCATATGCAGGTGAGTATTGATGTTTTGAAATTTGGGGTATATACTGCTGGCTATAAAAGCCGGTTAAACCAACGCCCACATAAAAAATTTGAATCTCTGCACCACCAGATATTTCAAGTGTAAAAGAATTGTTTTTGGTAGGAATGTCAATAGTAGGTGTAACACTTTCGCCAGCATAAGTAAAAGATGTGCCGGTACTTCCTAAATAATTCTTCCCTAGTTGGTATTGCTTTTTTTCTTTATCTTTCATGTGAGGTCCAAACGAAGGACCAAGTGTTAAAGCAGCAGCGCCGTTTCTCGTATTCATAGAAAAACCTATAGATTTTCCTGCTATTACTGGATCATTGCCGTTGAAGTCTCTTAATGTGTTGAAGTTGAACGAACCTTTAAACGAAAGTCCATCACTTGAGCTACTGTTAAACCCTAGGGATGCAATGTCTCCTTGACTATCATATTTATCTTTAGTTTGAACTCCGCTTGTATTTTTTTGCTCGACATACTCTCCCAAACTAAGCCCAGCATTAGCCCCTATATCAACTCCAATACCACGATAGTTGTCATTTTTCACAGCTAAGCTGAAACTGATTTTAGGCAGAATAACTTTCTTTTTCTTCTTTTTATTTTTTTTGGTTTTCCCACCACCAACAGGCAAACCCAATAATTCAAGCGACACTGTTCCCTTTACACCCCATGTTTTATGGTCTTTCATACTTATAATCCGCTGCATAGTATCAGTACCATTAAAATCGTCGGGTATTCCACGCATTTGCCTGTTAATAGAACCGGGTGTTAAACTCCAGCCATAACCCACCCAACTTGCTTCATCATCCATATTAGCGCCTGATTGATAAGCAAGGTTCAATGGATAACCTCCTACATCCATTAAAGGAATATTATATGAAAAATCACCTGTAAAAGGATCCACCATATTTGTAGCATTCACAGGAGTAAATCCTGTCATTTCTGGTTGCGAGGGGCCACTGGTTAAAGCGGAAACTGTTGCAGGTAGCATTATTTCTGCAAGCATGATCAGCAGTAAAAACAAAGCAGCTGGTTTACGTATGTTCAATAAGCGCCCGATCATTGATCTTAATTTATGTCCCGTAAGTTTTTTATTGCACTACCCGGTATGTTAAAATAAAGTGCTCCTGTTCCTAATAATTTATCCAGGTACACTAACTTAAATCCCTCTTGTCTGGCATCATAGGCTGCCCCTGTTTCAAATGACATCAGCAGTTCATGTGTATCAGAAGACCCATTAACCATTCGTTCACAAATACTGGTTTTGATTGTATCATTATTGCTATCAATTAGTACAAAATCACTTCCTATTTTAAAACTCATGTATTCTATTGTAGCTTTTTCCGGTTTCCAAAAATTTTTTTGAATGATAACTTTGAAATCACTGAATGATAAAATATCAACAGAATCTTCATGGCTTATAACACTTCCGCTCTGTTGGTGTTTCAAAAGTTTTAATTCTGCAGGCATGTATTGAACAGAAATTTTAATATCATTAATCATTCGTTCCTGGAAAATCAGGTCTTGCTCCTTACTACTCTCAATGAGAGCTTTTCCCCGGCTTCTGTTAATGCAGGAAGTCACGGCTAGTACAATAAAAAAAACCATAATGTTTCTCACTCTATTCATTATAAACAAATCGTAATGTATACAACTTACCATCACCGCTCATGATTTCCAGTTGATACTGTTCACCATCTTTAAAGAATCGGTTATTGGTAAAATCAAGAATATATTTATTTAAACCGGTTTGCATTTTTAAAACCGGCAACCGCTTAACTGTCTTATCAGGCTCAGAAAAACTTTTAATACTATAATTCAGCACCCCGGTATTGTAAGGATTAGTGAATGAAAATCTTAAATACCTATTGGCTACATAAAAACTGCCATCATTTCCTGCATTTACTTCACGATAGCTGTCACCATCAGCAACCTCTTTTTCTTTGTCACATTCAACAGTGAATGTCCATATTTCTGACTTTGTAAGCACCGTTTGCATACTGTAAGCAATAACCTGCCATGCATACTTTTTCCCTTCTTGGAGTTCAGGTGAATTCACCGGGTACAGTAACATATGGGCGGTTAAATTCATTTGATTGATTACAGGAATATTTGCAATAACAGCTTCAGCAGATGTTTGATCATTCTTGATTTCCACAAGAATCAATCTGTAACGAAGCCCGGGAATAATAGGCATTGGAGGTTGCCAATTGAATATTGGGCGTTTCTGACAAAGCTTATCTCCATCAATTGGATTGATAAGTAATAAAGGAGTTGTTGGCTGAAGCAAATGAACAAAGCAATTTTCAAAATAACCGGCAGGCGTCGTGCTTTTAGCAATAGTTGCATCAGCTTGAAAACAATACTCATACTCCCCTTCAGGGAATCGTTGCGTTTGACGTAATATCTCTGCCTCCTTATTGTTTCCGAAAATGATTGTTGCTCTTGAAAAAGCCAATCTGTTAATAGGGTTTGCACCTCTTCCGATTATAAATTCTGGAACTCTAATAGTTACTACCTGGCCACTTATTAAATTACGCACCTTAACAGTGAGCTTTATATTCAACTCATTGGTACTTTGATTATTCAACAACGCATAAGCAATTCCATCCAAAGACTGTCCATTCACTGCAGGTGTAAAATTTATTAACACCTGACCCAGCATCTCTGCATAAATCAATACCAGAGCGAGGAGTAGAATTATATATTTCTTATTCAAATACTTCATGAATACAATATCAATTTATACTGTAACTAAAACTCAATTCGCCTCTTGTTAAATTGTACAGAAGGGGTTGGTATAATTTAATATTCCGTCTGGCATCCACAAAAAGTGAAAATTGGCATTTGGAACCAATTTGCCCTGAAAGTGACTGCCGGAGAGATAGTTGCTGATACCAGTTCTTCACACTATTATAGCCTGCTGAGGTGGATCCTGAAATTCGCTTAAACAGGATATAACTGATGCCGCCATCACAATTAAATGAAGAGTTCAAAAAAACAATTCCGGTATTGTTACTAGCATGGTTATATAAAAAATTTAAACTCAATAATTGACTTCCTATGCTTATCGCTTGAAGTGAAGTAACTAGTAGTGATGTAGCACTTTGATTCATGCTCCCCGAATTCAAAAAACTGTTTTTCTGATACATGAGCCCCAGCATGTTTGTATAGGTTTTTTTAAAAATTTTTGTACGGAAATTGGCATTAGCAGATAATTGCTCGGTGGCGTTGCTGTTTGCTTTAACACCGTCTTCAATTCGTACAAACTTTGTAGGTTGATAACGAAATGAAACAGACTGTCCCTTATCTAATTTTATTTTCCCATCTATAAAGTAGGAGTGGTTTTGCCATTTACGTTCATACTGTTCACTAAAATTGAACTGTCTGAAATCATATTTTACAGCAAATGATATCTTTTGTTTTAAAAATGATTTACGGAGATCTAATCCTGCTTCAGTTGTTCCTCTTGTTAAAAGAGGGCTTCCCGGGTTGTGGTATCCATTATCTGTAGACCTGAAGTGTACACGTTGCTGAAGTCCAATTTCTTCGTATTCTCCAACATACGTTACGGAAAAAGCAAGGTTATCAGTAATTGAATTTGCAGATAGGATATTCTTAAAGTAAGCGGTTGACACTCTGTTTGAGTCCACTGCACTCACTTCATTTTGATATCCGCCTGCGGATTTCGAAATTTCCGTTTCGATAAAACTGTTTTTGGAAAAATCAATTCTGTTATTGAAAGTTGCTGCAAAGGATGTACGTGAAGGCGGGCTTATTGTAAAAGGATGAACATTGGCTTGTTGCTGTTTAAAGTAAGACATTGAAATGTGATTATGAGAACCGCTTCGTTTCCCCTTACCCATGGTAATACCAATAACATTGTTCTCAAAATTAGTAGTAGGGTTTCCAAATTGAGTATCAAATAATGATACTATATCTTTTTGCCGGCCTGCGATAAATGAAAAATATTGATTTTTCTTACTCATTAGGTTACCTGTAATTCCATTTGCAATGAAATTATTGAAGGTGAGTTTGCTTTGGTCAGTACCAGATTGGCCCAGATTGAGTTGATTAAACTTTATAAGTAATTTTTGGAATCCTGAAAACTTCGCATATTTTTCAGCTTCTGTAAATAAGAGAGATGGATTTGCCGTTAATTGTTTCATTTTCTCCATATGCTGCCAATCCATTTCCTTTAGCTTTTGCACAAATCCGCTTCCTTCCCATTTTTGTTTATATTCCTGAACTTTATCAATAACTTCAGAAAATGCTTTATGAGTTTCTATTAATTTTCTGGCATTTTTGAAACTATTGCTGTCAATGGCCAGTCCTGATTTAATTTGTAATTGCAATTGATCATAAACAGCTTTGGCTTCATTGATTTGCTGCAAGTACTGTGGGTTTAAAATTTGCTTGGAAAATAATTGTAAATCTTTCTGTAAAATATTTTGCATATTATATTCCAGCCATTCTGAACCTCCAACATGGTATTTTTCAAGTATTACAGCTACTTCTTTTTTCAACAAATTTTCTCCCTTTTCGTACGCCAGTTTCCAAATATTTGCAGTTGGCAAAGAAGATAAGCCAATATTAAATTCAGGAATATAAGACTTGAGTTTTGTTATATACTCTTGACGATCAAATTTTGTAGTAACCACAGATCTGTTTTCTTGAATTCGGAAGGGATCCGAGAATCGTTGATGATGTATCTGCAATGCGAAAGGAACGCCTGATATAGTAGCAGCGGCGGAAAAAGAAAGATCCTGATAAAAATAGGAATGAAAAGTATCAATTACTGAAGGCATTAGTTGATTTGTATAGTACAGCTCACTATTTTTCAATAAAAGTGGCTTTTTTAAAATAGAATTGTTGAAATCTCGTATTGTATTAATTAAGTGATCGCTATCCGTGATTTCCTTCAGCTTTTGAAGCTCTTCCAAATTATCATTAACTTTTTGTGTTTTTTGAAAATTCTGTATTTGAAGAGTATAAAGTCTAAACAACATTTGCCTTAAATCATTTTGGTTAAGTTGAAGTCTTAACATCCGCCCAATATCATTTTGTTTAATAAATAGGGGAAGATTATTAATACTACAATGACAAACAATAAGTGATTTCTTTCTTTCTATAAATGTGTTTGGATCTTTAGCCAATACTGGAAAACTATCGTGAATATTCCGCTTATAGTAAAAGGAATAAAAATGATTTTGCTTTAGTTCATAAGCAATGGTTGTATTAAAGAAGTTATACCCATCAACCGTAATTTCACTATCTCTTACTAAAGAAATGGAAGATTTTTTTTTCAAAAAAAAGATACACTCTGAGTTGACTTTAATGTTATGAGCAGATACTTCAAAACAGCTGAAAGCTAATACAGCAGTGAGTTTCAGTAGTTGAGCAGATAGTGTGTTTCCGTATCTCACATAAGTAGTTTGTACACTAAATATATTGTAAGATTTTCTGAAACAAAATTTTCTGAATATTTTTTTTTCTCAACTCTTTGTATAATTTAGATACAAATTATCAGTTCGGTTCTTTCTTCAATTATTAACACTGCACCAAACTTATTGAATATGAAAAGACTCCTCCTGCTGACTTTTTTTTCACTTTTTTTTACTTTTTCCTACGCACAGTATGTATATAAAATAAAGGCTGATAGTGTTCTTATTACAAACGACTCCTGCAATGCAGAATTGAACCTTGAGAACAAAACAAAGGATACACTTGGTTTCCTTTACAATAAGGGAAAAGGAAGAACGGAGTTCAGGAGAGGTGCGATTAAGTTAACAGACAGTACTTACTTATTCGGCAATGATATTATAAACTTCAAATCCGTATTTAATACTGTAGGTGCTGGTGGGAGTAATATAAATATCTATAATTCAAATGGTAGTCTCACAACAAATAGATCTTTGAATTTGGATACAAGTACATTATCGTTTAAGAAAAACTCTGCTACATATCTGCACTTGTTTAACAATGGTAACCTTTGGTTGGGCAACGGCTCACCTGTTGACCAAACTTATAAACTTGATGTGCAGGGTGTTTTAAGAACTACAAGTCTGGCTCAGTTTGAAGGAGGTGGTATTCAAATTAAGCGTACTAGCGCAGAACCTTATATAAATTTCTTTAGAGATGGTGTGCAAAGTGCACAAATAAGATATAGCAACACAAACGGCTTAATACTCACCAATGGTGGCGGCAATATTATGTATCACTCATTTAACGGATTCAGAGCAACAATAGGTGGTTCAACGATTTCGGAAGCAACATTAAACTCAACGGGAGGCACCGGAATTCGTTCTCTTTTATTGGCCCATAGGACAAATTTTACTACCGATGGCTATTTTTCAACATTCGCATTAAGAAATAGTCTTGATTCAGGGTATCAAATGATTGATGGCTTTGGTGTTGGTATGACTTTTCAAATTGCTGATCAATCTCAACCAACAATTGATATTGGCGTAATAGGCGCAGTAAGAAATACTACGGATACTGATGGCGATATTTTCTTCACAACCAGAATGGGTGGTAATCTAACAGAAAAAGCCCGTATTACCAGAACGGGTGCTTTACTAATCAATACGACTGCGGATAACACCTCTGCTATTTTGAATATCAGCAGTACAAATAGGGGTATATTAATTCCCCGTCTTTCAACTTCACAACAGAACGCAATCGGTAGCCCTGCAAGTGGTTTATTGATATACAACACTGATTCAGCAGCTTTTTCATATTACAACGGGGTTAATTGGAATAATTTAAATGGTGGAGGTACCAATAACACCTCTGTTTCGTTTTCTCTTGCTTCCAATTTTACTTCAAGCAGTACAACTTTATCAAATATTACCGCTCTTAGTTATAGTATGCAGTCCGGGGCCTCTTACAAAGTTGAATTCAGAGGATTATATCAAACAGACGCTACATCAACAGGTATATCGCTAGGTCTAAGTGGTACAGGTAATTTTTTAGGAGAGTATGATGTCTCTTCCTCACATACCTTATCAACTTCCAATTCAAACAAAGCTGTTATTTCTTCTTCCAGTTCTACTATCACCACTGCCAGTGTCAGCAATGCAAATACTCCAACAGCCTGTTCGCTTCAATTAGTTGTTCATTGCACATCAAATAGTACGCTGAATATTCTTTTCGCAAGTAGCGTAGGAGGTAGTGTAGCAACTATGCTGGCAGGTAGTACTTTAATTATTACAAGAATCAAATAACTCATTCGTAAAGGAGCTTCGCGTATTGTCTTGATACTTCACCATAAGATACCTACAAATTAAAAATTTGAGTATGAAAAAAATTATTTTGCTTTCTTTTTGCACATTAGCACTCGGTAGCATAAAAGCACAATTTGTATATAAAATTAAAGCTGATTCGATATTACTCACAAAAGACACTTGCGCAGCAGAACTGATTCTTGAAAATCGCACAAAAGATACTTTAGGTTTTTTATACAATAAAGGAAATGGAAGAACAGAGTTTAGGAGAGGAGCTATAAAACTTACTGACAGTACATATATTTTTGGTAATGATATCATCAATTTTAAAACAGTCTTTAATTCAATTGGAACAACAAGTCCTAATATTTATAATTCCAATGGCACCTTAACAAATAACAGAACAGTAACGCTTGGAGGTAATAACCTGGATTTTAGTGGAACAACACCTATTAGAGTATCGTCAGATGGAAAATTGAATATCGGCAGTACTAGTATTTTAGGAAATCTGGGGAAAGTAAATATTGAGGGAAGTTTGTTTGTGAAACCTAAAACTAATAAAAAAAGCTATTTTTTACTTTATGATAGTGAAGCACCATCAAATCTTTTGCATACGTTAGATTATTCTAATTCCCTATATCCTAACGGTGTACGTTATGACTTCGCTGCAGGCTATCAAAACGACACTAGCACCTACGCCCCATTTGGTACTACTTCTGGTATATGGAATATTAGTTTTTTTAAAACAGATAGTTTGCAATCTCCTGTTACTAACCGACCATTAATGACTATTAATAATGGCCCGGGAGTTGGAATTTTTAATACCCCTATATTGAAATTATTTAGTTCGGGCAATCTTGTTCTAAATTCAAATGATGATGCAGGATTTAAATTAGATGTAAATGGAACAGCCAGGATTAATACTATTCCTTTTCTTGGAAACCGTGACACTGTTTTGACTTATGACCCTGTAACAAAACAAGTATTGGCTACTAAAATTACTGCAAGCGGGGGTTCAGGCTTGCCCGACCCTGGTAGTAACGGGATTATTGTGAAAAATGGATCTGGTACTACTGTTGCAAGAACAATGCAAATAACCACTGGAAAGGGTGTAATCGTAAATTCTGATGGAGTAAACGGTAATCCTGTTATTGATCCTGCACTTACAAGTGGCGGCTATTTCCGCACTGAGGCGGAGTTCCTGAATACTAATGTTGTTCAGGGTCAATATATTGGTTTTGCTATTTCATCCGGAACAAACAGTAATGCCCCCGTTATTTCAGCAAACCATCCAGGTGTAGTTTTGATGCGTAGTTCTACAACTGCTAACAGTGGTTATTCATATTTGACGGGCAATGTAGCTAGGATAGAATTAGCAGGAGGTGAGGTTTTTAACGTTGTATTTCGAACTACTACCAGTTTTACCAATACAACCATGAGGGCTGGGTATCATAACACAAGTAGTAGTAGCTTACCAACAGATGGTGTTTATTTTGAGTATGCTGGTAATGGTAACATAGTTGGAAAAACTGCAAATGCAGCAGCTTACAGCACTACATCAACAATTACTACTTTAACAACGAACACATGGTATCACGCACGTATAACTATTAACGAAACAAAAACTCAAGCTGTGTTTACTATATACAATGAAAGCGGGACACAATTAGGCAGCCAAACAATTACTAGCAATTTCCCGGTTTCAGGCCGCTTGTTTAGCACGGGAATAATTGTAACGAACAGTGGAACAACAGCAACTGACTTATTACATATTGATTACATGGATTCATTTACCAATAAAAAGTTACAAAGAGGTGATTTTTAAACAGAAGTTAGCATAAGAGCTTACTATAAAAGGAAACCCTTTTAACTAATTCTATTTAAGCTGATTAATAAAAAGTACCTTTAGCCTGAACGAACAAAACATTTTAATATTCTCACTGTTGTTAGTGAATAATAAATGACTTTTTTGATAAAGTATTTTATCTTTTTGCTATCAATAACGGATATGAACAAGGATTATAGCTAACTGTAAATGACTGAAAAAATAAACATTGCCTGTATATTAGGCATATTACCTGCAGTTGTAATTATTTATATACGGAATAAATAATGCCAGAATCAAATAATGCGAAGATGTCCGAAGTGCTTTTAAAAATTGGTTAACAAACATTGTAGTTAAGCAATGAGTTTCAGATTTTAACGATAATCACATGCGGCTTATTACTAGAGATGATCTTATAGAAACCTACTCAAAATTGAGACAAAGAGGTATTCCCTTTATAATATCAAAATTTAATATTAAGGGGATGAAACGAACATTAAGTGCATTTAATGAATGGGATATCGATGGAAGTAATTGGTGGATTATTCCTGCTGTTCAACAACGATGGAATAAGAAAATTAGTGGAAATAAAGATGAGGGCATACCTGAATATATTTCAAATAAAATTCTTTACTCACAGCCTAAAGGTAGTTTGTTATCTGTTGGCAGTGGTACCTGTACCTTAGAATTTGTAATTGCAAAATTATTACCAGCTTGGTCTTTAACATGCACAGATATTGCTGGAGAATTAATGAAACAGGCACAAAAAGAAGCCAAAAAAAAGGTTTAACTAATATGTGTTTTAAAACAATGAATATTCTTACGGATTTAAGTTCTAAGAAAAAATATGATGTTGTTTTTTTTAACTCTTCCCTTCATCATCTTCCTAATGTAAGGTTTTTTTTAAAGGAAAGTATCGTTCCCGTGTTAAATGATAATGGTTTGGTAATCATATTTGAATATACAGGGCCTAATAGACTCCAGTTTCCTAGTTATCAAATAAATGCTATTAATGATTTATTAAAGCAAATTCCTGAAAGCTACAGAAGAAGGTACAAAACTAATAAAGTGAAGCATAGAGTGAGTGGTCCGGGAATTATTAGAATGATTTTAGCGGATCCATCAGAGTGTATTGACTCAGCTTCAATAATCCCATCGCTTCATGAATTATTTGAAGTTGTTGAAGAAAAAAAAATTGGTGATAATCTAATGATGTTACTATTGAAAGATATTGCCCATCATTTTTGCAACGAATTACCTCAAACCAAAATGATACTTCAAATGGCATTTAAAAAGGAAGAAGAATACCTTTTTCAAAACAAAGCAGACTTCGTATTTGGGGTATATTCAAAAAAGGGTTGAATAGAAATTAAACCCCATATTAATATACCCCTTGTTTTCTACAAAGTTTATACATATCCATTGACCCAATACTGATATTTTAACTGGCCGTTTTTGTTATCCAACCTTTATTGTTTCAAAGAAATTAAAATCCTTTTTTTGATTTGAGTTCTTTAATCTGTGGTTTGAGAGAATTAAATTCTTCGACATTGGTTTGTGCAATAATCTTTTCCATCATTCCCAAGTACTGCCTCTGGAGGGCTTTGCCGATTGCATTGTATACCCCAGGGTCATGGAGAATCTCTATATCATTTAATTGACGGTTGTATCGGTTGACGGTGGCAATATCAATGTCCTCTACATTGGGAATAGAGACAGACTTCACCCATATCTTTTCATTGGTGAGTGGCTCTACTCCTGTGAGCGTGATCTTACCTACCAGAGAGGCTTTGCCTGCATAGGAGTACGTGTAGCTGCCACCGAAGAGTGGGTTAAAGTGACTTTTCCATCCTCCCTGTACTGCGGTGAAGCTGGGGGCAATTTCAATAGTGATGAGCATGTCCACCCGTTTTTTGTCTTCAAAGATCATTTCATCGAGTGCATCGTAGGGGCCTTTTAAGGAGTATCCCTGCCCGATGAGGACTTCCTCAATATCTGCACCCACTCCTTTACGGAAGTTTTGAAAGAGTTCTGTTCCTGATGCCAGGAAGGTTGCAGGGTACACGGGTTTAACCAACCCTACCACAAATCCGGCACTTCCGAGTCGTGCAGTGGCGGTGTTGGAATAGTCAAAGGTGTAGGTCTGTTTAGTAGGGGTTGCCTGTTGCGGAGCAAAGCAGGCGGTGATGGTGGTACAGAGCATCATCAGGAGCGCTGACCGGTTGAAAAGCTGGTGCATACGTGAGAGAGTTTACAGTTAAAGAAATATTGTCTTAGCCGGTGTGGTATTCCGAGTGTGGAGCAAACCTAAATAAAAAACGACAGACATCGTATTCGTTGTCTTACTTTTTTTTGAATTTCTCCACTTTGTGACCTCTATGGCAGTGGCACAACCAAAAAAACAGGCCTTTTTAATTAAGCTGGGAGCACATATTGCTAAACTCCGTGAACGGGAGGGCATCACACAAACAGAATTAGGATTCCGTTGTGATAAAGACAAACAAAGCATACAGCGACTGGAAAAAGGACGTATGAACCCCTCTGCCTACTATCTTTCTGAAATTGCAGAAGGGCTTGGAATTGATCAAAAAGAGCTTCTCAATTTTAAAAAGTAACTATCGGTGTGTATACCGTTGTCTATTTCGTTACTCAAATAATGTCGGTGACTCCGTTTGATACTTCTTCAGACTAATTTCCTTGTCATTTTCTTCAGGGCTTTCAACAGCATACTGAAGTTTTGAATACAGCAGTACCTGTTCTTTATAGGATGTACTGCTTTTTGTTATAGCCAGTGACCGGGCTGTAAAAGGTTTTGAAGTCATTCCATCAATCATCAGTTTTATGTACATACTGTACTTTGGTTGATTGATGAGATCATCAGCTGTTGCTATGGGGTAGAATTCGTTTTTTAGTTCCTGTGCGTCGTCTGATCCTATGCGAAACACGATCATCGTACCTACATTCCCTATAATTGCTTTACGTATCCGTTCATCAATCTGTGAGAAGAATTGATTGGTGAGAAAAAGAGCGAGTTTATATTTCCGTGCTTCTGAGAGAATGTCTGCAAAAGAAAGTGACACAAACGACTGCATCTCATCTACAAACAGATAGAAGGGAGTACGCTGATGCTCTGGCAGCCGTGAGCGACTTAGTGCTTCTGTTTGAATAGCAGTGACAATCATGCTACCCAAAAAAGCTGAAATATCTTCTCCTAATAGTCCTTTAGAAAGGTTACAGATCAGAATCTTTTTGTTTTCCATACAACCATGAATGGAAAATGGAGGATGAGAATGCCTGAATATATCCCGGATACAGTCGCTATTATACAAGATACCCGTCTTATTTAATACCGGTGCAATTACTTCGGCTTTCATCTGCGGGCTATAGGATTGGAATTCCTGCTCCCAAAATAAATGTATATGACGGTTGGTACAATGCTTCAGTACCGCTGCTCTAAAAGAGGGATTTGTGAGAAGAGGTTGAATATCGAGTAAGGTAGCATTGGGATATTCAATTAATGTAAAGAGTGTATTTCTGAGAATGTGCTCCAACCGTGGCCCCCAGGAGTCTACCCATATCTTTTTAAAAGTGGCTATGAGTGCTGAAACTGCTATGTGATGATATTCAGTTGGAACCTGCGCCAATGGATTAAATCCTAGACGATGCACGGTGTCTGCGGGATGAAAGTATACCACGTCTTTAATTCGATGTTTTGGTATACAGTCTAATAGCTGTTCTGCAAGGTCACCGTGGGGATCGATGATACATACGCCTTTATTTGCACTTATATCTGCTATAGCAATTGTTTGAAGAAGAGTACTCTTTCCTGTTCCCGTTTTTCCTAAGCAATAGATATGACCAAATCGGTCATTCTCTTTTATCCCGAATGGAATATGCTGATTTCGCCAGGTGGTTTCAGCAAAAGGAATAATTGCATCACTCATTACTCTATCCTACCGAATACGTTGTGAACAGATAAGTTTGGAATTTTTAATATTAAAACTAAAAACTGCCGTCTTTTCAGTTTTTTCACATGGGCAATAATGGAACTGTATCATACTTCTGTGATATACTTTCTATGCCTGACAAAGTACAAAACACCAGCAATACAGTTGAACGCAAAGAGGGGGAACTCAATCATTTGTCAGGCGACAATGGTGGAACGGGTTCTCCCTCTTTGCCGGTTAAAGGTGAAGTTACCAGAGAAATGATGCTGGAATACTTTGCTGATTTACTAGTCCACTGTGCACTACAACTCTATGAAGAACAATTCACTCAGAAAAGCAGTACTCTATTGCAGAGTATCAACAAAAGAACAGGTTGAAGAAGGAAACAGTCTCGTTACACAGGAACGGATTTGTAAAGACTATGCACTAAAGCATGGGTATCTTGTAGATGCGGTCTTTATTGAACAGGGGGAAAGTGCTAAAACTGCAGATCGTACTGAACTGCAAAAACTCTTGAAGTATTGCAGCGTTAAGAAACATGGCATTTCAATTGTCATTGTGTACAAACTTGACAGGCTCTCCCGCAATATTGATGACTATAGCCAGATACGCATACTCTTGAAACGGTATGGAGTTGAAATCAAATCAACTACTGAACATTTTGAAGATAACCCTGCGGGAAGGTTTATGGAAAACATTATTGCAAATGTTGCGCAGTTTGATAATGAAGTCCGCACAGAGCGCTCTGTGAATGGCATGAAGGAAGCCATGCGGGAAGGAAGGTACGTATGGCCAGCACCCATAGGATTCTCACATTGTAAAATTAATGGCAAAAGCACGGTTGCGCCTAATGAGTATGCTCCGCTTGTTAAAAAAATATTTGAACGGGTAGCGTATAGATTAGAATCGCTGGAAGAAATACGAAAAAAGATACAGAAGGAAGTTTTAAACGGTACGGGTCACTCACTTCTCTCCAAATCCTATTTCTACCGTATTCTTCGCAATGAAATCTACACCGGATGGATTATTAAGTTTGGAGAAAGGCATAAAGGTGCCTTCACTCCCATTGTGTCAGAAGAGCTTTTTGCCAAAGTGCAACAGTCATTGAAACACCCTTCACGGTTGTACCGCTCGTATGAAGTGCTACACAAGGACTTCCCGCTCAGAAGATTTACTGTTTCTTCATCGGGAGAACTACTCACAGGCTCGTGGTCACAGGGTAAATACAGGAAATATCCTTATTATCGTTTCCCCATTCAAAAGATGAATCTGTCAAAAGAAAAAACAGAAAATCTATTCGCTGCATTTTTAGACCTGTTTCAACTCAGTTCTTCTGATTTACATGCTTTAAAAGCATATCTTCTTAAGTCCTACGAAACTCAAATAACAGATGCTACAACGCATGTTGTCAATACTAAACAGGAAACAGAAGCATTAAAATCGAAAAGGGATTTACTTATTGAAAAGAATCTGAAGGGGATTCTATCAGATGAACTTCTGAAAGAAAAACTGGAGGAAATAAGTGCCTTATTATATGATCTTGAGTCAAAACAAAATGCAGTTGTAAAACACCCTTCAAATCTTTCGAACTTACTTCCGCTGATACAGGGTATCTTAAAAAACCCTGGAAAGACTTGGTTAAATTTGACATTTGCAGAAAAAATACTGTTGCAATGGTTTTATTTCCCGGAAGGAGTGGTTTTTGACGGAAAGATATTTCGAACTCCTAAAACAGCTTTAATTTTCAACGTAAAAGAAGGAAATAAAGACTTATTTTCTCCTAAGGTGCACCATGAGATTCTCACTACGAACACCTATAGAGTACTGAATATTCCCTCCTTAGAAACGTTAAGCAATAAAGTTGAGCACTCAGGGATAACAGCATTATTAAAAGTGGGTACACTTTTAGAAGAAGTGACAAGTAATAGTTAATACAGATGCTAAAAGTTCCAGGCTTTCTTTTAGACGTGTCTACTCAATACACTGTGTATATACTATGAACTCAAACAGACTAAAGCAGTATCGATTAGAGAAAGGGTATACTTTAACTCAGGTTGCTCTTCGTCTTGAAATGAAGTGTGAAGATCGACTCTCCCATTGGGAGCGAGGGAGTGCGGTTCCAAGTCTTCAGAATGCTTTAAAGCTTGCTCGGCTGTATGAAGTTTCGGTACATGATTTATTCCCTATTCTATAGTCTTGTTCTTTACCGCTACATTAGAGTATTATAGCGGTATATGGGAAGGAAATTTAGTAAGAAGGATTTGAAGCAAGAAGAGGATGATGGTATGCCACGAGAGGTACTTTTAGAGTATTTTGCTGAGCTACTTATTCGGTGTTCATTGCATCTACAGGAAAGAGAACAAGAGGAAAACAAAGTGCCCCACTAAGTACGCTATAGTCTATTGAGTTTCTTAATAGATTTATCGAACTACCGTCTAATCTTTTTCTTTGCCACCTTCTTCTTTGTAACCCTTTTTGGTAGATTTTTATTTTTAACAGCTGTATCTTTTAATTGTTTTAAAATTGTAATACGATTACGCAACCCGATTAAAAGTTCTGTGTAGGTTATGATCTTAATATTCTTAAATGAGTTTCGAAGTCTTCGAAAATCTTCTTTTGCTTGGGCGGGATCGTCTAATTCATCTAGAGATTTTTCTGAACCAACAATAATCAATCCTCCAGGTCGAACTACACCAAATGGCAATTTCAATCTTTTTGAAATATATTTTTCTAACTCAAGACCTGCGGCCGACACCTGATCAATGTACTTTTCAGCTTGAGCAATAGCTTTCATCAGTTCAGAAGAAAGATAGTAGTTATTATGACTCTTATCAAACTGAACAAGTGGTGTGAATGGGGTTTTAATCTCAAGAACATCTAAAAAATTGTCCTGACTAATTAGTAAGAAATCCGGGAAGCTTGTCCTTCCTATACTTGTATTGATTTTTTCCTCCTTGGCTATATATTCTTCTTTTAAGTTTAAAATGTGTTCTCGAATATAGATTTGCCATTCCGCCTCATCTTTAGTTGTGACTATTTTCTTTTCAAGTGCATCAGCATAGGCTTCTAGCGTTGATAATTCGAAAACTGCCCTCTCCCTTGCTATATCGGTTGAGGTCACTGAACTTTTGGAAAGTCCACTTAAGATGGCAGATGAATATAACTTTCTTATTCTAGCTTTATCACCTAACGAAAGAGAGACTGCACCATTTTCAGGAATTATCCTCTCTAAGGTTCCAGCACGATACAATGTACTTCCGGATGTTTTATAATACTTTGGGTAAATTATTGAGAATCTTTTTCTAATTATATCATTTTTAACATCTGCTATTTCATCGATAACTCCTGATTTCATTCTGGTGTAGTCGGTATCGGAAAGGCAGACAATATATTTATCACCAACTTTTTTAACAGAGGAGGATTTTATCTTTGAGATCTTTAATTGAAATTTTTTGAAAGTGCGGGTCAAAGATTCAAGTATGTTTTTCCCCATCGGGAATGCTCCCAGTTTGTCAACCATTTTAGGTCTTATTTGCCCATTCTCATCAGTGATCAGGTTCTCGAATCCTTCAAAATAAACAACTATTCCAATAAGAGCTTTACCATATCCTGGTTTCTTAATAACTACCTCAATAGGCTTAACTGCTGTTTTTTTAGCTTTGGGTTTAGGCATAAGATTAAATTTAGCTGAATTCAATCATTATTACAAGTGTAGCTTACAAAGCTTAAGAAAAATGTTGACTTTTATATAAGGACATAAATTGATATTTCTAATAATAAGGTGGATTAAAGGAGTTTAGAGATAATGATTGAGATTAATTAAATATTTTTAGAACTTGCTTCGCATTTTCAAAGAATCCAGCAGATATATTTTCTGTCCATTTAATCTCATCGCTAATAACTGTCTTACTGTATGACAGAATTTTGCGCTGTGCAGCTTTTGGGATTAGATTAATAGATTTTAAATCATTTAGAATGATAACTGAAGAGAAAACAATACTTGCAGTCTTACCCCATTGATATGGGGAGTTTTTTAAATTTCTATATTTTATTGACCTAATACAATCCTGTATGCATTCTACTAGTATTTCTTTGTCATTAGCAAGTTTGCCCAAAGCGTATTTTGTTTCGGCTATGTTTTTTCTCAACAAAGCCCAATCATAGTCAGCGTCTTTCTCAGTCCAGTATTGTCCTGCTTCCTCATAATACGCTATCGCTTCTGGCGCAGACGTAATTTCTTTAAAAACTAAAACTTTCTGTTTAAAGACATTTCCTAAATTATTAAGGACTCTAGGTTTTAAACGATAGCCCCTAGGATCATTTTGGTCTTTTAAAAGCTCTAAGCAGCCTTTTAATAGCTTCTCTGCGATATTAAGTTGATCTTCATTTTTAGTAAACTCAAATATACGAATGTGGGCGGCAGCCATTTGATCCTTAAGTTCAATTTCAATTTTCTTATCGTTATTATTTAACTTCAAACCTTCACTAAAAATATTGACTGCTTTTTCTAAATAAAACGTGCCTGTTCTTTCACCAAGTCTTCGATATGCTAAACCCAATGAATTTGCCATTGCAGGTTTTATAGTGTCACTAGCATTACTATAAATTCTATCTAAAGTTGAAACAACTTCACGAAGATTATTTAATTGAGTATCACGAGAAAAGATTTCTTGAAAAATTAATGAAATAATATAATCTGTTTCTGGATTTTTTGCATTTGTGATTTCCGATTTAGTACTCAATAATGACTTTAATCCATTTGTATTATTTTGCCTTGAATACCAAATAAACCCTGTAATAAGATACTCTTTGTAGATAAAAGCATATTTACTGTGATCAGATTTTATTGCTTTTAAGGAGTCACCTAAAAGCTCATGTGCTTTTTTAAAATCGAGTTTCTTAACAGAATGTGCTGCCTCCTTTATACTATATTTAATTTTTTCATCGGTTGATTCCATTGTATTACCAAGTAATATATTAACATACTCACCCTCAATTTCATCATTATGAATTCCTATAACAGAAGATTTCAATACTTCAAATAAAAGCAAATTCTGATCAATAGAATGAGATTGATTACTTTCATTTTTCCCCAATTGTAAGAAACGTTGTATATAGTCCTGTTCTCGGCCAGAATCTTTTTGGAGTAACCCTGCTAGCTTTTCAATATTAAGTGCCCCAATTGAAAAGAAATTAATTACTGATACATTTTTGTCCCTCCCTACAATATCGCCATTGTCAACTTCATTGCTATTTTGAGTTACGCTGTTAGTGTTTTCGCTATTTTCCATAAACTTTATTTCTTAGAATCTCGCCCTATCATATCGCCTGAAACCTTACTATTTGATTGATTGACATTATTAGTAGAATTTTCACGTATAATTTTCTTAATTGAGATTAATTGCATTGCTACAATAATGCTAAAAATTGAGCTTATGATTGAAGCTATATTTGCGAAAAGTGTTAGTGTTTCCATGGCATTTTGGTTTAATCCTTTAAGGTACGAAAATTTTTAAATTTTCAACTATGATAGTAAAACCCGACCATTCTTGCTTTTGCAAAGATGGCCTAGGTGTTTATTAAAATTTAAAGAGCTATAATATGTTTCTTTTCCCCAAAATTTAATACAATAACTAAATACTCCCTGCTTCCAATGAGAAGCATCAGTACGTACACTTTGTAGTATGGAAACTGAAGGTCGACAATTTCCAAACAGACTTCGCAAACATAGAAAGATGGTTGGGTTAACACAACGGGAAGTCGCACAATTAATCGGGGTACATGATGTGCAGATTTCATATTGGGAACGTGGTAAGTTTTTACCCAGCACCCTCAGTTTATTGAAACTCTGCATTCTGTATAGAGCCATGCCGCAAGACTTCTATGGTGATCTGATGCTGCATTTAAAATCAGAACTCTCTGAGATGCAGGAGTCATCTTTTTTAGATAACGAAGTGTAGTTAAGTAAATACCAACAGCCTTAAACGACTTGTTTAAGGCTGTTGCATAATGTGTCTCCGGGAACATCTTATTACTGAATTAAAATATTCAGTAATAAAAACGAACGATACCGTATTTATCTTCAATAAATACCGTAACGTTTAAGCGATACGACCCGATTCAATGAAAAGATAGTAATCCGTATTTCTATTATCATGAACTACTCCAAGTACACAACGGAGCAACTCCGTTTAGCCCATGAAATTGCAGAGACTTTAAACGATCAGGAATCCTTGCTTTTATTCCTGTCGTTCACTCAAAAATACCATGAAAGCTTTTTAAGGAAAACCCTTGCCAAGGTGATGCAGATACCTGAACACAAAATCCGAAGAACAAGAGGCGCTCTCTATACGTTTCTTGTAACCCGCAGTGGAAAACTCCCGCAGAATACTGCTGGGGATTAGCCTCGGCACCCGTTACATCGGTACCGCATTGTTTGAGGAGGGGGTGCTCGTTGACTGGCATACAAAAGTGTTTAAGATGCCATGGTCGGACACGAAAATGCGTATTATTCGCAATGTACTGTTACGAATCATAGAACAAGAAGAGGTATCTACCGTTATTGTGAGAGTTCCTCCCGAGCAAAAACAAGGATACTTCTTACAAAAGCTCGGAAGGTATCTTTTTCAGACATTCAAAGAACATTCCATCAATTTCTGTCTTCGAGATATACGTACCAATACATCACCTCCGAAACAAAAAGAACTCCATAGACTTATCTTAACCTGTTATCCTGAACTAATGCAGGAATGTAAACGGGAGCAGCAAAACAAAACCACCTACTATTACAAGATATTTGAAGCTGTAGAGAGCGTTCATTGTATTCTTAAAAAGCAATAGTTGAAGACCCACGTTGTGGGTTTTCATTATTCAGAAACTTAGTACGAGAATTAAAAGTTCCTGTCTTTCATCAATTACTTCCATCCTGCATACTGATAGTGAAATCAAGTTCATTCACACTTAAAAACTTTGAATTATGGATTCACAACAAACGCCATCCATGAAACTGGATGTGTATGCAATTATCACCAACCGTATTATTGAACTCCTTGAACAAGGAACTGTTCCATGGAAGAAGCCTTGGACAGAAGATGGTGCAGGGATACCAAAGAACCTGCTCAGTAAACGTCCGTACAGAGGGATTAACTTCTGGCTACTGCTCTCGCTTAACTATGAGCAAAACCTGTTTCTCACCTGGGATCAAATCAAAACCATTGGTGCCAGTGTGAACAAAGATGAAAAAGGGCATGTCGTAGTATTTTGGAAAAACACACAGACACAGCCTGAAGAATTGGATGACAAAGGCAACCCGAAGATGAAACAGACACTTCGGTACTACAAAGTCTTTAACATTAGCCAGTGTCGTGACATCCCTGAAGGGTTACTTCCCAAACAGGAAGGAACAGCGCTTTACTTCAACCCGATCATGGAGTGTGAGTCTATTATGCAATCCTTCCCTTCCTGTCCTCAGATTGTTCATAAAGAGCAGAAAGCGTACTACCACCCTGAGAAAGACTTCATCAACATGCCGAAGAAAAAGAGCTTTAGCTCCGAGGCATCCTATTACGCAACCCTTTTCCATGAACTGGTGCACAGCACCGGGCATGAAAAGCGTTTGGGTAGATCATCAGTGACAGAGATGAATGAGTTTGGCTCTGAGCAGTACAGCCTGGAAGAGTTAATAGCTGAGATAGGTACAGCATACCTCTGCTCCTTTACCGGTATCGGGAACCAGGAACTGGAAAACAGTGCTGCCTATATTGAGGGATGGCTGGGAAAATTGAAAAACGATAAACGCTTTATCGTGAAAGCAAGCGGACAGGCACAGAAAGCAGTAGACTACATTCTCAACATACAACCCAATCAACAGGGGGAAGAAGAGAATAAAGCAATGGAAGTGGATACAAAATCATAGTGTTTTGGGTATAAGTAAGCACAGCCTGAGGTTTCTACTTCGGGCTTTTCTTAATTTAAGCCAAAATGTTCTTTAAGGAATTGTAATATAAACTTATCTTAAATTACGTATAAGAATTAAGATAAATTAATAACCTAAAGAGGTTTTAATAAACTCGTAAAGCTTAGCATAGTCGGCATTTATTGAATTACTAGATGTAATTATGTACGAACTTAAATGCTTTAAATTTCTCACTTCACGTTCCACATAGTGTTCAGAGGCAACTAAGAAATTATCTTCCGTTCGCATTTGATCGATTATTTTCCCTCTATTTAAAAATCTTTCAAGCCTTTGTTGATATGTTGCATCAACAAAAACTACTATACAATTTCGACTTATCTCTTTAATCGCATCAATTATTACAAGATGTCTAACGCCTTCAAAAATTACATTAGTGACGTTAAGTTTTGAATACGCAATTACTTTTTTTAAGAACCCTTTTGCATCAGAATCAACCATGAATTGACCTAAATCTTGGAGATTTCCCCTTTGATTTTCAGGGATATTGTTTTCATTGCAGTAATGCATCAGATAACCACCAAACGAAGCAATTGGCATTTGTAACTGATTAGATAACAGCTTTGCCAAAGTGGACTTGCCTGAACTTATCTCACCAATTAACAATATTGCATTTTCAAATATCATTTTAGAAAATTACATTTTCTTTTCTTTCTTGAAGAATAACCCAAGCTGTTCTATCTTTCTTTTCGATTGAATAAGGAGTAATTTTCTTCAAATGTTTCACCGATATTATTGTCGCAAATTTAGCAGTTTGTTTTTCACGCCAAAAATTATCTTCTGGTGGAACTCCCAGTTTTTCAGAATACTCAAAGCATAAATTTTTAATCTTCAAAGGCGTTAGGTTTGAATAGGAGTTTACTGATCCTGCCACGAAAACAGCAACTATATCACCACCACTTTTTTTGACAAGAATAATATCATCTTTCTTAATTCTTCCGAATGGTCGAATCTTATTAGCTGACATTCTAGATTCTAAAGTTTTTTTTCCTTCAAGTAATTTTGTCAGTATTGGTTCACTAAATATAGCTAGATGAACACCAATTTCTGGGTACTCCCTATTAAGTTTTTCTATATAAATTCTCCATTCTGTATCCTTGTTCAAATCTGAATTTAATTTTTTAAGCAATTTGTCTTTCCATTTCATAATAAACCCACTCTAGGTAGTTGTTGTATTCCTGTTGTTCTAATTGAGTAATCATACTTAAAAAATCCTGCACCGACTTCTTAGTGGCATCGTTTGCGGATTCATTATTTATACCATCAATACAACTCAAAAATAAAGCAGGATTTGAAACTTTAAATATTCTATTTCCTGAAGTCCATAAATTTGCCTCTTTTCTTCTATCATCTCTTGAGCTTACCGTAGGAAGTATATCTCCCTTAACAATGCTTTGGATTGAAAGTATCTCTTTGTTAACATGCTCACTTGACTTAACTCTTATCCGTATTGAATTTATTTCTCTTTCGACCCACCCAGATGTCTTTTCTACAAATGATTTCCTTTCAGTAAACTGAGTTTTTATCTTTTTCAGCACTACAAAGTCTCCTTTTCGCCAAAATGGAAGTATGTTTTGAATGCCACCAGCTCTAAAAGCATTAAATTCAAAAAAGGGCATTGTATATTCAAGGTGATTAGCGGAAAGGTTTTCAATACAAAGGCCTTGTTGTTGACAAAACTGTAACCACTCTATGCGTTCAATATCAATATCAGGTCTTGTGTTGATTGGCGGTATACTTATCGCTAAAGTTCCTCCAATTTGAAGACATTGTGCAGCTAACCAAGCAAATTGATAAAAGTGCTCAGAGTACCAAGGGGGGTCCATAAATACACATTGATATTGTCCTAATACTTCTGGTTGAATTTTAAAAATATCTGCCTCATGAATTTTTGATTTGTGATTCACAAATTTCTTTAATCCATTTACAATAGGGGTGTTTCTTTCGACAAGCGTTATACTTTGAGTAACATCCCGTTCACAAAAATTGGCAAATAGTGTCGGCATACCAAGTATTAATACTGAATCGTTTGATGCGGAGAGTTTTAGCATTTGGTCGGTCAGGTAATTAAGACTTTTTTTTGAGTTTCTCCATTCAAAGTCTAAAGGATGAGGAACTTTTAGAAATTCAAAGTGTCCCATGTGTTTTTTAAGGTATGTATGTGAATCATGCTCCTGAAAGGCAAGAGTTGGTGCTTTTTTATCATCTGGTAAAACCCACATGCTATCCTTTTTTATCAACTTTCCGTCATCAACAAGCCCTTTTAAAATTTCACTAATCTGTATTGGATCTAAACCGGCGCTCATCTTTGAGATATACTCAAAAGTACGTGGCTGTGAGCACAATCTTAATACTGTACTTCTGTGAAAATTTGAATGCATAGTTTATTTATTTAAGCAGCTTTATTTTATTGGTATTTCAGTTATTGGTTCAGTAAGTAATGAACTACTGAATCTTCTTTGTAACTCCGTATTCCATATTTCAATAGCTTTATACTGACCCGTTATTAAATCAGTCGTTACTTCATTCATTCTTGATTTCACAGGGGTAAACTCCACCACCTCAAGTGGAATCATTCGTAAAGGAATATTTGTGTGTATTTTCTGAATTCTATCCAGAAAAGTTGGTATTACGGTTGTAAAGTCAGTTGAAGTTGGTGATGTAAGTGTAATATAAAAATATAAGTCAATTCCAAGTTCATGAAGGCGTTTGCATAATTCAAACTGGCGGTCAAATAAATCTGGATTAGCTTTTGTGTTTAAGGAAAAAGATACTTCGTCGACCCCTTTGAAGCAGCAAACTCTTGCATACATTTTATAGTTACAAATTTTTTCTATCTGTTGATTAGAAAGAAATTTCCAGAAATAATCGTTGCTCAAGTTGTCATCAGACCAAAGAAAAATTTTGTCATGCAAATTTTTACGAGTAAGAGCTTCCATCATCCAAGGCACCCACTCAGGAGTTAGGTCTGGTTGACCGCCAGTAAGGTCAAGTAATTGAGGAGGGTTTGTTTCAGCTAAGTACAAATCAAGCATCTCGTCACAAGAAAGAAATGCCGAATGCTTCTCATCACCACTCAATAGTTTGAAGTCTACAAAGCAATACCAGCACCGCCAATTGCAAATTGAATTTTGAAAAACCTGAGCTCTGATTTCTGAATCAAACTCTTTCTTCAATGCTTTACTTGCTGGTAATATAGGTAAAGGGTTTTGCGGCCATGGCCCACCAGCACCAAGTTTAAAGTGCCTAACCCTTCCATAACCATTGCAGTTAGGAGGCTCGCTTAGATCTTCTTCCTGTTTGCTATTATGAAAGTTGGTTATAAGCAGTTTGTGTTCGAAAAGATTTATAGCCTTTTCTCTCAAATGTTGTGATACTTTATCGGTGTCAATGAAATTCATATTCAATAGTTTATTTTTCGCCCTCCTCTGGCAGATTCTCAATTTTCTGCTCTATGTATATCATTATTAACTCTGTTGCGTAACTTAACTGCTGATCGGTTAAGATAGTTCCGGTAGGTATGTCATGCCAATATTCCATACATTTTCTGCAACAAGTACCAGTTGCATGTTGAGCATAATGAATTACTTCATTTCCTTTCTTGGGAGTTTGATAACCTTCCCTAAAATTTTTTTCCTTTCCTACTTTTTGAAGTAGTATTTTTCTTGCTCTTTCCCTCAAGTTTTTTCTTCCTCTATGTCGTGCAACTTGCAAAGTTTCTTCATGCAATGGCATATTCCAACAAATGTTTCGCAATAATTCTAATTTCATTCTGTCAAAAGTATAGCCACTATCATTTATATCGTTCTTATATATTCGGTTCCAGTCAACATGACTTTCCCCGCAGTCTTTGCAAACACCTTTTGCACCAAATTTTTTAATCATTTTTTGGCTAGTTTTAAAACAATGAAAATTATCATTGCACCGGGTTGTTGTACATGTAACGTCCAATAACGTTAACTCATTAATAGGTTTTTCTGGTTTAACTTTCTGAAAAGCCATATCGTATTCAGTTTAATGCGTTTGATAACAAATTACTTTCAATCGGATTTAATTTTAAAGTGTTAATTCTTTTCTCCAATCTATCCTTAACCACATCAAATGGATTAGGTTCTGTTATTTGAAGCTTTTGAGCCGTGGGCCACCAGTTTTCACCTTGATAGCTTAATCGAAATGCTAAATAATTGGAAAGAAAATCTTCTCTAATTTTTAAATCCTTGGCTATTTTTGTTACTGTTTTTTTCAAGTTCTCAATATTTCCTGCTTCAGCAACACATCTTTGTGCCAACTCTTCGGCCTTACCATCAAAAACTACTTGATTTGCGAAAGAATTTGCTTCCCTCTCTTCGATAGTGTCCTGACTTGAAAATGGTGTGAGTTCTTCGGTTTCAACAACTGATGAATTTGTGTTCTCTAAGTGTGCGAAAACATGATATAATTCATGCAATAAATCAAAAACCCATCTAGCATGAGATTGTGTATTTTGCTTAAGCACCACCACGTGCCTACCATTAATATTCCAGGCAGCTCCGTGAAATACTCCGGAATCACTTAATGGCAATATGCAGATGCCTAAATCCCATGCATAGTCCAATACCGTTTCCAAAGTAATTTGTCCATAAGTATTTATTAATATTGTTCGGAACTCTGTTACGTTTTTCGGGTACTCCATCTTTTTTTCCGACACAGAAGCGCTAAGAACTAATTGTGCTAACTTATAAGCATAATGTGAATATGCTTTGATTTGGTTCAGATTCGCATTGGATGGCTTTTTGAAAAAAGCTAACTCTGAAGGCTGGCTTTTAAGTATAAGGTCTTCACCACTCCAGATTTCTTTCGTTGACCAACCGAAAATATTACTTAAGTAATTTGTTGCTTCGTTTAGCAGCATTTCAGGAACTGTTCCTCGATTATGCTGTGAAATAGCTTTTTGTAATGTTGCTGGCCAGATTTTATTCTTTAAAAAATTGGAGTCTATCCCGGTTTTTGCAAGCCGCTTCAATAAGAATGGAATGCTCCGTTCAACAACTTCTTCTTCTGTTATATCTTCTGCTAAATCTTTCAAATCAAGCCCCATAACTGCTAGTATCTTTTGGAGTGTTTGAAATGATACATCAGTTCTTCCGTTTTCAATTCGTGAAATTGTTTGAGGAGTAAGGCCTGCTCTATCTGCCACCTCAAAAGATTTTAGACCTTTTCTTTCTCGAAGTTGTTTTAATTTTTCGCCAACCCCTTTAGCTTGTTCTTCTGCTTGTTTAGCAATAAAGCGACTGAACTCTGCATCAGAATTCACTCTGATTTTATCCCAAGGAATTTCTATATCAAATGGCTCTGCTGGAATTATCAATTCAAAAGAATTAAATGAATAATCATTGGCGTCAAATTTTTTGACAAAGGCTGGCAGAATAGATTCAACTGAAAAATTGGCCGTATCGCCATTTTCAAAAACGATATGAAAATTGTTATTACCCAATTTTACGTTCGAAATCCTTTGATATTTTAAGTCGTCCCAGCGGTTCATATTATTATTTGTTTGGATTTAATTGATCCCAAGCTTTAGTTAATTTATTAATGTTTTGACGTAGCACTTTTTTTATTGGTTTTGAAACCGGCACCCCTGCTATCAAGTTAAACAATGGCAATCCTACAACGCTTTCAGGTTCGTTGCCTTTGTACCTGATATGACAATGCGGAGGGGCATGGTCTTCTGGGTAAACATAAACATTGAAATTATCTCCTTTAATTATTTTCACTATCAACAATCAAATGTGTTAATTATTTTTTACAAAATTAACATAAAAGTTAATTATTTAAAACTTTCATTCAAGTTTTTTTTAGAGTGGGCATGAAACTCCAAAAACACAAGACCCTATCTTGTTTGGAATAAATCAAATACGTGAACAAGGAGATAGCAAATGGGTAGACAGCACATTGATTATCAGAACTTAATGATTTATTCTAAAAGAATTTTATAAGTTAAAATTGACTTTGAATATTAACTTATCTTCTTGAATAGATATTAAAAGTACCTAATTTGCTGTTGTACCTATATTGTACCAAATAAAAAAGCGACTATAGCCATTTAGCTATAATCGCTTGATTATTACCGTGGTGTGGGCCGGGATCGAACCGGCGACACAAGGATTTTCAGTCCTTTGCTCTACCGACTGAGCTACCGCACCATTCCTGAAACACATTAGTTGGTAAGTGGAAGCCTATCCTCCCTTTGTGCTTCGGGGTTGCAAATATAGAGTTTTGAGCTTTACCGCTGAAATCTTCGGCCACTTTTATTTACTCTCCTTGGAACTTGAGCCTTGTATCATGATTCTTGGCTCTTACATACCGTATTCACTCAAAAATTTAATACGCATGATTTTGAGCTGCTCCCAGCTATAATTACCATCCTCCAGCTCTTGTTGTGCTACTTTCAAATCGCTGGTGCTGCAGCTCTTGAAATAATCCATGATCTCCTCCTGTTCGTATTCATCCAGCCATTCATCAATGGCATAATCCAAACGCAACTTGGTACCGCTGGCAGCAATGGTTTCCATTTCTTCCAGCATTTCATCCATCCGCCAGCCTTTGTTTTTCGCAATGGTTTCCAGCGGTATGCGTTTGTCAACATTCTGAATGAGGAATACTTTATTACCGCTCTTGTTTACCACACTCTTCATTACAAATTCATCCGGCTTTTCAATATCATTTTCCTCTACATACTTAGCGATCATTTCAATAAAAGGCTTGCCGTATCGGATAGCTTTGCCTTTGCTCACACCCTGGCATTTCTCCAGCTCTTCCAGTGTAGTGGGATACAGTGTGGCCATATCCTGCAAAGAGTTTTCCAGGAAAATCACAAAAGGAGGTAATCCTTTCTTTTTGGCTTCTTTCTGGCGTAACTCTTTAAGCATTTCAAACAACTGTTCATCCGTAGCGGCACCGCTGCCTGCGTCTCCAACCTCCTCATCATCATCTTCATTGGCCTCTTCGTACAGGTTGTTGAGTACAATTTTGAATGATTTGGGTTTCTTCAAAAAGGCCTCACCCTCTTTAGTAAATTTCAATAATCCGTATTCTTCAATATCTTTTTTGAGCAGACCGCCCAATAACATCTGGCGAATCAATGAATTCCAGAAATGTAAATCCTTGTCTTTACCGCTTCCAAACTCTGCCAACTGATCATGACGGTACATCTGGATCTGGGGTGTTAAACGTCCGCTGAGTATCGGCAGTACATAATCTGTTGCAAAACGTTCATCCAATGCCTTCACTACTTTGAGTACCGTAACCGCTTCGTCTTTTGCTTCAATTTTTTCTTTGGGATGTAAACAGTTGTCACAGTTACCGCAATTCTCTTTTCCGTACTCTTCACCAAAATAATGGAGCAGTATGGTGCGGCGGCAAACACTGCTCTCCGCAAATGCAACGGTTTCCTGTATCAGCTGTGCACCAACTTCCCGTTCACTTAATGGTTTGTCACGCATTAAATGTTCCAGTTTGCTAACATCTTTATGCGAATAATAAAGAATACATTTTCCTTCCATGCCATCACGACCGGCACGACCCGTTTCCTGGTAATAGTTTTCAATGCTCTTGGGTATATTGAAATGAATCACAAAACGGATATCCGGTTTATCGATTCCCATACCAAAAGCAATGGTTGCAACAATTACCTGTACATCTTCATTTAAAAACAAATCCTGACGTTCTGCCCTAAGTTTGGAATCCAGGCCTGCATGGTAAGCCACAGCTTTAATTCCATTGGCCATTAATACATCTGCTAACTCTTCTGTTGTTTTACGGTTGAGGGTGTAGATGATACCGCTCTTGCCTTTATTTTGAGCAATGAACTTAACAATGCTTTTAACTGTTTGCTCTTTCTTGATCTTGGGTTGAATTTCATAATACAGATTGCCCCTGTTGAAAGAAGAAATAAAAATTTCAGGATTACGAAGGCCAAGATTCTTCACAATATCACTTTGCACTTTAGGTGTTGCTGTTGCGGTTAAAGCAATCACCGGTACCTCCGGACTGATCTGGTCCATCATCTCCCTCAATCTTCTGTACTCCGGACGAAAGTCATGCCCCCATTCACTGATACAGTGTGCTTCATCCACCGCAAAAAAGGAGATGGTTAAATCACTGAAGAATTCAATGTTTTCTTCTTTGGTCAATGTTTCAGGAGCTACATATAACATTTTGGTGCGGCCGCTTTTTAAATCGTCGTGCACCTCTTTAATTTCTTTTTTGGTCAATGTGGAGTTAAGAAAGTGCGCCACATCATCTTTGCTGCTGTAACTACGCACCAGGTCTACCTGATTTTTCATTAATGCAATCAACGGACTTACAATGATCGCTACACCTTCGGACATCATGGCCGGTAATTGGTAACACAAACTTTTGCCACCACCCGTGGGCATAATTACAAATGTATCTCTGCCGCTTTGAAGGTTAAGAATTGCCTGCTCTTGTGTTCCTTTAAATGCATCAAAACCGAAATGCTCGTGCAAGGCTTTATATAAAGCTGCTGAATTACCTGAGGATTTAGCTTTGCCGTTTGATTTAGCAGGAGCTTTAGCTGCTATGGTTTTTACACTAGTTGACTTTTTGGATGCCCCGCTTGCCGGAGCTTTTTTCTTTACTGTACTCATCACTGAACGTCCTTCGCCTTTGGTTAAAATTAGATTCTCATGGCTTGCAGTTGAATAGATTGACTCAAAAAGCAGGGATCTGCTTTTTTTTAAAGGACAGCGAAGGTACTGAAATATGCCCTTCTATTCGTTAAAATCAGCCAAAAAAACTACTCGCAGCAAACGTTAGAGAAGATAACTATTTTTCAGTACAAGATTGCATGTATTTCTGCACAAGCGGTGATAAACCTGTATGAAAGCGGGTTAAACCAACATTTATAAAGCATTCTTTTTGATTTCTTTTATTTCAAGTACGTTTGCGGCGCATGGCAACGATCAATCCCAAAGAAATTGCGTTAAGAACCATCCAACTGGAGGCTGCATCTATTCAGCAGCTGGCAAATCAGCTCAACGATGAGTTTAATACAATAGTAGATGTGATTATGAAAGCCAAAGGGCGGTTGATTGTGAGCGGTATTGGCAAAAGTGCTGTGATTGCACAAAAAATTGTAGCTACGCTCAACTCTACCGGCACGCCAGCCATGTACCTGCATGCAGCAGAAGCCATTCATGGTGATTTAGGAATGATCCTGAATTATGATGTAGTCATGATCATCAGCAAGAGTGGTGAAAGCCCCGAGATAAAAGTATTATCACAACTCATTAAAAACTTTGGCAACCCGATCATAGGGATGGTGGGCAATGTGGAATCCTACCTGGCCAAACAAAGCACCTATGTTCTGAATACAACGGTGAGCCTGGAAGCTTGTCCTAATAATCTTGCGCCTACCAGCAGTACCACTGCTCAAATGGTAATGGGCGATGCCCTCGCCGTAGCACTGATGGAGAAGCGTGGTTTCAGCAGCAGTGATTTCGCAAAATTTCATCCGGGTGGTGCTTTAGGTAAAAAACTTTACTTAAGAGTAAGTGATTTGTATCTGCAAAATGAGCAACCGAAAGTAAAAGCAGATACAGTACTGAAAGATGTAATTCTTGAAATTTCAAAAAAACGTTTAGGTGTTACAGCTGTAGTGAATGATACAGATGAACTGCTTGGTGTGATAACAGATGGTGACCTGCGTCGTATGCTTGAAAAATCAACAGCTATTGACAGTATCAAAGCATCTGAAATCATGACCATCAACCCAAAAACAATTGAAGGGGATGCATTAGCAATTGATGCCATGGAACTGATGCGTACCAATAATATCACCCAATTATTGGTAATAAACGGAAAGCAATATGCAGGTGTTATACATTTGCATGATTTAATAAAAGAAGGATTGATATAAAAAGTGAATGGTGAATAGTGAACAGGCTACAGAACCCTACGCTCACAAAGCAGCAATCACGGCTGAATCGTCATTATGAATAAAAATCATTATGTAGCAATCATGGCGGGCGGCATCGGCAGCCGCTTCTGGCCTATGAGCCGCACCGGTTTTCCTAAACAGTTTCTGGATATACTGCATACAGGCCGTACACTCATTCAAATGACGTATGACCGCTATAAAGAATTTATTCCGGTTGATAATATTTTCATCGTTACATCTAAGGAGTACTCAGACATTGTTCATGAACAATTACCTGAACTGCCGGTTCAGAATATTTTAAGTGAGCCCAGCCGCAAAAACACAGCACCGTGTATTGCGTATGTATCACACAAATTACTGCACCTCAATAAAGAGGCCCTGCTCATATGTGCTCCTGCTGATCATTTGATTCTGGATGCACCTGCTTTCAGCAAAGTGTGTCTGGATGCGTTTGGATTTGTAAAAAGCATTAATGCACTGCTTACGCTGGGTATTAAGCCTACTTATGCCAATACGGGTTATGGTTACATTCAGCATGAAACGATGCCGGTTGCTGATAATATTTACCAGGTTAAAACATTTACTGAAAAGCCCAATCTTGAACTTGCAAAGACTTTTCTTGCCAGCGGTGATTTTTTATGGAATGCGGGCATTTTTGTGTGGAAAGTAAAAAATATTGTAAAGGCATTTGAAAAGTTTTTGCCGGAGATGAATGAGGTATTTGTAGCTGAGCAAAACTATTTTAATACGGAACAGGAGGTAGAAGCACTTGAACGTATTTACCCGCAATGCACCAATATTTCCATTGACTACGGCATTATGGAAAAAGCAGATAATGTATATGTACTGCCTGCTTCCTTTGGCTGGAGTGACCTTGGTACCTGGAACAGTGCTTATGAAAATATGGAGAAAGATTATTTTGGTAATGCAGTGGCAGGTAAAAATGTAATGATCATTGATGCCACCAAGAATGTAGTTCATGCAAATGATAATAAACTGGTATTACTCCAGGGGCTGGATGATTTTATTATTGTGGACAGTAAAGATGTGTTGCTTATTTGCAAGAAAGATAAAGAGCAGGAAATAAAAGATTATGTGGCCGAAGTGAAACGCAATAAAGGCGATAAATTTTTATAATTACAGAAAAAGCGGCTTCAGCCGCTTTTTTATTTAAAATACTGTGAATTATTTTGATTCTTTTAGTTAGTTCCTGTTATTCAGAAACACAAACGGTGCATCTGATTTGCGAAGGATTTCACGCTTTATTTTATGCGGCTCAGTAATGATTTTATGCCTGTTAACATGAATAAGTTCATGTGCCCTGCAAACATTATCAATTGCCTCTACATGAAACAAAAGAGTGTGCAACCATTCCACTTCATGCTGCAACGCATGCTCACTCCTGTATTCATTATTGAGGAGTACCAGTAAATCCCTGTGTTGATGTTTGTTATTCTGCATCATCAGTAACCAACCATTCCTTTTTTATTAGGGCAACCGCAATCGTTCTTTTTACCAAAGATTCCTTTTCCGGAACCACAGCCTGCTGCGGCTACTGTTACCAGCAATAACATTAGAATCAGTTTGATAGTTGAACGCTGCATCAACAAAATCAGATTTTTTGGATTGTTCACAGAATTCTGCATCTTTTAAGTTTCTAAAATAACTATTTTCCACCCGAAATATTGTGATTTTTCATGATTGGTAAGGGAAAAAGTGTACGGATATTGGTTGCACCACTGGATTGGGGCCTGGGTCATGCTACCCGTTGTATACCCCTGATTGGCGAACTGCTCACCCGGGGGGCTGATGTTACCATTGCAGCCGATGGTCCCGTTGCCCGTCTATTGGCACGTGAATTTCCGCAATTAGAAATAAAATCACTGCAAGGTTATAACATTCAATACGGCCACCGGTTTCTTTTCCTCAACATTCTGGCACAATTGCCCCGCATTTTTAAAACCATCCGTGCCGAACATCGTTGGCTGCAGGCGTTGCTGCAGAAAGAATCGTACGATATTATCATCAGTGATAACCGGCCGGGCTTTTGGGATAAATCCTCATTTTGCATTTACATCACCCATCAATTGAGCATCCGCAGTGGTAAGGGCAAATGGGCGAATAAGCTGCTGCAGCAACTTCATTACCGTTATATCAAAAATTTCCAGAAGGTATGGGTGCCCGATCTGCCGCATCATCCTAATGCGGCCGGCCTACTATCACACCCCGAACAGGTCTTATTTCAGCCGCAATACATCGGTTTGATTTCTCGCTTTCAGCGGAATGATGCTTTGCCGCCTATTTATGATTTGCTTGTATTACTCTCAGGTCCGGAACCACAACGTAGTCTTCTCGAAAAAAAGATACTGGAACAAGTAGCTGCTTTACAATTGAAGATGGCAATTGTACGTGGTTTACCAGGCGCTGCACAATTACCGGAAGTACCTGCGCATGTGCAGGTGTACAATCATTTGCCGGCAACACAATTAGAACAACTCATACAGGAAAGTAAATTGGTTTTGTGCCGCAGCGGCTATACCACCATCATGGATTTATTAAAGCTGAAAAAGAAAGCTGTACTCATTCCCACACCCGGACAAACAGAACAGGAGTACCTGGCTGGGTATCTTTTTGATCAAAATTTATTTCCATACAGTTCACAGGAAAACCTGGATGTAAAAGATGTATTGCAAACTGCAGAAAATTTTGATTACCTGTTTCCATTTCATAACCATGATTTTGAATTATACCGTGAGGTTATTGATGAATTACTTACTTCTGTTAAAGAACACTAACCAAACCATTACTTTTGCGGCAAATTAAATATAGTGCCTGCTGCATCTGCCACCAACATCAAAGCTTACGGGGCTGTATTAGCTGCCAATCTGTTGTTTGGTATCAATTTCAGTATTGTAAAATTGATTTCACCGAAACTAATTCCTCCCTTCGGGTTAAACTTTATTCGTGTGGCCGTTACTGTGGTATTGTTCTGGCTTTTATTTGCCTTTAAGCCGGGTAAGGCAGGTATTTATAAAAAAGATATCCCCCGTTTTTTGCTTTGTGCCATTACAGGTGTAGCCATTAACCAATTGTTATTCATAAAAGGATTAACGCTCACCACCCCCGTTCATGCTGCGCTGCTGATTTTAATTACTCCTGTTTTTATATTAATCACAGCCGTTGTTACAGGAAGTGAACGGTTAAGCCTTTTAAAACTTGCAGGTTTGCTGCTGGGTATCGGTGGTTCTGTTTTATTGATTCTTTCCAAAGAATCTTCTGCCATCGGCAGCAATTTACTCTGGGGAGATATTCTTGTGGTGATCAATGCCATCAGCTATGCTTTTTACTTTTTGTTGGTAAAACCGCTGATGGAACAATACACAGCCCTGCAGGTTATACGATGGGTATTTACATTTGGTTTGATTTTAATTACACCCTTTTGCTGGCAACAGTTTGCATCTGTTAACTGGCAGTTGTTTGATACAGGTGCCTGGCTGGCATTGGCATTTGTAGTGCTGGGCGCTACTTTTTTTGCTTATTTATTTACTGTTTACGGCTTGCAACATCTGAGTGCTTCTGCAACAGGTGCCTTTATATACCTGCAACCTATTTTTTCATCTGCCTTTTCATTTCTTGTTTTTGGTGAAGTGCTTACAACCTCTAAAATTATTGCTGCAGTTCTCATCTTTACCGGTGTGTATCTGGTTAATAAAAAGAAATTATCTTAGTCCCTCAAATACATCCGAATGAAATCAGTTTCGTTATTAATAATTCAACTCTTTCTTACCATCAGTTTTTCATTTGCCCAGTTTTCGCCTGCTACAATAAACCTTAAAGACGGAAAAACGATTACAGGGTTTGTAAAAAGCTTAAAAAATCATATGAACCCGCAGGAGTTAATTCTTTTCCCGGGAAAAGAAGAAAAAGATCCGCAGCCGATACCGTTTGAAGCTGTAAAAGAGCTGATGATTGACGGAGAAGGTACGTTTGTGCCAGCCTCTGTTAAAAAGTATACCAATGAACTTGAGTTTGCTAGGGTTTCAAGAATGTCTGAGGTTGACAACAAAGAAGTATTTGTAATTCAAAACCTGTTGATAAAAGTATTATGGCGGGGTGAGAAGCTCAACCTTTATACCTTCAAAGAATCCTACCGCAGTAACTATTTTGTACAGGAGCCCGGTAAAGAAATAATTACCCTTCGTTATGTACGTTCACTGGATCCGGTGAATAAAACGTCGATTAAAGAATATCGTTATTACCTGAATCAATTGGTGCCTTATGTGAGCGGTAATAAGAAGCTGGAGTCTAAACTGGAAACTACCGGCTGGAACGATAACAGCCTAACCAAACTATGTAAAGAAATTAATGCCAATACCACTCCTTATGCTTTATACAGAGGTCGGAGTTCTGAAACTTCGCAATTAATCATTGGAGCAGGTGTTAATTTTGCCGGTTTCAGTGCTGTTGACAAAAATGATTTTCAGTCGTTTTACCAGAATATGTCTTTCAATACAGCTACAGGCCCTGTGCTGTTTTTAGGTTCAGAACTTGGTTTTGAAGAGAGAGGAAAAAATTTCAAGTTCCAGGTTTCACTCTCAGCCTTTACTTTCTCTACCACAGGTACCAGCACCTGGAATGATAATGGTACGAGCCGTAAAGCCGAGATCGGATTGAAAGGTTTCAGCTTATTATTCAGCCCGGCGCTTAAGTATAAATTAGGCAACCATGTTCAGGTGGGTGCGGGTGTGCAGCTAAATATTACAAATTTCAGCGAGGTTCGTTTTAATAATCTTCCCAACTGGACAAGAACAGGTTTGTTTGATCCTTTTCGTCCTACAACGCCCGGAACACCCATCACGTTCCATCCTTTCGCTCAGCTGGATGTTTTGTTAACCCAGAAACACGGTCTGTCTTTTTCATATGCACTTTCACAAAACAATCTGAAGTTTTATGATGATGCACGTTTGAAGATGGGCTATGCTTCCGTTACTTATCAATACCGGCTGCGTATTAAAAAAGATTAATGTATTTACCTGGTACGTTCAAACAGCCATTTAAACGGCGTTTGTTTTTCCGGGCGAAGATTGAAACGACCGATACTTTTTTCTTTAAGTACCTGCACTGCTTCTTCAATAGAATCAGTTACAACGAATAATTGGTCATCTTCCGGGGAAATAGTACCCCGTTCCTTCATCAATTGTACATGGGCGATGACTTCCTGATGAAACTCTTTACCCATAACAATCACGGGGAAGTCTTTTATTTTTTTGGTTTGAATAAGGGTAATGCTTTCAAACAACTCATCCAAAGTTCCAAAACCACCCGGCATACAGATGAATGCATACGAATATTTTATGAGCAGTGTTTTACGTACAAAAAAATAACGGATGTTTACCCATTTATCCAGGTAAGGATTGGGCTGTTGCTCATGAGGCAGTACAATATTGCAACCCACACTTCGGCCGTTTACCTCTTTTGCACCACGGTTGGCAGCTTCCATTAAACCGGGACCACCACCGGTTAACACAGTAAAACCGAGTTTGGCTACAGCAGCGCCTACTTTTTGTGTAAGCTTATAGTATTCATGATCTTCTCCAAAACGTGCAGAACCAAAAATGGTAACACATGGCCCTACGAAAGCCAGGCTCCTGTAACCTCTTATAAACTCAAATAATACTTTCCATGCAAACTTGAATTCTCTCCAACGGCTTTGCGGACCTTCTAAAAATTTAATTTCACTGGGGTGATTCATGGTTTTTATTTTTTCTTTTGCATCCAGGGTAGTTCCGGTAATAACGCCGGTTCTTTAAAATAGTTGAATCGCAAACTATCATTCCATCCATTTGGATTGTTAAAAAAGGATTTACTGCTGAAAAAGATCATGCCGTGTATATTAGGAGTCTTACGCAGCATTTCAATCTGGCGGGGTAACAAGGTACTGTCTTTCCAGGCTTCATCACGACCATTAGCACGGTAAATGCCCAACCCAATGTAGCAATGCTTGCCATATGTATTTTTGCTCCACCAATCAATCAATACTTCATAAGGTGCTGCTTTATGTCCCATTTCCCAATACAGTTGCGGCGCTACATAATCAATCCAGCCTTTCTGCAACCACAATAAAATATCTGCATACAAATCATCGTAGTTGGTTTGCCCAGCTTTTGTATTGCTGCCACGGGGATCTTTATCTGCATTGCGCCAAACACCAAAAGGACTGATTCCGAACTGCACATGTGGTTTTGTTTTACGGATAACCGTAAACAACTTATAAATAATGGAATCTACATTACTCCTGCGCCAATCGTCTTTCATCATTCCTTTTCCGTATTGAGCATAAGAAAGAGAATCAGGAAATTCTTTCCCGGCAACACGATAGGGATAGAAATAATCATCAAAATGAATAGCATCTACATCATAGCGTTCTGTAATATCACGTATCACATCTACAACAAACTCCTGTGCTTCTTTATTACCGGGATCAAAATATTTTTTTCCGCCGTAATCCAGGAACCATTGCGGGTGAATTCTTGTAATGTGAGAAGGAGCGATAGATGCTTTACCAATACTGAAGTCAGCTCTGTAAGGATTGCACCATGCATGAAACTCCATCTTTCGTTTATGTGTTTCATCAATCATAAACTGTAAGGGATCATAATAGGGTGATGGTGGTTTGCCCTGAACGCCACTCAGCCATTCACTCCATGGCTCGTAAGGTGATGGGTAAAATGCATCCGTTGCCGGGCGAATCTGCATAATGATGGCATTCAGACCGTTTTGTTTGTGCAAATCAAGGATGCGTATGAACTCCTGTTTTTGAACGTCAACAGGCAATCCTTTTTTGGAAGGCCAGTCAATATTGTCAACAGTAGCAATCCAGGCAGCACGAAACTCGGGCTTTGTTTGTGCCAAAGTAAAAACAGCAGTAAACAACAACAGTATTGATAAAACAGATTTCATAAAGCAAACCATAAGAAATGAATGAGTGAAAAAAATATAACAGCATTAACCATGCTGATGCGGGTTATCCACCGCATGAATAGGACCAAACTCTGCTGTATAAATTTTAAAAAGTAATAAAAAATAACTGATAAGCAATGGTCCGAAGATAAAACCCCAAAAGCCAAATAAACTCAAGCCTACAATTACTCCCAATACTGTTACCAGCGGATGTACATTGCCCAGCTTTTTCATTAAGGTTACCCTTGCCAGGTAATCCACATTCCCCGTTACCAGTAAACTCCAGATGGCCAAACCGATGCCGGCACCGTTATTTCCCTGTGAAAAAAGGTATACAACTATGGGAAGCCAGATGATGGTTGTACCGATGATAGGGAAAAATGCAAACACACCTGTAAGAAAACCCCACAACACAAAATCATTCACTCCAAAAATCCAATAACCAATTAATGCAAACACACCTTGTATTAAAGAGATGAGGGGAATACCAATGGCATTGGCTCGCACCATGCTGAATGTTTCTTTACCGAGTATGTCAATACTTTCTTCACGCAACGGCAAAAAATAGTCAAATGATTTTTCCATACTTGCATGATTGGTGAGCATGAAAAAGTAAACAAAGAGCATCATAATCAGATTACTCAGTATCATAGCAGTACTGTTTAAAAAAGCAGGCAAAAAATTTGCAATGCGTTTTTGGAGTTCCTGTATATTCTGGTCTGAAAATAATTCCTGTCCTGTCCATTCTTTTACCTGTGCTGATACTGCATTCAATCCCTGCATCAATTCCTGTGAATGACTGAACACTTCATTGATCTTTGGCGTGAGCAGGTTAATAATAAAATACATCGGCCATCCTACCAATAATAAAAACGAGAGAATAAAAAATGTAGCCGTAAGGTTTTGATTCCATTTTCTTTTTTCAGTAAGTACCAGGTACCATCGTCTGCTGAGTATGTATAAAGTAACAGCTCCTAAAAAACCGGGCAGAAAAATATAGAGTTCTCGTATTAATAATAAACCCAGTGCTGTTAATGCTACTAATAAAATAACCTGTCTGAGCCGGTTGCTGAAAGATGCCATATGTTTGAAGTGATATGTACTGTTAAATGTAAGCAGCTTTTCTTAATCCTGCCACACGCTTAATCCTTCGCTGCAATTGGCACAGATGTCAATATTTTTTCTGCTGGTCATGAGTTCACGGCGAAACTGTTTGTAGTTGTCATTGTGCCATACTTCTTTAAACGATTGCATTTTTAAATTCCCGAGTTGATGCATGGCGTCTTTATCAAAACAACAGGGCACTACCAATCCATCCCATGTAATAACATTGGCATGCCATAGTTTCCAGCAGTGGTTCATCAACCCGTTTTTAGGAACGGTTTGCCCTTTGCTATTCTTTTTGTAACGACTGTATTTGCTGATGGTTGGAATGAGTTGATTAGGGTCGTTTTTATAATCATATACCTGTGCGGTTTTAAACCACACATCATCCACACCGATTTCTTTGGCCAGTTGCTTTACATCACTCAACTGATGTTCATTTGGTTTTACTACCAGAAACTGAAAGACCACAAATGGCTTTTTACTGTTAAGTTGTTTTTTCCACTTCACAATGTTTACGGCACCTTCCAGTACTTTATTCAGCTGTCCTCCTACACGGTACTGTTGATACACATCCTGTGTAGTGCCGTCAATGGAAATGATTAGCCGGTCCAGACCACTTTCAACCGTTTCTTTCGCTTTTGCATCGTTGAGATAATGTGCGTTGGTAGAAGTAGCGGTATAAATTTTTTTGGCGGATGCGTAACGCACCATTTTTAAAAATTCAGGATTGAGATAAGGCTCCCCCTGGAAGTAGAAGATGAGGTACAAAATTTCTTTATGAATATCATCGATCGTTTTTTCGAAAAAGCTTTTCTCCAGCATACCGGTGGGTCGGGTAAATTCTCTTAATCCGCTGGGGCATTCAGGGCAACGGAGATTACAGCTTGTTGTGGGTTCAAAAGAAATGGAAACCGGATAGCCCCATTGAATAGGTTTGCCTGTGAGTTTGCTTAGCTGGTAGCTGCTCCACACTTTAGCACCATTCCATACACGATGAAAGGTGAGTTTTGAAAGAAGGTTGAGAATATCGTTTGTGTGAAGGCGACCCATGTGCCTTCAAAGATAAGTGCCACTTCCCTTAGTCTGGGGTATCAACATCAACCATCTTAACAAAAAAATTGTTTTCAAAATCATGGTGAGGTGGAAAAGAATTGCTACTTTTACTTAGTTGCATAAACAACTATATGCCAAACAACCAATTTAAAAAAGGGGAATTGTACAGCTTTATGACCGGTAAAGCCAGTACAGCTATAGCACGCCGTTTGCAGAAGAATTTAAAACAGGCAGGTATTGAAATTACTGTGGAGCAATGGAGTGTGTTGTATCACTTATGGAAGAGCGATGGGCTGAGTCAGCAGGATTTGTGTAATGCCACATTCCGGGATAAACCCAGCATTACAAGATTGGTTGACAACCTCGAAAAACTCAAACTTGTAAAACGTGTAGCCAGTAAAAGTGACCGGAGAATCAACCAGGTGTTTTTAACGGAAGCAGGGAAAGAGCTGGATGATAAAACCATGAAAGTGGCTAATGATACACTCAACGAAGCATTGGTAGGTGTGAGCAGCGATAAAGTGGAAATAGCCAAAGAAGTATTGCAGGTGGTGTATGATAATTTGAAGTAAACGCTTCGTTCATATAAAAAATTAAATCTTAAACTCAAACACTATGAGTACCGCAACACAAACACAAGCATTGAAAGGTGGCGAATGGTTGATAAAAGCAAGCCTGCCGCAAGACACTTTCACTCCCGAGGATTTTAACGAAGAGCAACAAATGGTGAAAGATATGTGTCATTCGTTTCTTGATACAGAAGTGTTACCGATTGTAGCCCGCATTGATAAAATGGAACCCGGCCTGATGCCCTCCCTCATGGATAAAGCAGGAGAACTGGGTCTGCTGGGTACATCAGCGCCTGAAGAGTATGGCGGCCTGGGTAAAGATTTCATCACTTCTACATTGGTGAATGAAGCATTGGGCGGCGGTCATTCTTTTTCTGTGGCGGTGGCAGCGCATACCGGTATCGGTACATTACCCATTCTTTATTTTGGCACACCTGAACAAAAAGCAAAATACATTCCCAAACTGGCAAGCGGTGAGTGGAAAGGTGCTTACGGACTAACGGAGCCCAACAGCGGCAGTGATGCCTTGAGTGCTAAAACAACTGCTGTGCTGAGTGCAGATGGTAAACATTATATCCTCAACGGACAAAAATGCTGGATTACCAACGGTGGCTTCGCAGATGTATATACTGTGTTTGCAAAAATTGACGGCAAAGAGTTTACAGGTTTTATTGTAGAGCGTGGTATGGAAGGTTTTACACAGGGCAGTGAGGAAGATAAGATGGGTATTAAAGGTTCTTCAACGGTACAATTGTATTTCCAGGATTGCAAAGTGCCCGTGGAAAATTTACTCGGTGAAAAAGGAAAAGGACATGTAATTGCCTTCAACATTTTAAATATCGGTCGTTTGAAATTAGCTGCGGCTGCAATTGGTGGTGCAAAGAGAACACTCAATGTATCCCTGCAATATGCCATGACCCGTGAGCAGTTTAAACAACCCATCATCAACTTTGGTGCTATTCAACACAAACTGGCTGAAATTGCATTACGCATATGGGTGCAGGAAAGTGCATTGTACCGTTCAGCACAATGGATTGAACAAAAAGAACAGGAACTGCTTGCAAGCGGTAAACCGTTTAACGAAGCCTTACTTGGCGCTGCTGAAGAGTATGCCATTGAATGTGCCATGCTCAAGGTAGATGGAAGTGAAGTACTGGATCTTTCAGTAGATGAAGGTGTGCAGATACATGGTGGTAATGGTTTTAGTGCAGAGTATGAAATTTCAAGGGCCTATCGTGATAGCCGCATCAACCGTATTTATGAAGGAACCAATGAAATCAACCGTCTCTTGACAGTTGATATGGTGCTGAAGCGTGCTATGAAAGGCCGTCTGGATATTATGGGTGCGGCCATGGGTGTGCAGAAAGAACTGATGAGTATTCCTGATTTTGGAAGCGAAGATGATACGCCGTTTGCAAAAGAGTTTAAAGCCATCGCCAATTTCAAAAAAGCAATAATGCTGGTGGCCGGCGCTGCTGTGCAAAAGCTGATGATGAAGATTGAGCAGGAACAGGAAATACTGATGAATGTGGCAGATATGGCGATTCAGACATTTAATGCTGAAAGTGCATTGTTGCGTGCTGCAAAGATTGTTGAAACAAAAGGCGAAGCTGCTGCACAGTTTGAACTGGATATGATGCGTACCTATTTGTATGATGCGGCTGATCACATCAATAAGTTTGGTAAAGATGCTATTAACGCCTTTGCTGATGGTGATGAACATAAGATGATGTTGCTGGGATTAAAACGTTTTACCAAAGTAGAACCATTTAACAGCAAAGAAGCCAGAAGAAGAATTGTAGCGAAGATGCGCAATGATGGTAAGTATCCGCTGTAAATGAATAATTAAGGAAAATAAAAAACCGCTCTTAAAAAGGAGCGGTTTTATTTTGTAAAAACTATTTGCCTAAACAAATAAGTCATTTAATTAGTTATCTCATGAAACGGAAAACTTCTGATTGACCTTTTCCATCAACAACCTGGAAAATATAAACACCTTTTGAGAGACCTGTTACATCCAAGTCAGCTTGCATATTTGAAACGGTTACCTGGCGGATAAGTGTACCATTGGTATTCATTAATCTGATTTGCTTGGCACCTGCTTCAAAAAACTGAACACGAACACTATTGCCTGTAGTTGCAAATAAAGTTTTTGTATTGTTATTACCCACTTTAGCAATAGAAGAGAAAGTTCTCTTACCATCATTATCATACTGGGCTAAACGATAGTAGTAAAAAGAGCCGCTTGCATTATTATCAGCAAAAATGTAGTTCGATCTGCTTTGTGTGGTACCAACAGCTTGTACACTGCCAATTTTTGTAAAGCGCACACCATCTTCAGAACGCTCCACATCAAAATGAGAAGCATTAATCTCCTGGATGGTTTCCCAGTTCAATTGTACGCTGCTGTTGTTATTACGCTTGGCAGTAAAGTCGCCCCATGTTACAGGTAAAGAGCCGGCGCTTGCTGCAGTATATCCAAAAAAGAATTGAATACGTTGACCTTCTGTGCTGTTTGAAAAATTTCCGGAAAGGGTTACTGTACCAGTTATGGTAAAGCCATTTGTGAGAGCAGTATTAATCGTATACCACTGTGACTCACCGTCATCGTTGCTACGCTCATAATTGCCGGTAAAAGGAAGTCCTTCAATAACCAGGTTACTTACACGAATGGTAGAAGCCGAATTATTGGTACGTACTGCTAAGCCCAGATAATTTATAGTAGTTGCTGCAGCAGTTTTATTATCTGTAGTAAGGCGGCTGCTCACATTGGTAAGTGTAGTTGTTGTAATGCCTGCACCAATTGTAGTTACCGTAGTAAACGTATTTGATGAAGGATTATAAGTAATAGAGAAGGTATATGAACCACTTGTGCCGTAATTCAATGATTGATCCACACGGCTACCGCTGCGGTTACTTCCAAGATCAGGGATACCTACAAATAGGCCTTGCGATTGGGTGCTGTTAACATTGCGGACATTTCTGTAACGAACACCAAGTAAATTTTCAACTGTTCCGGAGAAAGTACCGGCAATCAGTTGTTGAGCATTGATAGTTTGAGCAGAAATAAAAGTTGCGCACACTGCAACTACTAATGAGTAGAATTTTGTTTTCATCTTATAGGGTTTAGGGACGAACTAATAGTTTTTACTTAGCAAAGATACATGCGTTTTTAATATCACTAAACATTACACTTAATTATTTTTGGAAAATACCATTAGTCTCGTATAAATAACAAGTAGTTTTACGAATGAAAACGTTTGCAGAGACTACTTTACATTTACGTATGATAAAAAAACTTACACGGCTAAGCACACAAACAGTACTTTTCACTCTTCTTTTTTATCTGAATCCACTTTCTGCAGATGCTCAAAAGGCGTTTTTACGAATTGTAAGTCCTGCAAAAAATGAAGTCAAAACAAACAGTCTGAAACAATTTATTACAGGTGTTACCTGTAAAGATTGCTTTATTACAATTAATGATACTGAAGTACGGGTATGGCCCACCGGAGCTTTTGCGGTTCAGATTAATTTAACCGGCAGAGATTCTGTAGTACGCTTAACAGCTACAGATAAAAACGGTTTTAAAACCACACAAAGCATTGTTTACTCTTATCAGCTGCCCGAAAAAGAAAAAGAGGTTACAAGTAACACTGTTGCTTACTGGCGCATAGAACCACAAGGTGATTTATTACTGAAACCCGGCGATCTGCTAAAGATGACATTGAAGACATTGCCCGGTGCTACTGTTGTACTTGAGAACGGATTTGTATTAAAAGAAGTACAGGTAAAAGATAGCAATGGCATAAAAGGTATTTACAAAGCAGAATACCAAATCAAAGAGGGAGACAATTTACTCAACGAATCTCCTACTCCTCTTAAAGCAATTGTTACTACAGCTACTAATGATGTACTGGAGGCAAGCACAAAAAATAAATATGGCATCATGCAGCAACCCATAATCCTTCAAACAAAAGGAAAGCTTCCTTATCTGCTGATGGGATTGGGCGAAGATCGTTTAGGCGGTACCAAAATAGGCTACATCGATTCATTAGTGAAGCTGAAAGCAGTGAGCAAGGTGGGAGATAAATATTGTGTGCAAGTGAGTAAATACCGTACCGCTTATATTGAAGAACAAAATGTGGATGTACTGAATAATGGAAGCTTTTCTCCGGCATCACTTACCAACAGTATACGGGTATGGGGCGACAGCCTTTATGATTATGTATCCTTAATCTTATATGAACGACTGCCTTATCAATCTTTTCAGCAAATCAATCCATCCACAATCATTGTAGATGTATTTGGCGCAACCACTAATACCAACTGGGTAACACAAATGCAGAGTACCCGGGAAATAAAAAATATAAGTTATGAACAGGTAGAAGATGAACTGCTGCGAATAAAGATCGAATTAAATCATGAACAGCATTGGGGTCATAGTATTTATTATACCGGCAACAACCTTATCATCAGAGTAAAACGACAACTAAAGAGTTTATTACTGAAGGACCTGGTGATTGGTGTGGATGCAGGTCATGGCGGTACTAACAAGGGCGCTTTTGGTATTACCGGTATTATGGAAAAAGATATGACACTGCTTGTTGCAAAAGAATTACAACAGTTACTGGAAGCAGAAGGTGCAAGAATTATTATGACCAGAACAAAAGACACCACCTATGATAACCATGACCGATACCTCCTCTTCAAAGAAAAAAATCCTGATGTACTTGTAAGTATTCACCTCAACAGCAGTGCAGACCCTGTTCGTATTAAAGGCGTGAGTACCTATTATAAATATATCGGCTATCGATCCCTGTCTCAAAAAATTCTTCAGCAGATGCTGGATATGGGGTTGGGTGAGTTTGGTAATGTGGGACATTTTAATTTTATACTCAACGGTTTTACAGAGTTCCCCAATGTGCTGGTGGAAACATTATTCATCTCCCATCCTGAAGATGAAACCAATGTACTCAATGCTGAATACAGAAAACAGATGGCTGAAAAAATTGTAGCAGGAATCAAAGACTGGCTTGCTCAACAACATTAAGTTTTCTTTCTCCGTTTCAACCATTTCTCCACTTCTACTGCTATAAATACCAATGATGAGATACCTATGGCCAGTAACAACTCATCCCATGTTAATGGCTGTGTGTTAAAAAAGGTATTGAGTACCGGTACATAAATGGTACAGAGTTGTAAAACAAAAGTAAGCAGTACAGCTCCTAACAGAAGTTTATTACTGAATACTCCTTGCGTAAACAGAGATTCCCGTTCACTCCGTATGGCCAATACATGCCACATCTGCGCCAAACACAAAACGGTGAAGACAATTGTTTGCCAATGCGTATTGCCGGTATAAATTTCAAATGCCTGTGTGCCCAGAGTAAGTAGGCCTATTAGAAAACCTACCCATATGATGTGATAGCCCATACCGCCTGAGAAAATACTTTCCTTTGGATGACGGGGCGGTCGTTGCATAATTTGCTTTTCCTCAGGCTCTGCAGCTAAAGCCAATGCAGGAAATCCATCCGTTACCAGGTTAATCCATAAAATATGAATGGGCAATAAAGGAATGGGCAAACCCATTAATGGCGCCAGCATAATACTCCATATCTCAGCACTGTTGCCCGTCATGATGTACTTTATAAACTTGCGTATATTATCAAAAATCCTTCTTCCTTCACGTACTGCTTTTACAATGGTGGCGAAGTTGTCGTCCAGCAAAATCATGTGAGCAGCTTCTTTGGATACATCAGTACCTGTAATACCCATGGCCACACCGATATTGGCTTTTTTTAATGCAGGTGCATCATTCACTCCGTCGCCCGTCATAGAAACAAAATGATTTTTCTTTTGCAATGCTTTTACAATGTCCAGCTTTTGTTCAGGACTAACACGTGCATAAACACGGATATGCTCCACCTGCTCCGCAAATGCTTCATCGCTCATTTTGCTGAGTTCACTACCTGTAATAATCTGTTCAGTTTTTTGGTGAAGAATACCGATTTCTCTTGCTATTACTTCTGCAGTTATAGGATGATCTCCAGTAATCATCACCGGTTGAATTCCGGCTGTTTTGCATTCTGCAATTGCAGCCTTTACTTCAGGTCTTGGGGGATCAATCATAGCTGCCAATCCTGTGCAATACAATGCCGTTTCATAAACAGTCTCAGCACCTTCATCCGGAAGTGTCTCCATCCATTTCATTCCATAAGCTAATACACGCATTCCTTTAGCCGCCATCTGATTGGCTTCATTCAGCACTTCATCGTTTTTTTCAACACACTGCTGCACCACAGCTTCTACAGCCCCTTTAGTAATAACCAGGAAACGCTCGCCCGCTTTATGCACAGTGGTCATAAGTTTACGATCGCTGTCAAAAGGTAACTCAGCCACTCTCGGATACATTTCAGCAACCGTGTTTACATTCATTCCGCTATTAAACCCGAATTCAACAAGTGCTATTTCTGTAGGATCACCCGTCATCCCTTCCGTTCCTTTTTTTACATCATGATTTAACAGCATTGCAGTTAAAAGCGGCGATGCGTTGTTAAGTGAAAAAGCAGTGGATGCTGGCTGCCAGGTTTGCAGCACTGTCATTTTATTTTGAGTAAGTGTTCCTGTTTTATCTGTACAGATATATGTAACAGAGCCCAGGGTTTCCACTGCATGCAATCGCCTGGCAAGTGCATTGTTTTTCACCAATCGCTTTGCGCCAAATGCCAACGCAATAGTAATAACAGCCGGTAATGCTTCCGGTATGGCCGCTACCGCTAATGAAAGTGCAGTGAGCAACATCTTTAACCAATCTTCACCTCTTAAGTATCCCACCAGGAACAGCAAACCACAGAGCAATAAAATAAATACCGAAAGTTTTTTACTGAAATCGGTCATACGCACCTGTAATGGTGTTGCCGTTTCATGTTCCTGCAGCATACGGGCAATCTGGCCGAGTTCTGTATTCATACCGGTTGCAACCACAACTCCTTTACCTCTTCCATAGGTTACAAAAGTGCCTTTAAATGCAAGATTCACTCTGTCACCAAGACTCAGGTCATTACCATGCAAAGGATGAATTAGTTTTTCAATACTGTGACTTTCACCTGTTAAACTGGCTTCATCAATTTTAAGTGGATTGGTTTCTATCAAACGTAAATCAGCAGGAACCAGGTTGCCTGCCTCGAGCACAACTATATCACCGGGTACAATTTGTGCTGCAGGAATGGAAGTGAATTGCCCGTTGCGGATTACGGTAGCAAATGGTGCTGCCATTTTCTTGAGGCCTTCCATTGCTTTTTCAGCACGGTATTCCTGTATAAAACCGATAATAGCATTGAGAATAACAATAGCAATGATAACAATGGTGTCTTTTACATCACCGATTAATCCTGAAATAACGGCCGCAGCAACCAGTACGAGGATCATTACATCAATGAACTGGCGCAGGAACATCATGAGAGGTGATTTCTTTTTTGCTTCCTGCAATTCGTTTGGTCCATACTCAATCAGTCTTGATGCTGCCGTCATATCAGTGAGACCGGAGAAAGTACTTCCCGTAAGACTAAGTACTTCATTTGCAGGTAATAAATGCCAGTTCATAAAGAATGTTTGTTGAAAGATAAACATAAACGGAGTTCATAGAACTGCCAATAATGAGTAAGAGTTAACCGGATGATAACAGTCAGCCGGAAAATAAAAAACAAATTGTAGCAGGATAGGCTTATCTTTGCTCCGTTATTTTGAGAGTTACAGTGTTTCGTAATTGAATCGTATTCATCTGCTACGCATTTCTGCTAAGAGATAGTTCGTCTTTACCGCCTCGTATTTTCTCAGTATTTATTAATTGTTCAAATAAAAAAAGCATGAACATTTACGTATCAAACTTAAGCTTCAATGTTACAGATGATGACTTAAGAGGATTTTTTGAAACCTATGGTGAAATTAAAAGCGCCAAAGTAATTACAGACAAATTTACAGGCAAGAGCCGTGGATTTGGTTTTGTTGAAATGAATGATGATGAAGCTGCTAAAACAGCCATCAAGGAATTAGACGGTGGTGTGGTAGAAGGCCGTACCATTAAAGTAAATGAAGCAAAACCCCGTGAAGAACGCAGTAACAACAACCGTTCTTTTGGTAATAAAAGCTACAGCCGTTATTAATCTTACGGTAAACATCCTGAAAAGCCATTTCGTAAGAGATGGCTTTTTGTTTTATGATAACTATAGCTTTAAATTTTAAACGCATCTTATCTTTATAAAAAAATTTACATGAGCAATCTTATAAAAGAATTCAATGACTATCGTACCAGGATGAATGAAGTAATCATGAGTAAAGACAACCTTGTTATTAAACGTCTGTGGAGCCTGGATACTAACACTTATGCAGAAGGTGCTCTTTCTACACAAACCAAAGAAATGCTGGGGCTGGTGGCTAGCATGGTGCTCCGCTGTGATGATTGTATTAAATATCACCTGGGCAAATGTTATGAACTGGGAGTAACTACAGAACAGATGTATGAGATTTTTGCCGTGGCGAATATTGTGGGCGGCACCATTGTAATACCGCATACAAGGAGAGCTGCAGAGTACTGGGAGGAATTATGCAAGCAGCAGGAACAATAAATGATGTGAATCATTACCGGAATTGACCGGGTGCCTGCAAATAAACTTTACGCTTACATTCTGTTTTTCTTAAATTTGATTGTACTAAATCTTAATAACGATGGCTGACGTATCAACTCCGTTACCCCCGCTTACCGCAAAAGATTTTGCCACCGATCAGGAAGTTCGCTGGTGCCCCGGCTGCGGCGATTATTCCATTCTGGCACAGGTGCAGAAGGTAATGCCTTCCATCGGGGTGCCCCGTGAGAATATTGTCATTATCAGCGGTATCGGCTGCAGCAGCCGCTTCCCCTACTATATGAATACCTATGGCATGCACTCCATTCATGGTCGTGCTACGGCTGTAGCCAGTGGGTTAAAAGCTGCCCGTCCTGATCTGAGTGTTTGGATTGTAACCGGGGATGGTGATGGTCTCAGCATCGGTGGTAACCATACCATTCACCTCCTGCGTCGCAATTTTGATGTGAATATTCTTTTGTTTAATAACCAGATTTATGGTTTAACCAAGGGACAATACTCTCCCACCTCTGAGGAACAGAAGATTACCAAGAGTACACCGTTCGGAAGTATTGATCACCCGTTCAACCCATTAGCATTGGCTATGGGCGCTGATGCTACTTTTATTGCACGCAGCATGGACCGTGATCCCAAGCACCTGCAGGAAATGCTCACCCGTGCAAACAAGCATAAAGGCGCCTCCTTTTTAGAAATCTATCAGAACTGCAACATCTTTAATGATGGTGCTTTTGAAATCTTTACTGAAAAAGCAACCAAGCCGGAAGAGGTATTGTTTTTACAGCAAGGTCAGCCATTGGTATTTGGCGCTGCCCAAAACAAAGGCATTAAGCTGGATGGCTTTAAACCTGTTGTTGTAAACTTAGACGAAGGGCATAGTAAAGATGACTTGTGGGTGCATGATGATCATGATTTTTACAAAGCTCAGATACTGGTGCGTATGTTTGATAATCCTTCCCATGACGGACATTTGCCCAGACCTTTTGGTGTATTTTATGAAACAGAGCGGGCCTGCTATGAAGATGGTCTTCGCCTGCAGATAGAAGATGTTATTGCCAAAAAAGGAAAAGGCGATCTTGATAAATTATTAAGGGGAAATGAAGTGTGGGAAATACACTAAAATAATCCTGATTTTACGAAAAGAGGCTCCGGCCTCTTTTTTTATGCCTGTTTGCAGTATTGACATTGGTATTGAAAAGAAATACCTTTCTTAAAAATACAGCACTATGGGAGAGATTTTAATAAAAATTCTTACCAGCAGCGAAACACCCTGGTTCATGGCGCTCATTATTGGCGGAGTGAGCGGATGGTGGGCCCTGAAACGTTACCGTTACGAGAAGCACCTTGAAAAATTTAAAGAAACCAACGCCAATCTCTTTAAAGACAGAAAACAGGAAGTACTGGCTGCTATTGCAACACTCAGCATTTTCAAACGTAATCCTGAATTTGAAAAAAATACAATTGATGTATTACTGAGCCGGCTTTATACAGAACTGGATTACGATGTGATTAACTCCATTTTATCTACTCTCATCCAGGACAGCAACCGAAAAGAACTGCTTTACATAGCAAGTGGACTGCAGGATATAAACCGCAATTTTTTTGTACAGGACTATCCTACTAAACAAAGGGTAAATGACCTCAATAAGGCAATCTCCAAAATGGAATACTCCCTGCAGCAAGCCAATACACCCGACTATAACCAGCTTATTAACGACGGAAAAGTTGAAATAGAATCCTTTTTAAGAAATAAAGATCAACTCATTACTCAGTACAACCAGGACTTCATAAATCTTGCATCACTGCATAAATACAAACTGGCATGGCATAAACAGGTTACTGCAGATGCATATGCCATGTTTCTGAGAAAAGCATACTTATCAAATCCGGAAGAACATCTTTCTGTAAAGCTTTTTCAAAATGACTTTAACTATGTGTACATGGCTGAAATCAAAATAACAGAAACCACTGTTTCACGAAGTGCTTTAGCCAGTGCCATTTTTGCGGAGGTGGAGTTTGCAGGCAACAATATCAGCCGTACTGATTTTTTTGCAAGTGTATTTAATCAATCAGGTTTTTATGAAGGCAAAATCAAAGACTCCATCTTTGAACGAAACAGTTTTACGGAGGCAACTTTTAAAAACATCCACTTTACAAACACACAGTTTACCAATTGCAAATTTGAGTCAACCAAATTTATTAACTGCGCCGGTTTAACACAACAGGATTTTATTCAATGCACAGCAGATGTATCCAGTAAGTTTCCTGAAGGAGTTATTATTCCTGTTGAAGCATCAATACCAACAACAGCAGTAACAACTCCTTAATAAGAATTTCAAATTGTAGAGAATAATTAAATTTTTACAGCTGTTCCGGTAGCTACTACCATCAACATGCTGCCGCCGCTACCCACCGTTTCAAAATCCAGGTCAATACCAACTACTGCATTCGCTCCCATGTTTTGAGCTTTTTGCTGCAGCTCCGTTAAAGCACTCTGCCGGGCTTCTTCAATCACACGTTCATAAGTACCGCTGCGGCCGCCTACAATATCACGGATGCCGGCAAACAGGTCTTTAAAAATATTAGCACCAATGATAGTTTCGGCTGTTACTACACCTATGTACTGTTGTATAGGTCTTCCTTCAATGGTGGGTGTTGTTGTGAGGAGCATATCTTTTTTTATAAAATTAAGCATCTGCCGGAATTTCCGAATTGTTAAATGATCTGTAAAGGAGCCCATATCTTATGCAATCAAATTCACCGCTGCATCCCATCTGTAAAATCAACGTTATGCAAGCTTATCGTAAACCTTTACTGGCTGCTGTAATTGTATGCTCAGCCATCAGTCTTATTACTGCCTTTGCCAAACCTTCCAAGCAAAGACAAAAACCCGCAACAACTGAACAACCGACCCAAGTACAAGAACCGCAAGTACCGGCTGCTCCTCCCCCTTCCACAAAACCCACTGCTCCTCTGCCGCCATCCACTGATCAAAAAATACAGGTAGCTATTCTGCTGGATGTAAGCAACAGTATGGATGGGTTGATTGACCAGGCCAAGGCACAACTCTGGACCATGGTGAATACTTTGGGACGTGTACACTGTGATAACAAAACCAGTCCGAGAATTGAAATTGCCTTGTACGAATACGGCACTCCCCGTAACGATGTGCAGAAGGGTTATATACGGCAGATTAATAACTTCATCACCAACCTTGATTCATTATCTCAAAACCTCTTTGCGTTAACAACCAATGGCGGTGATGAATATTGCGGTCATGTAATTTATTCATCAATCAACGAATTGAAATGGGACAATAATCCCAATTCGTACAAAGTCATTTTTATTGCAGGCAATGAAAGTTTCCGCCAGGGCACGGTTAGTTTTACGCAGGCCTGTACTTCTGCCAAAAACAAAGGTGTGATTGTAAACACCATTTATTGCGGCGACCGTCAGCAGGGCATTCGTGAATACTGGAACCTGATGGGCGAATGCGGCAACGGCAGTTTCAGCAATATCAACCAGGATCATAAGATTGAAGATATTCCTACACCGTATGACGATGCCATTTTTAAATTGAACGAACAACTGAACAACACCTACATCAGCTATGGTACAAGAGGACAGGAATTATACGAGAAACAACAGAAAATGGATATGGCCAATTCCAGCATGAGTAAAAAGGCAGGCATTAAACGTGCCGAAGCAAAAAGTAACAGCGGTGTATATAACAATGCTGAGTGGGATCTTATTGATTACACTTCGGGTAATGAAGCAGCCATTGAAAAGATCGATAAGAAAACCTTACCCGACAGTTTAAAAAACAAATCAACAGCTGAATTGAAAGTAGTCATTGCAGAGAAACGAAAAGAACGTGCTGCTATCCAATCAAAGATCATTGCACTGAACCAGCAACGGCAGCAATACATTACTGATCAGAAAACAAAAGGCAACAGTGAAACAGTAGCAACGATGGAAACAGAAGTGGAACGGATTATTAAAGAGCAGGTAAAACGGTTTAAGATGAATTTGCAGTAAGTCAATCAAAAAATTATAAAAGCTCCTCCTTGCTTTTAAAAGGAGGAGCTTTTGATTTATGCAAGAAATGCTTTTTTAAATGAAGGCTTTACACGATGTTTGGTTGCCTGCTCATAAGCATAGGCCAATGAAATCAATGCTCCTTCCTGGTACGCTGTACTGAAGAACGAGAGCCCAACAGGCAAATCATACACCATTCCGCAAGGCACTGAAATATGCGGATAACCGCTCATGGCCGCTGGTCCGGTTAAAAATACATTGCCCCAACGGTCGCCGTAAATGGTATCAATACTGCAGGAAGGACCCATGGTTAAACCGATCAATGCATCCAGTTTGTTTTGCTGCAGCACTTCATCAATCAACTTTTTGGAACCGAGATGACTTTTGGCAAATGCTTCTTTGTAAGCTTTATTGTCAAGCCCTTCTTTTTCAGCACTGGCCACCATGGTTTCCTGTTTAAACGTTGGCATCACTTTATCTTCATTGGCTTTATTAAAAGCAATGACTTCATCAATGCTTTTGAGTTTGGCATTAGATGTTGAAAGGTATTGATTGAGCCCGGCTTTAAATTCAAACTTCATCAGTTCAAATTCAGCATCGCCTAAGGCATTGAGTTGATCTAAATACTCCAGTTCAATCACTTCAGCACCTTGTTGTTTTAAATCAGCAACAGCCTTCTCCAGCAAACGGTTCAAAAACTGGTTATCATATTTCTTTTTCTCTACGCCCAAACGTTTTCCTTTTAATCCATCCGCTTTGCAAAAAACAGTATAATCAGTAAGTGCCTTGCCTTCGCTTTCTTTAGTGATGGCATCATTGGCATCAACTCCGGTCATAGCTGCTAATAAAATAGCAGCATCTTTCACCGTACGTGCCAATGGCCCTGCTGTATCCTGAGTGGATGAAATAGGAATGATTCCGCTGCGGCTCAACAATCCAACGGTTGGTTTAATTCCTACGGTACCATTCACAGAAGCAGGACAGGTAATGGAACCATCTGTTTCCGTACCTACTGCTACAGCACACAAGTTGGCAGCAACCGCAACACCGGATCCTGAGCTTGAACCGCATGGATTATGATCGAGTATGTAAGGCATCTTTGTTTGTCCTCCCCGACTGCTCCAGCCGGAACAGGAATTGGAAGAACGAAAGTTGGCCCATTCCGATAAATTGGTTTTGCCTAACAACACTGCACCGGCTTCACGAAGTTTGGCAACTATAAATGCATCTGACTTTGCAATATGACCTTCCAGCGCCAGTGATCCTGCAGTAGTCATCATCTTATCAGCCGTATCAACATTGTCTTTGATCAACACAGGAATGCCATGCAGTGGCCCACGCAACTTACCTGCTTTACGTTCACTATCCATTTGCTGAGCAATAGCAATAGCATCAGGATTAAGTTCAATCACCGAATTGAGATGATGGCCGTTTTGATCAATGGCATTGATGCGATCAAGATAGAGTTGTGTAATTTGTTGTGATGTATAACTCCCCTGCTTCATTTTTTCCTGCAGCGCATCAATGGTTATTTCATTGAGCTCAAACTCATCTGCTACCGTTTCACCTGCAGTTACTTCGGATGTTTGATTGGCAGAAGGATTGCAAGCTGCGCCAATTAAAGTTGTAGCTCCGGCCAGGGTGCTGTTCAAAAGAAAATCTCTGCGTTTCATATGCAATTGGTTTGTGGTTGCCTAAATATACAGATGAGTTGATCAATTGTTGATACTTCAACAGGAAACTATGTTGCCGCCTGTATAAAATGAACAACGCCGCTGCATTCTGCAGCGGCGTTGTTAGTATCCTATCTTGTTCCGGTAAAAGATGATTACTGTTTCTTCATCAATTCTTTCACGGCAATTTCCAATTGCTGGTCTTTACCTGTAATTACTTTTTCATATTCATTGCGTTGCAAAAGATCAGGTTCTGTTTGTGCATTTTCAAGATAACGTCCATCCACATCTTTACAACCCACTGTAGGAGCGCCCCATGTAATTCCGGTATCCATCAAACCACTCCATGCTGCAAAAGAACAGGTTCCCGGCACCGGCATACCTACCAGTTTACCAATGCCTTGCTGTTTTACCATGTAGGCATAACAATGACCATCGCTGTAGTTTCCTTCATTGGCAATAGAGATACTTGGTTTAGTCCAGCGGAAGTTGGGTTCAAAACCATTGTTGCGGATGTCATTACCATAGTCCATAAACTTTTTACCGCTGAGGAACATGGCCAGGTCTGCCACTAAATCACCACCGCCGTTATTTCTTGTGTCAACCACAATTCCTTTTTTATGAAAGAACTTACCCATGATTTCTTCATACGTTGTACGGAAGGCGCCATCACTCATCCCCGGTATATGCACATAACCCAATTCACCATTACTCATTTGCTCCACTTCATCAGCATTCCGTTTTACCCAGCGGCGGTAGAGTAATCCGTTTTCTTCACCTAAAGAAACAGGTTTGATGGTGAGTTCACGTTTTGCAGTACCATCCACAATTACAAGCAATGTATTCTTACCGGCTTTACGGTTTAAGTATTGTGACAGATCTTTATCGGGAGTGATGAGTTCCCCATCAATACTTTCAATGATCATTCCGGCTTTTACATTCATACCTGCTTTATCCAGCGGACCGTCTTTGATCACTTCCAGGATTTTTACACCGTTGCCTTTAAAATTATAATCATAAAAAATACCGAGTGAAGCTGTAGCATCACCATTAGGATTAAATCCGCCAAAGCGTGCACCGCTGTGACTCACATTCAACTCACCCAACAGTTCACTTAACATTTCAGCAAATTCATGATTGTTACTGATATGGGGCAGATACTTTTCATAATCGGGTTTGAAACTATCCCAATCAATCCCATGAAAACTTTTATTGTAGAAAGTAGTTTTTGTTCTGCGCCATACATGTTCGAACATATACGTAAGTTCTTTCAAACCATCCACCATCATTTCACCATTGATACCAATACGGTCTTGCTTGCCGCTGTTGGGATCGATCTTCATAAAACCACCATCACTGTTTAAGAAGATTGATTTCTGCTCTTTATCCCATTGCATATTGGCAAAGCCTGCATTGAGCGGAACGAGCATTCTTGTTTCTCTTGTACGCAGATTGGTTGTCCATAAATTCATTCCACGCTCAAAACGTGCTAAATAATAAAGTGTTTCTCCATCCTTACTCACCAGCACATCGCCTAAGGAAGAAGAATGAATGGTAAGTTTTGCCTTACGTATATTCAGTCCATCCCAATCGATCACTACAGAATCTTTGACAGGAGCTTTCTTTTTAGATGTATCTGCTTTTGCCTTGTTCTCTTCAATTTCTTTTTGCAACGCAGCCTCTTCTTTACTCAGCTTAAACTTATCAAATGCTTCCTGTGTAAAGAACATTGCATATGCGTCAGCCTGTGCACCACCGCTCATTGCAGCTGCACGAAGACCATCACGGTTGCTCATCCACAGCATGGCTTTACCACCCATGATCCATTTGGCATTATAATCACTGAAACCGCTTTCCGTTAGATTCTTAATGTTCTTTCCATCAGCACTAACCAAACCAACTTCACCAACAGCACTACCGGGAATAGCATAGTCAAACAATAACCACTTACTGTCAGGACTCCATTGGAAGTACTGATCATTCTCCACAAACGCAAATAACTGATCACCGGTTAATACGGTACGGCTTTGTTTGCCTGCAATATTGTAAATACGGAGTTGATTTAAGTTTTCAATGTAAGCAATCTCTTTTCCATCAGGTGAATACAACGGCTGTGTATTGTGATTCTTATTGTCAAGCACCGGTGTTTCTTTAATCAGTGTAGATGCATAGAAATAAGGTTCATCTTTCCGCTCAATGGTACTTTCATATACACTCCACTTATTATTACGCTCACTGGCATAGAGCAATTTTTTACCGTCGGGAGAAAAGTTAACACCGGTTTCCTGTTCCGGTGTATTGGTGATGCGTTTGGTGATACCACCATCCACACTGGTTACAAATACTTCGCCACGATAAATAAAGGCCACCTCTTTGCCATTAGGAGAAACACTCATACCGCTACCACTGCTTACACGGTAAATACGTTCATTATTACTGCGTGCATCAGCAAGGATCGTGATGTTAACCTTTTGAGCTGATGCCCCTGCCTTCATGGTGTACAAATCACCATCATACGAAAAACAAAGCAAGCCATCGTTGCTGCTGCTGAGAAAACGAACGGGATGTTTTTTGAAGTTGGTGATTTTTTCAGATGCGCTGCCACTCATGTTCATCTTATGAACATTGAAAGAACCGCTTTCTTCACTCAAATAATAAAAACCACTTTCATCTTTTGTGAAAACAGGGTTGCGGTCTTCGCCTTTGAATGAAGTAATTTGTTTATGCGTACCTGTTTTTACATCATACACACAAACATCTCTTGTTACAGAGGAGGTGTGATGTTTGCGCCACTGGTTTTCTCCGGCAGGTTTATTGGTATACAAAAACTGGTTACCGTTTTTAGAGTAACGGATATCTTCAGCCGGTGTGGTAATGATCTGTGTAACTCTTCCGCCATTTACTGAAACGGAATACAACTCACTCATATAACCGGTGGGGAATTGACGATTGGAAGGCAGATCCATCCTTGTACCACCGAAAATGATCGTCTTATCATCATTGCTGAAAGTATAAGGATATTCGCCTGCTGAATGATAGGTGATGCGTTTGGCTTCACCGCCATTGATGGAAATGGTGTACACATCAAAATTTCCGTAACGGTCGCTGGCAAAAGCAATTGTTTTACCATCATTGCTCCACACCGGCATAAAATCATGTGCTTCGTGCATGGTGAGCGGAGTGGCGGTGCCGCCGGAAGCCGCTACTTTATACAAATCACCTTTGTAGGTAAACACAATCGTTTTACCATCGGGCGAAATAGAAGGATAACGAAGCCAGGAAGGAGCCTGTGCAATGGTATTGAAAGCGCAGGCAAAAAGGCAGGAGGCCAGGGCAAATAATCTGATCATAGCAAAGTTTTGTGAAGGCTAAAGATAAAGGGAAAGCTTGTTGCGTGGCGGGAATTTGATGAATGGCACAAAAATAGGCGATTCATCTCTGAATCGCCTATTCATCATCACCACAACTGTTACTCGCCACTCTTCTTTTGATTATAATTTTTTTCCACTGCTTTTGCTTTTTCAAAATCAAGAATCACACCATTGATGCAATAACGCAAACCTGTTGGAGGCGGACCATCTTCAAATACATGACCCAGGTGTGCTTTGCATCTTCCACACTGCACTTCTGTACGTTCCATACCATGACTATTATCGGGTGTATAAATGATAGCTCCTTTGCTGATGGGTTCATAAAAGCTGGGCCAGCCGCAACCACTATCAAACTTGGTATCACTTTTAAACAGGGCATTACCGCAAGCCGCACAATAATAAGTTCCTATTTCATTGAACTTTTCAAATTTACTCGTCCATGGACGCTCTGTTCCTTTTTGCCGGGCAATATAATACACATCAGAAGGAAGGATTTTTTTCCACTCTTCTTCACTCATACTTACTTTACTGCTGTCTGTTTTAGAATAAACAGGATTCTTTTTTTCTGTACTCATAACTTTTTTTTCTTTTGATGCTTCAGATGTTGTCTGCGATTGACAGCTAACAAATGTAAGCTGTGCCAACAAAATCAATAACAACGCTTTCTTCATAAAATTGCTTTTCTAAATGTACGAAGTAATAAGCCGGGTGGATTGTCGGAAGTACGACGAACGCAGGCTCTTAACATTTCCTTTCGTATAAACATTTTGCATCAAAATTGGTTCAGAGTGTCAAAGTTTGGGCAGGGCATATTATATTTACGGTTCACTAAGGGTTAGTACTGCTTATGTTTAATTTAATTTTGTTTGGACCTCCCGGCAGTGGTAAGGGTACACAATCAGAACGGCTTATTTCAAAGTATGGTTTAAAACACTTGAGCACGGGTGATTTGCTGCGCAGCGAAATTGCCGCACAAACAGCATTGGGCATGGAAGCAAAAAAGCTCATGGACAAAGGGCAACTGGTGCCGGATGAAGTGGTGATCGGAATGATCAGTACAGCGCTGGACAATAATCCACAAGCCAAAGGTTTTTTGTTTGATGGTTTCCCTCGCACCACGGCTCAGGCTGAAGGACTGGACAAACTTTTGAAATTAAAAGGTACACAGATTAATGCGTTTATTTCCTTAGTGGTTAGTGAAGAAGAACTGGTAAAACGTTTACTCAACCGTGGGCTTACCAGCGGCAGAAGTGATGATACCAATGAAGATGTGATCCGTGCCCGTATTACAGAGTACAAAAACAAAACATCCATAGTAGCTGATTACTACAAACAGTTTGATAAGTTTACAGAAGTAAAAGGCGAAGGAAGTATTGACGATATTTTTAATGCGCTTTGTAAGGAGATTGACAGTCATATGTAACGATCTCCGCTATTGATTATGACAAAGAACAATGCCGCAGGTTTCTGCGGCATTTGTATTGTAAACTGTTTTGATCAAATTAAGCCATTGCTGCATTCATCTGCTTGGCTACTTTCTTGCGTTCTTCTTCATCCAGGATCACCTTACGCATACGAATGAAATTGGGTGTTACTTCAATGCACTCATCAAACTGTATGTATTCCATACACTCTTCCAGTGTCATTAATGTTTTGGGAGCAATGCGTGTAGCATCGTCACTGCCGCTGGCACGGTGGTTGGTGAGTTTCTTTCCCTCTGTTGCATTCACCACCAGGTCACCGGGTTTAATATGCTCCGCAATAATCTGCCCTGCATATACATCTTCTCCGGGATCAACAAAGAAGGTACCACGATCCTGTAATTTATCTATTGAGTAGCCGGTTGTTTTATCCTGGAACTTTGAAAGCAACACACCATTGTTGCGGCCGGGGATAGGGCCTTTCCATGGTTTGTATTCACTGAAACGATGCGCCATTACCGCTTCACCTGTTGTAGCAGTAAGCATTTGTGTACGCAAACCGATCAACCCACGTGAAGGGATATCAAATTCCAGGTGCTGCATTTCACCTTTGGTTTCCATCACCAGCATTTCACCTTTACGGCGGGTAACAAGATCAATTACTTTACTTGCAAATTCCTGCGGCACATCTACCACCAATGTTTCATAAGGCTCACATTTCTTACCATCAATTTCTTTAGTAATTACCTGCGGCTGACCAACAGTTAATTCATATCCTTCACGACGCATGGTTTCAATCAAAATACCCAAATGCAAGATACCACGACCATAAACGATCAGGCTATCGCCATCTTCACTATCCGCTACACGAAGCGCCAGATTTTTTTCTGTTTCTTTCATCAGACGATCACGTAAGTGACGACTTGTAACAAACTTTCCATCTTTTCCAAAAAACGGAGAGTTGTTTACACTAAACAACATGTTCATTGTTGGTTCATCCACACTGATGATCGGTAATGCTTCCGGATTTTCTGCATCAGCAATGGTATCACCAATATTAAAATCTTCAACACCCACTACAGCGCATAAATCGCCGGCAATAACTTCACTCACTTTTTTCTTACCCATTCCCTCAAACACATAGAGCTCTTTTACTTTGAGTTTGCGAAGCGTACCATCTGCCTGCATCAAAGCTACCTGCTGGTTTTCTTTAATACTTCCACGGCTTACTTTTCCAATGGCAATACGGCCGAGGAAAGAGGAATAATCCAGAGATGTAATCTGCATCTGCAGCGGACCTTCCGCTACTTTAGGTGGAGGCACATGTTTAATAATACCATCCAGCAACGGAATAATATTATCCGTTGGCGTTAAGGAATCATTGAACCAACCGTTCTTTCCACTGCCATAATAGGTTGGGAAATCCAATTGTTCTTCCGTAGCATCCAGGTTGAAGAAAAGTTCAAACACTGCATCATGCACTTCATCCGGACGGCAGTTCGGTTTATCTACTTTATTGATAACTACGATTGGTTTTAATTTCAATTGCAGGGCTTTTTGCAGCACAAAACGGGTTTGGGGCATCGGGCCTTCAAATGCATCTACCAGCAGAATTACACCATCTGCCATTTTCAATACACGCTCCACCTCACCACCAAAATCGGCGTGGCCCGGTGTGTCAATTACATTAATTTTTACATCGTTGTAAGTAACAGCGGCGTTTTTTGAAAAGATGGTAATACCACGCTCACGCTCCAGATCGTTGCTGTCCATAATGAGCTCACCTGTTTCCTGGTTATCACGAAACACTTTGGTGGCGTGTAAAATTTTATCAACCAGGGTGGTTTTTCCATGGTCAACGTGTGCAATAATTGCTATGTTGCGAATATTCATACTCAATGTGTTAGACCCACTTAAGATTCAAGCCGGGCCATTTTTAAAGCCGCAAATGTACACCATAAAAACGGGGTGGCAAGGGAAAGGGATGAATATATTATTATGCTTAGCAGATTGGGTTTTGTGGTGTTGTTACCGGCTTGGGAAGCTATGTGGAGTGGTGGTGGCGTCGCACTCTTGTACGATTTAATTCTATTCAACATCTTATGTGTTACACTCTAATCAGGTGTCTGACGTCTTCGACGTCCTGACACCAGTTACAAACTGTTACCTGAAAAGCTTTCACTCGTAACTCCAGCTCTTTTTCTCTTTTTATTTCTTAGCCCCGTTTTCCCGTAATTTTAAAACTCAATTCTTTCAACATGAATTTGTTCAAACGTTTGCTCAAAGGACTGGCCATCATCATAGCCATTCTTGCCTTTGTTTATATACTCGGTCCTAATCCATCCACTCCATCTTACACAACTGATTTACCAACCGTTCCAGCAGAAGCAAACGAACTTATCAACTATATCAAAGCAAACGAAGCCCAACACAAGCTCCGTCCTAACAATGAAGCACGTATTGTTTGGGCCAATGATTCATTAAAAACAAAAACCGAATACGCCATTGTGTACCTGCATGGTTTTTCTGCAAGCCAGGAAGAAGGAGCACCGGTACATACCAACATCGCTAAAAAATTCGGATGCAATCTGTACCTGGCAAGATTGGCAGAGCATGGCATTGATACAACCGAACAGCTCGTAAACCTTACGGCTGAAAAATACTGGAACAGTGTAAAGCAGGCCTATGCTATTGGCAAACAAATCGGCAATAAAGTAATTGTAGTGGGAACATCTACCGGTGGTACCAATGCACTGCACCTTGCAAGTGTGTATCCTGAAATTCATTCATTGATTTTGCTTTCTCCCAATATTGAAATCTTTGATGATAATGCTGTGATTGCAAACAATCCATGGGGTTTGCAATTAGGAAAACTCATTACAGGATCAGCTTATGTAACTCCAAAAGATAACCGTGAGATTTACAAACAATACTGGAACTATCATTACAGGCTGGAAGCTGTAGTAAACCTGCAGGAATACCTGGAAACTACGATGCTGCCGGAAACTTTCAGCAAAATCAAACAACCCACACTCATGCTTTATTACTATCGTGATGCCGTGCACCAGGATAGTGTAGTAAAAGTGAGTGCCATGAAAAAAATGTTTGAGCAACTTGGCACGCCTGTTGAACTGAAAAGAGAAAAAGCAATGCCGAATACCGGCGATCATGTGATTGGGAGTTATATCAAAAGTGGCGATGTTGCAGGAGTAGAAGCAGAGATTACAAAGTTTATGATGGATGTGTTGAAGATGCCTTTAAAAAATTGATCATACTTAAATCAACCGTTATGTCTTCTTCTTTATCACGCAGAGACGTATTAAAAAAATTAGGCGCTTTTACAGGTGCTGCGGCATTACCACTCTCCTCATGGGCTACCAATGATGCGGGTGAACCCATCATTCTTCCGGATTTGAAAGCAACGCCACCGCCTGCCAAACCGGTAACAGCTATCACCTGTGGTGCCGGCAACCGTGGTAATGTGTATGGCAATTTCGCTGCCGAGTATCCTGACATGCTGGATATCGTTGGTGTGGCAGAGCCTATTACCATTCGTAATGAACGTTATGCAACCAAACATAACATCAAAGCAGAGAATCGTTTTCAAACATGGGAAGATGTATTCAAGAAACCCAAGTTTGCTGATGCTATCATCATCACAACACCCGATAATCTGCATTACGGCCCCTGTATGAAGGCACTGGAAATGGGTTATGATGTATTACTGGAAAAACCCATCAGTCCAAGCGAAAAAGAATGCAGGGACATTTTAGCCTTGGCCAAAAAAACAGGGCGCATTGTTGCCGTTTGTCATGTACTGCGTTATGCTCCCTATTTTGTCCGCTTAAAAGAGTTAATGCATAATGGTTCCATTGGTAATATCATCAGCATACAACACCTGGAGCCGATAGAACACATCCACATGAGTCATAGTTATGTGCGTGGCAACTGGCATAACAGCAAACAAACAACACCTATCATTTTAGCCAAAAGCTGTCATGACCTGGATATTTTACGATGGATGGTTGATAAGCCGGTGCAAAACATTCATGCTTTTGGCAGCCTTGATTGGTTTACTTCTAAAAATGCACCAGAAGGCAGCACCGCACGTTGTATGGATGGCTGTGCAGTAGAATCTACCTGTCCCTACTCTGCTATGAAAATTTATTATCATGAACGCAAGCGGACTTATGTTTTTGATTTACCGGAAGACCGCAGCAAACAGGGTGATTATATTTTAGAACAACTACGCACTACCAACTACGGACGTTGTGTGTACAAAATGGAGAATGACCAGCCGGATCATTATGTATCCAATATTTTATTTGATAACAATATCACAGCCTCGTTCAGCATGGAAGCCTTTACTTCCTATGAAGGTAGAAGAACAAGAGTAATGGGCAGTATGGGTGATATTGTAGGCGATATGAGTGAATTCAGGATCACCGATTTTCGTACCGGCGAAGTACGTACCTGGAGCCAGAAGAGTGATATGCATGGTGGTGGCGATTGGCGGCTGGTAGCCAATTGGGTGGATGCAGTTTCCAAAAAAGATGCTTCATTGCTTACTTCCACCATCGACGCAAGTATTGAAAGTCATTTAATGGGTTTTGCGGCGGAGAAGAGCAGGATGAATAAAACGGTGGAAGCAGTAAAACTGTAAGCAATTACATAGCAGAACAGTTGTTTGATGCCTGTCAACAACTGTTCTTTTTATTTCAGTTAATTTCGCTGCATGATTCACAATTTCAATGCAGGACCATCTATTTTACCCAAGGAAGTATTTGAACAGGCAAGCCAGGCTATCCTTAATTTCAACAACAGTGGTTTATCCATTTTAGAAATCGGTCACCGTACACCTTTGTTTGAAGCGGTGATGGAGGAAGCACGTTCACTGGTAAAAGATTTGATGCAGCTGGATGAGGATCATGAAGTACTTTTTCTGCATGGCGGTGCTACCACACAGTTCATGCAGGTACCAATGAATCTTCTGAAACAGGATGGCGTGGCTGCTTACACTGAAACAGGTACCTGGGCCAACAAAGCCATCAAAGAAGCCAAGTTGTTTGGTCATGTGGAAATTGCCGGCAGCGCAAAAGAAAGCAACTTTACTACCATACCCAAGCAATTATCGTTTTCAAAAACGGCTGCTTATCTGCACATCACTACCAACGAAACTATTGCCGGTACACAATGGCACCATCTTCCATATGATTGTGGTGTGCCGCTGGTGGCAGATATGAGCAGTGATATTTTAAGCCGCACCCTCCACTTCAATAAGTTTGATTTGATTTATGCAGGCGCCCAGAAAAATATGGGTGCTGCCGGTGTGAACCTCGTAGTGATCAACAAAAACATTTTGGGTAAAGCAGAACGGGTAATTCCAACGGTGCTGGACTATCAGAATCATATCAAGGAAAAAAGCATGCTCAATACACCACCGGTTTTTGCGGTGTTTGTAGCCATGCTCACCTTGCGCTGGTTGAAAGAACAGGGTGGTGTAGCCGCCATTGAAACCATCAATCAGCAAAAAGCAGATTTATTGTATTCCACATTGGAAACAATACCGTTCATTAACTTACCGGTAGCGAAAAATGACCGCAGCTTAATGAATGTTGTATTCACCATGAAGGATGAAATGCTTGAAAAAGAATTTTTGCAATACACCAAAAATGCCAATATGTATGGTGTGAAGGGACACAGAAGTGTAGGCGGCTTCAGAATGAGTTTGTACAACGCCTTACCATTAAGCAGTGTGCAATATGGAGTAGATGTGATTAAAGAGTTTGCTATGAAGAAAGGATGATCAACAATTTTATTCTGATTTTTTCAAACCTGTTATTTATTAACAGGTTTTTTATTTGTTAAAACCTCTCCCATTTTCAGCGTAAAACGCTTTAACAAATCTCAAAAAATATGTTTGCCGACTGGTTTTGGCACGGTCTTTTTATTGTATTTGTCAACAACATAGTTGAACCATTTAAAATCAAACATTATGAAGAAAGTAATTTACGCAGCTGCAATACTCATAACGTTTGCATCCTGCAAATCGAAACAAACAACCGACGAAACAAAAGTGCTGGCCGCTTTTAAAGATAGTGTGGAGTATGCAGAGTTTATGAAATGGAAACAGGAACAGGTTTCCATACAGGCTGCACAAAAAGAAAAAGAAACTAAGATCATCTACCGTGATGCTTCAACCACTTCAACAACACCGCAAAAGAAAGGTTGGAGTAAAGCAGCTAAAGGTGCAGTGATTGGTGGCGCCGGTGGTGCTGTAGTAGGTGCCGTTGTTAACAAGAGAGACCGTGCTGCGGGTGCTGTAGTAGGCGGTGTTATAGGCGCAGGCGTTGGTTATGGTATCGGTCGTGCAGAAGATAAAAAAGATGGCAGAGTAAGAAGACAATAAGAACGATGAACACAGCAGATATCATCATACTGTTTATCATTCTGCTCTCAGCCATTGTTGGCTATAAAAAAGGTTTTATCTCTTTTTTTACGGTTTGCATAAAGTGGTGCGGCAGTGTGGCCGCACCTTTTTTTATAGCACCTGTGATTACGGATGTTTTAGAATCTCAATTCCGGGTAAAGGAGCTTTGGTTATTCATCATCAGTTTCATTGCAATATTCCTGTTCACGTTTGGTTTGTTATCGGTTATGAATAGCTGGTTGCTGTTCTATACCAAAAAAACTACGCATACCCATTGGTTTAATAAAACAACAGGCTTCATTGGCGGTTTGACAGCCGGGCTGATGTTCACCATAATGAGTTATCATATCATCCATAACTCTTACTGGAAAGAAGGAACTGAAGAGTTGAATGAAAGCTTTTTCGCAACCAATTACCGTGAACATTTTGGTACTTCAGCAGAAGATATGGTAAACAGTATGGTGGCATCCGTGGAAGGTTTACAGGTGGCAGGTGCCACTGCTACAGATCAATCTTTTAAAAAAGAATCTTTTCAAACTACCCAATTCAGCAGTGATGCATCAAAGGAATTACAACTCCTGCAACTGGTGAACAGGGAACGAAGTTTGAGAAAACTTTCCCCTTTACGAATGAATGACGAACTTTCCCATGCGGCAAGATTACATGGTGCCGACATGTTTACCCGTGGTTATTTTTCACACAATACTCCCGAAGGGAAAGATCCGTTTCAACGTTTACATACACTCAATATTGCTTATAAATATGCCGGAGAAAATCTTGCTTATTCATATAACATTACAAAAGCACACTCAGCTTTAATGCAATCACCCGGTCATCGTGCCAATATTCTCAATCCAAAATTCTCAAGAATCGGCATCAGTGTGCTCAATGGAGGCAACAAAGGACTGATTGTTGTACAGGAATTCAGGAACTGAGCTGAAACTATTTTCTTCTTTAACTGTTACGGTTGTAACAGTTTCATTTCGCCCCTATTTCCTAAATTGCTGTATTAAACATTGCCATATGATCAGAAGTAAGATTGCAGGAATCGGTATGTACGTACCTGAACACATTGTAACCAACAATGACCTTACCCAATACATGGACACCAGTGATGAATGGATCCAGGAACGCACCGGCATTAAAGAACGCCGTTATGCCCACCGCACAAAAGAAACAACTACCACCATGGGTGTGGAAGCCAGTAAGATCGCTATTGAACGGGCAGGCATCACTCCACAGGATATTGACTTTATCGTATTTGCAACACTAAGCCCCGATTATTATTTTCCCGGTTGTGGTGTATTGCTGCAACGTGCCATGCAAATGAAAGAAGTAGGCGCACTGGATGTACGCAACCAATGCAGCGGGTTTGTGTATGCCCTAAGTGTGGCCGATCAATTCATTAAGAGCGGTATGTACAAAAACATTTTAGTCGTGGGTGCTGAAAAACATTCCTTTGGTTTGGATTTCAGTACAAGAGGAAGAAATGTGAGTGTGATTTTTGGTGATGGTGCGGGTGCTGTGGTACTGCAACCAACAGAAGAGGCCAACCGTGGCATCTTAAGTACTCATTTACACAGCAATGGTGCCGATGCTGAAATTCTTGCTATGTACAATCCCGGTACACATGCCAATAACTGGAAAGAAAATTTAGCAAGCTTTAATGACGGAGAGTTGGCAGATATGTTCATGAGTCATGCGATGATTGATAATGCTGAATTGTTTCCCAATATGGATGGACCGCAGGTGTTTAAAACAGCTGTGGTTAAATTTCCGGAAGTGATCATGGAATCTTTAAAGACCAATAACTATCAACCATCTGATTTGAATTTATTGATTCCGCACCAGGCCAATTTGCGTATTGCTCAATTTGTTCAACAAAAGTTGAAGTTGAGAGATGACCAGGTGTACAATAATATTCAGAAATATGGCAATACCACTGCAGCTTCTGTACCCATAGCTTTATGTGAGGCGTATGAAATGGGAAAATTGAAAGAAGGTGACTTAGTATGTCTCGCTGCTTTCGGAAGCGGATTCACCTGGGCGAGTGCATTGTTGAAGTGGTAGTAATTAGTTATTTATTCAAAATCGAATAAACAATAATAATAAGAATTACAGCAGAAAATGAAAGCACGAAGAATTTCCTGTTTTGAATAACCGGTATTGTTCTCTTTTTATAATTTCGATAAGAAGAAATACAAAGCGAACCTATCAAGAACAGCATAAATCCACGTGTGGAAGTAGTTAAATTTTCAGTAAAGTGAAGCCAGATTAAACTTACGGTGCAGGCAAGATTGATAAAAAGAGAGACTATTCGCTCGGGATGCATTTTCATATTAATTAAGCTAAAATCAAATTTAAATTATTAAAATGAAATCGTTTTTTCTACCTGTAATTTTAATTTTAATCTTTTCGGCATCAACCAAAGCCCAACTTAAACAACACATCAATCCCGATGGTGTGAACAAACCCAAAACCTATTCGCAGGTGGTGAAAGTAAATGGCGGCACCATGATATTCACTTCAGGGATTGTAGCGGATGATGTGAATGGTACTATTATTGGCAAAGGCGATTTAAAAGCCCAGGTGAAACAGGCTTTTGAAAATTTAAAAATCGTGCTGGCGGCTGCCGGTGCTGAGTTTAAAGATGTGGTGAAGATGACGTACTATGTGGTGAACTATAAACCGGAACAAATACCCATGATCCGTGAAGTGCGTGCCAATTATCTGCCCGTTGAAAATCCACCGGCCAGTACATTGGTGGGCGTTGCTGCCTTGTTCAACCCTGATGTGTTGATTGAAATTGAAGCCGTGGCCGTAGTAAAGAAAGAAAAGAAAAAATAACTCCTTTACAATATTCCCAATAGTTTTGCGACGCTATGCAGCGTCGCTTTATTTTTTTAATTAATCCCCGGGCCGGTGTACAAAAGGGCAAACCGCTTACACAGATCATTGAAGAGCGGTGCCATGCTGCACAACAAAGTTTTGAGATTATACATACCGCAGCAGATGGTAACTACAATTTTTTGATTGATAAGATTCAGCAACAACAGATCACCGATGTCATCATTTGTGGCGGCGATGGCACTATCAGTGCTGTTGCAGCAGCTATACGTCATCTCTCCATCAACATTGGTATTGTGCCGAGGGGCAGTGGTAATGGTTTGGCTTTTGCAGCAGGTATCAGTAAAGATCCGCATAAAGCGCTGGATATTATTTTCAAGGGAAATACATTGGTAGTAGATGCTTTTCTCATCAATCAGCAATTTTCCTGCATGCTCAGCGGTTTGGGGTTTGATGCAAAAGTGGCCCATGATTTTGACCGTGAACGCAAACGTGGTTTCTGGAAATATGTAAAACTGGTGGTGAAGAATTTATTTTCGATACGTACCTACCCGTTTGTGATTGAAAGTGCGGATAAAAAAATTTCTGTGGATGCATATTTCATCAGCATTGCTAACAGTAACCAGTTTGGCAATCATTTCACCATTGCACCCAGGGCCAGTTTGAATGACGGGCTTTTAGATATTGTAGCAGTTGAAAAAAGTAATTTACTATTACTACCCTTTCGTGTGTTGTGGCATATCCGCTTCGGTACTTTTACCAAAACCAATCATAGGAGTTACGGCATTACCTATTTTCAAACAACAGCTTTAACGGTTCAGAATCCATCCTCCGCTCCGTTACATATTGATGGGGATGGCAAAGAAACTGCTGCCATTTTACAAATAGAAGTACTCAAAAGCGCCTATTCATTACTGGTACCATGATCGTTTACAATTGCCGTAGATGCAGTATCTTTAAGTTGTATGCATCCTTATGTTATTCCGGCGATTGTTAATAGTTTAAAGCGGAAGGAAAGTTCTCCTTACCGCAGGGGAAAACAGCGCAAAAAAATTGAAAGGTCCCTTAAAAATTTCTTTTCTGACGCTTTCCTGATTGTATTAGGTGTTCTTTCAGCAGGTTTTGGTTTGCGTGGGTTTCTGCTTCCTAATAATTTTATTGATGGTGGTGCGGTAGGTATTTCACTGCTCATCACAGAAACAACAGGTTTCTATCTTCCGCTCATACTTATATTGGTCAATACTCCATTTATTTTATCAGGAGGCAGAATTATTGATGCATGGTTTGCCATAAAAACAGCTATGGCCATTTCATTGCTTGCATTGGCGGTTGCCGTAATTCCTTATCCTGAAATGACACAGGATAAATTATTAGTGGCCGGCTTTGGCGGTTTTTTCCTGGGTGCCGGAATTGGTCTTGCGGTAAGAGGCGGGTGTGTAATTGATGGTACAGAAGTGCTGGCGATTTTTGTAAGCCGTAAAACAGGATTAACCATTGGTGATGTGATTTTAATTATCAATCTCATCATCTTTTCATTTGCTGCTTACCTGTTATCGTTTGAAACCGCTATGTATGCTGTACTTACCTATCTCTCTGCTGCCAAAACAGTTGACTTTGTGATTGAAGGTATAGAAGAATACACCGGTGTTACGATCATATCCCATAAACAGGAAGCTATTAAAACGTTAATTACTGATGAACTGGGTCGTGGTTTCACAATTTATAAAGGCGAACGTGGTTTTGGAAAAGCAGGAAGAGTGAGAACAGAAGTAGATATCATTTACACCGTTGTTACTAGACTTGAAGTGAGTAAACTGAAAGCTGAAATTGAAAAAATTGATCCGGAAGCCTTTATCATCATGCACAGCATAAAAGATACCAAGGGTGGTATGATTAAGAAGCGAAGATTAAAGCATTAATCAATGCTGATTTTTTTCCATGGCGGCAATCCGCTGCAAAGTATTGGTGTTTTTTTGATTGTACACTGCCGCTGCAATGTCTTTCTTCTCTCTCTCCGTTAAATGAAAACTTAAGGCTGCTCCTTTTTTCTGGGTAGATGGCTCATAGATGAAACTAAAGCGATGGATGGGTACATTATTTTTGGTATAGCTTACCATACTTTCCTGCATATAATCCTGCACTTTGTAAAAATTGTATTGCAATGTTGTAACAGGTTTGTAAAGAATATCACCAATGCTGGGTTCATTAAAATCTTCTTCCCACTCACCTTTTTTCCGGTCACGTATCTGTATAAAAATAACCCCTGCTGTGTTTTGCTTTATCCATTCATCAAACACATTAATAAAACGGAGTGTAATTTCCTGGCCATAGTTATCACGGAGTCCGGCATCCATTACATCCACAATGGGTTTAGTGGGCAACCACACATTGGGCAATACATAAGGGAAGGTAGCATTCATCCGTAATGCAGTAAGTAAACGGATATTATAGGGATTCAGCTCTTTAAAGAACGCTCCGTAATCGATAGCATCAGGTTCTGCAGTAATACCACGTGCAGAATCTTTCTGCGGCCGCATGAGATAAGAAACAGGCTGCGAACAAACAATCATCTTTCTTCCGTCCTGGCTCACGGTTGAGCAGAATAAACCGATGGGTATAGCAGCGGTACGTTCCTCCGCTTCATAATCCATGATACGTTGGGATAAAATATTGCCGGTGTTATAATTCAACTGCTGTTCAAACGCATAGCCCCTGTCTTTTACATAACGATAAGGACCTACTGAGAATTTTTGTGCTGGGGCAACAAGATCTCTTGTAACATAAGCGGAGAAAATAGGATTAAGCAGATCTTTGGCAATATTACGTTTGTGCTGTGCACTTTGCAGATCAACCGGTTCACCCTTTATTTTCCTACGATAAAGCTCCCGGTAATAAGTAGCTCCTAGCATACCGCCCGATGCGCCACTGAACACAACTGTTTTTTTCATGAGGGAACCATTCAAAGCACTGTCAAGGTGACTCAACACATTCACCGTAAAAGTGGAAGACCGGTTGCCACCGCCACTTACATTGATGATATAAAGAAATGGTTTGTCTTCGTTCTGCTTTTGTTTCCATGCATTGAGTGTTGCAATCATCCGCAGACTGTCTTTGGTCATCTGTTCTTTTGTACTCAGCGCCAGCATGGATTTTAAATTATATTCCGGTCTGCGGGCACGGTCTTCATAATTTAACCCGAATGCTTTGTTACGGATATCAATATATTCATAACGAAAGAGCAGATTAAAAATGAACACCAGCAAGAGAGCAACGGGTACACTCCAGGTATCCAACCAATACGCAAGAGCACCTGATGCAGCAATAAGGATGGAAAAAAACACAAAGATGCTGGCCGCTGCCGGCAGTTGCAGTTGCGGTGTATCTAAAAACAATCCGTAAATCATTAAGAACAGGAAGGCCAGCACAATACCCATTACAGCAGCAAAATTGTGCCGGTTAAAAATGAGATCGAGAAAACCCTGGCTGTAGTGCGTTACATTTCTTGCTTTTCTTACGCTGGTAAACCCGGTAAGAAAATAATGAACCTTTATCGTTGTTTCGTGATGATGAACGGCCGTCTGTGGTTTGTATTTTTCAATAAACTGCTGGGGGTTAGAAAGAACAGGGCGAAGTGTACGCATGATCACCTGTTCAGAACCATAGAAATAGAAAAAAGAAAAGGATATAAACAGAATCAATCCGCTTAAAAAGCCGGCGGCTATTAATAAAATCTCACCCGTAGCCATTAACTCTTTGAGATGATCAAAACGGATTAACTGTATAAAATAGTTAATGAGAAATAACAAGGGAATACCGGCATTATTCAAACAGTATTTCAAAAAGGGCTTGGAAGTAGCAGCTAAGAACTTGAAAAAATTACTGAAAAGGATAAAAGTGGTGATGTTCCAGCTCATTACAAAAACACCATAAGCGGCACCCACAAAAAAAGCACTCAGGAAATCGACTTTTCCCATGTACTCGGGTGCCAGGAAGAGCGAATCAGAGCCGAAGTGATTCATGAATCCTCCGCTGATGGCGCTACCAAGCAAAAACCAAAACAGCAGTAACAGTTGATATTTTCGGAAATGCAGAAATATTAACTGTACCGGAAAACTATGCCAGATGCCGAGCAGGTATTTCTTCATGTATCACAATCGTTAAGGATAATGAAGGTACAACTGAATGATGTAAACGAAATCGTCTGCGAAAAAATTCCGGAACTCTTAAGATGATTGTAACAGCGTAAAACTGCTTGTAAAAAATTCTATTGTTTCCGTAAGAGATACAGTATCCACACCAGACTCAGTAACAAACACATACCGGTAAGTTGGTGCAGTTGTGCCATCCACTCAAATACACCCCAGTGATTGGGTATAATCTGTGGTGAGGTGATCACAGAAATGATACCCAGCAACACCTGTAAAAATGTTATAAACAGCGGAATAAATTTAGTAGCTGTGAATAAAGAGGAACCTGTTACTCTTGCTGCCCTGTAGTACCAGATAATAATGAGTATGGTAAAGAGGTAAGCAATATTCCGGTGGAAGAAATGAATCGTGATTTTGTTTTCAATAAAATTGAGGAGCCATGGTGTATCGTTGAACAGTTGAGCCGGCACCCAGGCGTTATTGATCATAGGCCAGGTGGGTGCTGCTGTTGCAGCTTTATGACCGGCCATTAACGCCCCAAACAACAATTGAACAACCAATAGCACTGTAAGTGCAAGGGTGAACCGGTGTATGGAACGGTTTACTGTAATTTGTTGCCGATCGATCTTTAAGCGTAGTGCAAACCAGAATGTATAGCACAGTAAACCCATGGCTAAAATAAAATGCATTGCCAGCCGGGTGGGTTTTACATACACTGCATCACCTACCAGTCCGCTGGCCACCATTATCCATCCTACGGCCCCCTGTAAGGCACCCAGTATAAAAAGGATGATCAACGGAGTTACCATTTCTTTTTTGAAATAACGCTTTACTAAAAAATAAATAAAGCCAACAGCGAACACCATCCCCATCAGCCGTGCCCACAAGCGGTGAAACCACTCCCAGAAAAATATAAACTTAAAATCCTTGAGGGTAAAATCAGTATTGAGCAGTTGATATTGAGGAGTGGTCTTATATTTATTAAACTCCGTGAGCCATGCCGCTTCACCCAGAGGTGGCAGCGTACCCGTAACTACATCCCACTCGGTAATACTTAAACCGCTGCCCGTTAAACGGGTAATACCTCCCAGGAGTATCTGAACAATTAACATGAAGACGCCGAAAAGGAGCCAGTTGCTCACGGCTTTATTGGAACGGAAAGCATCAGTTGTCATAACGGTTGCAAAGTTATTGGAGGAGGCTGATAAACAGTATTTGCGGATGAAGAATAAATGTGATTAATTTGAAAATAAATCAACAATATGCAACCAGCTAACTGTCTTAACTGCGGCTATGAATACACCGGTACTTTTTGCAGCCAATGCGGGCAAAAAGAAACACATCGTTATACGGTAGGGCATGTATTGCATGAACTTGTACATGTTTTTACACACGCCGACAAGGGAATTTTTTCATTTGCATGGAATATAATACGTAAACCGGGCACTATTGCGCTTGACTTGGTTGAAGGCCGCAGAAAAAGGTACTTTAACCTGTTTCAATACCTGTTGCTGGTGGTGGGGTTTGTAACATTCATTATGGTGAAAACAGATTTCATGTCGGCTATGATGAAAAACATCAATACAGCTAACAGTACCAAAATGAGCAGCGATTTAGCTTCCATACAGCAGGAAGCAGGTCAACTACTGCAGAAGTACATGAACATATATCAAATGCTGCTGATTCCCGTTTATGCGTTCTTTACCTGGTTGATTATAGGCAGGAAAAAATATAACTACGCTGAACACATTGTATTACACACTGCCGGGAGCGCCCAAACTAACACGATTGCGCTCATAACAACACCTTTGCTGATGCTTTCAATGAATCCAACCCTTCTATCGGTGCAACTGTTTATTTCATTTGGCATTTTTATATTTTCGTTTGCCCTTTGTTACAGGCAGTTTTTTAAATTCTCGATTTTAAAATCAATACTGTATGCCTTATTGATTTTTGTTTGCAGTTATATTGCTCAGGTAATTATAACGACTTTGTTTATTGCTGTTATTGCAATATTGCATTTAACAAAATAACAAAACGGCCGGGATTGTATTGAAACCTCAATCATCCACGGCCGTTATACGCATCATCCATCTGCAAAAATTTCTACATCTGTCCTTTTACAATTTTGTGCCAGTACAGCCAGGGCAATACATAACGCTTGAGCAGATACATGAGCCGGCTGGGTTTGCTTTGATCAAACGGAAAAGTTTCCATCACCTTGTTATCATAACCAAACTCAGCCAATATTAATTTACCATAGCCTACCACCAGCGGACAACTGCCATAGCCATTGTACCTCGCAGCAGGAAGTTCACCATTCAAAAAAGAGAGAATGTTTTTTACCACAACCGGTGTTTGTTTACGGATGGCGGCTCCTGTTTTAGCATTGGGTGTATTTAAGATATCACCAAGGCCAAAAACATTTTTGTAACGAAGGTGCTGCAATGTGTACTTGTCTGCATCAAACCAGCCTTTACTGTCAGCCAAGGCAGAAGTGCTGAAATAATCCGGAGCGCTTTGTGGCGGCACCACATGTATTACATCAAATTTCTTCTGTACCTCAGTAGTGATGCCATTGGCATCGGTTACTTTATAGGTAGCCATCTTGGTAGTACCATCCACAGCTATTAAATCATGTTTGAAAGAGAGCTGAATGCCGTACTTATTGACCATTTTCATCAACTCATCAGCATATTTTTTTATACCGAAAATAACACTGCCGCCACTGGTAAATTCAATATGCGCTTTTATGTTGTGCCTGCGGCAATAATCACCAAATAAATACATGATCTTTTGAGGGGCACCACCACATCGAACCGGGGTGGAAGGAGCTGTAAACAGAACCACGTCGCCATCTTTCAGATTTTTTAAACAGTCCCAGGTATAAGGAGCATAATCTTTATGATAGTTACTGGTAACGCCGTTTGTTCCCAATGCTTCTTTTAATCCTTTTACGGAATGCCAGTTCATTTGTATACCGGCTCCTACAATCAATACTTCATAGGAATACACGTTGCCACTTTTAGTGATAAGTTGATTTTGATCGGGTTCAAAACTTACAATGTAATCTTTAATCCATTTTGCATTTTGGGGTATTACATCGGCTTCTTCGTGAATGGTATCCTTCATATTATATACACCACCACCTACAAGCGTCCATGCCGGCATATAATAATGTTTATCACCGGGTTCAATAATGGCCACGTCTAAATATTTGTTGGCTCGTAATAGCTGAGCGGCGGCAGTAATACCTGCATTACCACCTCCTGCAATTAAAATCTGATGATGCGTTTTCATCGTTTATTGTTTTATAATACCAAGGTAAAACGGCAGCATGAACAGAAACGTGATTTGCATCACAAACTGATATGAATCAGGTAAGAAGCAAACGTACCAACAGGATGAGCAGTGAAAGGGAAAACATTACGCCGTAAATGAGTTTATTATGTTTGGCCAGCCATTCAGGCAGATAAATATCAAAGTTGTGTCTGGAAGAATCACTGTACTTACGGGCCCAGACTGTTAAAGGACAAAACCATTTGAACACGAGCAGTGTGATAATTTCGAGCACCACCAATCCGATACAGATCCAAACCCAATGATCAATTCTGTTTGTAATTACTGCATAGAGCAAATAAAACAGCACCACATTAAAAAAAATCCAGATGATGGTATGCAGCAGTTTGATGAGTGTGAGCGGTTTCATTCAGGTTTTATTTCAGTTTTTAATGCCTGTATTTTCATTTCATTACCTGTTAAAAAGTAAAAAGAGCGATTGAAACAATACAAAAGCCAGCCAGCCGGTAACAATACTTCTTATCCAGCTCATGCCATGCACTACTCTTACGGTATAAGGAAACAATACTAAAAAAGCGACACCATACAATGCATAAAAAAACCACAATAAAGAACGCCAGATGCCCGGCGAGTTCATGGCGATTTCATGTTCACGTGCATTGATGATACCAACCGCACTCATGAAACTCATTGGCAAATCATGCAGCAAACTGAAAAGCATGGCAACACTGATGCTTAAAGCCAGTACGCTCAATGTTTGTTCAAAACTGGCATTTGTATGTTGAAACTTTGCAACAATCTGTATAAAACCTGCAGCAGCCACCCAGCACAGTAGCATACTTGGTGCCAGCAAAAAGCGGTTAATAGAATAATAATCCTCTTTTTCAATGTTAAGCCAGGGTGTAAGAACAGATGGGGCGCCGTTAGCAATGGTAAGAAAGATATACATCAGCGTATAACCTGCAATGGGAAATAACATATATAAAAAACCCAACCTATAATAATTTGGATTCTGCAGCAGCCAATCAAATGACATTTTGGGTTTCGTAATCGTTTTGAAAAAATATTTGAAAAAAGTGTTCATGGCTTGTTTACTTTATAGAGCTAACATTGTATTCAATCTTTTTTGTCCGGAACTTTCCATAAACAAAAGCTGAGTCAGGATAATGCCAAACTGCTTCGCCGTAGCTGATGAGGTTCATGTTATTTAATGTTTTGTATTCACTCACCGGTGTGGAGAAGGGGAGCCATTGTTTGCTGTTGGTTTCATAACGGTCGTTACTGATGAAATCAATAAGCTGCCCCTGCTGATTGAAATACAAAACTGCACTTACTTTAATTGTACCATTTGTGAGGGTTGCTTTGGCTGTTGTATCATTCATGGGTTCCCAGGCAATACGTTTATCGATCAAAAATCCCGGTGCCATCAAACACATATCATTAAAAACAGTTACGGTTTCTCCTTTTGCTAAATTTTCATCTTTAATCTTTACAATATCAATCAACCCAAACAGTTTTATATTCATCAATGCTTTTTGTTGCTGATAGCTGTGATAACCGGGCACTGTGATGCCAAACATTTTTGCCTTCATAAGAAACAAACGGGTAGGTTCCCCAAAAAAATTATATTGCTCTGATGTGAAGCTGAACCATTCCTTTCCTTTACTCCGCATTTCGCCTTCAAAAACCACATGCATATTGTTGGGTTTTGGCTTGCCAATTACATTACTATATCGCAGGTAGCGTTGTACAGGCGGCGGCAAATACTGCATATCATCTTCAGTTAGAATTACTGTTACATTCTTTTGTTCAAAAAGTTTATTAACATCGGCACGAAACACTTTCTCAAACTGCAGTGTTGTAAATGCAAGCACTGCAACAAAAAGAAGGATTAAATTGGCAACGGTTCCCCATTTTGCATCTTTCCAAACCATTACAATTAAAATTTGAGAAAGAACAGCACCAGGAACAGCTAGGTAAATCCAGCTTTCCTTTTTAAGCAGAAACAATACAGTTGCTGCAATCAATAAAAATGCCGTAAACATCCACAAACTGCCAACAGGTTTTGTAATGGGCAGTGTGAGTTGTTTCATAGTTCCATAGCCGTAAGCTTTTGCAAAACCCATGAAATGGATAAACCCGTGCGTGAGCATAAAGAACAGAAACAGGTATTTCAGCATGGCGCAAAACTATTAAGTGACTTCACCACACAAAATGACCATCAGGAACGTATTGATTGATTCAAATCAGGTTCAATAAGCATTAGCATCAATGCAGGTGTGACTTTTCCAGAATAATTTGAAAGTGCAGCACATACGGATATGCGCCAGTATTCCTCCGAACACTGTTAACAAGGCAACAATGACAAATACGATTTGAATGTTCAGCAAATTGGCCAGCCAGCCGGCGCCCAATGCACCCAGCACATAACCCATATCCCGCCAGAAACGATAGATGCTTAATCCTTTTGAACGTTGAGCGGGCAACAGGTTCTCCGCTATCAGCGTTAAAAAATTAGGATAGACTAACCCCGTACCAAGTCCCAGCAGGGCCATGGCTATCATGACTGAAATGTGTGTCAATGAAATCACCATCAATAAAAGTCCGGCAGCCTGCATCAACATGCCAATGGTGATCAATTGCTTTTTACAATAAGCATCACCCAGTTTTCCTGCAAAAAGCTGACTGATGCCCCAAACGGCGGGATAGATAGCAGTAAGTGCTCCTGCCTGTACCAATGTATAATCATTCATGAGCAACCATACGGGCAGCAAACCCCAAATAACTCCATCGTTGAGATTATTGATGAAGCCATTCACCGTTACAGTACCCATATTAAAATGTTTGTAGCTTACTTCTTTCCATAAGGATGAAAAGTACGTTTGTGTACCGCTCTGTTGCTCTGTTGAAATGAAATGTGTTGTATCCCGAATGAAAAGCCAGCTGATGAGTAAACCGACAACAGAAAAGACAATAGCCGGCACAAAGGGATAAAAACCTGCGCCGTATTGATGCGCAATTGTAGATGCCAGGTATCCGGCAGAGCCAACGGCAATGTAACCTGCAAATTCATTGATGCCCATGGCCAACCCACGGTTCTTAGCACCTACCAAATCCACTTTCATGATAACGGTAGATGACCACGCAAGTCCCTGGTTTACGCCTAACAAAATATTGGCTGCAATCACCATCCACCAATCAGTGGCATACATGAGCAGAAAAGGAACCGGTAATGCTGCCAGCCAGCCAATAAGTAAAACTTTTTTACGGGTAGTATGCTGATGCAGATAACCTGTTATCAAATTAAAAACAGCTTTGGTAAATCCAAAAGCAGCTATGAACGTAAGCAGTACTGAAGTTGATTGCAGATGAAATCGTTCTGCCGCATAATCCGGCATCACCGTTCGCTCCAAACCCACCATGGCACCAACAAATGCATTGGCAACTACCAGTAATATAAACTGGTTCCTGTTTTCTTTAAGCCCCTGCTGTATCGTTTTACTTTGTGTCAAAAGAATAGTGACTTAGTAGTCTTACATTCAATCACCACCTTTAATATAACTCCATCCTTCCTGCTGTTTACGTATGATCTCAACAAATGCAGATGGAACAACAAATGCCTGCTGGATAACACGCTGCGGATCAATATTTCGTTTCTTAAGTGAGTTGTTGCATACAGCCAATAGCACCCCTCGTTGGTGGAGTTTCAGAATTTCCTGTTTATAATACCCGGTATCATTTAGCAAAGCATAAACAGCATTGCCATGAAATACTATTTCAATTTTTGTATCCGGTGCTGCATTGAGAACATTATTCACCTGCCGGTACACACCTGCCTGTGTAGCTGTGTCACCTGTTGGTAATTCCCAAACAGCTTTGAGCTGGGCTGATGTGTGAATACTAAAAAGAGATGCAAACAGAAAAGCCAGGGTGAATGTTAATGACTTCATGACGTTAATGATTTAGATGAATTGATAATCGTAACCTTCCAGTTGAGATAAGAGTGTTGAGGGTGCATCCGTAGCCGTTGCTCTTCCTTCAATCTTTGGTGCTACCAATGGATGCACTGCCAGGTATTCCCGCACAATATTATGCAATGTATGACCGGGTTTTCTCGGGCTTTTTACTTTTTCCATACGACATAAAGTATCATCAGGATCCCCTTCCCGTTCACAGGCCAGCATGGTGAACAGATCATCAGGTTTTACATCCATTCCTTTTACTTTGATCCAGTTGACACGTTTCCCGAGATCATTGTTCATCGTAAAGTTAATCTGCATTCCCTGGAAACGTACGACCCATCCGCCAAACCGTTTGGCCGGATCTTTGGCAAACACATTGTGCAGTTCCTTCTCCATCCAATCATACAACTGTTTGCCCGTTACTTCTCCCATCTTCACTTCGCTATCTACCGGCAGCATACTCCACAAATAATCATTAGTGATTTCTACATAACCTTTTACTTTATCAGGAATCAAAGGCGGACAAAACCGGAAACCATTACTCACCACTATATCCACTTTGGTATCTTTGTACTTCCACATCAATGCATCAGTAATTAAATTATCCATTGGATTTTCAATCACATAATATCTTACCAATGGTGTTTTGGTTTTGCCGATTACCTGATTCAATTCCTTTTTATAAGGAGCTCTTACTTTTTCCACCAATGCAGCCATTTCAGCATCGGCTTTATACTTCACCGGATCTACATCCAGCAAATAATAATTTTCATCTTTGATCTTTCCATTTTCAACCACTACATCAAGTCGTGCAACAAAAGAACCAAACGCTCCGGGTTCCGTTACTTTCGCAAATTTTCCCTGTATGGGTTTGCGTACACGTTCATGTGTATCGGCACCAAGAATATAATCCACTCCTTTAAGTTCAGGTTTGTTTGACAGGTCAACCTGTTGTGCCAATCCCATATGTGTTACCAAAAAAACCATAGCACATTGTTCATACTCCCTAAGAATTTTTACATACTTCGCTACATTGATTTCAGGTTTTGTAAAAGTGATGCCATAACTGTAAGCAGGCGATTGACGTTTGGGAGTAAGAGGGTCATTGTAACCAATAAAACCAATCTTTACACCGGCAACCATCTTTGTCCAGTAAGGCGGAAAGATGAGTTCATTTTTAAATTCATCTGTTGTATCATGAAACATATTGGCGCAAATCTTTGCACTATTGTAGCCTCCCAAATCTTTCCACATAGCCTGTTTGCCGTAAACCACCTCCCAGTTACCGGGAAGTATTAGATCATAACCAATATTATTCACAAGCGGAACAATTCCTTTTCCTTCAGTTAAAGCCGCAACACCGCCACCCTGAAAGCAATCGCCACCATCAATGATTAATGTATTATTTGGATTTTGCGCTTTTAATGTTTTAAGCATGGTTTTGAGTACTGCAAAACCACCCCGCTTTTTATAAACAGGTTTCCCGTTCTCAAAAAAGAATTCATCATGGGTGTACAGCTGTGCATGTATATCAGATGTATGTAACAATGTAAACACCCTGGCTTTTCCATCCGTTACGGCTTTGTTTTTAAAAATTTCAGTTTCATGATACGCATCACCGCTCACTGCATTGGCCAATGAGGGAGGCATCAATGCACCTGCGGTGAGCATAGAGGCATTTTTAAAAAAATCTCTTCTTGAATTTTGTACAATGGGAGATGGTTGTTCCTCTTCATTGCAACTGTTACAGCTGCAATGCAATGAATGGATGATGTTGTGTGACATGCAAGCGTATTAAAATTATTTTGAAGCCGATTTCTTTTTCTGATGCTCTTCCTTATAATCTTTAATCGGTCCGTAAGGTCCGTATTTATGCTGTTGTTCGTTGAAGGGATCTGCGTAAGGGCCAAAAGGATGGTCAACCGGTTTCTTAGAAATATCGGGCCAGTCCTTACTCAGATCTTTAGAAGGACGTGGTTGTGAGTTTACAAAGGCAGCCACATCCCATGCTTCTTCATTACTCAATTGAGGTGAATGATAATCTGCACCCTGCGGCATATTGTTTTTTACATAACCTGCAAAACGTGACAAACGAAACAAACCGGCACCTGAATTATAACTGTGTGGTCCCCAAAGTGGCGGATATTGATACATAGTTCCGTCCAAATTCATCATCCCACCACCATCTGCACCATGACAGGTTTGGCATTTCTGCACATACACTGCTTTCCCTTTTTCAGGATCAGCAGCACGTTTCATAAAGGGCAACTCAGCAATACCGCTTCCTTTGGGCTTTGTTCCTTTTTGTAAATCCTCACCGATCCATTTGATGTATGCATAGATCGCTTTCATTTCGGTTGAGTTGGAATCAAGCGCCTTGCCGTTAAGACTTCTTTCGAAACAATCATTCACCCGTTTGTAAATGGTTTCAATACCACCGGAGCGATCTCTGAATTTTGGATACGTTGTATAAACAGCACCGTAATTATTACCCCATGGTTTGGTGCCTGCATCCAGATGACAGTTCTGGCAATTCATACCGTTACTGATCTGAATCACAGAACCATTGGGACCGAGGTATTTTGATGTATGAGCAATTAACTCATAACCGTAATAAATGAGTTTGCCATCTTCTCTTGAATAATAAGGAATCTGATTAAACGATGCTCCTACCCAAACACTGTTGCTCAAAACAGAATCTGCAGATACATCAGCAGTTTTATCACTGCTGCAACTTTCAAAAGAGAAAGCAAAAACCGTAAGCAGTGCAATGATGATTGCCAAATATGTTTTCGTCAGTTTCATATTGGAACTTTCGTTGATTTAGTGCGGAAGTTTTGCTCTGAACTTTCCATACACCCATGTGCCCGCAATGGCACTGAGCAGTGTAACAAGTACAACTGTTGCGCCGGTTCCTATCTGTGCAAATAGCGGTCCCGGGCAGGCACCTGTAATAGCCCAGCCCAAACCAAAAATCAAACCACCATAGATTTGTCCTTTGCTGAATTTTTTAGGCTCCAGTTTAATTTCTTCTCCTTCAAAAGATTTTACTTTAAATTTTTTGATAAGAAATACACTGATGATGCCTATTACAACTGCTGAGCCAATTACTCCATACATATGAAAACTCTGCAGGCGGAACATTTCCTGTATACGAAACCAGGAAACTACTTCTGACTTTACGAGAACGATTCCGAACCAAATGCCTGCAACTAAATATTTCCAGTTGCTCCATAAAGGACGGTCGAGTTCGCTTTGATTCACACACATCGCATGGTCTGTACGCACTTCAAAATCTGTATTAATATCTTTTATGCTTTGAATTTTATCTTTTACTTTTGTTGACATGATTTGCTGATTAGAGTTTCAAAATGAAAGGAAGAATTAAGTTGGCCATGATAAAGCCACCGGCCATGAAGGAAATGGTAGCTACTAAAGACGGCCATTGTAAATTGCTTAAACCCATAATGGCATGCCCGCTGGTACAACCACCTGCATAACGGGTACCAAAGCCCACCAGAAAACCACCGCCAATCATCATTACAATGCCTCTTGCAGTTAACAATTGAGGCCAGCTGAAAACATCAGTTGGCACCAGTGATTCAAAATTGGTAATACCATATTGTTGTAATTCAGTTGCCAGTCTTTCATCCACAACTACCGGAGCCGGAGTTGATAAGAACAAAGCAACAGCTACACCTCCCAGCAACACACCAGCCACAAAAAACAAATTCCATACTTCTTTTTTCCAGTCATAGGAAAAGAAAGGAATTTTTGCAGGCAAACAGGCAGCACATACGTGACGGAGTGAAGAAGAAATACCAAATGATTTATTTCCCAACAGTAAGAGTAATGGTACTGTTAAACCAATAAGCGGCCCGGCCACATACCAGGGCCATGGTTGCTTTATCCATTCTATAAAATTCATAATGATGCATTTTGATTGATGAAAATATTTACGATTTATCTTTCGTTAAATCTGTTTCTTTTACTGATGATTTAAATGTACTGTTCAGCAATCCACCCATTGTTGCCCCGTACAACATACTGCGCCATGGGCTGGATGTAATCATACAGGTACCATCACATCCCCAGAAATGATAATAGATATATCCTGCAACTGCACCCAGCAAAATGCCGGGCACATACCATTTCCAGTCTTTTAGTAGTTTGTTCATTTTACTTCTTCGAATTTTATTTCTTCAGAGTTTGATAAATTAGTTTTCTTATATGGTTGGCTGCAGGTAAATCCCGGACAACCCATATTAAAGATACCCTGTATTAACAACAGCACACCAATCCCACCTAAGATAACACTGTATGAAACAATACCCTGGTACAAAGCAACTGCTCCTGCAACCAAACGAATCCATCGTACCCAGTTAAAAGTTGTGAGCATGTTATTAATTTAAACAATTGCTTAATGAAACCCATGAACCGCCATTGTATGCTTCAATACCATTTTGTTTTAAGATAGAAGCAGCCCTTGCACTCCGCATTCCACTGGCACAACAGGTAATAACAGGCTTCCCTTTTTGTTTTAATTCATTGGTTTTGCTGCTGATACTATCTACAGGTATATTAATGGCGTTCTTTATATGACCGCCTTTAAACTCACCGCTTGTTCGCACATCAACAATCAAAGCGCCCTGTTCTGCAAGCGCTTTGTAATCTGTACCCGGCCCAAATAATTTTTTTAAGAAACCAAACATTTTCAGTTGAGATTTTTATGAGTTAAGACTAATAAATTTTCTAATGCGCCGCCATTAAATACATTTTCCAATCCTGCTTCTTTCAATAACATTACTGCACTGGCACTTCTTGCACCGGAGCGACAGTATACCACCACCGGTTTATGCAATTCTTTTAATTCATCTGTATAATCGAGTAATGCATCCAGGGGAATATTCTGAGCACCGGGAAAATGACCCGACTGAAATTCCTGAGCTGTACGCACATCTACAAACTTTGTCTGTGCATCCTGTAATACCTCTTGTAACTGTATCATTGTTTTTCGTTTTGTTTCAGGAGTTCGCCTTTCCATGCAAGAATACCGCCCTCCATATTATAAATATGTTTGAATTGATTGTTGATAAGCATTTCTGACGCTTTTACACTCCGCTTTCCGCTGCGGCAATACACCACATAGGTTTTGTTTTTCCGGAGGGATTGTATTTGCTGTATAAAGTTGACGGAATCCAGCACATCTATATTCACTGCACGTGGTAAATGACCCTCTGCAAATTCTTCCTTGGTACGTACATCCAGTACCACAATGCGTTTCTTTTTGATTTTAACTGCTGCTTCTGCTGGCGTAATGGTTACAAATTGAGCCTGTACAGCGTTCAATGCTGTTAACAGAAAAAAGAAACTGAACAATAAATACTTCATACGTTTGAAATAAAAGGGGGCGGGTTAGGCCCCCATGTCATCAATCACCATCATTCCGCATCATCAATTATAAAAGTGTAGAAGGACATACATAATCCGTTACCGGTAGTTTGTTGCTTTCCTTAATCGCTTTAAAACCGCCACGCACATCAATGAGTTTATCATAGCCACGTGCTTTCAGGATAGAGGCAAAGATCATAGAACGGTAACCGCCTGCACAATGCACATAATAGGTTTTGTCCTTATTTAATTTCAACATACTGTCGTTCACAAAATCAAGCGGTGCAGAAATGGCATTCTCCACATGTTCGCTCTTGTACTCACTATCCTTACGCACATCCACAATTTCTGCCAATGGCTCCTGCTCTGTTACAGCCGCCAGTTCATCTGCTGATATACGGGTGATTGTATCAATCTCTTTACCAGCATTTTTCCAGGCATTAAATCCACCTTTCAAATAACCCAGTGAATAATCATAGCCAACTCGTGCCAGTCTTGTCACCACTTCTTCTTCACGTCCTTCATCTGTTACTAATAAAATTTCCTGTTTTACATCCGGTATCATAGCACCTACCCATGGAGCAAAACTTCCGTCAATTCCAATATTGATAGAATTGGGAACAAAGCCTTTTGAAAAGGTTTCTGCATCTCTTGTATCTAGGATCAAGGCACCTGTTTCATTGGCTGCTGTTTCAAATGCTTCGGGACTCAATGCCTGTGTACCACGTTTGATCACTTCTTCAATGCTATCGTAACCATGAATGTTCATCATTACATTCAATGGAAAATATTGAGGTGGCGCCACCAACCCGGTAGTTACTTCTTTAATAAATTCTTCTTTGGTCATATTGGCACGTAATGCATAGTTTACTGCTTTCTGATGACCTAAGGTATCAGAAGTTTCCTTGCTCATATTTTTTCCACAGGCACTGCCTGCACCGTGTGCAGGATATACGATGATATCATCAGCTAGCGGCATGATCTTGTTACGGAGCGAATCAAATAAATAACCCGCCAATTTATCCTGCGTTAAATCACCCACAATCTTTTGTGCCAGATCCGGGCGACCCACATCGCCAATGAACAATGTATCACCGGTAAAAATGGCCACTTCTTTTCCTGTTTCATCTTTCATGAGATAACAAGTGGATTCCATAGTATGACCGGGTGTGTGTAACACTTTAAAACTGATCTTACCCACTTTGATCTCTTCACCGTCTTTTGCTGAATAGAATTCAAAGTCTGGTTTTGCGTTCGGACCGTATACAATTTTCGCTCCTGTTTGTTTTGCAAGATCAATATGACCACTTACAAAATCTGCGTGGAAATGTGTTTCAAACACATACTTGATTTTTGCCTGGTTACGTTCTGCCTTTTCGATATAAGGCTTCACTTCACGCAATGGATCAATCACTACTGCCTCACCTTCACTTTCAATGTAGTAAGCCCCCTGGGCCAAACAACCGGTATAAATCTGTTCAATCTTCATATTCTTTTTTGATTTTATAGAGCAAAATTGCAGTTTCAGCCGGCCGTTTACTATGACTTTTGTCACATTGTTCCGGAGGCTGCAGTTCTTAACATTTTAAATGTACTGCAAATAAAAAGAGGCCCTATGAAAGGCCTCTTTTTCCCTATACATCTTTAACCTTACAACATGGTGGTGGGTGTCACGTAATCTGTAATGCGGAATTTTCCGCTTTCTTTCAGTGCTTTAAACCCGCCACGTACATCAATAATCTTATTATAACCCCTGGCACGGAGTGTAGAAGCAAAAATCATAGAACGGTAGCCGCCGGCACAATGCACATAGGTGGTTTTGTTCTTATCAATCTTGAGCATGCTGTCGTTAATATAATCAAGCGGTGCATTTTCTACATTCAGAATATGTTCGCTATCATATTCGCTTTTACGTCTTACATCAACAATGACTGTGTCTTTATTTTGTTGTACCAGTGCTGCCAGTTCATCAGCTGATATACGCTGAATTGTATCTACTTCTTTACCTGCATTTTTCCAGGCATCAAATCCGCCTTTCAGATAACCCAGCGAATAATCATATCCCACTCGTGCCAATCTTGTTACCACTTCTTCTTCCATTCCGGGTTCAATCACCAGCAACAATTCCTGTTTTACATCAGGAATCATGGTACCTACCCAGGGTGCGAAGGTGCCGTCAATACCAATATTAATAGAGTTAGGAATAAATCCTTTGGCAAATGTTTCAGCATCTCTGGTATCAAGGATAAGTGCGCCTGTTTCATTAGCTGCTGCTTCAAATGCTTCCGGACTTAATGCCTGGGTGCCACGTTGCAGCACTTCGTTAATACTGTCGTAGCCTTTGATATTCATCAATACATTTAACGGGAAATAAGCAGGTGGAGCTGTTAAACCTTCCAGCAACTGTTTTTTAAATTCTTCTTTGCTGAGTTTGGGATTCAACGCATAATTGGTTGTTTTCTGATGACCCAATCTATCAGTCGTTTCTTTACTCATGTTTTTACCGCAGGCACTGCCGGCGCCATGAGCAGGATATACAATAACATCATCTGCCAGCGGCATAATCTTATTGTGGAGAGATTCATACAAATGTTCCGCCAGTTTATCCTGTGTTAATTCTGCAATTACTTTTTGTGCAAGATCGGGGCGACCAACATCACCAATAAACAACGTATCGCCGCTGAACAAACCCACATCTTTTCCATTTTCATCCCGCAACAAAAAACAACTGCTCTCCATAGTGTGGCCGGGTGTGTGCAACACTTTAAAACTCACTTTACCAATCTGAATGATTTCACCATCAGTTGCTACATGTGCGTCAAAGCCCGGCTTGGCAGTTGGCCCAAAAACAATGGTAGCACCTGTTTCTTTTGCTAAATCAATATGACCGCTCACAAAATCTGCATGGAAATGCGTTTCAAACACGTATTTAATTTTTGCACCGCTGCGTTGTGCACGTTCAATGTAAGGTTTCACTTCACGCAAAGGATCAATTACTACCGCTTCACCTTCGCTTTCAATGTAGTAAGCGCCCTGTGCCAGGCAGCCTGTATAAATTTGTTCAATCTTCATGGCAAATAAGTTTTTGTTTTAAAGGATGGAACAAAGATGCAGGCAGTAAAAAAGAAAAACTATGACTTTTGTCACTCAGTAGAGAGATGTTATTTGAGGAACAATTCTTTAATGATGATGTAAATACCCATCACCAAAACAAACCAGCCAAAAACCCGTTTGAGTTTATCGCCGCTGATTTTATGACTGAGCCAGTTGCCGATAAAAATACCACCAATGGCAAGTGCAGTAACAATGAGCAACAAATTCCAGTCAATCACCTGGTGCCCTATATCGCCTAAGAATCCTATGAGAGATTTAGCAGCAATGATGAGCAGGGAAGTACCAACCGCCAACTTCATCGGTAGTTTACTCAGCAGTACCAATGCAGGAATGATTAAAAATCCGCCGCCGGCACCCACAAGTCCGGTTAATATACCCACCACCGTTCCCTCCAGCAAAATCACGGGATAGTTAAAATGCAGTTCGCCGCCGTTTCCGTTTTCATCTTCTTTTCTACCCTTGATCATACTGTAAGAAGCAAACACCATCAATACTGCAAATAACAGCATCAGCAGTATGGGTTTTGTGATGGCAAGACTGCCGATTGTAAAGAGGTCATGCGGAATGGCAGGCACAATAAATTTTCGGGTGGCAAAAACAGCTGCAATAGCAGGCGCACCAAAAATGAGCGCTGTTTTAATACTCAGTAAACCCTGTTTGTATTTGGGGTAAGCTCCCACCAGTGAAGTGGAGCCAACAATAAAAAGTGAATACGCTGTAGCCAGTACCGGGTCAATACCAAACAAGTAAACCAATACGGGTACCGTAAGAATAGACCCGCCACCACCAATCAAACCAAGGGAGATGCCAATTAAAACGGATGCGATATAACCTGCTATTTCCATGCTGCAAAAATGAATGGCTTTGGACAATTGGTTGGTGATTCTTATCACACAGTTTACATCCTGATGATTTCAATGGAGTTCCGGTTGAGACGCAGCTTTCCCCGCTGCTCCATTTTTTTTAACAGTCTTGAAATCACTTCACGGGAGGAGTTCAGCTCATCTGCAATTTGCTGGTGACTGATTTCAATGGTAGAAGAAGCCGTTGCTTCCTGTGCCCGTTTGAGGTAAAACTCCAAGCGTTCATCCATACTGCGGAAGGCCACATTATCCAGCGTCATCAGTAATTCATCAAAACGGGAACGATAGGTTTCAATCACAAATTGATACCAGCTTTTATACTTGCCCATCCATTCACTCATGGTTTCCACCGGCACCATTACAATTTCTGTTTCCGTAACTGTTTTGGCGTGGATGGGACTTGCTTCGTGTTTCGCCGCACAAACCATTGATAGGGCACAGGCTTCACCGGGTTTCAGGTAGTACATCAGGAACTCATTTCCTTCTTCATCTTCACGATACACTTTTACCAAACCATTTAAAATAAGCATGGTGCTGCGGATGTACTGCCCACGGCGCATGAGTGTTTCATTTGCCGGAATGATTTTATGTTCACCCACCGTTTCAATTTCCTGCTGCAGTGGTGCTTCAAACAAAGGATAAACCGTTTGTAATGTGTGGCCCATGCTGCAAATGTTGAACTTTATTTTGGAACGAAAAATAATATAAATGGCCGGCGGACATAATGTTTATCACCTCGTCTGAAAGTTGCATTGAAAGGAGCACTTATTTTTGAAGCTGATGTCATTACTTCGTTTTTTCCAGGAAGCGTTGATAGAAGCCGGTTGCGATGAAGCCGGCAGAGGCTGCTATGCCGGGCCGGTATTTGCAGCGGCAGTGATTTTGCCGAAAGATTTTCATCATCCGTTGCTCAACGACAGTAAGCAGGTAAAAGAAGCACACCGCAACGAATTAAGACGGGTGATTGAAGAAACGGCGCTTGCATTTGCCGTAGCGCAGGTGAGTGTGGAAGAAATTGACCGCATCAATATTCTCAAAGCATCGTTTACTGCCATGCACCGTGCTATTGATTCCTTACAAACAAAACCACAGTTGTTACTGATTGATGGCAACCGCTTCATTAAATACAAACGCATACCGCACAAAACATTTGTAAAAGGCGATGGACGGTTTGCCAGTATTGCTGCTGCCAGTATCCTGGCCAAAACCTACCGGGATGAATACATGCTGCAGCTGCATGATGCATTTCCGCATTACAACTGGAAACAAAACAAAGGTTATGGTACGGAAGAGCACCGCAAAGCCATTGAGCTATTTGGTTTATGTGAACACCACCGTAAAAGTTTTGATATAGAGCCGAAACAGCAACCGCTTTTTTAAAGCTGATGCTGTTTTATTCAACAGGATTTGGAGAAATACCTGCAAATAGTATCTTCCGTTTTGAAACGTTCAACAATGAAACTACACTTCTACCCTTTCGTGCTGGCAACAATCTGTTGCGTATTTACCGGTTGTATTTCCACACAAAAAATTGATGCCTTTATAGCGGAGCAATACGGCAACCAACTGCCCCGGCTCAACAAAAAAAATGCAACCAATATTACTGTTAATTCACAACTGGCAAAAAACAGTGATGCCATTTCTGTTACTACCAATAAAACCAGCAATTTTTTACCGCTGATTGTGTACTGGCATTATGACTACAGACGCATCAGTCAGCTGCATCCTGATATTGCCGTTCACCAATTTACCAATGCGCTTAACAATGCCGCCGCCAAACCGTTACAGCAGAAACTGGAAGGCAAAAAGCTGGAACTTACAGTAGAACAGGCGCCGGTGAGTTTTGCACAAACGGAGAAAACAAATGTCATTTTTGTATTGTACCTCATCAGCTGGAGTAAGTTTTATATGGAGCCTGATTTTATAGACCTCGTGGTTTCCTACCAGTTGACGAATGCAGACGGCTCCTTAAAAACAGGAAAGATACAGGTGGCCAACCCGATGCGGAATCAAAAGATCCGCTTGTTTCAGAAATGGAAATCGGCCTATTCCGAATTCATTACAGAATACAACCTGGCCATTACTACCATGACAAAGAGTTTTGCTGCGGAGCTGATGAAGCAATTGTGAGGGAAAATTAAGCAGAACTTACCGGCTTGCACCATAAGAAGAATTGCAAGCCATTAATAGATTGATTAGCGAATAACCTTTTTCATTTGAGTTTCTTAAATCAACCACCATTATGCTTTGAATTTTTAAAACTTATCCTATAAAGAAAATTGCTTTCTTACTTCTGTTGAATCGAAGGCTACAACTTAGAGGTTTTTTCTTCTTTATCTCAGGAGGAATTTTTTTAGTTGAAACCTGCTACGTCCCATTAGTAAATATGAAAACGCATATAATGTAAATGAAAGTGCTTTCATTCTATTGTAATTTTACATGTACTTCCAGTTACGTTGCTTTCCTTCTGCTACCCATTCTACTGTTTGTTCAATGCGTTTTACCCTTGTTTCTTCCCGCTTGGCTTCTTCAATCCAAAGGATGTATTCATTTTTGTGACTGGGTGGATATTTTTCAAAATTGGCCAACGCTTTTTTATTCTTCTTTAGGGCATCCATTAAATCAGCAGGAGTGTTCACCTTTTTGGTGGCAGTAGGTTTTTCTTTTGCTACTTTGATGCCTTCATCATTCAGCTTCATCGCTTCTTTGATGTAAGCAATCAGTTGCTTGTCTGATGGCAAATCTTTTAATGAAGTAATGCGGCCCAGGTGCCCCATGGCTACTTCACTTTTTGCTGTTGCTATTAAAGCCGGATCTTTCATAAGTGCTGCCTTCCAGAAGCCAAAGGAACAGTGTTGTTTAAATGCGGCCATGCTGCACATCATTTCGCCTTTGTAATCAAAATGCGGCATACTCCATTTCATTTTTTCTTCTGCCTGCGGACAGGCTTTGTGCACCAGTTTGCGTAGATGCGTTAAGATGGGTTGTGCAAAGGGGGCACTTTTGGCTATGTAGGCATCAATGCGGGGGTCGGTAGTTGCCATCAGTATTGAATTAAGGGTTCAACAATTCATTATGTTTCGAATGCTATGAGTACATTGATCAAAAATGATTCTTTGCGATTGAATCATGCATATACCTTCAACTTTATACCCTACACCTTAATGAGCTTCCAGCCAATTTACACCCGTTCCTGCTTCTGCAATAACAGGTACTCCATTAGGCAATGGCATGGCCGTTTGCATACAATCCAGAATCAAGGCTTTCATTTCTTCCACTTCTTCCTTTACAACATCAAACACCAGTTCATCATGTACCTGTAAAATCATTTTGCTTTTGAGCGATGTGTTTTTCAGGGTATGATGTGTTTTAATCATGGCGAGTTTAATCATGTCAGCCGCTGTTCCCTGTATAGGAGAGTTAATAGCGTTCCGTTCTGCAAAGCCACGTACCGTAAAATTAGCGGAATTGATATCCTTCAACCATCGTTTCCTTCCCATCAAAGTTTGTACATAACCATGTTCCCGTGCAAAGTTGATGGTATCATCCATGTATTTTTGAATACCGGCAAATTCCTTTTTGTAGTTGTCAATGATTTCCTTGGCTTCTGTGCGACTGATGCCCAGGTTATCTGCCAAACCAAATGCACCTTGCCCGTAAATGATACCAAAGTTCACGCTCTTGGCTTTATAACGCATTTCTTTGGTTACATCTTTCTCTTCTACTTTGTAAACTTTTGCAGCTGTAGCGGTGTGAATGTCTTTGTTCTGAATAAATGCTTCACACATGGCAGGATCGCCACTGATGGCTGCTACAATGCGTAATTCAATTTGTGAATAGTCTGCACTCAGCAATACATGATTCTCATCTCTTGCTATAAATGCTTTACGAATTTCCTTTCCTCTTTCTGTACGTACCGGAATATTCTGCAGATTTGGGTTGTTACTGGCTAAGCGACCTGTAACTGCCACAGCCTGTCCGTAGGTGGTATGAACCCTTCCGGTTTTACGATTGATCAACAAAGGCAATGCATCCACATAAGTTGATTTGAGTTTGGTTAGCTCACGAAACGCCAGGATATCAGCTACTATTGGTGATGTGTGAGCTAACTTCAGCAACACATCTTCACCGGTTGCATATTGCCCGGTTTTTGTTTTTTTGGCCTTTGGATCCAGCTTCAAATGATCAAACAACACTTCACCTAATTGCTTGGGTGATGCCAGGTTGAATTTTAATCCGGCTGATTCATATACTCTTTGCTCAGCTTTTTTGGCTTCTTTTTCTAACTGTTTACTGTAATCATTCAGAAAATCCACATCTACTTTAATGCCTTCAAACTCCATATCTGTAAGCACTTTCACCAATGGATTTTCCACTTCATAAAATACACGTTCTACCTCTTTTTCTTTCAGCTTCGGGAATAATACATGTTTTAACTGGAAGGTAATATCAGCATCTTCAGCTGCATATTCTTTAATTTTTTCCGGTTCTACATCCCGCATATTACCCTGGTTCTTTCCTTTTTTACCAATGAGTTCTTCTATGTGCACCGGTTCATAACCCAGGAACTGTGCACTCAAATCATCCATGCTTCGCTTACCATCCGGCTCCACTACATAATGGGCCAGCATGGTATCAAACAAAGTTCCTTTGATTTCGATGCCGTACCATTTCAATACTAAAAGATCATACTTGGTATTCTGACCGATCCATAGTTTACTTTCATCAGCAAATAAGTCGTTGAAATAAGAAAGAATTTTTTTGGTTGCATCCTGATCTGCCGGGCAGGGAATATAATATCCTTTATGTGCTTCATAAGAAAAACTCAGGCCTACCAATTCACAATCATTCGCATCTATACCCGTCGTTTCTGTATCAAAGCAGATTTCCTTTTGCTTTGCTAATTCAGCAACAAAGTTTTTGATTTCAGTTTCATTAGTCAGGGCCTGGTATTCATGCGGTGTATTATGAATATTATTAGTAGCCATTGTTACTGAAGATGCTTCTTCATCAGTTTCTGTGCTTACTGCAGCTTCACTTGTTAATTTTGTTTCCGCCTTCTTTGTTTCTTTTCGTACTTCCCCCATGGTGGTATCCACTACGTTTCCAAACAAATCTGTTTGTACGCCTACGGGTGCAGCTGGAAATGCATTAAAATCTTCTCCCAGCAAACGCTTGCCTAATGTTTTAAATTCAAGGTCGGCAAACACTTCTTTCAGCATTTCTTTATTCCATTCTTTCAATCGAAAATCTTCCTCATGAAACTCCACAGGAACATTGGTGATAATGGTGGCGAGTTTTTTACTCATGAGAGCCAGCTCTTTTCCATTGCGTACTTTTTCACCCATGGCACCTTTAATATTATCAGCATTAGCCAATACATTTTCAAGCGTTCCATATTCCGCTAATAATTTAGCAGCTGTTTTTTCACCCACACCGGGAATACCCGGAATATTATCCACACTATCACCCATCATTCCCAAAATATCAATCACCTGGCTTACTTCTTTGATGTTCCACTTGGCACATACTTCAGCAGGCCCCATAATTTCTACATCACCACCCTGGTAGCCGGGTTTGTATATTTTTATTTGTTCTGTTACTAATTGACCATAGTCTTTATCAGGTGTAACCATGTACACATCATAACCTGCCGCTGCCGCCTGCCTGCTTAATGTACCCACTACATCATCTGCTTCATAGCCATCCACTTCCATAACAGGAATATTAAAACCACGAATGATTTTCTTTATATCCGGAACCGATGCCAGCAGATCTTCAGGCGCTTCCTGTCGGTTGGCTTTATAATCAGCAAAATCAGTATGACGTTCTGTTGGTGCGGCTGTATCAAAACATACAGCCATATGTGTTGGTTTTTGATTGTTAATGAGATCAATCAATGTATTGGTAAAGCCAAACTGTGCGTTGGTGTTTTTGCCTTTAGATGTATTACGTGGGTTGCGGATGAGTGCATAGTAGGCACGGAAAATGAGGGCAAATGCATCTAATAGAAATAATTTTTTTTCAGCCATGTTGCTAAGGTAAGTGCCTGACACACCATTAGCAAACCATAGATGCATTTTTTGAGTTAAACGTGCACAAATAAATACAGGGGATGGTAGAAACCACCCCCGCAAAACTTACATTATGAGAAAATTCTGGACAGGCAAAAAATATAGGGTACGGACTAGCCTGCAATAGTCACCTATTGTTAAAAACGATCTATCGTGTGTTGATTTATTTTACCTCTGCAACAGTCGTTTCAGAAGCCTTTACCTGCTTTGTTTCAGCTAACTGTTGCTTAACCGCAGCAGGTTTGCCTGAAGCAATACGAGCCAGGAAAGAATCTTCCTTGTAAAAAACATTTAAGTAAATGGCGAAGAGGAAAAATACGAACGAGAAGAAACGCAATGGTTTTTTCATTGTATTGGAATTTTAGTTTTTCTTGAATAATTGGACAATTCAAATGTACAAACGCCATTTGAAATTACAAAACACAGAAATTGGATTTTTTAAAATTAAGGGTTACTACTTTGAACACCGTAATATTACGGAATCCCCAATGAAAAGATGAAAGATTCAGATATTTAAACTGTTCATGAAACAGATAAATCAAAAACATTCTTTTGTTGGTTTTATACTGCAAACACCTGTTGTTTACAATACCCCTTCTTTAATTTCTTCCCACAAATCACGGTAACATTGTGCAGCATAACTGCTTCGTGCAAATTCTTCCAACGGAGCTTTGTGAACACCCATCTTTTCAACATCACTTAAATAAGGAATATAGTTTTCAAAGAAGCGTTTGTCTTTATACAACTCTTCCATTACTTCATTGTGCATGTTGCGGCGCAGATCTGTCATGGTAAAAAAGCAAGCCATTTTTTTGATGTCAATCGCTTTTTCTTTGAAGAAATCTTTTACCATATGATAAGTGCGGATGGAGAGTGTAGTAGGGATCACCGGCATCAACACAATATCTGATGCATTGAAAATATTTTCAGCCAAAGAACTTAAACCTGGCGGACAATCAATGAACACAAAATCGTATTCAGTCTTCAACTGTTTAAGCACTGTTGCCAATCTTTTCTTGGAAGCCTGCATTTCATCAATCATCACATCATGAGCTTTGGCTGTAATGTCAGCCGGAATGATATCGAGGTTTTCATACTGAGTGCTCATGATGTTTTCTGCCAACTCAGCATCTTTTCCCACCAAATCCTTCATCAATATTTTTTGCCTTGGCTTTACATTGTAGTAAAAGGAAGTGGCTCCCTGCGGATCGATATCCCATAAAAGGGTTTTATAACCATCTTTTGCAGCGAGATAAGCAAAGTTGACACAGGAGGCGGTTTTACCAACCCCTCCTTTGAGGTTGAACAGGGCAAACGTAAACATATGGCTGATTTTTTGGTTGGTTAAGGTAAGAAAAGGAATCTTATTCCTCAAATGGATATTGAGACTATTTCTTCATCTCATCAAGTTCCTTTTGCAGCCGAAACATTTCGTCCCGTAAACGGGCTGCTTCCATAAAGTCCAGATCACGGGCTGCTTTTTCCATTGACTTTTTGATTTTGGCAATGGCTTTTCCCATTTGAGGAATGGTTTTGTATTCTTCCTGCTCTTCTGCAGCCATGCTTACGAGTTCACCATCCGGCGACAGTGCATAAGGCTTGGAGGTATCATAGCCCTTGATGTCAAGCACAGAAGTTTGTTTCATCACCTGCTCAATGGATTTCTTAACCGTTCTTGGCGTAATACCATGTTCGATGTTGAAGGCAATTTGTTTTTCACGACGGCGGTTCGTTTCTTCAATGGTGCGACGCATACTTTCCGTCATGGTATCTGCATAGAAAATCACCAGGCCATCTACATTCCTTGCAGCACGACCGGCTGTTTGGGTTAAACTCTTTTCATTACGTAAAAAGCCTTCTTTATCTGCATCGAGGATAGCAACAAGTGAAACTTCAGGAAGATCCAAACCTTCACGCAACAAGTTCACACCAACAAGCACGTCAATTTCACCTAAGCGTAACTGTCTTAATATTTCCACACGGTCTAATGTATGTACTTCGCTGTGAATGTATTTGGATTTGATGTTGATGCGTTGCAGGTATTTATCCATTTCCTCGGCCATACGTTTGGTGAGTGTGGTTACCAAAACACGATCACCCTTTTTCACACGCTTATCAATTTCATCTAACAAATCATCAATTTGATTCACACTTGGGCGAATTTCAATCGGCGGGTCTAATAAACCCGTTGGCCTTACTACCTGTTCAATTACTACACCTTCCGTTTGCTGCAGTTCATAATCATCAGGTGTAGCACTTACAAATACTACCTGGTTAAGCATACTTTCAAACTCATGAAAGTTAAGCGGACGGTTATCCAATGCACTGGGCAATCGAAATCCATAATCAACTAATACTAACTTTCTGCTCCTGTCGCCGCCATACATACCGCTCACCTGCGGAATGGTTTGATGACTTTCATCAATCACCATTAAAAAATCTTTCGGAAAATAATCCAGCAAACAGAAAGGTCTGGTACCCGGCTGCCGTCTGTCAAAAAACCGTGAATAGTTTTCAATGCCATTGCAATAACCCAGTTCACGAATCATTTCCAGATCATACTCCGTACGTTCTTTCAAGCGCTGTGCTTCAATGTATTTACCTACTGATTTGAAATATTCTACCTGTGCCGCACTTTCGTCCTGTATTTCATAAATGATCTGCTGCATCATATCTTTTGGGGCAACATAGAGATTAGCAGGAAAGATGGCTGCATTATCTACCTTGCCAATTCGTTTGCCGCTTTTGATTTCAATGGTTTCTATCTCTTCAATTTCATCACCAAAGAAAGTGACACGATAACCAAAATCAACATAAGGCAGATTGATATCCACCGTATCTCCTTTTACACGAAACGTACCTCTTGTAAAATCAGTAGTGGAACGATTGTATAAACTGTTAACCAATGAATGCAAAAACCCCTGGCGTGAAATAGTTTGTTTTTTAGCGATGCGTATGATGCCGTTTTCAAAATCAGTTGGGTTACCCATACCGTAAATACAGCTCACACTGGCTACCACTATGATATCTCTCCTGCCGCTGAGTAATTCGCTTGTGGCCTGCAGACGAAGTTTGTCTAACTCTTCATTGATGCTTAAATCTTTTTCAATATAGGTATCACTCACCGGCATGTAGGCTTCCGGCTGATAATAGTCATAGTAACTAACGAAATACCCTACAGCATTATCAGGAAAAAATTGTTTGAACTCACCATACAATTGCGCCACCAATGTTTTGTTATGTGTTAAAACAAGGGTTGGTTTTTGTACATTTTGAATAACATTTGCAATAGTGAATGTTTTACCGCTGCCGGTTACGCCCAGCAGTGTTTGGTATTTTTCACCACGAAGAATTCCATCCGTTAGCTGACGGATGGCTTCGGGTTGATCACCGGCCGGTTGATAAGGAGTGTGAAGTTGAAAAGGCATATTGAATCTGAAAATTAGTTTATTTAAAAGTCAGAAAAAAGTAAAAGTCCTCCCATGCGGAAGGACTTTAAACAAAATCATTATGTACAGATTATACCAACTGTCCGTACATCTCTTCCTGCAATTGCTTTACTCTTGCATCTTCCAGGTACTCATCAAAAGTTGTTAAACGATCAATGATACCGTTTGGAGTTAATTCAATGATACGGTTGGCGGTTGTGTGCATGAATGTGTGATCATGTGATGTTAATAACACCACACCTTTATATTCAATACACTGTTCGTTAAAGCTTTGAATACTTTCAAGGTCCAGGTGGTTGGTGGGTTGATCCAGTACAATACAGTTGGGGTTCTGCATCATCATCTTACTGATCATACAACGTACTTTCTCCCCTCCGCTCAGCACATTCACTTTCTTCATGATTTCGTCCCCGCTGAACAACATCTTACCTAAAAATCCTCTCAGGAAAGGTTCATCTGCATCAGTTACATGACTGGGTACAAACTGACGTAGCCATTCCATTAAATTTAAGGGCTCTTTAAAGAACTCATTGTTTTCAACGGGTAAATAGGCTTTTGTAATAGTTGTTCCCCATTCATAGCTGCCGCTGTCTGCAATTTCCTCCGCATTGATGATATCAAAGAAATGCGTAACGGCTAACGGATCTTTACTTACAAAAGCGATCTTATCACCTTTATTCACGGTGAAAGAAACTTTATCAAACAATACACGGCCATCTACAGTCTTCTTCAGTTTCTCTACGTTCAATATCTGGTTACCCACTTCACGCAGTGGTTGAAAGATGATACCGGGATACTTACGGTTACTTGGTTCAATTTCTTCAATGGTTAACTTCTCCAATGCTTTTTTACGGGCAGTGGCCTGGCGTGATTTGGAAGCGTTGGCGCTGAATCGTGCAATGAAGTCAATCAATGCCTGGCGTTTATCTTCTACCTTCTTATTCTTATCACTCAGCTGACGTGCCATGAGCTGACTTGATTCATACCAGAATGTATAGTTACCTGTAAATACTTTAATCTTGGAACGATCCACATCTGCCACATGCGTACATACAGAATCCAGGAAGTGACGGTCGTGACTTACTACAAGTACAATATTTTCATAGTCAGCCAGAAAGTTTTCCAGCCAACCGATGGTTTCTATATCCAAACCGTTGGTAGGCTCATCCAGTAATAAAATGTCAGGATTTCCAAACAATGCCTGCGCCAGTAACACACGTACCTTCAAATTACTGGGAATGTCCTTCATCAAACTTTGATGATACTCATCTTTAATACCCAAACTACTTAAAAAAGTAGCTGCGTCACTTTCTGCAGTATAGCCACCCATTTCACCAAACTCCGCTTCCAGTTCACCGGCACGCATATAATCATCCTCTGTTGCATCAGGATCAGTATAGATAGCATCTTTTTCATGCATCACTTCCCACATTTTTTTGTGGCCCATCAGCACCGTGTTTAACACCGTTTGCTCATCAAACTCAAACTGGTTTTGTTTGAGTACAGCAATACGTTCGCCGGGTGTAATTTCCACCACGCCCTTGTTGGGTTCAATTTCGCCACTAAGGATTTTTAAAAAAGTACTTTTGCCGGCACCATTGGCACCGATCACCCCATAGCAATTTCCTTTTACGAAATTGATATTTACTTCGTCAAACAGCACCCTTTTGCCGTAGGCAAGGGTTATATTTCTTGCACTTAACATTGCTCTTTTTTTGAAGCCGCAAAGGTACGGGAATGCAGGCAGAGTAAGGGTTTGAAAAGCGAATGATTTTTATGCTACCTGCTTTTGTGCAAATGGCATCGTCCCTTGCCTTCGAATCATCCAGTGAATGATTCGCACACTTCATGGTTCTGTTTTCATGTCATCTTAAATAGTCCCCAATTCGACAATCTGGCACAATTTGGCATTTCGGTATTTTATTTGATTTTTGCGCCCTAAAAAAGAAAGACTATGCAAACCGGAAGCATTCGTGTACAAACGGAGAATATTTTTCCCATCATTAAAAAGTTTTTATACAGCGATCATGAAATTTTTCTTCGTGAACTGGTAAGTAATGCGGTGGATGCTACTCAAAAGCTTAAAACACTTTCTTCCATCGGTGAAGTAAAAGGTGAATTGGGCGAACTGAAGGTAGAAGTGAAAATGGATAAAGAAGCCGGCACCATTACCATCAGCGATTACGGAGTGGGTATGACAGCGGATGAAGTGGAGAAGTATATTAACCAGGTAGCATTCAGCGGTGCCGAAGAATTTGTACAGAAATACAAAGGGCAGAATGAAAATGCCATCATCGGAAAATTTGGTCTCGGCTTTTACAGTGCCTTTATGGTGAGCAAAAAAGTAGAAGTGTTTACCAAAAGCTTTAAAGATGCTCCTGCCGTGCGTTGGGAATGTGATGGCAGCCCTGAGTACAGCCTCGAAGAAACAACACAACGCAGCACAAGAGGAACTGATATTGTATTGCACGTAGATGATGAAAGCAAAGAGTTTCTGGAAGAAGATCGGTTAAAAGGCATACTGACAAGATTCTGTAAGTTTTTGCCGGTTGCAATTTTCTATGGAGAAGAACAAATCAATAATACACAGCCTTTATGGGTAAAGAAACCAAGTGAGCTTACTTCACAGGATTATCAGGATTTTTACAAAGAATTGTATCCATTCAGTGAGCCGCCTTTGTTCTGGATTCATTTAAATGTGGACTATCCGTTTAACTTAACCGGTGTTCTGTATTTCCCTAAAATCAAACAGAGTTATGAAATACAGAAAGATAAAATTCAGCTCTATTGCAACCAGGTTTTTGTAACAGATGAAGTAAAAGATATTGTTCCGGAGTTTTTAATGCTGCTGCATGGTGTCATTGACAGCCCGGATATTCCGCTCAATGTGAGCCGCAGTTATTTACAGGGTGATCCCAATGTAAAAAAGATCAACGCACACATTACCAAAAAGGTGGCAGATAAGCTGGATGAAATTTTCAGAAACGAACGTAAGGAGTTTGAAGAAAAATGGGAAAGCCTTGGCTTATTTGTGAAGTATGGTATGATGACGGATGATAAGTTTCTGGAGAAAGCCAATAAGTTTCACATTCTGAAAGAAACCGGCGCAGATAAGTATTATACGCTTGAAGAATACCGTACCGCCACCGAAGCCATTCAAAAAAATAAAGAGGGTAAACTGGTGTTACTCTACGCAAGTAATGCAACTGAGCAACATACATTCATTAAAGCTGCGCAAGACCGTGGATACAAAGTAGTAGAGCTCAACACCATTGTTGATTCTGCTTTTATCAATCACATGGAAATGAAGTGGGATAATGTAGTGTTTCGCCGTGTGGATGCAGATATTGCTGATAACTTAATAGATAAACAGGACGAACTGAAAAGTGTATTAAGTGAAGATGAAACAAAAAAGATAAAAGAGTATTTCAACATTCAGCTTACCGATTTGCATTTGAATGTGGAAGTAAAAGGTTTGAGTCCGGATGCGCCGCCGGTGATTGCCACCCGTCCTGAAATGATGCGTCGTATGAAAGAGATGGCACATATGAGTGGACCAATGGGCAGCTTTTATGCACAAATGCCCGATGAGGTAGAATTAACGGTGAATGGCAATCACAAACTCTATCAACAAATCTTAAAAGAAGGTAATGAATCAAAAGCAAAAGAAATGATTCACAATCTTGCTGATTTGGCCTTACTCTCACAAGGGATGTTGAAAGGAAACAATTTAACCGAGTTCATTAACAGAAGCGTAGCATTGATGCAGGGAGAAACAAAGAACAGCTCGATTGTGGAGGCGTAGTTTAAGGTGTCACACAACGCAGCAAAGGATACAAAGTACACAACGCTTTGGAACCAGTAATGAGTTCCTGGTGTACTTTGTATCCTTTGTGATTTTTTGTGAAAAATTTCAATGACATTACCACTTTTCTTCATCACTTTCACCTGAATTTCTGAATTGCTGTTTCGTCTTTTGTTTTTCCAGTTGACGGTCAATGATAAGTTGTGCAATCAATGCACCTGCATTTTCATGCGGCAATTGCAATAAAGCTTTCATCTTTTGCTCATTTACATCAATACGGTAGAGATAGAAAACCAGCTTTTCAAAATCATGATTGATGAGATAGTTGATATGTGCCGCTAACTGCTCTTTGAGTTGAGCTAATGAAATAGTTTGAGGCAGGTCAAGCGCCAGTTCGTTGTTGACTGATTGTATGAGTTCTTCGGTTGCCATCAGTTGAGTTTATTTTCAATAACTCCAATACTGAACAATGCAAAATCATATTTCACCGGATCGTTCTTATCAAAGCTACGGAGGTTTTGCGTGAGCTCCACAGCCGCTTCCCAGTCGTCCTGTTTTCGTTGCAACAAGCCCAGCTGTCGTGCTACTCTTGATACATGCACATCAAGGGGACAGATTAAATCCTTTGGCTTGATGTTTTTCCAGATGCCGAAGTCAACGCCTTTCTCATCTTTACGCACCATCCAGCGTAAAAACATATTCAACCGCTTGCAACTTGATTTTTGCTGCGGGGAGCTTACATGTTTTTCAGTGCGTTTTAAATGCGCTATTGAAAAACAATAGTTTTTAAAATAATTCAATCCTTCTTCCACACTCATTTTTTTATGCGGAAAGAAGGCGCTTTCCAAAGATTCATGCTTGGAGTAATGCTGTTGAAAGAATTCAATAAAGTGATATAAATCTTCAGCTGTAAATGTTCTGTGTTTAAATGACTTCAGTTTTTTTAAATCCGAAGCAGAATGGTGAAGCACAAATTCATAAGGCTGCATGTTCATCAATTGCATCAGCTCTTTGCTTTTGTTGATGATGGTGGTTCTGTTGCCCCATGCAAAGATGGCTGCAAAGAATCCGGCAATTTCAATATCCTGTTGTTTGGTAAAGAGATGCGCAATACAAACAGGATCTGCAGGAATAAAAGAAGGTTGATTGTAGAAATCAACCTTCCTGTTTAAAAGTATTTTTAAATCCTCTTGATTCATTATCCAATTGCCTGCTTCAAATCTTCTATCAAATCATCTGCATCTTCAATACCAACACTCAATCGAATGAGTGAATCACTCAATCCATTCTTAATGCGTTCTTCTCTGGGAATACTGGCATGCGTCATACTTGCAGGGTGATTAATCAAACTTTCCACACCGCCCAAACTTTCTGCCAGTGAGAAAACTTTTGTAGAGGATAAAACACGTTTGGCTTCTTCCACGCTGTCATCTTTCAACACAAAACTGATCATGCCGCCAAAGCCACGCATTTGCGCTTTAGCAACTTCATAGCCGGGATGATCTGTAAAGCCCGGCCAATATACTTTACCCACTTTTGGATGTGCCTTCAACCAATGTGCAATCTTCTCCCCATTTTCACAATGGGCACGCATACGAACTGCCAGTGTTTTAATACCACGCAGCACTAAAAAACAATCCATAGGTCCGGGTACTGCACCACAACTTTTTTGAATAAAGTATAATTGCTCTCTCAACGCAGCATCATTCATAACCAAACAACCCTGAATGACATCACTGTGCCCGCCGAGATATTTTGTAGAGGAGTGCATTACAATATCAGCACCCAGGTCTAATGGATTTTGTAAGTAAGGTGAAGCAAATGTATTATCAACACAAACCAGTGCACCAGCTTGTTTGCCAATAGCTGCAATCGCTTTAATGTCTGCAATATTCATTAATGGATTGGTGGGTGTTTCTACCCAAATCAGTTTTGTTTTGGCAGTAACTGCTGCTTTTACATTTTCAGTATTCGTGTTATCTACATAAATGAATTTAAAACCGAATTTTTCAAACACCTTGGTAAACAATCGGTAGGTACCGCCGTATAAATCATTCCCTGCAATAATTTCATCACCAGGTGATAATAATTTTAACACCGCATCTGTTGCAGCTACACCACTGCCAAACACCAAACCGAATTTTCCGTTTTCAATTTCAGCAACGGCTTCTTCCAATGCTTTACGGGTTGGGTTTTGACTTCTTGCATATTCAAAGCCTTTGTTTACACCCGGCGCTTCCTGTACATACGTACTGGTTTGATAAATGGGAGTCATAATAGCTCCGGTTGAAGGATCGGGATGTGCGCCCGCATGTATTACTTTTGTATTGAGTTTCATTTTTTTGTATTGAATGTTTTGTGAAAATTTCAGTCTCCGGCATGCAAAGATGCAGCAACTTCAGAAAAGATGAGCGGTGGTAAGATATCTCCAGTCAAAATTATCTGCTTCGTATGCAGTTTTTTCCTGCACCGGCTTTGTAAGAACATTTTCATCAAGAATTTTTTCAGCCACCAGTTTTTTCCGGCTTTCCATCATCATTTCCTGTAGTTTTTTGTTTCGCATCCATTGCTGCTGAGGTGGCTCGTAACCTGTTTTTTCTGTTCGCCAAACAATTTCATCAGGTAAAACACCATTCATTGCTTTTCGTAGCATGTATTTCGTAAAGCCTCCGTGCATTTTTAGGGTAGCAGGAAGTGAGAAAATAAATTCAACCAGCTCATGATTTAAAAAAGGAAGTCTTACTTCACGGCCATGCGCCATGCTGTTTCGGTCAGCATAGTGCAGCAGCTCTCCCAAACCCTGCTGCATCGTGTTGAAATATAAAATATCATTCAGCTTGCTCACGGGTGGTTTGTAAACGGAATAATATTTATCGTAATGAGCGTGTGCATAATCACGGCTGATATGTGGGTGTACCAGTATTCTTTTTCGTTCTATTTCCTCCAATTGTGCATTGGCTACCACCGGGAACCAGGCAGCCATATAATTAGCAAAGCCCCATTTAAAAGGCACTTTATGCTGCTGAAATAAAATCCGCTCCTGCATGGTAAAGCCATATCTGAAACGGGCAAACTGTTCCTGCAGGTACCAGTGTACATAACGGGTATAACCGGCCAGCGTTTCATCTGCACCCTGCCCGTCAAGCAATACAGTTACATTTTGCTCTTTTGCTAACTGCATTACTTTGTATTGCGCATATACACTGGAGGAGTTAAATGGCTGCTCCTGGTGAAAGCATAATTTTTCAAAATCTGCGATGAAGCCATCAACATCAGGCTGTACAGTAAATTGCTGCAATTGATATTGTGATGCCACCAGTTTTGAAAGTGCTGATTCATCTTTTTCAAAGCCGGGAAAGATAGCCGTAAATGCTTTGTGACTGTTTACTGATGAATGAAATTTATTACAGGCAGCAACAATGGAAGAACTGTCCAGCCCGCCGCTTAAAGAAGTGCCAACAGTAACATCACTCCGTAATCTTCTTTGCACACTTTTGTAAAAAACTTGATTGAATTGTGCTGCTGCATCCGTTTCTGTAATTGAAACGGAGGATTGCTTATCTAAATCCCAGTACAGTTGTACAAAGAGCTCATTGTTGCGTAAACGGAAACCGGCATAATGCCCCGGAGGTATACAACACACATCTTTGTAAAATGTAAGAGATGGGTCAACAGCATTTTGTGTATGACCGTTTGCCAGGAAGGAAAGCAGCATCATGTGATTCCAACTGCGGGGTACACCTGCTGCCCACAAAGCTTTTAGTTCACTTGCAAAAAGCAGTTGTTCACCATCATAGAAATAGTAGAATGGTTTTTCGCCAAAACGATCACGGGCTACAAAGAGTTTTTTTTCCTTTTGATCCCAAATGGCAAACGCAAACATACCGTCAAACAATTGTAAACACTCTTCTTTATAGCAATCATAAGCAGCCGCAATTACTTCCGTATCAGATGCAGTACGAAAGCTGTAGCCTTTTTTTGTAAGCTCATCTTTTAACTCGATGTAATTATAAATTTCACCATTGTGGATGATGGTATATCGGTTGAGATAATTCATTGGTTGCGATCCAGCTTCACTCAAATCCAAAATACTCAAACGGCGATGACCTAATGCAACAGTTCCGTTTTCATTCAACCATACACCTTCACCATCAGGTCCACGATGAGCCAATGCATCTGTCATTTGTTTCAAACGATGTGTTGAAACAAGATTATTGTTGATGGATAATATGCCTGCAATGCCGCACATGCGGGTGAAAGTACAAAGAAGAGGAGAGATGGGGAAATTAGTAAAACAATACTTATTTCCACGAATCTATAACTCTCATGTTATTATACTCTTCAAAATCAGACTTGTTATAAGTTGAGATAATTATGTGTTTTGGAGAATATGTAATATAGCTTTCTATATTTAACCAGTATGCGACAATATTCACTATAATAGCTTCGCCTATTAAGGTATACCTGAAATTAGTAATCGTTTGTTTTCTTTTGGGTCTAAAAAATTCAGTAGATTTTTTACTGGCTGTATTATAGAAATAAATTTTGTTATTATTTAGATAGGCTATCGAATTCGCATCATTTGGGGCCCATATAAAATTATTACCTCCTTGTGGCAACCTCGTTCTCTCTTTTGTTATAAGATTATAAATTATTGGAGGTGTAAACTCTTCTTTGTTATCAAAAAGCAATACTTGTTTTGAGTTGGGGCTCCAAATATTTTGATTAAATCCTTCCAAAAAAGGAATCCTGACACTATCAAAAACTAATGAGTCAATTACATTTAAATTTTTAGTGTCATAGATTTTATAAGTACAGGTACCTTCCGAAGCGGGGTATTTAAATATTCTTACAAGCAACAGGCTATCGTTCGGGGAGAGCATAAAATCTATGGTATTGCAGTTTTTAGCAGTAAGAATTGTGTCAATAAGCTCTCCGCTTGTATTGAATGAAACAATTGAGTAATTATAGCAATCCCTGCTTATTTTTTCACTCATTTGCATCAAAAAAGCATCTTTATTTTTATAAAGTACAGGGGAGCTGAAGTCTGTTTTTAATTGGACTACGGGCAGTTTAAATTTTTTTGTATAACCATTAGAATCTATTGTAATTACATCAGTATTCCAATCATGATACAGCATTTGGCCTTTTAAAACAAATGCCGTTTCTTTTATATCCTTTTTATGAGTTTTGCAACTAAACAAAATAAGAATATAGAATAGGCCTACGAAAATCTTGAAGTATTGTGTTTTTGATATATTAAAATAATATAGCCGCAGCATTTTATGCAGATGTTTTTATGTAATAAACATTAGGATAGTAAAGTTAAAGTAATCACTGGCTTTTATAAGCCCACTGCTGCCATGAAAACCAAATATAGAAGAGTGCGACGCAAAACCGCTCCCATGAAATACTCAGCCCGTCCCATAAAAATTCAACTAAAAAATCAAATTACTTACAACCCAATCGGCAGCCGCACAACTTCATCATCCCATGCCATCACCAGATTGAATTGTTTGTCGTTCACTTTTTCAAACATCATAGAAAAAGCTTCTGTTAATTCAGCCTGGCGGTAAACAGTACAATCAACACGTACTACATCTTTTGCGGCATCGTATTTAAAAGCGCCCCATATATCCGTTTCAGTATTTACAATTACGGTCCATTTTTCTTTGTTCTCCAGTGCGTAGAGGGTGTAACGGCCCTTTTTAATTTTTTTGCCGCCGATCTTAACATCACGGAAAAATTCTATTTCGGTAGCCTCATTCGCACCTAAGCGCCATACTTTTCCATCTTCCACCAGTTCACCAAAAACCTTGCGGCCATTTTTTTGCGGACGGCTGTAAACCACACGTGCTGTAAGCGGCTCCACTGTTTTATTAGGTTGAATACGGAGAATGGGGTAGTTAACCGGGTAATAGCTCATATCCATCGGCGATTTGTCCAGCGGCGGCATTTTAGTACCATTCTGTGCCTGCAAAGCCATGCTGAATGCGATGATAAGACCCGTAAAAAACAAATGTTTCATAACGCTGATTTTTTTGGATGGGCAAATGTACTTCATTAACGTTCAAGGTAGAGACGATCTTATGTGGGCGGAGGATTGCAGCACCGGAAAAAAAGTATTACAACCAAATGTTTTATCCTCTTTTGTCGCTGTTTTTAATCACCCTGTCTGCTGCTTCCCAACATCTTTCAGTAACTTTCGTACGGCTAATATTGCACATAATTTCGAACCTTTATGTATAAAGAAGTAACCTATCAATCAGCCGCTGAGGCTTTATCCGTTATCCGGAGCAACCAACGTGTTTTTGTGCATGGCAGTGCCCAAACGCCTTTATGTTTATTGCGGGAGCTGGCTAAACAGGCCCCCCGTTTGCAGAATGTAGAGTTAACATTCATTACCGTACAGGGTGATATTACCGTTGATAAACCGGAGTATGAAGGCATCTTTAACATCAACTGTATGTTTGTAAGTGAGAGTGTGCGTAAAGCTGTTAATGAAGGCCGTGCAGATTTCATCCCTGTTTTCCTGAGCGATATTCCCGATCTTTTTAAGAAAGGCTATCTGCCCATTGATGTGGCACTGGTGCAGGTGAGTCCGCCGGATATTCATGGCTATTGCTCTTTAGGGGTAAGTGTTGATATTGCCCGGAGCGCTGTAAACACCGCCAAACACATTATTGCGCAGGTGAACCCTAATGTACCCCGTACTCATGGCGATAGTTTGATACATGTGGACCGTATTGATTGTTTTGTTTATTGTGAAGATCCTTTGCCGGAAGTGGACTATGGCGCCAAAGTGAGTGCAGATGAATTACAGATAGGCAAATACATAGCCGAGATGATTGATGATGGAAGTACCCTGCAAATGGGCATTGGTACCATACCCGATGCGGTTCTACGCTCCCTCAGCAATCATAAAAACTTAGGCGTACACACTGAAATGTGCAGTGATGGTATTATTGATCTGTTTGAAAAAGATGTGATCAACAACACCAAAAAGAAAATACATCCCTATAAAGCGGTAACAGGTTTTGCAGTGGGTACACGCAGGCTGTATGATTATGTACATGATAACCCCGCCTTTGTTTTTCTTGATATTGATTATGTGAATGATCCGCATGTCATCCGTCGTAATCCCAAAGTGATTGCTATTAACAGTGCTATTGAAGTAGATCTTACCGGCCAGGTTTGTGCAGATAGTATCGGTACCATGCAGTACAGCGGTATTGGCGGACAAATGGATTTTATGCGTGGTGCTGCTCTGAGCGAAGGAGGTAAACCCATCATTGCACTTACATCCAGAACAGCAAAAGGGATTAACCGCATTACTCCTTATTTAAAGCAAGGGGCCGGTGTGGTTACCACCCGTGGACATATTCATTATGTTGTAACCGAGTATGGGGTAGCACATCTGTATGGTAAAAATCTGCGACAGCGTGCTAAAGCATTAATTGATATTGCCCATCCTGATGACAGGGAAATGCTGGAGCGTGCCAGCTTTGAACGGTTTAAACATTTTCCGGCGCTTTATTAAGCGAGCCAAGAATCCCTTAAATGATTTGACTTTTATGCTTCCAGCAGAAGTGTTGCCTGTTGCTGTGTATAGGTAAACAATTCCGGGAAAAGCTGAGTATAGCATTCCTGCAGATGATCGTACTGTTCTTCAAACAAGCGGAAAGCGATATCACTTTCTGTTAAGTAAGCTGAACGTCTTACCACGCCACCCAGGCTTTTTTCTATACCCCAGCGGAATTGATAGTTGTGCAGCCAGTTTTGTGTTTTCATATAAGGATACATCCTGGCAAAGCGATCCGGAAAAACAGTTTCATACACATCAAGTTGCCGGTAAGTTTCATGCGAAAAATGATGCAGGGTTTGTGGCGAAAAGTGATTGGTATCTGTTGCCAGGAAATGATCAAACACCACGTCCACAAAAGCAGCCGAATAAAGACGGTAATGTGGTCTGAATACCTCTTTTGCTTTTTTAGTAGCGGGATGGTCATCTGTAAATGTATCAATAGCCCTGTGCAGGGTAATTCCTTTTTGAATGCCGGGCGCAAAATCAAACTTCTTTTTGCCCTTTACAAAATCACTGATCATATTGCCTGCTAACAGTTCAGGATGGTTAAAAGAGAGATATGCATGGGCCAGGTAGTTCATACTGTAAGTTCGGAAAAACCGTTCATCCGCTGTTCATAGCGCCTTTAACAAATTTCAATCGGTTTTTGCAGAGTTTTAAGAGATGCTGAAATCCTTTGTTATAAAGGGTTTCATTGAATCAGTCCGGATTTTCCAATTTTATGATTACCGTTCATACAGCATAAAAAAACCTTAACATCCGTTTATGTGGATTTACTTGCATCAGACTGTAACAAAAAATAGTTTTGAACGTCAATTATCATACATCATTAAACCTTTTTATCATGAAAAAAATGTTCATTCTTTTAGTGGCCGTTTGTGTCGCCACTGCATCAGTAATTGCTGCACCGTCAGCATCTCCCGTTTCAGAAAAAGCAAAAGCCGCATTTGCCAGCACTTTTAAAGATGCTGCCAATGTTCAATGGACCAACTCTGACGGCCTGTACCTTGTTCAGTTTGATTTGAACAATGAACCCATTAAGGCTTGGATTAGTGAAGAAGGAGAACTGGAAGCTGTTCAACGTACGGTAGACATTAACCGTGTAAGCTTTATGGTGGCTCAAGCTATTCAGGATCTCAGCAAAGATGTTACTGTTAACACTATTGCCGAAGTAAATCAGTACGGTGAATTGTATTACCTGGTAAAGGCAGAAACGGAGAAACACCTGGTTACCTATAAAATTTTAACCAACGGTGCCGTTACCAAACTCTCCAGGAAAAAGAAACAGTAACCATCATGTGGTTGTTTTGGATAAACCCTCTCCTCTTGAGAGGGTTTTTTAATTATTTCTTAAAGGCAATCAGTTACCTTTGCGGCTCTTTCGCAACGTCTCCCGCCCATGGGCGGGATCTGAAGGCGGTCACTTTAAAATTTTAAACAATGAACAAAGGACCCGTTTCACAATTCATTCAGCATCATTACCGTCATTTCAACGCAGCTGCGTTAATGGATGCAGCTAAAGGTTATGAAACACATTTGAACGAAGGTGGCAAAATGATGATTACCCTGGCCGGTGCTATGAGTACGGCAGAACTGGGTATTTCCCTGGCTGAAATGATTCGCCAGGATAAAGTACATATCATCAGTTGTACCGGTGCCAACCTCGAAGAAGATGTAATGAACCTGGTAGCACACAGCCACTATAAGCGTGTACCCAACTACCGTGATCTTACTCCACAGGACGAATGGGATTTGCTGGAAAATCATTACAACCGTGTTACCGATACCTGCATCCCTGAAGAAGAAGCCTTCCGCCGCCTGCAAAAACATTTGCACCGTCAATGGGTGGAAGCTGAAGCAAAAGGCGAACGTTATTTCCCGCATGAGTTTTTATACAAAACAGTTTTAAGCGGCGATTTAAAACAGTATTATGAAATTGATCCTAAAGACAGCTGGATAGTAGCCGCTGCAGAAAAAAATATTCCCATCGTTTGTCCGGGTTGGGAAGACAGTACTACCGGTAACATTTTTGCGAGCTATGTTATTAAAGGTGAATTACAGGCAGGTACTGTAAAGAGCGGCATTGAATACATGGTGTGGCTGGCTGATTGGTACAGAAAAAATTCAGAGGGTAAAGGGGTTGGTTTCTTCCAGATTGGCGGAGGAATTGCCGGTGATTTCCCCATTTGTGTGGTACCGATGATGTACCAGGACGTGGAGTGGCATGATGTACCGTTCTGGAGTTACTTCTGCCAGATCAGTGATAGTACTACATCCTTCGGTTCTTATAGCGGAGCCGTTCCTAATGAAAAGATTACATGGGGTAAATTAGATATCAATACACCTAAGTTTATTGTAGAAAGTGATGCAACAATTGTAGCGCCGTTAATGTTTGCATGGATTTTAGGTTGGTAACCAAAAGTGTATTGAATTACTTTCATATTTGAATCTTTGAAAAGGTGATGCACTGCTGCATCACCTTTTCTTTTATTTTTATCAAAACAATTATAATGGACCATATCAGCAATATACCCGTACAGGAACTACGCCCCGGTTTTTTTGGAAAAATGATTCATGGTGATAAGGGCACGGTAAGCATCTGGGATATTAAACAGGGCAGCACGCTGCAAACACATCAGCATGTGCACGAACAGATTACTTATATACTGGAAGGAGAATTGCAGATGAATATAGGTGGAGAAGATTATCTGTTAACTGCAGGATGTTATCATGTAATTCCATCAAATGTACCGCACAATGCATTTGCTGTTACCGATGTAAAGGTGATTGACTTCTTCAGCCCGGCAAGAGATGATTACCGTTAAACTTTTTTCAATGAAATACTCACGGCAATTTACCCGGCTAAACATCCTGTTCATCTGTTTACTGCTTTATACAACAATACAGGCAAATGATTCTGTGAGAATCGCTGCTATACCATTCCCTCTTTATTGGGAGAATAAGCCGCTTTCCTATGCTGTAAAAGTGAGCACACTTACAATCAATGCGGGTGCAAAAACAGATATGTTCAGAGATCCGAATGTTACTTATAACACAGATAATGCGCCGAAACTGTTATTTAAAACAACTGAAGATTTTGTACTCATCAGTAAAATTGAACATGCTTTTACCAGTAAATGGGATGGAGGTGCATTGGTTATTAAAGCAGACAGTTTAAACTGGGTAAAATTTTGTTTTGAAAAAGATTATACCGGTACAAGAAGGATTGTATCAGTAGTAACTAAAGATATATCAGATGATTGCAATTCAGTTGCCATGAGTTCAAATACTGCATGGTTTAAAATAGCCAAAGCAGGAAATGTAATTACTCTTTACACCTCATCAAACGGATATAAATGGCTGTTGGTTCGTCACTTTCAGTTTCATCCAAGAGAAATACAGGTCGGTTTTCTGGCTCAATCGCCCACCGGCAATAGTTGCAGGGTGTTGTTTTCAGGAATCAAATATGTTTCGAAGACAATTAAAGATCCTTATACAGGCGAATAGACCCGGTTTCAACTGTCTGCAAAAAGTCTCGTTACTGATTGGGATTAGTTCTGACAACATATTCAATACCTACTTTTACACCCGTTATGAATTGGTTAATCAAACTCATCACTGAACAAAGCATTCCTCAAACAGTGATGGTGTATGGTGTAGTGATTGCATTTGGAATATGGTTGGGCCGTATTAAAATTGCAGGTGTTTCTTTAGGTGTTACATGGATTTTATTTCTGGGGTTGCTTCTTTCTTATCTCGGCATCAACCTTAACCCTGAAACAGAACATTTTCTCAAAGAATTCGGGTTAATTCTTTTTGTGTACTCAATCGGCCTTCAGGTTGGGCCAGGTTTTTTTTCATCACTCAAAAAAAATGCAGCTGTTACTAACGGATTGGCAGCAGCAGTGGTGGGAACAGGTGTACTCATCACCATCCTGTTCTTTCTTTTTACGGCTACACCCATCACTACTTTAACCGGTGTTATGAGCGGTGCTGTTACAAACACTCCCGGCTTAGGTGCTGCACAGGATGCTGCCAAAGACCTGCATATTAATAACGATGCTACCTCTTTTATTGCATTGGCCTATGCCGTAGTATATCCTTTTGGTGTGTTTGCGATTATTCTCTCGTTGCTACTGCTTAAAAAAATATTCAGAATAGATCTTGAGAATGAACGGGAACTGCACCGGAAGCTGGATATCATTAAAAGTAACCGGCCTGTATCTTTACACCTGCAGGTAAGCAATCCGCAGGTGGAAGGCAAACCGCTGCGTACCATTTTTGATTTACTTAAAGAACCTATTGTAGTATCACGGATGTTACAAAACGGTGAAGTAATCACACCAACACCTCAAACGATTGTTCATAAAGATGATGTATTGCTTATTGTAGCACATAAAGAACAGGTGCCGGTTTTAAAAATGATTATCGGAGAAGAAGCTACTGTTAACTTAAAAGAAGCACCGCAGAGTGAACTTATTTCCCGCATCATTGTGGTTACACAGTCTGCTGTTACCCACAAACGATTGGGTGATCTTGCTGCATTACACCAGCATGATTTTACATTAACTCGTTTAAGCCGTGCCGGTGTTGAAATGGTACCGCATGGCGATATTGTTTTACAATTGGGCGATCATATAAAAGTTGTGGGCACTAAAGAAGGTGTAGAAATGGTAGGTAAAGTATTGGGTAATGAAATGAAACGGCTGGATGTTCCTGATATTGCTCCTATTTTTATTGGTATCGTGCTGGGTGTATTGCTCGGCAGTATTCCATTCTTTGTTTTCGATATGCCTGTACCGGTTAAAATTGGTTTGGCGGGTGGTCCGCTAATAATTGCCTTATTGCTGAGCCGCTACGGAAATAAAATGTACCTCAACCAGTTTACTACCTACAGTGCAAACCTGATGCTCCGGGAGCTGGGTATTGCATTGTTTCTTGCCAGTGTGGGTTTAGGCAGCGGTCATAACCTGCACCAGGCTTTCAGTGGTGGTACTGCATGGATGTGGATTGGTATGGGGTTGACAATTACATTGGTTCCTTTGCTTCTCGTTGGGATTGTAGCACATTATGTTTTTCGTAAAACTTATTTTGAAGTATGTGGTTTACTGGCAGGTGCCAGTACTGATCCTCCTGCATTGGCTTTTGCCAACCAAATGGCTAAGAATGAAGTGGCCAATGTTACTTATGCTACTGTGTATCCTTTAACTATGATCCTGCGGATTATTGCAGCACAGCTGCTGGTTTTATTTTTCAGTTGATATCGAAATAAAAAAGGTGATTGCTGCAGAAGCAATCACCTTTTATTGAATCAGTAAAACTGCTGATTCTATTTAACGTGTTGGCACATCTGCCAATGATTTGTCTCTCACAAACATAGTATTCCTGTTAGCCGCATCCCATGCTAAATAAAATACAAGTCTAGTACGCTTCTCATACAAATCATAATTGATTTTATCCGGCGTATCAGATGGTTTGTGATAATCTTTATGAATACCATCAAAAAAGAAAATAATGGGAACACCCTTGCGTGCAAAGTTGTAATGATCGCTGCGGAAGTATAAACGGTTGGGATCTTTGGGATCATTGTACTTTCTGTCTGTAATGATTTTGATGTACAGGTTATTGATGCTGTCCACATAGTTCGGTAGCTCACTGCTCAGTTTATCATCACCAATCAGGTATACATGTTTATTACTGTCAGCAGAATTCAACTTATCATCTTTTCTGCCAATCATATCAATATTGATATCCAGTGATGTTTTATCTAACGGATAAACCGGGTGATTACTGTAATACTCACTTCCCCACAATCCTTTTTCTTCACCACTTACAGCTAAAAACAAAATACTGCGGCGGGGTCCTTTTCCGGCTGCTTTGGCTTTTGCAAACGCTTCGGCCAGTTCCAGTAAGCCTACGGTTCCACTTCCATCATCATCAGCACCCGGATGAATTTTTCCGCCGATGATACCAACATGATCATAATGTGCAGAAATCACCACCCACTCATCTTTTTTATCAGTTCCTTCAATTACACCTAATACGTTAGAGGCGCTGAGTGTTTGCACTTCTTTATTGAAAGCTACTGTTAACTCCGTGCTGTAAGCTTTTGTTTCCAGTGTTTGTTCTTTTGCTTTTGCAAAATCAGCTTTCAGAATCTGTTCCGCCATTTCTTCAGAAATACGAACTGTTGCTGCCATCTGGCGGGAGCGGAATAAGGAGAAGTACATTCTTCCGGCTCTTGGTGAAGGTTGTTTGTCAATACCAGTTTGTGCAATCAGTACAAGAGCGGGTTGGCGCTGGTATACACGAAATAAATCCTGCTGGGTGGGCGCCTTCGCATAAACAACTGTTTTCCCTTTTACATCTGTTACGGTATCACCTTTTGCAAGTTGAACCACCTCGCCAATGTACATAGTTGAGGTATTGATGCTGTTGAGTGCAGCAGTAAAATCTTTACCAAACACATATGATTTACCGTTTATGCTCATTTGAGCTTCTTTCAACGTGTCTTTGTACAATGGATAAAATTGTTCAAAGCTTCCGTTGTTACCCGGCGCAATGCCGATTTTTGTAAACTGTTGTTTGAGGTACTCAGCTGCTTTACGCTGACCTTCCGTACCCGTTTCTCTTCCCTCCATTTCAGGAGCGGCCACAATAAATAAATGTGTTTGTAAATCAGCAGCGAGAATGGTTTGTGCGTACTTCTCAGCTGTTTTGTTTTTCTTTTGTGCAGATGTATGGAGTGCAAGCAATCCGCACAGTACAATCAGTAGTTTCTTCATGCTTTATTTTTAATGGAGGCGAATATAAAAAAGAAATCCCGCCGTGGCGGGATTGTTATTTGAATGGTCTTTTATTTATGCGCAGGCAATTTTCTTAACCCGGTTTTCATGACGGCCACCTTCAAAAGGCGTTGTCATAAAGGTGTTCACCATTTTCTCAGCATCACCCTCCCGAACAAAACGGGCAGGAATACAAATAATATTAGCGTCATTGTGTTTTCGGGCCAGGTCAGCCAGCTCTACACCCCAGCAAATAGCAGCACGTATGCCCTGGTGTTTGTTGGCCGTAATGGCTACACCATTGGCGCTGCCGCAGAGCAAAATGCCAAATGCTGCTTCCCCTTTTTCTACCGCAGCTGCAACAGGGTGTGCAAAATCAGGGTAATCAACACTGTCTTTTGAGTGGGTACCAAAATCCTGAAACGCAATTCCTTTTCCTTCCAGGAAGGAAATGAGTTCTTCTTTGTAATCAAACCCTGCATGATCGCAACCAATCGCTACAGGTTTGTTCATATCAAATGGAAGCATGTTTTTTAATTTATAACTTGTTATGGAGAAAGAATAATTGAATTCAAAGGTACTTTATCTGCAGAACAATTTTCATTTATAAATTATTCACTAATCACTATCGGCTACCGGCTCCAACTACTCCCATTCTTTATCTGCTTCCTTCATTTGCCGTTTGTAGATACGCATACTCAATGCAATACTGAATTCATACAGTAAATACAAAGGAGCAGTAACCAACATTAAACTGAAGGGGTCAGTAGAGGGTGTAATGATGGCTGCCATAATTAAAATCACTACAAAAGCATACTTGCGGATGTTGCGAAGGGTGTGGGGTGTAAGAATACCTACTCTTGTTAAAAGCATTACCACCACAGGCAATTGAAATAATAACCCGATGCCTACCGTGAGATAAATCAGGTTTTCAAAATAATCACTGATCGTGGGGCGAAACTCAATAAGCGCACTCAATGAATAATTGCTGTAAAAGTTAACCATGAACGGGGTTAGCACATAATAACCAAATGCAACACCCATAAAAAACAGAATAGATACCCAGGCAATAGCACCACGGGTACCTCTCTTTTCTTTAGCACTTAAAGCAGGGCGCACAAACTTCCAGATTTCCCAGAACACATAAGGGAACGCAATGATAAAACCACCGGTAAACGCCACTGTGAACGTCATGAGAAATTGCTCCGTCATGGCGTTACTCATAAACTTTATGGAAAAATCCTGCAGGCAAAGATCCTGTACCCCAAGCTTTGTGCCCAACGCACACAACCATTTATAAGTGATAAAATCATTGTGCACGGGACCCATCAGCACCTTGTCAACAACAAAATCAATTTTGATAAAAACAATCACGGCTCCAACCAGAACAGCAATTACGGCACGGATCACATGCCAGCGTAGCTCTTCCAGGTGATCAATAAAACTCATTTCGGCCTGCTCACTGGCAGAGCGGCCACGGATGCGTTTGAAGAGAGCGCTTGTTTTGGAACTTGTTTCTGCCACGGCTGCAAAAATAACTGATTTGCCATGAGTCAAAAAAGAAAGTCCCGCCACAGGGCAGGACTTTCTTTAATACTGAAAGCGAGGTATTATTTTACAGCCAATGCTTTATCAATCATAAACAACAGCATACTGCGGTGTGCTCTTGTTTGCTCATTGGGCGAAACAGCCGTTGCCAGCATCGCCCTGATTTTACGAAGGGTGCTGTAAGCAGCGCTTCTGGAAGCATTATCATACCCGGTTTTTGATTCCAGGATGCTGATGGCTCCTTTTACAAACTCTGTTTGCAGGTTTTGGCGGTAAAGATTTACAGCGCCGGTAATATCAGCTTTAAAAATTCCATTGGCAAGGTCTGTCATTACATCAGCAACAGAATACGTATTACCATATAAACCACTGTTGTTAATACGGGATAAGGTAACACTGTTGAGCATGCTTTGTAACGCAACCACCTGGTTACTTAATATGATGTTCTGCAGTTTAGGATCTTCTGTGTTGCCAAAGAAGCCATAACCACGACGTTGTAACTGCAGGTACTGGAACAGTTGTGCATCAGCATCATATGCATTGGGTGCAAACACGTTCTTTATCAGTAAGTCCATGGCTTTCTTTTGATAAGCAACAGGCACTACTGTAAATGGCTTGCTGTTTGGGTTTTGACCAATCACACTTCTGTCAACATAAACACCGCCAATATAATTGGCAACAGCCTGAATCATACCACGGCGTTCAAAGTTCAATGTGCCATAACGGCCACGGATGCCGGCATAAGTTTCACCATTCTTCCCAAACTTAGAAATGAGTTTAGGAATGGTGAGGTTTACAAATTTGAAACGGTCTTCAGCATAAGCAACCATATCGCTGCTCATATCATTCACCATTACACGGGGATCAATACCATTGCCAATGCCACGCATATCATCTGCATCGTTTCCAAAAGCAAGATAAGGCTCATGGCTACGGGCAGCGATAGTGCTCAATTTGCTTTCTTCTTCAGCCGGCGAAAATTCACTGTATCCATATTCAATTGCCCACAAATCATAAGGACCGGGTTTGGTAGTATAATAATCACCTTGTTTACTTTTGTCGCTATGAACGTTTACAGCGGGATAATCCATTACACTGCCCATTAAGCCGATTTTAGAAGTGATGGCTTTATTATGTACTTCAGCAGGCGAAAGAATTGAGCTGGCCTTCATGTTATGGTTCAGACCAAGGGTATGTCCCATTTCATGTAACACCAGGTAATATAAAAACTGGCGGTGAAATTCTTTCTCATCTTCTACGCTTGCACCGGCCACCTGCGCCATGGTAAAACCGGCAGCATATTGCTGCATTACATGTTTACTGATGTTACAGTTTTTCCAGTGATCATGCATGTTGGAAGGCAACATTTTTTCAAATTGTTCTTCCTGGCTTAGTTCGCTGTTGCCATTGGCAGCAATCCGATCTGTGTACAGCGCATCACCGGGCCAGATAGCAGCAGGCTTCCACTCAATGGTAATATCAGCACCCAGAATCTGACCGGTTTTTGGATTTACAAAGCTGGGCCCGATAGCTCCGTACGGAGGATAAGGAGAGGATACCCAGCGGATTACATTGTAACGGATATCAGCCGGATCCCAAGTGGCATCATCCGGCATAATCTTCATCACCACTGCATTTTTAAAACCTGCTTTTTCAAAAGCCTCATTCCATTTTTCACCGGCAGCTTTTACAATTTCACGGTACTCCACCGGTGTAGTATTTTCCACCCAATACACAATCGGTTCTACAGGCTCACTTAAAGCAGCACCCGGATCTTTTTTCTTGAGGTGCCAGCGGTTGATCACATCTTTATACGGAGTGTAGGTATTAGCTGTAAGATCATCTACCTCCTGTGTAAAGAACCCAATGCGTGGATCATCACGGCGGGGGCGATAATCATTATTGGGCATTTCAATAAAAGAGTGCTGCAGTTTAATACGTACATAACGGGCATCTGTAATGTCTTTGCCACCCTGGTTAAACGGAACAGGGTTATCGTAAGCAAGGTCAACAATTACGTCTGTATTGTTTGGATAAGAACGCAAACCGCTTACCTTACTTTTAGAAGGATTGAAACCACCCAGGTTGAAAAACAGGTAAGAGGGAACGGTTGGAGGGAAGATGGGCTTTACAGGGTCCAGCTTATCACTCATAAACAGTTGATCTACGCTGATGAGATAACCGGTGGAATCTTCAATGGAAAATTTATCCGTATAAAAAACGGCATCAGCTACATCTACATTCGCCGCTTTACTGATCGCATTTTTACCATCGTAATAAAAATTGGTATTCACCAATGCAAATTCAATCTTATCAAATGACTTTCTTATTTTAAACACCAGTGTGGAGCGGATCATGTTCTGATGTAAAAACAAACTGGTAGGGCCACTCAACGAAAAACTCTGGTAAATAAATTCTTTGTTAAGCTGGTCTTTACGTACATACATCTGTACACCACCAGTAACTGTATCCTGGTAAACAGTAAATAAACCGGCGTGCTTTTTACTGGTTTTTACTTTGTCAGCCACTCCGGGTTTTGGGGGTGCTTTCTTGGTTGTGTCAGCAGCAGGAGGAGCAACGGCACCGTTTTTAGGTGCTTGTGCCATTGCCTGCGATGCTGTAATGAGCATAGCTGCAGACAGCATCTTTAGTGCGAATTGTTTGTTCATAATTGTGATGAGATTTAATTTCAACAGAAAGTTATTATTAAAAACGAATCTTCCCGTAGGTTGTGGATAGGCGGTAAAGAGCGGGTTTTGATGGGGACGGCATTCAATCAGTGAAGCACTTTCATTTTTACCGTTTCAATACGGGTATCATTAACAGTAAGAATATCAAATTCATAACGGTCAATAATAATCCGTTCTTTGGCTTCGGGTATTGTTTCGTGGTGTTCAACAATATAGCCGCTGAGTGTTTCGCTTTCTGTTTCTTCTTCAAACTCCAGATTATATTTTTCTGAAAGATAATCCAGTTCCAGTCTGCCGCTGAAAATAAATTCTCCTTCGGCTAATTGTTTTTCAACAAACTCTTCGGTATCATATTCATCCTGTATTTCACCAAAAATTTCTTCCAGTAAATCTTCCATCGTTACAATGCCACTGGTACCTCCAAATTCATCTACCACCCACGCAAGACTTTTGCGTTCTTTGGTAAATTGATTGATCAGGTCTGTTACGCTCATGCTTTCAGGAACGGCAGGTATGGGGTGTAAGATAGATTTGATGCTGGTAGGTTTACGAAACAGATCAAGCTGGTGCACATACCCCACAATGGTATCAATCGTACCTTCATAAACCACGAGACGGCTGAGTTTGGTATCACTGAATTTTTGTGTGAGCTCAGCAATAGAAGCTGCAGCTTCAATACCGATGATTTCTTTACGGGGAATCAGGCATTCACGAACTTTAACACCCGGCAGACTCAATGCATTTTCAAATAACTCTGTATTGAGCTCCTGTGTATCATCATCATTATCCCGGCTCTGCTGGATAAAATGTTCAAGGTCCATCCGGTTAAACGCTTCTTTACGATCCTGGATGCGTACATCAAACAAATATTTAAGGATCCACTCACTGATGTTTACAAAAACAGACGCCACCGGTGCATACAGGCTATAAAAGAAATGAATACTTCGTGCAAAAAAGCTCAACACACTGTTGCTCCTGGCACGGAAAAAAGCCATGAAGCTGAAAGCTGTGATCAATACTATCAAAGTGGTAACGCTTAACTCCAGAAATAAGCGAAGGTATTCCCCTTGTAATACGGAGGGCAATTTTCTCCAGAGCGGATCAATAAGACCATGCACTAATAAACCATACAATACCATTGAAATGGTAAGCCCTACCAATGTAGAGCCGATAAAACGGCCCGGCTGCTCAGCAAAAGCACTGAGAATTCGTCCGCTGGCAAGACCCTGCTTCTTTTTTAATTCTACAGAGAAACGGTTCATGCTGGCAAAAGCTGTTTCCAGCCCGGTAAAAAAACCGATGAGCAGTAAACAAAATGCTATGCCGCCAAACAGGAACCAGTTCATATCTTTAAAACTAAAGGATTTACAACGAATTGCCAACTTGTGTTATGCTTCCAGGAACCGGCGCACAAACACTTCTGCTTCAGCACAGGCACGGCTGAGGTCGTCATTTACAATCACCTCGTCAAAAGAATGGGAAAAAGAAATTTCATAAGCTGCTTTGTTAATGCGTGCCTGCAGTGACTCTTCTGTTTCAGTACCACGGCGTACCAAACGTTTCTTTAATTCTTCAATCGAAGGTGGTTCAATAAAAAGTGCCAATGTTTGCCGGGGAAATTGTTGCTGTACATGTATGGCACCTTTTACATCTATATCTAATACAGGTACCTGGTTGTTTTGCCATATGCGCTGCAGTTCTGACTTTAAAGTGCCGTAATATTTTCCTTCGTACACCATTTCCCACTCGATAAATTCATTGTTTTGAATTTTTTGCTGAAAGTCTTCTGTACTCAGAAAATAATAATCTACTCCGTTGGTTTCATGGGCACGTGGAGCACGTGTTGCCGCCGAAACAGAGAAAGCCAATTGCGGAAACAACTTCATTAAGTATTTGGTAATAGATGTTTTACCGGCACCGGATGGCGCTGTTATGATGAGTAGTTTTCCGTTCAAATTCTCTTGCATGGCGCAAAGAAACGGAATTCATAGAGAATAGATAAGTAGGGTAATACTATATAGCCTGTAGAAATAAGTTCAGCAGCCGCTACACAGTAACGGCTGCTGAAAATAATACGGTTGATTTTTTAAACATGCATGCGGCTGAACACAATACCTGCAAGGGTACCCTGTACAAAACCATACAGTAACCAGGTGCCCACTACCGTAACAGAAACATCAATAGCACTGTAAATAATAATCATAGCAGGTAAAGTGGCAACAATGAGGTAAATCAATCCCATTTCCAGACCCTGTGCCAGCCAGTTGCCATTGAGTACTCCTTTAAACCGGTTCCAGAACCAGGCCAGTGCAAAGGCCAGCACTACAGGGTGTACAAAGTAGAACAGGTTACGGGTTTCATCATTTACAAAGACAGGTTTGTAATATTCCTCTGCTACAGCAGGCATAATTACCGGCAATAATTTAATAGAAAGAAAAGCAAGGGCCAGCAACACTACCGCTGCAACAAGCCCGGATCTGATGATCTTGTTCATAAAATGTAATTTGATGATTACGGTCGATCCTTTGTGGTCAACCGCTAAAATACGGGCGAAAGATAGACGGGTATGGCGGAGCGGAGAAGAATACAGGTAATAACCGGTGCTGATACTCGTCAGCCAAAAAAGCAGGGCCCGAATAGAAATTCAGGCCCCTTTTTGCTTACCTCTGAAACCACAAAAAACCTGTCTAACCGGTATGGTTATCCAGGTTTAGATATTTAAATGAGTTCTCTGTAAAAGTTTGTTTAAAGGAAAAGGATTTCAGGCAAACAGAAGGGCATGGATGTTTATCAAGTAAGCGATAATGGATAGCTAAATGTAAGTCAGCCTGTTGAATTATGCAAGGGATTTTAAAAATAAGCGGCTACTCACAGTTTCGCCAACTCCTTTTGGGCCAGACGGAGTGCTTTATTTTTTTTGTATTCATACCAGGGTTTGGGAGCTGTTTTTTTGAGCACAGTATCAATGGTACGCATGCCGAATAAATTCCAAACGCCTTTGAGTTTGGGACCGATGCCTTGTTGTAACGCACGGAGGCTCATAGCAAAACCACTTTCCAGGTATTCCATATGGTGCCAGTAACCGGCGGGCATAAACAATGTATCGCCATGCTCTAAAATCACTTCATAACCGGTTGCTTTTTTGATTGCGGGGAAGGCCTCATAATCAGGTTTACCTGTGTTTTGATGATAATTACTGAAATCGGCCAGGCTCAGTACTTCAAAGGGTTTGCGGTATAATTTGTATTGTTCTGCATATGGGAAGAGGAGTACTCTTTTTCTTCCCGCAAACTGCGTGTGCAGAATATGCGACAGATCAATATCAAAATGCATGTGTGTGATGGAAGTGGCACCGCCCACAAAAAGCATCGGGTATTTTTTTACAAAGCCCTTCATGTATTCTTCCGGCCAGGTAAAGTCGTTCACCAGTTGTGGGGCATGATCAAAAATGTTAAAGAGAAAAATGCGCCAGCCTGCCGGGCCTTTTGCAACCATATCCACATACGCACCAAATGTGGTGTAATCATCGGCAGTATTGATAGGTGTGTAGGCATCACTTTTTACATTGTTGAAAATGCCCACTCTTTCATTGCCCACGATTTCTTTAAAGTATTGCCAGTTCCACTTTTCATACGCAGGCCATTGTTTGGCAAGCGACCGTATCACTACCGGTTTTTGCTGCAGGTAGTAGTCTTTTCTGAACTGCTGCGTATTGATGGTTTCAAATGTATCAACAGGATGAAGGTTCATGGCTGGTTGTGAAAGTAGGAGCAAATATAAAAACTGCTTTTTCAATAATATAGTAATGAATTTATAAAATGTAAAACCTGTACTTTAGTGCATGCTGTTGCATATTCATCCCATAAACCCGCAACCACGGCAAATTAAAACGGTAGTGGAATGTTTGCTGGAGGGGGGAGTAATTATTTACCCCACTGATACCATTTATGGTTTGGGCTGCAATATTTTTCAGCATAAAGCGGTGGAACGTATCTGCCGTATTAAAAACACTGATCCGCAAAAGGCCAATCTTTCCTTTATCTGTTATGACCTCAGCGACCTGAGTACTTATACCAAACCGCTGGCCACACCCATCTTCCGTTTATTAAAGCAATACCTGCCCGGTCCTTATACGTTTATTTTGCCGGCCAGTAAAGAAGTGCCTAAAATTTTAAAGACGAAAAAAGATACCATTGGTTTGCGTGTGCCCGACCATGCCATTGCCAATCATATTGTAAAAGAGTTAGGGCATCCGTTGTTAAGTGCTTCGCTACCGGGTGATATGGTGGAAGAATACACGGACCCTGATTCCATCTTTGACAAATTCGGCAAGCTGGTGGATATTGTGATTGATGGTGGTATTGGAGGTATGGTGCCTTCCACCATTGTGGATTGTACCGGTGATGAACCGGTGGTAACAAGAGAAGGACTAGGGGAATGGTATGAGTGAGGCAGAATTAAACGGCATCAAGTGACCTTGCAAAATATTTTTGTTGGCCTGTTTGCATTCAGGCAAAAGACGCAGATACATATAGCCTGCACATAATTCTTGCGTCGGGCTTAATTTATTTTAAGAGAAGATACTTAGACTATTGGGGCAAAGAACTTACGCACAAAACCTATCTGACACATCATCTGTGAACTATATTATGGTGCACTTAACGACACTATCTTCTGATGTTTATAACATTCAGGAACCAGTGATTTTAAAAGAAGGAAACCGTTAATGGATACTTTGAGCATCATTTATCATGATGTTCCTGTTACTTTTCTTAATAAGTTTAATATTCAATAAACTTAAGTTAAAAAAAATACCGGGGTTAAGTGGGTATTATCAATTCATGCTGTTGGAGGTATATGTTTAGCATGCATGGCAACTTCATGATTAAAAATTAAATATGATACTTTTGTAATTCATTTTTGAATCTATATTAATTAATTACCAAAGTAAATTTTTAAATAAATTGCTTCATGCAGCCTCTTTTAATTTATTGCTACGATGCGTATTGCGGATGGTGTTATGGTTTCAGCCCGGTCATCAAACAAATAGCTGAAGACTATCAATTAAAATTACATACAGAAGTATTAAGCGGCGGTATGGTATTACCGGAAGAACCGGTACACATCAGCGCTACCGCCGGTTATATTAAAGATGCGTATAAACGTGTTGAAGAATTAACAGGCATTCAATTCGGTGAAGATTATTTATGGCACATCAACAACCCTGGTGAAAGCGATTGGTTTCCTTCGTCTGAAAAGCCGGCAATCGCCATGAGTATTTTCAAAGAAATTTATCCTGACATGCAGGTTCAATTTGCAGCTGATCTGCAATATGGTCTTCATTATGAGGGAAGAGATTTAACAGATAATGAAGCTTACCGCCACTTATTAGAAAAATATAAGATGGATGCGGATGACTTTTATAATAAACTGAAAAGTGAAGCTTATAAAGAAAAGGCTTATTACGAATTTCAATTATGTAAACAATTACAGGTAACCGGTTTTCCCCAGGTACTGATGCAGGCCTCTGAAAATAAATTTCATCTGCTGGCCCGTGGCTATACGGATTATGAAACACTCAGCAAGCGGATTGAGCTGGTGCTGCACGAACTGGATTCTCACCTGTACAACTAATACACTGTTTATTGTTTTTGTGCGAAGTGATAAAAATCATCATACCAACTTCTTTGTACAGCGGCTGAAACTCTACTTTTGCTTTTCAATTTCTTCTCATGATTCTTACAATCACTTTAAATCCTTGCATAGATAAAAGTTCAACAGTAGAAAAATTCAAACCGGAAAGTAAGCTCCGCTGTACAGAAGTTGTGAATGAACCCGGTGGCGGCGGTATTAATGTAAGTAAAGCACTACAGCGTTTAGAAGCATCTTCAGTTGCACTGTTTCCTGCCGGCGGACATAATGGTAATATGCTCTGCTCTTTATTGAAAGACGAGAATATTTTATTTCATGCAGTAGATACCAAAGTGGAAACCAGGGAAAACTGGATTGTACTGGAATCATCTACCAACAATCAATATCGTTTCACCTTTCCCGGACGTGCTGTACAGGAAGAAACAATCAAGGCGTTGATTGATCAGATTCGTGCCTTTACTCCTTCCTATGTTGTTGCAAGCGGCAGTCTGCCTCCGGGTCTGCCTGATTATTTTTATGGATTGATTGTGAAAAACGCTACTGCAGTTGGTGCCAAATGCATTGTTGATACCAGTGGTCCTGCACTGCAGGCATTAAAAGGAAAGCATGCTTACATGATCAAACCCAATATTGGTGAACTGTGTAAAATGCTTAATGTGGATTGGCTGGATAAAGAAGAAGTACCGGAAGCCGCACAACAGGCCATTAAAGATGGCTATGCTGAAATCATGGTAGTATCTATGGGACCGGATGGTGCCTGGCTTGTAACAGAAGATAAACGTTATTTCTGCGAAGCGCCGCAAGTAGAAAAAAGAAGTACGGTTGGTGCAGGTGATAGTATGGTGGCCGGTATTACATATATGTTACAGAAAGAACGTCCGCTGCGTGAAGCTATTCGTTTTGGTGTGGCTTGTGGTAGTGCAGCTACCATGAATGAAGGAACGCAATTGTTTAAAAAAGATGATGCAGAAAAATTATTTTCCATCATCAAACAAAATCATAACACATAATAAAAAGGGTTCAGCAAGCTGAACCCTTTTTATTTTTTAATTTCCTCCTTTCCATTCCGGCAACCTTCCGGGTGTATAAGGAGCTCCGTTTTTCTCTAACAGGTCTTCGAGTTTCTTCACTTCAGCTGCTATCGCTTTCAATTCATTATAGACAGGAGTGAATTCACCGGCTGCTGTTTCATACGAACTGATTTGTGTTTGGGTAGGTGCAGCAGTTGTGTTCCACAACGATCCAATGATATAAAATACACGACTGCTAATGGATGGTGCAGTTTCAAATTCTCTTCTTGCCAAACTGCCATCGCCGTTCAACAACCGGTTAACACTGTTCAACCGAATTTCCAGTTCCCGGATTGTTTTAGAAATATCTGTTGATTGTTTGGGTGCATCTAATACCGCCTGTTTCATATAACGGAGTTTGTTTGCCAATTCACTTCTATAGTTATCAGCAGCCTGCACTACACGGCTCAACTCTCCCAGCTTTTTACAAAACTCATCCAATGCTTTTTTATCTGTTGCAGGAAGTGTAGCGGTGTTGAGTGAAACTGCTTTAAAACTTTGTGGCGCCACTAACTCGGTATAAGTACCATCTTCAAATTTGCTGAGTGATACGGTATAATTGCCGGGTAATGCCATGTAGCCCTGGTCAGGACTGCTGAAAGCAAATGATTCATCAAATGGGGTAAAATCAACCGGCCCGAAGGGTGCCGTACGAAAATCCCACACAATTCGCTTCAATCCCTTTTTAGCAGGCGCTTTTATTCTTCGTACTACATTACCCTTTTCATCGGCAATTGTAAATAATAGATGTGGTGCAGGTTGATCATCTTCCAATCGCAATGAATCAGCCGGAGGATAATGCACTGCTTCACCTTTCTTAATCTTTTCAGCTTCAACAGCACGGCGTTTTTCTTTTATGGTTTTGATATCGTCTTTGAGGTAATAAGTAAACACAGCTCCGGGTTTTGGATTTTCTGCTGTATAAAAATTTTCACCCTGGAAACCTTTACCACGAACACCCAGTGGTGTTGACTGCACATACATCCACGCATCTTTTACCGGGAAGATGGCAGCAGTTTTTTCCATTGCTTCCTTTGTAATATGACGCAGTGGTGAATAATCATCCAGCACATAAAACCCACGGCCAAAAGTGGCAATCACCAAATCATTTTCCCTTTTCTGAATTTCGATATCACGAACAGCAATCGTAGGTAATCCACCTTTTAACTGAATCCACTTTTCTCCACCATCTACACTTGTAAAAACGCCAAACTCCGTACAAACAAATAACAGGTTTTTGTTGATATGGTCTTCTGCTATGGAATATACACTTCCCCTTTCGGGCATATTGTTTTGTATGGCTTTCCATGTTTTACCGCCATCTGTAGTTTTAAATACATATGGTTTAAAATCACCCATGCGGTGATTGTTGAAAACAGCATACGCTGTGTTCTTATCATGTTGTGAAGTGATGACCTGGTGCACATAGCAGAGATTAGGCACACCTGCAATATTATCCACCTTCATCCAGTTCTTTCCCCCATCGGTTGTTACATGAATCAAACCATCATCGGTACCGGCATATAAAACATTTTCATCCAACTTACTTTCAGCAAGTGTTGTAATTTGCCCGTATATATCTGTTGATCCGTTTTTAGCAATAGCATCCATGCTCCACACTTTACCCATCACCGGAATTTTATTACGATCAATCTGTCTTGATAAATCGCCACTGATTTCCTTCCAGGTATTACCTCTATCATCACTGCGAAGCACTTTATTGGCTGCATGGTAAATCCGTTTATTATCAAACTGAGAAATGACTAATGGCGCATCCCAGTTCCACCTGTAGGCAGGCGCTCCTTTTGGTTCCTGTGCCTGGATGAATAAATACTCGCCGCTCTTTCTGTCGTAGCGGGTGAGTGCACCATATTGCGCCTGCGCATATACGATATCAGGATTACTTTGATCTACCTGGCTTTCAAAACCATCACCCAAACTGGTGAAGTACCAATCAGAATTAAAAATACCATTGGAACTTAAGGTACGTGAAGGACCGCCTAAACTGAAATTATCCTGTGTACCACCGTGTATGTGGTAAAACGGAAATGCATTATCAGTAGCTACTTTATAAAACTGTGTGATGGGAAGGTTTTCTTTAAAATCCCAGTTCACACCTTCATCAAAGCTTTCATATACACCACCATCACAACCAACCAGGTAATGACTGGTGTTATTGGGATTGATCCAGATAACATGGTTATCAATATGCTTATTCTTTTCACCAAGGATCGAAAAGTTTTTGCCGCCATCTTTACTCACACCAAAATAAGTATTGATGATAAAAATTTTATTGATGTCTTTGGGATCACAATAAATTTTGTTGTAATAATTACCACTGGTGAAATAACCGCTTTGTTTTTCCCAGCTTGCACCACGGTCAGTACTTTTAAAGGTGCCGCCTTTACCATCATTGGCTTCTACCACACAGTACAATACGTCGGGGTTTACAGGTGAATAATTCAAACCGATTCTTCCCACATCGCCTCCCGGTAATCCATTCATGATCTTATTCCAGGTAGCACCTCCATCTGTACTTTTATACAAAGCAGATTCAGGACCACCACCAATGTAGGTAAATACTTTTCGCTGACGCTGGTGCGCTGCTGCGTACACAATATTGGGATGTCGTGGATCCACCATCACTTCATTAAATCCCGTATGTTCACTTACAAACAACACCTGCTTCCATGTTTTACCACCATCTGTTGTTTTGTAAATACCACGTTCGCCACCACTACTCCACAAAGGACCATAAGCCGCTACGTAAACAATATCACTGTTTGTTGGGTCAATAGCAATACGTCCGATATGTTCTGAATTTTTCAACCCCACATTCTTCCAGCTCTTACCGCCATCTTCTGTTTTGTACAAACCATCGCCATACGCTACACTGCGTTGGTTGTTGTTTTCACCACTGCCTACCCAAACAACATTGGGGTTATTTGGATCCATAGCCAAGCAGCCGATCGAGTAAGAACCTTCACCATCAAAAACAGGTTCATAAGTAATCCCTGCATTTTTTGTTTTCCAAACACCACCTGCAGCTGCTGCTACATAATATTCACTGATGTTATTGGGATTTACCACAATATCTGCAACACGACCTGAAGTGATAGCTGGGCCGATACTTCTGAAGTTTAAACCATTGAATAAGGATGTATTGAATACATCTTTTGTTTCAGCGGCTGCAGGTAAAGCTGTTTGCTTTTTTTGTGCCGTTGTAATGAAAGCTGATAAAAAGAGAATGGAGAGAATTGCAAGCCTGATCATAAACATGGTTTTGATTGTAAAAAGAAAGGTAATAAAAAAAGCTGTCCTTCAGGAGAAACAGCTTTCTGTTCATGGTTATTTAATTCCGTTTAAAATAATTTTTCATTGGGTGGCTTAATGCCCAGCAGACGGATATAGATAGTAGCCTGTCCACGGTGATGACCCTGGTGTTCAAATGCTTTGTTGATCCACGCAAATCTTGTTTCCTGGAAATTGCCACGGCCAAAACTATCAAACAGTTTGGAAGCATCCATGTTGGTAATACTTTCAATGGCATAATCATAACTGGCCATTACATAGTAAATAACTGAATCGGATTGTTGAGCGCTTGTTCTTTGTTCCAGGTTTTGTCCCTGCCAGATGCGTGCTGCACCGGTGCCATTAGCTACCAATCCAACATTTCCCTGCGCCAGGTGCAGCATTTGCTGAGCAAAGGTTCTTACACTATCCTGCGCACGGAAGTTATACTTGTCTTTCGGCATTGCATCCAGGTATTCTTTGGTATAAGCTTTGGCACGCTGCCAGTCTTTTATGAATTGTGCTTTAATGGAATCTGCCAGTTGTGCATGAACTGTAACAGAAGTAAAAAACAATAAAAACAAAATTCCTTTTTTCATGATGAATGATTTTGTGAGTTAAAAATTATTGGCGTTTTTACTTTGCTGTTAAGCTTACCGGATACTTTACAAAAAGATGATTTCTGAAAGTTGAAATGTATTCATGATAATCTGGTTTTTTATTTACAGGCACCTACTGCAATTCCGTAGGGCAATACTTTTGCCAGCATGATTTTATTTTTCACGGCCGGGTCATTCATCATAAAATCAGCAGCTTCTTTTTCATCTTTTGCATAAAAGATTACCAGGCCCATCATATCGGGATCATTGGTTTCTAATTGGGTACGACCTGCCAGCAACACCACCCCTTCTTTATTCATTTGAACCAAGCGTTTAAAATATTCACCTACAATCGCCTGATCGGCCGTTGTCCAGTTTTTTTCATCCTGGAATTTGGGCGACAAAGTAAGAACGCCCAGCCATTGTTTGGGTTTTGCTATGGTTGAATCCTGCGCAAAGACGTGTGCTGAGGTTATTATGAAGAGCAACAGCAGAACATATTTCATACTAAGAGGTTTGAGTTTTATTTTTTTGTGCGGCTGTTTTTTAAATTGGTTTCATACATATTGATCCAGTCTTCAACAGTCATCTTTGATGCCAGCTCGCCAATTAAATCATATGGAATATCTTCCGGTTTTTTATACCTGATGCAGCTTTTGCCCATATCTAATTTTTTGGGTGATGCTTTGGCATGAGCATCCTGAAACCATTTGAGCAGTTTGGGGTCAGCATAAATACCCATGTGATACAAGTTGATAGAATTTTTCTGCGATGCCAAACCAATAAACGGCAAGGGATCTTTAGGATTGCAATGATAACCTGCCGGGTAAATGGAATGCGGAACACTCCAGCCCATCATCCCATAACCCATTTCTTCTTTAAATCCTTTGGGTAAATTCTTTTTAATAACTGAACGAAGTTTGTTCATCGCTTTTTGCCTGTCTTCCGGTACCTCTGCCAGGTACGCATCTACAGTAGTTGCTTTGGATTGCATATGTTTTATTTTTTTATTTTCTTTTTACTCGCTTTTGCAATTTTATTATACTCCAATGCCAGCTGCACCCAGTAATCCAGTTTCTTTTTTGTGGTAAGCACATCTGCATCTACAAACACAAATCCCTTCATCACTTTACCTGAAAAGTCCATGGGTTTGCACCCTTCTTTTTCCATTGCCTCTTCATAAATTTCAGGGTTAAGTCTCACCATAAGCCTGTCTTTTTCTACACCCAACGCCATTTTATCATTTACCATAAAGCAGAGTCCGCCAAACATTGCTTTCTCTTCTACATTTTTATGTGTGAGAGAAATCAATTCTCTTGTCATATTGGCTAGTTTTTCGTTATAAGCCATAATGAACAATTTAAAGATTTAATAATTGTCCGATACCTTCTTTTTTGTTTCTCAAATCTGTTTCAAACTGATATACAGATTTTAAATTGGTCAGGTAAAAAGTCCAGCCTGTTTTGCAGCCTACATGCCATGTTTGTTTTCCTGTTTCGTCGTCCGGAATATCTTCCTGCAAAATTTCAACAATTGTTTCTTCTTTTTCTTTATAAATACGAACCGTACAGTTGCCAGCCTTTCCAAAACTGAAACGGAAGAGATCTTTCCCGTTGCAATCAAGTATTGTTCCGTACTCTACTGTTTCATCGGGCCAGCCGTGCCACATCCATTTATACGTATCGCCTTTCTGTACCGGTTCATCATTAGCTCTTAACTTTCCATCAGCAGTTTTATATTCACTTAAACGTAAAAACCAGCTTTCAATACCTGCACGGGTAGCCCATGCTGCATATAATTTTTCAATGGGAGCACTTACATCTATGCGTACAATAAACATATTCCAGTTTACTGTTTCCATCATTTAATTTTTAGATCGTGAATAATAAAAGTCTGATTTTTTTTCCGGCTGTTGGGGCCCACCATCAATAAAAGCATGAATAGAGTCTTTGTTCACCAATCTATAGGTAATACGTTTCGGAAAATCATGTTGCAGGTTTTCTGCTGTAAACCCTGAATCAGAAAAGGTATTGAGTTTAAACTCTACAGGTTGTTCCTTATTTTGTCCGGCGGCTTTGGCTTCATAATAAAACGAAGTATCTCTTCTGAAAAGCCGAATCGTTTCAAAAGGAGTAATGGAATCGCCTTTTACAAAATCTGATTTTCCTTCCATCAGGCTATCATTGATCAATTTCCATTCTTCGGTTACAGTACCATTGTCTGTTGGCATTGACCAATTTCCGTTCAGCCAGCTAAACTGATTTACTGTTTTTGCTTTCGATTGCTTTGTTTCCGCACAAGCATATAGTAACAGAGTTGATGCAAAAGCAAATAGTATCAGCTTCATAATATTTATTTTTCCATCAACGCTTTTAGATTATTTAAACCCACACTGAAATCATCGCCAATTGCTTTATCCATATTCATAAACAACTTCATCAAATTCATCGGATAGTTCATTTGACTTTCAAAGCCCCAGGTAACTTTCGTACTGTTTTCATCTACCGGTTCTGTGCTCATCGTTGATTTTGCAACAGACTTAAAAGGTTTTATAAACCGCAATTCTGTAATGAGTTGTTTACCTTCTACAATTCCTTTTATTTCCTGCTCTCCTTTTCCAACTTTCTTATTTCCCTCCCATGAATTGGTAAAACCAATTTGTCCATCTGTACCGGTAAATTCATTTTTCATGTTAGGGTCAAGCCCTGCCCATTTACTATAGTTCTGTTGATTTTTTAAAAACTTGATATAATTAAAAACTTCAGCATTAGGTTTGTTAATGATAATGCTCCGGTAGGCTTTCATGTCTTTGCTGATGAATAGTGCGGTAACTAATAAAGCAGCAATTAAACCAAGGATGATATAAAGAACAATCATGTTAAATAATTTATGGTTTTAAATATTTTTCAGGAACACTATGCAATGCAATCCGGTTGCCTTCAGTATCTTCAAATAATCCCATATAACCATACTCCGGACTTATTTCTCTTTTTGGGATACTAACTTTACCGCCTGCACCTTCTACTCTGTCTAATATAATCTGCAGATCAGGATTGCCATTAAGATATATAAGCGGCCCATCAGTTGCAGAGGGTTTATGATAACCGCCGGTGTCAATAATAGTTCCGCCTACACCAGACATCGGGTCATCAAGAGGAAAGGCTCTCATTTTTACACCGGGAAAATCCATATTCTGCATCTTTATCTGAAAGATGGTTTCATAAAATTTTTGAGCTCTTTCAATATCTGTTGCCGGAATTTCAAACCAGCTGATTGCGTTGTCCATATTGTAATTGCTTTAAGGTTGATAAATTATGTTTTGTTTTTTTGCTTCATGTTTTTGTAAGCTGTAGATAGTAGCTGCTTCAACACTTTTGTGTTTACATCGCTTAACTTGTTAATATATAAACAGGAGCCGCCCGTTTTGCATTTGCCCAATTGTTCAACTAATTCTTTATAATGACCAACACCCGGCATCAGGTATAAGGTGATGTTTTGTTTACGTGGTGAAAAACCCATCATAAACCACTCACCGCTTCTTCCTGTTGTTGGCGATTCATAAATATAATTTCCAAACCCTATTATACTGGTACCCCACATTTTGGGCTTTTCACCGGTTGCTTTAATCATCATGCTTAAGATGTCGGCAGCATCTTTACGTTTGGCTTCATCGCCAATAGCCTGCAGAAAGTCATCTACACTTGCATTGTTTTCTTTGGTTTTAAGAACCGCTAATTTTTTTGTTGTTGATTTTGCCATTGTTAAAATAATTATAGGTTCATATCATTTCCTTCTTTTATTTAGTAATCAAACCTTGCATTTGTTTTACCTTTTTCTTCACTCATAATAGCTCTTGAATCAATAAGGGCTTGGAGTATTTCCATTTGCGCAAAAACTGAAAATGAATAAATAAAATATGCAGGCATTAATCATCGTTTTTTCATATAAACCTATTTTTCGTTTAGCTTTTCTAAAGGTTGAAAATAAGAAATATGATTTTCAGCCTTTTATGTTTGTAAAACATTTTATATTGCACCCAACAATACTACATACGGTGACCAAGGTTTAAACAACATCAATCCAGTTATGCCTGACATATTCAGCAACGGAAGTAATTGCAGGGGCCAGATATTTTTTAAGTTAACAGCGGGAAATTTTTCAATGAAACTGGTTTTGTTAAAAAGCAATTGAGCAAATCCATAACAATTGCCGATTAGCATGAACGACAGAAATATATAGTAAAACCATTTCATTTCTTTCGTCTGTACTCTAAGTCATACTCAGTGGCCCAGGTTGTACCACCATCATCACTCCGTTCTCCTAGTTGGCGAACCTTATCATCGCTGAGCTTTGTAAACGTAAGGCGACGCATAAAGATTTTTCCTTTTGGATCTGTCACTTTATCGGCATAGTAAACAATTTTGCCGTCGCTGCCTTCTCCCCTTAGGAATTCTGTAGTATTACCGGTATTGTCTGTCCATGTTTGTTGCCATTGTTTGGTTGCTGCGTTAAAGGAATTAAAACTTTTGCCTGAATAAGTAATTCCCTGCTGTGAAGATGCGCTTATCCATTCTTCCAGTATCACACAGCTGTCAAGAATAAGGGAAATCTTACTATCGCCGGCTTTACTGCCTTTTACACCAAAGGCCTCCCATTCACCCACCCAAAAATCAAATTGCCGGAACTCAGGCTGACTGCAAGGTTTCTGGCCAATAACTGAAACGTGAAAAAAAAGTACTGAAAAAAGAAAACAGGTGACTGAAACACAAGGCTTCATACTAGTTGTTTTAGGGATAACCAATGTATCTTCTTTTATTGTTACTTCATAATTGATTTTTATGAGCGGTAGAAAAAAAATTTAGAAAGTCTGTCCGGATTTGTTGAAACCGCTCGTCAATCATCAAATCAATTTTCAAAAACCAATTAAAACAATCAGTTATGGAAAAGTTTATGTTGTTATTCCAGGGGCCAATGCCACCTCCCGAGTCCGCTTCACCTGAAGCATTTGAGCAAATCATGGGCAAATGGTTTGCATGGATCGAGAAGCTGTCAAAAGACGGACGTTATGTATCCGGCGAGCCTTTATTACCGGGCGGTAAAATCGTAAAAGGTAATCATAAAAATGTAGTAGATGGCCCCTTTACAGAAGGTAAAGAAATCATTGGTGGGTTCTTCATTATCAATGCGAAAGACTATGACGAAGCAATTTCGCTTTGTGAAGATTATCCTGATTTTGCAACAGGTGGCTCTATAGCTGTACGCCAGGTACAAAAAATGGATATGCCCGGATAAATTTGCATCCCCAGGGGAATACTGTTACCTTGTATTCCCTTCTTTAACTTTAAACTTACAATTATGAAAAAGTGGTTCTTATTCCCGCTGGTTGCATTTCTCATCAGCTTTGTTGTTCATGATCCTACCATTACAGATGAAGAAAGAAAAAATGCCATTGCCTATTTTAAGGAAACGCAAAAGGCCCTGGCTGATGAAATAAAAGGGTTGAGCGAAACGCAACTCAACTGGAAACCTGCTGACAGTGTATGGAGTGCTGCCGGATGTGTAGAACATATTGCCCTTTCAGAGAAGAATTTATTTGACTGGTACAGTGGTATCATGAAAGCTCCGGCTACCCCCGAGAAACGAAGCGATTTAAAAATGACAGACGACATGATAAAAGCAACATTGACCAACAGAGGCTTTAAAGTAAAAACAAGAGAAGGCTTTTTTCCAACCGGTCAATCAGCAGAACAATCATTGGCACAGTTCAATGAGCGTCGTGAAGCATTGATCAAATACATGAAGGAATCAAAAGAAGATATGCGTAACCATATTGCAGAAACACCATTGGGTGCTGTGGATGGTTACCAATTGTTATTGTTTTTATCAGCGCATACCAAGCGTCATACACTTCAGATTGCCGAATTAAAGGCGCACCCTGATTTTCCAAAGAAGTAAGGAATACATGGTGGATAAACTTAGTAATGGAAGCACAGGTGATTACCCTGTGCTTTCTTAATTTTAAGAAACAGATTATTGCAACAGGCGTTACCCATAGAGCAAACAGTGGAGCATCTCTTTCGTCATGAATGGGGAAAGTTGGTGGCTGCCCTCACCAAGGTGTTTGGAGTTCATAACCTGCAACTGGCAGAAGATGTGGTACAGGATACATTACTTGCAGCATTGAATACGTGGAAAATCAAAGGCCTACCTGATAATCCAACCGCCTGGTTATTTACGGCTGCCCGTAATAAAGCTATTGATGTATTGCGCAATCAAAAAAGGGGACAGGAATATGCGAAACAAATTACACCATTACTTCAATCAGAATACACATTGGTTCCTGTTCTGCATGAATTAGTTACTACAGCCGCCATTGATGATGATCGTTTACGGATGATGTTTGTGTGCTGTCATCCTTCTCTTTCAACTGAAGCACAGGTAACATTGATCTTAAAAACATTGTGTGGTTTTAGTGTAGCTGAAATTGCAAAAGCATTTGTAACCGGTTATGATACTATTGAGAAACGTTTGTACCGTGCCAGGCAAACCTTTCGTGATAACAAAGTAGAATTTGAATTACCGTCGCCACAGGAACTGCAGGAAAGACTGGAGAATGTATTACTTTCCATTTACCTCTTGTTTAATGAAGGATATAATTCCACGAACCATGAAGCCCTGATCAGGAAGGATATGATGCAGGAAGCCATGCGTTTGTGTGAGTTGATTTGCCGCAGCCCGGCTGTGCCGCATGAAAATGCACATGCATTGATGGCGCTCATGTGCTTCACCGCATCACGCAACAATGCAAGATTGGACAGCAACGGCAATGTGTTGCTGCTCAAACAACAGGACCGCAGCAAATGGAACAGGGCCTTGATTGAAAACGGAATCTTTCACCTGGAGCAATCTGCTGCCGGCGATCATATGAGCAAGTTTCATATTGAAGCCGGTATTGCTTATGAACATGCCATCGCCAGGGATTATGCACATACTAACTGGAATCATATTCTCAACTGTTACAACCTGCTTTACCATTCTTATCCATCGCCCATTATTGCTTTAAACCGTGCCATAGTAGTAGCAGAATTGCACGGACCTGCAAAAGGCATTGAAACCATCAACGCCATTCCGGATATTGTTTCTTTAAAAAATTACTACCTCTTACCCGCCACACTTGGCGAACTGCACTGGCAACTGAAAGAATATGATAAAGCAAGAGATTATTTTGAGGAAGCCTCCCGTCTTACACAAAGTTTAATTGAAAAAAGATTATTGGAGCAAAAGATCAAACAACCGGCACATTAAGAGGCCTCTTTTTAAGAAGGTATTGTCTTTTTTGAAGTGAGCTCTTATTCAATCTCTCCCTAACTTTGCCTTCTCAAATTTATCGTCATGAAAAAGTGGAGATTGATACTGTTGTTTTTTGTAGCAGCCATTGTTATCAGTGCTGATGTTGCTGCACAATGTTCCATCTGTACCAAAACCGCATCTCAACTGGGTGAAAAGCCTGCCGCCGCTTTAAACTCCGCCATTATTTACCTCATGGCAGCTCCTTTTGCCATTGTTGGTTTTATTGGCTGGCGCTGGTGGAAGAGCCAGAAAGAAGTTGAAGAATAAACCGTTTATACTTTCCTTTTTATTGCCTGCACTCAAATAATTATTACCGCCCGGCAACTCCTGATGTTCCATCCTCATGATAGCGGCATTATACACTTACTAAATTCCGTTCATATTATTTTGGTTAAAAACTAAAACACTTTGGTATAACTTGTATGCCTAATCAACGCACATGAGAAAGATATTGTTCCTCCTGTTTTTTGCACCACTTTATTTATCAGCACAAAAGCTTTCTTCCATTGAAGAAAAAACGAATGGCCTCAAGAAATATGAAGGCTATTTTCCTTTTTACTGGGATGAGAATACCGGGAAAATCTGGCTGGAAGTAGATAAGATTGATACAGAGTTTTTATACGTTGTTTCCCTTCCGGCAGGTTTGGGCAGCAATGATATTGGCCTGGATCGTGGACTGTTAGGTGAAGACCGTATTGTGAAATTCAGTAAAGTGGGGAGAAAGCTGTTGTTGATTCAACCCAACTATGGATATAGAGCATTAAGCAATGATGCAGCGGAGAAACGAGCCGTAGAACAATCCTTTTCACAATCTACCGTTTGGGGTTTTACAGTAGAAGCTGAAAGCAATGGTAAGTACCTCGTTGATGCAACTGATTTCCTATTGCGTGATGCCATGAAAGTGAGCAATACCATCCGACGGATGCGCCAAGGCAATTATCAGTTAGATAAAAGCAGAAGTGCCATGTATCTGCCCCGCACCAAAAATTTTCCGTTTAACTCTGAACTCGAAGTAACGGTTACTTATATCAACAATGATGGAGACGTAGGAAATTTTGTACAACCGGTTACACCTTCCACAGAAGCCATTACGGTTCGTATTCATCATTCATTGGTACAGTTGCCCGATAATAATTACAAACCCAGAGTGTTCGATCCACGCAGCAGTTTTATTTCTACTTCGTTTTATGATTATGCAAGTCCTGTAAGTGATCCGATAGAAAAATATTATATCATTCGTCATCGTCTGCAAAAGAAAGATCCAACGGCCGCTGTTAGTGAACCTGTAAAACCCATTGTATATTATTTGGATAACGGAACACCGGAGCCCATCCGCTCTGCTTTGCTGGATGGGGCACGCTGGTGGAACCAGGCTTTTGAAGCAGCGGGTTATAAAGATGCATTCATTGTAAAAGTGTTGCCGGATACTGCTGATCCGATGGATATCCGTTACAATATGATCAACTGGGTACATCGCTCCACAAGAGGATGGAGTTATGGTGCTTCGGTTGTGGATCCAAGAACAGGTGAAATTATTAAAGGGCAGGTGTCGCTGGGTTCATTGCGGGTGCGGCAGGATTATCTCATCTTCTCTGCCTTGCTTTCACCATTTGCCAATGGTATTCCTGCCAATGATCACATGTTAAAAGCAGCATTGGCAAGATTGCGTCAGCTAAGTGCTCATGAAGTAGGGCATACGATTGGTTTAATGCACAACTATGCCAGCAGTGTAAACAACCGTGCCAGTGTCATGGACTATCCGCATCCCATGATCCGGTTGAATGCGAATGGTGAAATGGATTTCTCACAGGTGTATGATGATAAAATCGGTGATTGGGATAAAGTAGCGGTTACCTGGGGTTACCAGGATTTTCCAACGAATGTGAATGAGCAAACAGCATTGAATACGATTCTTACTGATGCCACTACAAAGGGATTGCAATTTATCAGCGACCGTGATGCACGTGCACCGGGTGGCTTGCATCCACAGGCGCATTTATGGGATAACGGAACCAATGCCGTAGATGAATTGAAAGAAATGATGCGTGTGCGTACAAAAGCATTGCAACAGTTTGGGGAAAACAATATCCGTCCCGGTGTTCCGATGGCATTTTTAGAAGATGCATTAGTGCCGGTTTATTTTTATCATCGTTATCAATTGGAAGCTGTTGCAAAATTGGTAGGTGGCATGTATTATACCTATGCATTGCGTGGCGATGGACAGATCATCACCAAAATGCTGAGTAAATCAGAGCAGCTGAATGCATTAAATGGGTTGATTGATTGCATTGATCCCAAAGCCTTGATGATCCCGGATAAAATTGCTGCTTTAATTCCACCCAGGCCATCCGGATACAGCGGTTCAAGAGAGTTATTCAGAAAAAGAACAGGCTTGTCGTTTGATGTATTATCACCGGCTGAAACAGGGGCAGATGTTCCTTTCTCCTTTTTGTTCAACAGTGAACGGCTGAACCGTATGCAGCAGCAGCAACTCTATGGCGGTTTAGGAGTAGATGAAATGATCACCTTTCTTATTAATAAAACATGGAAAGCCGCAAGAAGATCAGGTATGGAAGGAATGATTCAGCAGCAGACAGAGCAAATATTGCTTACCTATTTACTGGCAGCATCAGTAGATGAAAATAATTCTTACGGCGTACGTAGTGTGCTTCAAAAACATTTGAGTGAATTGAAGAAGTTCATGGAAGCGCAGCAAAAGATCAACACAACTTCAGCAGGTCATTATCAATTAGGATTAGAGCGGATGAAAGCTCCTAAAGATGCCAAGCCTACGATCCATAAAGAAATACCTCCCGGTGCACCGATTGGTTGTGAGGAAGAGTAGGCCATATGTATGAATGAATTAATATTGCAGGGTGATCCCGAATATTTTTCATTTTATTTATTTCACACCGGAACAGGCTCCGGCAAAAGTATTTCCGTTGTCTTATTACCTCGCTGTTGAATCAGCAAGAGTAATCAATCAACCGCAGGAAATTATTTTTCATTTTAACAGGGAGCCTGTGGGTGAATGGTGGGAACGTATAAAACCATCTCTTACGCTCCACCAAATGGAAGCACCTGTAAGCTTTATGGGTCGCCGCATTATCCATCCTGCACACCAGGCAGATGTTGTTCGGTTGCAGGCTTTGTATGAAGTGGGTGGTATTTACCTGGACCTTGATACCATTTGTGTAAAGCCTTTATCAGCTTTTTATACAAATCAAATGGTGATGGGGTTAGAGCTCAAAGCACCTTATGTTCCCAAAAATAAACGGCAGGAAATAAAATATAAAATCCGGAAAACATTGGGACTGGTAAAGCCGTACCGGGAAGAAAGTATTTTGTGCAACGGTGTTATACTGGCAGAAAAAAACAGCGCCTTTATCAAACTCTGGATGGACACTTATAAAACCTTCCGTTCCAAAGGAAGAGATAAATTCTGGAATGAACACTCTTCCGTTATACCTGCAAAACTTGCAGCAGCACATCCGCAACTGATAACTGTTGCAGGACCCCGTTGTTTTCATTATCCCCTATATACAAAAGAAGGATTGCATTCCATGTTTGAAGCAGTAACGCCTTTTCCTGAATCGTATATTCATCATGTGTGGGAGTCGTTTTCATGGAATGATTATCTTTCCAAACTTACGATGGAGGGTATTCAAACAATTGATACCACCTATCATTTAGCAGCAAGAAAAATTCTATCAAAGTAACAAATGAAAATAGGCTTTGCAGGCAGATGGAGTCCGTTAAATAAAAAATCCTGGAGTGGTACTTACTACTACTCGTATCAGCAATTGCAGAAATATGCTACAACAGAAATTTTTGAATTTCCTTTTCCATCACTGCTTAAAAACTACTTGATTCAGTTTTATAAAAATCCCAACAAATGGTTTTTCGGAAAAAATACAGCTGTTGAGTTTTTAAAGCCCTATGCAAAACATTACAGCAGGCAATTAGAAAAGGCTTTACTCAAACATAAAGTGGATGTATTGTTTGTTCCTGCAGCTCCACAGTTGATCGCATATTTAGATGCCTCATTACCTATTGTATTTTTAACAGACGCTACCTTTCAGCAAATTCAGGGTTACTATGATACCTGGCAGAACTTTGCAAGCTCTAATATTAAACAGGGTATTGAACTGGACCGCAGAGCTTTTGAAAAAGCAACCCATTGTATGCTGGCCAGTGATTGGTGCCGTAACTCGGCCATTCAGGATTATAAATTGACGGAGCAAAAAATTTCAGTGGCACCTTTAGGAGCCAATCTGGATTATATACCTGCTGCAACAGAAATCAACTATGAACGCAGCGGCTGTAATCTTTTATTCCTGGGGGTAGAATGGAAACGCAAGGGCGGTGATATTGCTTTGCAGGCGTTCAGGGTTTTGAAACAAAACCGTATTGATGTTTCACTGCACATCATCGGTTGTACGCCACCTGAAGCCATTTCAGAAAAAGGAATTACTGTTATTCCGTTTCTTGATAAAAACAAACCGGCTGACCGTGAACAACTGCACCGCATTTTACTATCAACAGATTTTCTTTTACTGCCCACCAGGGCTGAAGCTGCCGGTGTTGTGTTTTGTGAAGCATCCGCTTACGGCATTCCTTCCATAAGTACACGTACAGGAGGCGTGCCTACTTATGTACGGGACCATATAAACGGATTGTTATTACCGGAAGCTGCAGATGGTTTTGGTTACGCAGATGAAATTTTAAAACTTTATGCCAATACCAGGAAAATGAGTGAGCTCAGAAAAAGCAGCCGCAGTTTTTATGAAACTTCACTCAACTGGGATGCATGGGGTAACAGTTTCAATAACATCATTCAAAAAATATAAGACGCCGGGTAATTCATCCTTTATAAATCAACTGCATCTTTTATGAATGAATTTTCAACACTTACTGCATTTACCATCATTACACCTAATTACCTGGCGCATGCATATGCGTTGCGTCAATCATTTTTAAATCTGCATCCCGGCAGTTCATTTGTTATTTGCTTAATAGGCACCAAAAAAACTGCAGGAGCTGATGAAAAAGAAATAGTACTGTTAAAAGAACTGAAAGATGAGCGTATTGAAGGAATGATTCAACGGTACAATCCCTTTGAGTTGAGCTGTGCACTCAAGCCCTATTTTGCAGAACACCTGCTAACATTAAAGCCCGATAGCAACCGGTTTATTTATCTGGATTCTGATATTGGTGTATTTGGCAGGTTTGAACAGCAATCGCAGGCAGCTGTCACTATCAGTCCACACAGAACGAAGAATGTAAATTATTTACCGGGGCTTGATAATTTCAGCACTACAGAATTGTTACGCTATGGTGTTTACAATGCCGGGTATTTTGAAATAACCCGTTCCAACGAAGCAAAAAGATTTTTAAGCTGGTGGCAGCAACTTTTGGAACATTTCTCTTATAACAAACCTGATAAACATATATTCACTGATCAGCTTTGGCTAAGTGTTGTGCCTTCCTTCTTTGATGATGTGTACATCAATAAAAAACCGGGATTCAATGTAGGTTTCTGGAATTTAATTGAACGTACAGTTGAATTCACCAATAACCAATGGCTGGTAAACGGGGAGCCGCTGGTGTTTTACCATTTCTCCAGGTACAAACTGGAACTGCCGGATAATATGGTTGACTTTGATCACCCGACGTTATCCTTTCAATCAAAACCGCAATTGAAAATTCTTTATGATCAATACCGTGAGCAAATATTCAAAGAAGGTTATGAAACATTAAAACAGTTACCCTACCCTTATCCTTATCCGGCAAAAGAAAAAAAATCATGGTGGAAGAAATTATTCAGGTAACAAAAACGGGAGCATTCCATTGATAGTTGCTGATTGTCAAGCCGGCTTTACAGCAATGCCATACAGTCCGTTAATCATCATACCATCAGTAAGAGGAATAGTTTGCATAGCTGCATCTTTTTTCAGCAGCCTCTTTACAAAAGGATTTAGCAGCATTGCCCAGCGTTTTCTCCGCTTTCCTTTTTTAGTAGCCACAATCCACATGCCGATCATTTGTGCCATGGAAGTATTCCAGCCACCATGTGCATGCAGTTCTAACTGCATTCCGCAACTCTTGAAAATGCGTTCCAAGGCAAAAGGAGTATAGCGGTAATGATCATGCGGAACTTCATGAAGATTCCAAAGAAAAGGAACTGTAAAAAATAAAACGCCACCGGGTTTGAGCACCCGTTTCATTTCCTGCACAATAAGTAAAGGATCAGGACAATGCTCCAGTACTTCCGTTGCCATCATGCTATCAAAGCTGTTGTCTTCAAATGGCATGGTTGTTCCATCCCAGGTAACATCCGGCCCCACACCTTGTTCATACACCAAAGCGGTTTCAATATCAAGACCGGTATACGTTTCTATAAAATGATTTTCCAACAGGTAGCTTTTGTAAGGCTTTTTGCCACAGCCTACATCCAGAAATTTTCCTTTTAAACGGGGTGCTGATTTTTGCAGAGCATTCCAGATACAGGTACGTATCACATACATATCAATATTATCCGGTGTTTGCGGTATGTTGGTAAAATTATCAGCCTTCATGTACAACAGTTAAAAAATGACTACAAGGAATGGTACGAATGAAATTATAGAAATTCATTGAATTGATGTTATTTTACTGCCCGTAATCATTCACTATGGCAAGTTTTCTTAAGAATTTATTCGCTTCAAAAAAACCTGAGAACACAAACATCTCTACTGCATATCCGGCTGACTTTGAAGCGCTGCACCAAACAGTTTACTCCAAGGTAAAACCTTATACCATGACGAGTGCTGAACGTATTTACGGGTTGATTGAAGCAGTCAAATATATTACCAGGTATGAGATTGAAGGTGCCATTGTTGAATGCGGTGTTTGGAAAGGCGGAAGTATGATGGCTGTAGCCGAAACTTTAAAAGCCGAAAAAGCTGATACCAGGCAATTATATCTCTATGATACATTTGAAGGGATGCCTCCGCCAACAGAAGCTGATAAAGATTTTTCAGGTGTTGATGCTGCTGCAAGATTGAAAGAAGAAAGCAACAACAAAAAAGAAAGTTATATCTGGGCTTATTCCACACTGGACGAAGTAAAAGCAGCAATGGCGCTCACTCAATACAATCCTGAACGTATTCAATATATACAAGGTAAAGTAGAAGATACCATCCCTGCTTCAATACCTGATAAGATTGCTTTGCTGAGATTGGATACCGATTGGTATGAATCCACCAAACATGAACTGGAGCATTTATTTCCCAGGCTTGCTAAAAACGGTGTTCTTATCATTGACGATTACGGTTTCTGGAAAGGTTCCCGCAAAGCAGTAGATGAATATTTTGCCGGGCTTAATATGCCCGTACTGTTAAACAGGATGGACGATACAGGGCGCATCTGCATCAAAACTTTCTAATTGATCTATTTACTTTCAACAAAACGATAAAGATTGAAAGTGCCGGAATTGTATTCCGCTTCCAGTTCCTTTTTCAATACCTCTTTATTCAGATCACTCATCCTTCTGCGTTGAATAAGCTGCCATGCTTTTTCAGCCAATAACCAGCTTTTGCGTTGATTATAATGACCGCTGTGCAAATGAGCATCGATGGTATTCCAGAGCTCTTCCACTCCTTTCTTTTCAGTTGCCGTAGTTTTTACAATCGCAATTTCAAAACGCTCTTCTTTAAAGGATGGAGCCAGCATCAATCGCAGGTTGCGTACAAACAAATCCGCTTCCGGTCGGTCTGCCTTATTCACCACAAATACATCTGCAATTTCCATCAAACCTGCTTTCATTGTTTGCACCTCGTCACCGGCTTCGGGTACCAGCACCACAACAGTTGCATCCGCCAGTCCTGCAATTTCAATTTCACTTTGCCCCACACCCACTGTTTCAACAATTACATAATCAACAGGAGCTGCTTTGCAGAGATCAGCTATCTCCAGAATTTTGGGATGCAATCCACCTAATGAGCCACGAGTGGCTAATGAACGGATGAATACATTGGGATGATTGTACCAGTTACTCATCCGTATACGATCGCCCAGTAAGGCACCAAGGTTAAAGGGTGAAGAAGGATCCACACACAACACTGCCATCTTTTTACCATGCTGCACCAGCACTTCAATCAATGCATCTACCAGCGTGCTCTTACCGGCACCGGGCGGACCAGTAATACCAATAACCGGAACCGTACTGGCAGGTAATGATTGCAGCAACTGTTCGTAACCGCTCACCTCATTTTCAATAAGGCTGATGCAACGGGCCAGACTTTTTTGCGAACCGTTCTGAATATCATTGAGCAATTGCATCCACATGCAGCAAACCTACTTGAAATTAAGAAGCAAAGCAGCAGCAACACTTTGTTTTTTAAAAGGGCTTTGATGGTATCTTTATTTTTTGAAACAACCCTGCATGCAAAAAATTTCTGTTGTTATGATGGTTAAAAATGAGGCGCATATAGTACCTCAAACCATCCGTGCTGCTTTGCAGATAACTGATGATGTGGTGGTATGTGATACAGGAAGCACGGATGATACCATAGCGGTAGCCAAAGCGGCAGGAGCAAAAGTAGTACAGGAGCCATGGCTTGGTTTTGGACCCACTAAAAACAAAGCCAACACATATGCACTTCATAACTGGATCCTGCAGTTAGATGCAGATGAAATTCCTGATCTCAGATTACAGCAAGCCATTCGAGTGTTGTCTTTACAAGATGAAAAAGAACTTTTTCGCATGCAGTTTAAATCCTTTCTTGGTGATCAATGGATTCGTTTTGGTGAGTGGGGAAAAGATGCCCATATCCGTCTTTTTAACCGTAAGCAGGTTCAATGGAATGAAGCACCTGTACATGAGCAACTGATGTACGATAACAGTTTTACCATTACACAACTGCCGGGTTTTATAGAGCACAAAACCATGCGTAATATGGCTGAGTTTGAACAAAAGATGAAACAATACGGTCTGCGTGGTGGTGAAAAATATTTTGAGCAGGGCAAAACAGGAGGCTGGTACAAACAATACACCTCATCGCTGTTTAACTTTATAAAGAATTATATTTTTAAACTCGGCTTTCTTGATGGAAAAGCAGGATGGCAGGTGGCCAGAATGAATGCCTGGTACACCTACCTGAAATACCATACGTTACAAGAGCTGAAAGCAAAAAAACAATGACCAATTTTATTCCCATCTTTCCGTTATCCATTGTTGTGTTTCCGGGCGAGCAGCTAAACCTGCACATTTTTGAACCAAGATATAAACAGCTCATCCGTGAATGTGCAGAGCAGCAGAAGCCATTTGGCATCCCTTCCGTTATTGAAAATAATGTACAGGAACTGGGCACCTTGGTAGAAATAAAAGAAATCAGGAAAGTGTATGAGGATGGTAAGATGGACATCAGCACCCGTGGTATTAAAGTGTTCCGCACACTGGAGTTGATCAAAGAAATTCCGGACAAGCTTTACAGCGGTGCTATTGTTTCTTACCCGGATGATGTGAATGACGGCAACCGTTCGCTCATGCAGAAAGTAGTGAATGGTATAAAAGAGCTGCACAAACTGCTGGAGGTAACCAAAGATTTTAAAAAAACAGAAGATGAATTAACTGCATTTGATGTAGCCCATCATATGGGTTTGAATTTGCAGGAAGAATACGAACTGCTGGGCCTCTTCAGAGAGCTGCACCGGCAGGAATATTTAAAACGGCATTTGACAAAAGTAGTACCGCTGCTTGCCGAGATGGAAGCCCTCAAAGAAAAAGTAAAGCTCAACGGACATTTTAAAAACTTAAGCGGGTTTCAGTTTGGGGAGTAAAGAATTAATACCGCTTTTAACGCTAAATAGTCCAAAACTTTATTTAAGGCGGTATACGTTTCTCAAATTTTGCAGTGTTTTTTGGGTCATATGCTTTTTTAATTTTGGTATAACTTGCACACATGTCCATCACCATTTGTTTTGATTTTGGCAATACCCGTTACAAAGCGGCTGTGTTTCATGGAGATCAGTTGCAGGAAATAGTTGTATTAGTTGATGATAACCATGATACCATCAAAGAACTGTTGCAGCAATTCAAACCATCTTACACCATTCTTTCATCTGTAGTGAACCATCAGCCCACGGTGGAAGATGTATTGAAAGAGCATTCGCATTTTCATAAGCTCAGCCATCACACCCAACTACCTTTTACCACCCCTGTTGGCAAACCTGAAACCATTGGTGCAGACAGGCTGGCGCTATGTGCAGCCGCCACCTACCTTTTTCCCAACAGTAATAATTTGGCGATTGCACTGGGCACCTGTATTACCTACAACTTCATCAATGTAAAAAATCAATTCCTGGGAGGTAGTATTTCGCCGGGTTTGCAAATGCGGCTGCAGAGCATGCATGCACTTACAGCTAAGCTTCCACTCGTGAATATGGAATGGAATTTCCCGCTTATCGGCTATGATACAAAGACCAATCTGCTCAGCGGAGCTGCCTGGGGTATGGCCAAAGAAATTGATGGTATCATTAATGCCTACAGGGAGAAGTTCGGGAACTTTAACGTGCTGTTAACCGGGGGGGATACGCCTCATTTTGCCCCATTGCTCAAAAACCAGATATTTGCAGACCCTCAACTAATTTTTAAAGGTCTTTATGCAATCAGCGTGTACAACAGGTAGTCGTGTAATTGGTAGTTTACTTCTGCTTACAATTCTCAGTTTTAATACATCCGCACAGGACAACAGTCCCTGGAGCCGCTATGGCCTGGGCGATATTGTACCTGCCTCTAACATTACCAACCGTGGTATGGGTGGTACTGCAGCGGCGTATGGTGATTTTCAAACCATTAACTTTATTAACCCGGCTTCTTACAGCAATTTTGGTCCGCAAAGGGCCATTTTTGATATTGGTCTGGACATTAACAACCGTACCCTGCGTAACAACCTGGGCAGCAGTTATACCTCCGCCAATGCTTATATCCCCTATATGGCGGCGGGTTTTCAAATCAAACCCCAAAAATCCAAGATGAACTGGGGTCTTGTATTTGGTTTAAGACCTGTTACCAAAGTGAGCTATAAAATCATCAGCGGCACCCGTATTACGGCAGGTGATAGTGTGCTGACCCAGTACGAAGGCAATGGCGGTACCTACCAGGCTTTTGCCGGTACGGGCATCGGGTTTAAAAACTTCAGTATCGGGGTTAATGGCGGCTACCGATTTGGTTCTAAAGACTACACTACCCGTGTTTCCATTTTAAATGATACCGTGGGCGACCGTTATACTCCCGGGCAAAGAGAGGTACGTAATAACTTCGGATCGGGTTTCCTGGAGCTGGGATTGCAATACCGTATTCCGCTTAATAAGAAAAGCAGTATTACACTCGGTGCTTACGGCAGCATGCAGGGCCGTATGAATGTAACCCGTGATGAAAAGGTGGAAACTTATTTTGCAGCAGGATCTGATGGAGTGATACGCCAGGTAGATTCTATTTACGAGAAAAAGAACATTAAAGGCAATATTGAATATCCCTCTTACTTTGGTGGCGGTGTATTGTATGATGTACAGGGCGATAGTAAATTGATGATTGCGCTGGATTACACACAGTTTAACTGGGCCAATTACCGCTATTTTGAAACAGCAGATGCATTGCAGAATGCCTGGCAGGTAAAAGCAGGTGCTCAGTTCCTGCCTAATTTCAGCGGAGATATTAAACGCAAAAGTTACTGGAGCAGCGTACTATACCGTGCCGGTTTTCATTACGGACTGGAGCCTTACACTTTTGCCGGCAGTTCTTTAAACAGCTATGGCATAACCTTCGGCATCGGCTTACCTATCCGTAAATATTCTTATGCTGAAATCAACCGCAGCAATATTGTAAATGCTGTCCTTGAGTTTGGTCAGCGTGGCAATAAAGATGGTGTGCTTCGTGAAAACTACTTCCGCCTCTCCTTAGGCTTCTCATTAAGTGATGTTTGGTTCATTAAACGCAAATATGATTAACAGGCTTCAGCTTGGGTTTTTATTGCTGCTGTTTACAGGCTTTACTGCCTGCGAAAATGATTATAACCAGATACAGGATCTGCAACGCAAAAAACTCACCGTTGATGAAGTGCAGACAGTTGAAAGTTTTTTCAGCCAGGCGGGAAAAGTAAAAGCCAAACTCAAAGCTCCTTACATGCTTCGTTATTATGACAGTGTGCCCCGTGTGGAGTTTCCCCGAACACTGCATGTGGATTTTTATAATGACAGCCTGGTGATGGAAAGCTATTTAGATGCCAAACGGGGCTATTACTATGAACAACAGAACCGGGTGATTTTAAATGACAGTGTGGTGGTGATACGTCTCAATGGTGATACGCTCATTACCAAAGAACTTTTCTGGGAGCAAACGCTCCATAAACTTTTTACTAACTCAGATGTTGAAATCCGGCAGAAAACAAAAACCATTTTTGGAAAAGGATTTGAGAGCGATGAACAGCTCAAGAACTTCAGGATTGATTCTGTAAAAGGAGTATTGCTGGTAGGTGATTCAAAGTTTGCCGGCAATTAAGATTGAGTTGTCCGGATGATTTCACTCCCTATCATTAATTCCTTGACTTAGTTTTTTTTTTACTTTTTTCTTAATCTAATAATCTCAATAAATAAGAAGTCACTTTATGGAATACAGAAGACTCGGAAGATCAGGATTACAGCTCAGCGTACTTTCTTTTGGCAGCTGGGTAAGCTTTCACAAGCAGATAGACGACAGCATTGCTGATGAACTCATGGGCATTGCTTACGACAACGGCGTTAACTTTTTTGATAACGCAGAAGTTTATGCACTGGGCAAGAGTGAAGAAATGATGGGGCGTGTGCTCAAAAAGAAAAACTGGGACCGCACTTCCTACACCGTTTCCTCCAAAGCTTATTTTGGATGGAGAGGAAAGGAAAACAAACCCAATCAAACCGGTTTAAGCCGAAAGCATTTAACAGAAGCCTGTCATGAAGCATTACAACGTTTACAGGTTGATTATTTAGACCTGTATTTCTGCCACCGGCCCGATAAAAATACACCTATTGAAGAAGTGGTGTTTACCATGAACACGCTCATTCAACAGGGAAAAATCTTATACTGGGGTACCAGTGAGTGGAGCGGAGTAGAATTGATGGAAGCACACAGGGTAGCACAGGCTTATCGTTTAATCGGCCCCACCATGGAGCAGCCCGAGTACAACTTATTCAACCGGCATAAACTGGAAAATGAATACCTGGAAATTTTTAAGAATGTGGGCTTGGGTACAACCATCTGGAGTCCGCTGGCAAGTGGTTTACTCACCGGTAAATATAATGATGGTATTCCTGAAGGAACACGTTTGGCTATTCCCGGTTTTGAGTGGCTCAAAGACAGAGCGCTGGTAGAAGAAAAGATCAACCGTGTTCGTACCTATCAAAAAATTGCTGATGAGTTGGGTGTAAGCATGGCCGCTTTAAGCATTGCCTGGTGTATTAAAAACCCCAATGTATCTACTGCCATCCTCGGCGCTACTAAAAAAGAACAGTTGCTTGAAAACTTAAAAGCCCTGGAAGTATTGCCGCTTTTAACAGAAGAAATCATGCAGAAAATTGATGATGCATTTGGCACCAAACCCCGCCTGCCTGAGTATTAAAAACAAACAGTTTTAATAAACAAAAAGGGAGATGCAGACTGCATCTCCCTTTTTAAAAAACTTTTTACCGGATTTAATTCCACACCGCACCAAACACTTTCTTCATCAAATCAGTGGTACGTTTTACCGGGTTCGCCCGTATTTCCATCTCTTCTTTTGCAATCTGATCAAACAAGGCATCCACCGCCTTTCCCACTACATAGCTGGTTAAATCAGGATTTACTTTGTTACGGGTAGTAGGAAAATTATTGTAAGCATTCATCAGATCACCATAGTATTTGGTAGCTTCTACTTTATCCAGGCTGTTTTTTACAACCGGTGTAAATGCCTGGATCAAAGCGGCTGTTGTTTTTTGCTTGAAGTAATTGGTAGCGCCATCTTTCGGTCCTTTGATGATATTGATTGCATCTGCAATTGTCATCTCTTTAATAGCATTTACAAAAATGGGAGCAGCAAAGCCCACTGCATCTTCGGCCCCACGGTTGATTTGCAAAACTGCACGGTCAACCTGCTTGCCAAGACCGATACGACGCATCGTAGCTTCTACTTTCTGTGCTTCCGGTGGTAAGAGAATTTTGTAAAACTCACTGCCAAAAAAGCCATCCGTTTTATTTAAAAAAGAAACAGCACGTGTTAAACCCTGTCCGAGGGCTTCTTTAATACCCTGCCCTGCTTCTGCTTCAGTTACACCATTGCCACCGGGAAGTTTGGGAAACTGGCTCATTACCTCGCAGGAAGAAATCATTAATACAATACCGGTTAAAAGTAAGATACGCTTCATAGATAAAATTTAAGTTGATAAACGAAGTTACACGGAATATAGTTGCATAAAACCATGCCAATATTTACAACTTTGCCCAAAGCCCCTGTGCCCGTACCTTTGCAGCCTTTAAAGCGTTAACTGAACATGAGTACACATTTATCAGAACAGGAACTAATCCGGAGAGAGAAACTGGCCGAGCTGAACAAACTGGGGATTGATGCATATCCTGCGCCACTCTACCCTGTTACCCATTACTCCACCGCCATTAAAAGTGGTTTTAATGAACACACAAAAGAACAGTATGCTGATGTATGTATTGCCGGCCGCATCATGAGCATTCGTGATATGGGTAAAGCTTGTTTTGCAGTGTTGCAGGACAGTCATGGACGCCTGCAGATTTATGTAAAGCGTGATGACATAGCACCCGGTGAAGACAAAACGTTATACGATGTGGTGTTTAAAAAATTATTAGATATCGGTGATATCATTGGTGTGAAGGGTTATGTGTTTGTTACCAAAACAGGCGAAACCAGTTTGCATGTAAAAGAACTAACGGTTCTTACAAAATCCCTGAAACCATTGCCGGTAGTTAAAGAAGCTGAAGGACAAACTTTTGATGCAGTAACGGATATGGAGTTCAAATACCGTCAGCGTTATGCAGACCTCATCATTAATCCACAGGTGAAGGATACGTTTGTAAAACGGACCTTGATGGTGAACACCATCCGTGAATATTTGAATGAACATGGAGCGTTGGAAGTAGATACACCTGTATTGCAAACCATCCCCGGTGGTGCCACTGCCCGGCCGTTTATTACACATCATAATGCATTGGATGTACCCATGTACATGCGTATTGCCAATGAATTGTATTTAAAACGTTTGATTGTAGGTGGTTTTGATTGGGTGTATGAGTTCAGCCGCAACTTCCGTAATGAAGGGATGGACAGAACACACAATCCTGAGTTTACGATTCTGGAATGGTATACTGCCTATAAAGATTATTTCTGGATGATGAATGTTACAGAAAATCTGCTGGAGCGTGTGGCCATTGCTTTACATGGAACAACGGATGTACCTGTGGGTGATAAAACCATCAGCTTTAAAACACCGTTCAAACGCATTTCGATTTTTGATGCCATTAAAGAAAATACAGGTATTGATGTGAGTGAGATGAATGAAGAACAACTGAGAGAAACCTGTAAGCAATTGAAGATTGGCGTTGATAATACCATGGGTAAAGCCAAATTGATTGATGAGATATTTGGAGCTACATCTGAGCCGAAATATATTCAGCCAACATTCATCATTGATTACCCGGTGGAAATGAGTCCGCTTACCAAAAAGCACCGCAGCAAACCCGGATTGGTAGAGCGTTTTGAACTGATGATTAATGGCAAAGAAGTAGCGAATGCGTACAGTGAGTTGAATGACCCGCTGGACCAGCGTGATCGTTTTGAAGACCAGGTAAAGTTGAAAGAACGTGGTGATGATGAGGCGATGTTTATTGATTATGATTTTCTCCGTGCATTGGAATATGGCATGCCGCCTACTTCAGGTATTGGAATCGGTATTGACAGGTTGTGTATGTTGATGACGAACCAGCCGAGCATTCAGGATGTGCTGTTGTTCCCGATGATGAGGCCTGAGAGAGTGGAGGAGTAAGTTGATCGAGATAATAAAGTTGATAAAGGAACCGCAGTTGAAAGGCTGCGGTTTTTTTAGTTCCACTCATACAATTAAGGCTTAAGCTTTTTTCAAATCATTTATCTTCACTCCTCAAAAATTACGAATCATGAGAAAATGTTTGCTTGCAGCATTCCTGTTTATTTCTGTTTTTTCTTTTGCCCAAACCACCTACCTCACCACTGAGCAAATGCTCAAAGGTGCGCCGCATAAAGTAACCAAGCCGCTTCCACAATTTGTAAAGTGGATGGGTGATAACAGTTTTGTGTTAAAACGTGATGGTAAAACCTTTTTAGTGGATTGTAAAACAGGAGCAGAAAAAGAATACACTGAAGTAAAGACCCTGGAGGCCAAACTCATCAATGAAGTGCTTATTAAAAACAACGACCTGTTTCATAAAACCGATGCGGGAGAAACACAACTCACCAATAACAAAGACATTGAAAAAAATCCAACACTGTCGCCCGATGGAAACTATGTAGCCTTCACCCGCAACAACAATCTCTTCACCATCAACCTAAGCACCAAAAAAGAAACACAATTAACTTTTGATGGTACCGATGTAATTCTCAACGGTTTTGCAAGCTGGGTGTATTATGAAGAAATTCTGGGAAGAGCCACCCGTTACAAATCATATTGGTGGAGCCCCGACAGTAAGAAGATTGCTTACATGCGTATGGATGAAAGCATGGTGCCGATGTTTCCCATTTACAGTGAAGAAGGTCAGCATGGCTTTATTGAACAGACACGCTATCCCAAAGCAGGGGATAAAAACCCGGAAGTAAAAGTGGGCGTGGTGAATGCAGATGGTGGTAACACCGTTTGGGCAGACTTCAACGCAAAAGACGACCAGTATTTTGGAATGCCTTACTGGAAAGCAGATGGCAGTGCCTTGTGGATTCAATGGATGCCACGCAGTCAAGATAATCTGAAAGTATATGAAATGAATATTGCTGATGGCAGCAAGAAAGAAATCTATGATGAAAAGCAAAAAACATGGGTAACGCTGGAAGGTGATGACCGATTTACTTTTTTAAATAACGGTAAACAATTCATTCTGCAAAGTGATGTTACAGGCTGGAATCATTTGTACCTGCATGATATGAGCGGCAAACGCATCAGCACCATTACCAGCGGCAACTATCGTGTAACAGCAATCAACCATGTAGATGAAAAAAATCAACTTGTTTATTTCACCTGCAGGAAAGATAACAGTGCCCGTTATGATTTGTACAAAGTAAAGTTTGATGGCAGCGGTTTGCAGCGCCTCACTTTTGGTGAATACACACACCGCAATATTCAGCTTTCACCCAATGGTTTGTATTTTATTACAACATACTCCAATACAGGCTCCCCTGATGCGGTGGCCTTGGTAAACAATAAAGGAAAAGTGATTAAAGAATTGGGCAATGCAGTAGGTGAAGCATTTGAAACGACTACCCTTGCTAAAACACAACTGCTTCGTGTTACGAGTGAAGATGGAAAATATGAATTGCCTTTGCGGATTGTTTGGCCGTTGAATTATGATAAGAATAAAAAATATCCGTTGATGATTAACATCTACGGCGGACCTGATGCCGGTACTGTATATGACGGATGGCAACTCAACATGCAGCAACAATGGTGGGCCAAAGAAGGAATGATACAGGTAGCGATGGACCACCGTGCCAGTGGCCACTTTGGTAAAGAGGGCGTGAACTATATGCACCGTAATCTCGGCTATTGGGAAATGAAAGACTGGATTACGATTGTGAAATGGTTGATTGAAAATGCAGGAGTTGATAAAAACAAAGTGTGCATCAGCGGTTTCAGCTATGGTGGTTATATGAGTGCATATGCATTAACCTATGGTGCTGATTATTTCACACATGGTTTAGCTGGCGGCAGTGTTACCGACTGGAGTTTGTATGATACGCATTACACCGAGCGGTTTATGGATACACCACAGGAAAATCCCGAAGGTTATAAATCATCTTCAGTTTATACTTACTTAGACAAGTACAAAGGTCTGCTCCGCATTTATCATGGTACCATGGATGATAATGTACATCTGCAAAACAGTTTGCAGTTAGTGAAGAAGTTACAGGAAAAGAAAAAGCATTTTGAGTTTATGGTGTATCCCGGTGGCCGTCATGGCTGGAGAAATTTAAGAGAGCAGGATGCACATAGCGCTAATGAAATTGCGATGTTTATTTATAAAAATTTGCTGGAGAGGGAAGTGCCAAAAGAGGTGTTGAGGTAAGAGGTTTTCTATTTTGTTTTTAAAGGGGATGCATTTTGCTCCCCTTTATTTTTCTCTTTTCATATCCCAAGTACCATAAACTATATCTTCCTGTGTACCGCCATTTTCTGTTTTCCAAACGGAATGTATTTCCCATTCGCCTGTAAACTTACCCGTAAAAGGATTATAAGTTCCTTTATAAGATAAAGCTGATTGAAGCAGATTCTTGTTTTCAACAAGATTATTATCCAAATCAAAACCGAAAAGCTTGGGATATTCTTTTATAAAAGAAACAAAATTGTTGTCTCTGAATCCCTTTATCTCTGCAATGCTGTCATGTGCGCCTGTCCCATCTAAATCCGTACAAGTTCCTATAAACTCTCCTTGTTTATTTTCTTCAATAGTTAGCTCGAAGGAAGCTTTTTGACCATAAAGTTCATCGCCGTAAAGTGGGCCGTATTCAAACTCACCTTTCCATTTTCCCGAGATTGAGTTTAACTCATGTTGTTGCATTTCTAAATTGGGAAGATATTTTCTGAACGGCACTTCAAACAACAATTTATCACCTTCATCTGAATCAATCCTTACACCCAGTAAACGCTTGGCTACTTCAAAAGTAAACTCCTCCATCATTTGGTCTTCCTTAAACTCATCACCCGGCAAGGAATCAAATTCCCAAATATGTTGCCCATTTACCAGTTTTGAGCGGTCATAAATTTTTTGTTCTTCTTCAAATTGCTCCCCTAAATTGTACATAAACCCATTGTCAGCATCAATCATTTTAACTCTTGTTTTAATCCCTGATTTTATCAGTGAATATCCATGGGCATTCGTAGTACTTAAACAAGCGACTGTAAGCAATTCTGATAGCGGAAATAATTTTATAAGCTCCCTTTCTTTGTAAGTAGTTAAATCATTAATAAATGAATCAACTAATGAGAACCCATCGCAAATAATTATACAGCCGTTATAATAGCCAATGTTAATGCTCTTGTCGAAAGGGCAGATACATTCATCTAAAACAGTATCAGAAGAGTATTTATAATTAGTTAATCCTAATTTTTCAAACAGTAAGGTTTCATCACTGAAGTTTTCAGGATTTTGTATTATCAGCATTGATACTTTCCAACCCATATACTTAATTCTTTTTCTTTATCTGCAACTCCTCCCACTCCGTTGTTCCATCTTTTTCTCTGGTAAAGGTCAGTTGTTTTCCTTCGCCAATTACAATTTCTGCAGTGGTATAAATGAAGTTACTGTCGAGCAAATGTCCGCCAATGGTGCGGCCGGTGCTGTCGCTCACACTCATGTGCAAGTGATTTCCATGAATGCTTACCGTTCCTGTTAAGCTCACTATCTCAAAATGGCCATTCCCTTTTGTTCCCTGTGGTTGATTGGCAAACCGAAGATGGTATTGAGTAACGCTGCCCACACAGGTCATCACCCAACCGGCTTCAATATGATGTTGCTGCACATAGGCTTCCATTTCTTTCTTTAAATCCTGCCCGGGCTTTAAACGAAACGCATGAATTTTTACTTCATCATTCTGCATAGATGTTTTTGTTTTGCAGGCTGCAATTAAAAAGAATAGTATAATGTATCTCAACATAAAATTGCATAACAAGACGTAGCGCCTTTGCACCTTTGCGTCTTTGCGTGAAAATCAATCCACAAACAAATCCGTAAACAACTTCCCGCCGGGCACCACACTGTATTTGCTCAAATCTGTAATTCCTTCGGCGGCAAACACATCTTCATCCACAAATAAATTACCCGTGCAGGTATTGGATGGTTTGCTTAAGATGATGTGAGCAGCATCAGCCAGCACATCAACTGTCCTGCTCATATTTGCCAATGCTTCACCGCCTAATAAATTTCTTACAGCTGCTGTGTCAATTGTAGTACGTGGCCACAACGCATTTGCAGCAATACCATCTTTCTTTAATTCTTCAGCCCAGCCCAGCGTCATCATACTCATATTGTATTTGGTGAGCGTGTAAGCAATATGCCCGGCCAGCCATTTGGGTTTCAGATTTACAGGAGGAGATAAGGTAAGTATATGCGGATTATTTCCCTTGCGTAAATGAGGAATACAGGCACGTGTCATAAAAAAAGTACCCCGCACATTAATATCATGCATCAAATCAAAACGCTTAGGCTCTGTTTGTTCTGTTGGAGTTAAATTAATAGCTGATGCGTTGTTGATGAGTATATCAATACCGCCGAATGTGCTTACTGTTCTTTCAACAGCTGCCGCAATCTGGTCTTCAAAGCGGATATCAAGTTGAATGGCGAGGCCTTGTCCGCCTGCTGCCGTCATTTCATCAGCAGCAGAAAAAATAGTGCCGCCTAATTTTGGATTTTCCTCAACACTTTTGGCAGCTACTACAATATTAGCTCCTTCAGCAGCCAGTTTTAATCCCATTGCTTTCCCAATGCCTCTGGATGCACCCGTAATAAAAACCGTTTTTCCTTTGAAACTCATAATAAATAATTTGAGCAAGAAAGATAACAAAGGTTCTGCAACTGCCACAAAGAATTTGTACTTTGTAAAAGAAGATTTTATTTGGTCACCGGCAATACTACTATTATGATGCCTCAGTTGCGTCGCATTGCAAATCCCGTCTTTAGCGGGACTCTTGTACATCCTGAATTCTATTCAGCAATTTCAGCCTTTCTGCTATTATTCATCTGTATAAACACTTTTGCACAGGAAGATCCCATTAAACAAATGCAACGCCAATTCATCACGGCTAAAGATGGTGCTGTGATTGAGCTGCCGGAAGGAACCTTCAACTTACAAACATCACTCTGGCTCGACGGCAAAAACAATATCATCATTCGTGGAAAAGGCAAAGACAAAACCATTCTCAACTTTGCTAATCAAATCAGCGGAGCAGAAGGAATTAAAATCACCAACGGAAAAAACATCACACTGGAAAACCTTACTGTACAGAATACAAAAGGCGATGCTATTAAAACACAATATGTAAATGGTATCAAATTCTTCAATGTAAAAGCAGAATGGACAAGAGGTGCTCACAGTAAAAACGGTGGCTATGGTTTGTACCCTGTACAATGCAGCAATGTGGTCATTGACAGTTGCGAAGCCCGTGGCGCCAGCGATGCAGGTATTTATGTGGGGCAGAGTAAACATATTGTTGTAAAAAATTCAAAGGCTTATGAAAATGTAGCCGGCATTGAAATTGAAAACTCATTGTATGCCGATGTGTTTGACAATGAAGCCACTAATAACACAGGCGGAATTTTGATTTTTGATTTACCTGATCTGGTGCAGAAAAAAGGTGGTTACATCCGTGTGTTCAGAAACAATGTACATCATAACAATCATGTAAACTTTGCACCCAAAGGAAATATTGTAGGCAAAGTGCCGCTTGGTACCGGAATTATGATTATGGCTACCAATCATGTGGATGTGTTCAGCAACCGCATCATCAATAATAAAACAACGGGCACAGCCATTGTGAGTTATTATATTTCAGAAAACCCGATTAAAGATTCATCGTATTATCCTTACCCGTCAAATATTTCAGTGCAGGATAATGTGTATGAACGCAAAAATACCAAAGCCACCTTGAAAGGAAGAATGGGAAAGATGTATCGTTTCAAATTAAAGTTTGGAAAAAATGTTCCGCATATTGTGTATGATGGAATTGTTGATACCAAAAATCCAGGTCAGATTTGTATTCGCAATAACCAAAATCAAAGCTTTGCCAATATTGATGCGGAAAATAATTTTAAAAACATTAGTCGGGATGTAAGTAAACATGATTGTAACTTGCAGCCTGTTCCAGCGGTGGAAGTGAAGCAGTAGCCATCTAACGTCCTCGTCTGATAGCGGTTAAAATTAGTAGGTTATTACGTCAGACGGGGCGTACTGTAATCGGAGTGCCGTCATGTCGACGAAGGAGACATCTCCACAAAATTAGCAACTCAATTATCAGTTATTAAAACTGAATATGAAAGTTTCAATATTTAGAGATTTCTCACTTCGCCGTAACACTTAAATAATTTGAATTGAAAGATGGCTCCGTTCGAAATGACGGCAGCTTTATTAAATAGAGTCATGAAAAAACTTTTCACTATACTATTTATTTGCTTTGTATTAATTCTTACTTATTCATTCATCAGCATACAACAAACACCTGCTTTTGAATTCCACGAAAATCTGAGTGAATATCATTTTTTCAAAGGCGAAATGAAACTGCTGCAGCCGAATGACGGCATTGTTCCTTATGATTTAAACACACCCCTCTTCAGCAGTTATGCAGAAAAAGCAAGATTTATTCAACTGCCTGCGGGAACAAAAGCAAAGTACAATGCTGATTCTGTTTTTGATTTACCCATCGGAACCGTGCTCATCAAAAACTTTTATTTCCCCAATGATTTTCGTGATGAAAGCAAAGGAAGAAGAATCCTTGAAACACGTTTGCTTGTTCATCAACAAGATGGCTGGGCTACCTATCAATACATCTGGAACAGAGAACAAACAGAAGCCGAGTTTGAACCCATCGGCGATATCACTCCTGTTGAGTATATAGATGCCAATGGCAAAAAAGTTTCTTTCAACTACATCATTCCCACACAGGCACAATGCATGGGCTGTCATAAACAAAACAACGGCTTGCAACCCATCGGCATCGCAGCACGGCATTTGAACGGTGAGTATAGTTATTCTTCTGGCAAACAAAATCAATTGCAATACTGGCAGCAACTCGGCATGATTGATTTGCCTTCTTCATCCATCCCTGCGAATGCTGTTTGGAACAAAGAACAAAGCGGAACAGTTGAACAACGTGCAAGAGCTTATTTAGATATCAACTGCGGTCATTGCCACAATGCCAATGGCCCCGGCAGCAGCAGCGGTTTGTTTTTGGATATTCATGAAACTGATGTAACAAAATTGGGCATCAACAAAACGCCTGTTGCAGCAGGAAGAGCAAGCGGTAATTTTTCATTTGATATTCATCCGGGCAAACCGGATAAATCCATACTCATCTTTCGTATGAAATCAACTGACCCTGGTATTGCTATGCCTGAAGTTGGAAGAGAACAAGTGCATAAAGAAGGAATTGAATTGATCAGTCAATGGATACGGGAAATACAGTAAATCTTTATTTTACAAACCGCTTTGTTTCTGTAGCGCCATCAGCATCTGTAATATGCACAACATAATTACCCGTCATTAAAGATGTTACAGGAATTTGCAGCACCTGTTCTTTTGACTGCATTTGAAATTGTACCCGGCCGCTCATATCCAATACACGAATAACACGGTTTGCATTTTGATGAAATTCCAAACGTATCTGCGATGATGATACTTTCAGAACGGAAGAAGCAAGTCGCTCATTAGTTCCTTTTACTTTCACAATACCTGAATAGTTTTGTTGGCCATCTTTATCTTTTGCCAGCAAACGATAATACCAGGTGCCATTACCGGCTGTGCGGTCAGTATAGGTGTAAGAACGTAATGTATTGGATTCACCGGAAGCAGTAACAGTACCGATCGTAGTATAATTTTGTTCATCTGCCGAACGCTGAATTTCAAAGTGTGATGTATTGCTTTCGTAAAGTGTATTCCATTGTAATAAATTAGCTCCCTGGCCGGTGCGTTGCACTTTAAAATCTTCCAGGCCAAGGGGTAATAATCCGGCATTTGCCTGAGATGTATATCCAAAACTTAATTCAATACGCTGGCCTTCAGCATTGTTTGAAAAGTTTCCTGAAAGTGAAACCGTGCCGGAGATTGTAAATCCATTATTCAGCAGGTTAGTAGTAGCATACCATTCAGAACTACCGCCATTGTTAGAACGGCCATAGTTACCGTTAACAGATAAGCCATCAATTCTGAGATTGGAAACTGTGATGGTTGAATTACCGGTTTGTGTGCGTACGCTCAATCGAATGAGATTAATGGCAGCAGGGCTATTGGTCTTACCATCTGCTGACAGCTTTGATGATACATCTGAAAGTGTGTTGCTGGTAGTAACACCATTAATTGTAGTTAATGAAACAAGTGTATTAGCAATCATATTATAAGTAACCGAGAAACTATAAGAACCAGTATTACTGTAGTTTAATGATTTCTCGCTGCGTGTACTATTGTTCCTGTTACTGCCTAAGTCTGGTATACCTGTAAAATTAGCCTGGGATTGATTACTGTTTACATTACGCACATTACGGTAACGAACAGCAAGCAACGACTCGTTTGCAGCAGGAAATGTACCGGGAATGAGTTGCTGTGCAGAAGCAAGCAGACTTGTTGCAGAAACAATGACAGACAGAATATAGCTAACAGCTTTCATAGTTATAAGGAGTTACGGATTGTTACTAATAACTTTATAATAGTTTTTAGTACTGCAAAGATAAAAAACCCTAATTCAATTATAGGTTTTTACTTATTGTATAAAAACGCCTAAACTATGTTTTCACTTATTTAGTATACGTGTATTCTTTTATTCACTAATAATAGTTATTCTCATAGCGATTAATAACATCAAGACTTTGTTCCAAAGCCTCATCTCGTTTATTCATCACTTCATCATATTTCGCATCATAATCTTTACGGAGTGTCCCTAAAACCCGGTCCCAGAATAAGAAGTACAAACCATAATTACCGGTAAAGTATTGATGATGCTGGTTATGGTTGATGGAAGTGTTCACCCATTTTCCAATCCACGTGCGATTGAAATTTTTGGGATAAAGCTCCCAGCCTAAATGTCCGTACACATTGTACACCATCATAAACAAGAAGAAGAAAAATAAATGGGCTTTCATTACCGGGATGGTAAACAGGAAAACTATAAGAATTCCGATTTCTACCACGGCTTCCAGCGGGTGAAAAGCAAAAGCTGCCCACGGTGATGGATTGGTACTTTTATGATGGACGAGGTGAAACAACTTAAACAACCTGGGATGATGCATGAGTCGATGTGTGAAATAAAAATAGGTATCATGCATCACCAGCATTAATGGAAACGCCAGCCAGAAGTACAACTTTCCGTGTTCATTGATATCTGTATACCAGGTGGTTTGCTTTTTAATTTCGGGGTTTCCTAAAACCAACCAGGGAATGATACTGAAGATGAACATGGTGATGATGGAATACAATATCTCACGCTGGTAATCTTTTAGTTGAGGAAAACGAAGCTGGATTTTTTTAAAAGCAACTTTCTTTTTGCGAAGTACATACCAGATGAGAAAAGCCAGACCAGCCAGCAGTATATACCGCAGGCTTACTAATGTAAAAATGCTGAAGAAAGTTCCGTCGGGGTAAAGCATAACTAAATTTACTTTTAAGACAGAAACAGGAGAAGTTTGTTTAACTGTCTGCCAACAGCACCTGCCAGGCTTCTTTTACCTTTCCTTCATCCAGTAACGCTTTGGCATACTTATGCAGTTCTTTATCCATCTCCTCAGTATTCAACGAAAAATACTGAATGATATTTTTTAATTTCTCATCTTCAAATGTATTATCTACTACAGGATAGTCATGTACATTGGCTAATTGACCTAAATTGTTACCTGTAAGTATTTTACTGTTGCGGATAGTTTCGGGTAACGCATCAATACCAATGCCGAGTTGTGTGTTCGGTTTTTCTACATGAAAAAGATTGCTTGCATCCACCTTACAATACCAATCTCCTCCAAGTCTGGCAACATGATGCAGTTTTTGCTGATCAATCATCGTTTTTTCAGCATTTAAAATACTTTCATCTATATGCATCTTTAATACTTCACAGATGACTAAGTTACCTGCGCCACCTTCGGTACCCAGCGGCTTTACTTCCAGCACTTTGCATTCCATCTTCACCTTGCTTTCCTGAACCATGGGTGGTTTAACAATTGTTGCTGGCTCTTGTTTAAATCCGGCTTTTACAAATTCATTTATTTCTTTTGGAAATTCACAACTGCTGAGGCTTACCTGCTGCACCATATCATAGTCAACAATGTTGATGACCACCTCAGGTACTTCCATTACATTTTGTAATGTGTGCTTGGTCGTATTATCTCTTACTCTTCTTGCAGGTGAGAATACAACAACAGGCGGGTAGGATGAAAACAAATTAAAAAAGCTGAAGGGGCTTAAGTTAACATTACCAGCCTTATCGATTGTTGATGCAAAACAAATAGGTCTTGGTGCAACAGCATGCTGCAACCATTGTTGTTTTTGCATGGGAGTGAGTTGCTGTAAATCAACTATCATATTTTCTTTCTTGACAAAATTGAAAAATCATCTTCCTCTCTCACCATCGTATTACGCAGTTTACCCAAGCCATCAATTTCCATTTCTACCATATCACCTTCATTCAACCACTGTTCATAGTAGTTTGGATCATTCAGTTTACCTGTTCCGTTTAATTCTAAAAAGCAACCGGTACCAACAGTTCCGCTGCCGATCACATCACCGGGAAATAAATCCACACCGTAAGAAGCACGTTCAATAATTTCGGCAAAGGTCCAATCCATATCTGCTACATTACCTGCACTTACCTGTACGCCATTGACCCGGCATTTCATGTTCAGGTTCCAGTTCAATCCCACATGGTTTTCTTTGGCCGGAACAATATATGGCTCCAACTCATCTAATGTAACCAACCATGGACCAATAGCCGTTGCAAAATCTTTACCCTTTGCAGGGCCTAAGTTCAGGAGCATTTCCTCCATCTGCAAACGGCGGGCACTCAAATCATTCATGATCATTAAACCACCGATGTACTGATCGGCTTCTTCTGCACGGATGTTGCGGCCATGCTTGCAAATGACGATTGCCACTTCCAGTTCAAAATCCAGTTTCTCAAAATGATCGGGCATGCAACGCACTTCACCCGGACCCACAATGCCATGATGATTGGTAAAATAAAAGATGGGGTACTGATCAAACTCAGGAATCATGTCTACTTTCCGGTTTCTTCTTGCCGCTGCCACATGCTGACGGAACGCATACCCATCCCTGCAACTGGGCGGCATAGGTACAGGCGCCAGCAATTCCACAGCACCAATATTTTGCACATTTCTCGGCACTAATCTTCCCTGTTCCACTGAAGCCATTGCTGCCTTTGCAGCAGGAAAATAATCTTCCCAATAATTTAAAAAAATGTTCATACTGCTGGGTAATTCCGGATGCAGTGAATCCATATCATAAACAGTATCATTTAGCAGAACCGCTAATTGCTCGTGACCTTCTTTTAAGTAGGAAATTAATTTCATCGATGGCAAATTTTGTGGGGCAAAGGTAGAGAAAGCATGCTTAGAGAAATTCAGTAACTTGACTTCATGAAGAATTACTGCTTGCTTGTGATCATTGCATTTTTTGGTTTTGTACCAAAGGAAGAAACAGGCCAATGGATCCGTATCAATCAGCTGGGCTACCAACCGGCTTCCGTAAAAGTTGCTGTGTGGTGCAGTAAAGGTGAACAGCGAATCAGCACCTGGGAATTGGTTGATGCCACCTCAAATACGGTTGTACTTAAAGGCAGAATTGAAAAACTGTTTGGAGCCTACGGTCCGTTTGCACAAACAGCAAGATTGAATTTTACATCCTTCAAAAAACCGGGAACCTATTATTTAAAAGCCGGCACGGCTATATCTCCACAGTTTCGTATTGCAGATGATGTGTACAAAGGCGCTGCTGATTTTTGTTTGCGTTACATGCGCCAGCAACGCAGTGGCTTCAATCCGTTTTTGAAAGACAGTTGTCATACACAAGATGGATATACATTGTATGGAAAAGAGGCAGGCTTGCCCGACAGCACACATATTGATGTAAGCGGTGGCTGGCATGATGCCAGTGACTATTTGCAATACAGTACTACGTCAGCCAATGCAACGTATCATTTGTTGATGGCTTACAGGGATTTTCCAAACGTGTTTGGTGATGAAAAGCTGGCAAACGGTCTGAATGGAAAAAACAATTTGCCGGATGTTTTAGATGAAGCAAAGTGGGGATTGGATTGGTTGTTGAAAATGCATCCCCGTGATGACTGGATGTTTAACCAGTTGGGTGATGACCGTGACCATATAAGTATGCGTATTCCAAAAATGGACAGTCAGTATGGAAAAGGATTTGAACGACCTGTATATTTTATTGATGGCAAACCGCAGCAAAGGGGAAAGTTCTTGAATAATACAACAGGAACGAGTTCAACGGCGGGGAAGTTTGCGAGTGCGTTTATGCTGGGTACAACATTGCTTGATGAAATAAACCCAGAGTATGCAGATTCGTTGAGCAAAAAAGGCATTAGCTCTTTTTTTTACTCATTTAAAAAGCAAGGAGTAACACAAACAGTTTCGGTAAGAGCCCCATATATTTATGCTGAGCAAAATTGGGAAGATGATATTGAACTTGCAGCAACATCTTTTTATTACGCCCAGAGTTATGAGTTTAATAAATTTAAAAATCAGGAAATTTATGTCTCTCCGGGCAGACCAGATCCTGATTTACTTGATTTTTGTTTCAGATACGCCAAACAAGAACCTATCACTCCCTGGCTCGGCAATGATACTGCCAATCACTATCAATGGTATCCATTCATCAACATCGGTCATTATGAACTGGCCAAACAACTAAAGGATAAACGAAGAGACACTATTATAACCTTTTACAAAGAAGGAATTCAACGTGTCTGGAACAAAGCAAAACAAAATGCATTCTATCGTGGTGTGCCCTTCATCTGGTGCAGCAATAATCTTACGGTGAGTTTTGCCATTCAATGTTATTGGTACCAGCAACTCACAAACGACAAACAATTTGCCGAACTGGAACAGGCCAATTTTGATTGGTTGTTTGGTTGCAATCCATGGGGTACCAGCATGGTGTATGGATTGCCATCATGGGGCGATACACCGGTTGATCCGCACAGCGCTTTCACCCATTTAAAAAATTATCCCATTGATGGTGGTTTGGTGGATGGCCCCGTGTACACTTCCATCTTCAAAAATTTGATTGGATTAACATTGTACAATAAAGATGAGTACGCTCCTTTTCAAAGTGAGTTGGCAGTGTACCATGATGATTATGGTGATTACAGTACCAATGAACCAACGATGGACGGAACGGCATCGCTGATCTACTTACTGGCAGCAAAAGAAACACAAGGTCCCCCCAACTATACCTGGAAGCATGGTGCAGTGATCAGAGGTGATACCACTAAAAAAGAACTCGCCCTTGTTTTCACAGGTCATGAGTTTGCAGAGGGCGGCTCCTTTATTCAGCAGACCCTGCGGCAACAAAGCATCAAGGCTTCTTTTTTCCTCACCGGTGATTTCTACCGCAAGAGATCCTTTCAGCCATTGATCCAACAATTGAAACGGGATGGTCATTACCTTGGCGCCCATTCTGATCAGCATTTGTTGTACTGCGACTGGAAGAACAGGGACAGTCTGCTGGTAACACAGGAACAGTTCACCAATGACCTGCTGGCCAATCTTGACATCATGGCGCAGCTAAACATCAACACCTACCTGGGTGAACATAAGATTTTTCTGCCTCCGTATGAGTGGTATAATGACAGCATTGCCCAATGGTGCAGTGAATTAGGAATCCAACTCATTAATTATTCGCCCGGCACCAAAACTGCCACTGATTACACATGGCCCGGCCTGCCCAACTACCAAAGCAGCGAAGCCATCTATCAATCTATCATCAACTTTGAAAAAAAGAGTGCATCAGGTTTAAATGGATTTATTTTATTGCTGCATGTAGGTACGGATGCAAGAAGAACCGATAAGTTTTATAAAAGTTTGCCGCAACTCCTGCAGCAATTGAAAGCAAAAGGTTACCGGTTCAAATCCATTGATCAACTCTTGAATAAGTAGTGCTCTGCGTTTAACTCCGCATCTTGTTTCGCTGCGGTTAGAAAAACTTATTTTTGTTTTCTATGATTTCTTCCATCAACGATTTTCAAAAACCTTTTTTCATTGGTATTGCCGGCACCGGTATGAGTGCGATCGCCCAATATTTACAGGGTATTGGTAAACAGGTAAGTGGCAGCGACCGTTATTTCCATCCCGGTCAACCGAATGAAACCAAAGAAAAACTGAAAGCAGAAGGTATCCTGTGTTTTTTACAGAATGGAGAAGGCATCAACAATGAAACAGACCTGGTGGTAGTATCAACGGCCGTAGAAGATACGGTGGAAGAAGTGATCAAAGCCAGGCAACTCAACATTCCCATCATCAAGCGTGCGGAATTGTTGGCCATTATTGCGAGGAGTAAAAAGACAATTGCCGTGGGCGGTACCAGTGGCAAAAGCACCACCAGTGCCATGATCTTTGATATTCTGCAGCACGCAGGTATGCAGCCCAGCATCATCAGCGGCGCCGGATTGACAAGCATCATTAAAGAAGCCAAAATCGGTAATGCCAAAGTTGGCAGTGGTGATTGGCTGGTGATTGAAGCAGATGAAAGCGATGGTAGTATTGTGTTGTACACACCTGAAGTTGGTTTGCTGCTCAATATTGATAAAGACCATAAAGAAATTGATGTACTCATGGATGTGTTTGAGCAGTTTCAGCAACACACCAAAGATTTTTTTGTAGTGAACCAATCCCATGCACTGGCAAAAAAATTATCAGTAAATCCGCAGCATAATTTTTCCGTGGATGAAGCAGATAATGCAGCGTATCATGCAAAGGATTTTAATCAACAGGGACTGAGTATTTCTTTTACCATCAACCGTACGCCATTTACTCTTAATGCCCTTGGCAAACACAGCATGGAGAATGCACTGGCAGCAGCCACTGTTTGTCATCTCATCGGTGTTCCCTTAACCATTGCAGCCGAGGCATTGCAACATTACGAAGGCATTTACCGCCGGCACCAGGTGTTTGGACAAAAGAACGGTGTATGGCTCATCGATGATTATGCCCACAACCCGGCTAAATGTGCGGCAAGCATTCAGGCCTGTCAGCCCATGGCAGAAAAAGTGATCGCCTGGTTTCAGCCGCACGGCTATGGCCCTACCAAATTTTTGCGACATGATTTTGTAGAAGAAATTGCCAATGTACTGCGGCCGCAGGATGAAATATGGATGAGTGAAATTTTTTATGCCGGCGGCACAGCGGTCAAAGATATTTCTGCCAATGACCTCATCAACGATTTACAATCAAAAGGTTGTAGCGCATTTTTTGTGGAGAACCGGAATGATTTTACAGAGGCAGCACGTAAGCATTTTACCAACAACACAGTATTGTTACTCATGGGTGCCCGTGACCCTTCGCTGGAACAGTTTGCGAAAAAAGTATGGGAGCAGATTTAACAGGAATCATTCGTTGATTTTTTTCCCCTTCCTATCTTTGCTTTCTGAAATGTGATTGTATGAAATTTGAAAAAATTCATAACAAGGGACAGGCGCAGCTATTTAAAAACCCCTATCTCGAAATGCTCACCAAAACACACCCACTTGTGATTTGGGGCATGTATTTACCTGTTATCATTGGTTTCCCCTGGCATGCCGCTGATAAATTTCTGTTTACATCAACCATTATCGCTTCTGTATTTATTGCAGGCATGTTATTCTGGAGTTTGTTTGAATACCTCATGCACCGTTTTGTATTTCATATGGTGGCAGAGAGTAAACGTGCCCGTAAGTTTATTTACGTGCTGCATGGCAACCATCATGAGTATCCAAGGGATAAAGAGCGGTTGTTTATGCCACCTGTTCCAAGTTTAATTATTTCGTCGCTTATTTTCTTTGCCATGTATGCAATCATGGGTAATTACGCTTTTGTTTTCTTTCCCGGTTTTATGCTGGGCTATCTTATGTATGGCACCATGCATTATGCCATTCATGCCTGGAACCCACCCATGAAATGGATGAAACCATTGTGGCGCAATCATCATTTGCATCATTACAAAAATGAAGAGCAGGGTTTTGGTGTGAGCAGCACGCTATGGGATCATGTATTCGGAACAATGTTCGATATCAAGAATGAAAAAGAAGATAAAGAGAAAGTGAAAGAATTGATGTTTAAGAAATGAGGATGTTACCGGCTGTAGTTTTTCATAGCATCGTCCCTTGCGTCGCACACATCAGGGTTTGGTTTTTCATTGCAGCAGAAAACAGTTTAATTAAATTCAAAGAACAATATCATTTGAAGTTAAAGGAAGAGAGCGGCCGTTGGCCGCTCTCTTCGTTATAAACACTTACAATTTCCTGATCTTAATATTCCTGTACCAAACATGATTGCCATGATCCTGTAAAGCAATGCGGCCTTTATTGTAAGTGCCGAAATCTTTCCACTGTTTAAACTTACTTCCCGCTACCATTTTCTTCCAGCCTTCATCCCACATTGTTGTCGTTACTACTTTCTCACCGTTGAGATAAAACTCAAGTGCACCATTCACACATTTGATTTCTGCAAGATTCCACTCCAATGCAGGTTTTACGGTTTCCGGAGTTGAAGTAATTAAATCATATAAATCACCGGCACGGTGTTTTATGATTTTTGCATCAGGATGGCACTTGTTGTCCAGCACCTGCATTTCAGGTCCTGTCATCCAGGGAAATTTATACCTGGTGGTATCTTCCTTAACATAAAACATAATACCGCTGTTACCGCAGGTATCAATCTTCCACTCCAGTTTCAGATGAAAGTTATCATACTCTTCATCACTTACAATATCACCACCGTCTTTGATCTGCCAGTTATCTTTTTGATTGGCATCCAGGTGCAGGGCACCGTCTTCCACCTTCCAGGCGCTTCCCACCGGAAAGCCACCATACTTATGCCAGCCCTTGGTTGTTTTGCCATCAAACAATGAAACCCATCCTTCAGCTATTTCCGTTTCTGTGAGTAAAGGAGTTTCTGTGTTCATGGTTGTGGCAGTTGTATCAGAAGCAGAACCGGTTGTGCCTTCATTATTACAGGCGTTCATCAAGCCTGCAACGGAAAGCATAAAAAGTAATCGTAACATACATTTAGATTTTAGTTTGATCAATTATTTGTTTCTGAGCATCAGAATATACTTCACCATTTTTTCAGCATCAGCAGGGTTTACTGCAGGGTTTTGCGGCATGGCTACATCGCCCCAAACACCACTGCCTCCCTTCACTACTTTTTCTGAAAGCATTTTAATGTTTTCAGGTGTGCTCTCGTATTTATTGGCTACATCACGGTAAGCCGGACCTGTAAGTTTTTCATCTACTTTATGACAGGTTAAACACAAATGTTCCGGTTTTGCCACTAACGCTAATCCTTCCTGGTACACAGGATCATCTGATACAGAAGTTGTTGCGGGTGCTTCTGTTTTGGTTTCTTCTTTAGCGGCATCTTTTTTTTCAGTTCCTGAACCACCACATGCAATCAACAGCAGCGCAACTGACGAAGTGAATAATAATTTTTTCATATACCTTGTTTTAGTTGTTAAAAAATAAATCAATCCAATCCGAGTATTTTTCTGTTGGTGGCCACATCACTTTCGCCACCTGCAAAATCATCAAAGGTTTTATCAGTAACACGGATGATGTGATTTTTGATGAACTCAGCACCTTCCCTGGCTCCGTCTTCAGGATGTTTAATACAACATTCCCATTCCATCACCGCCCAGCCATCATAGCCATACTGTGTTAACTTACTGAAGATGGTTTTAAAATCCACCTGCCCATCACCTGGACTACGGTAACGCCCTGCCCTGTTTAACCAGCTTTGATAGCCGCCAAAAGTTCCCTGTTTACCGGTGGCATTAAACTCTGAATCTTTCACATGAAATGCTTTGATACGCTCATGATAAAAGTCGATGTATTGAATATAGTCTAATTGCTGCAATACAAAGTGGGATGGATCATACAACAAACAGGCACGTGGATGGTGATTTACTTTTTCAAGAAACATTTCATATGTAATGCCATCAAAAATATCCTCGCCGGGATGCACCTCATAACAAACATTCACTCCGCATTCATCAAAGTAATTTAAAATGGGCAGCCATCGTTTGGCCAACTCTTTAAATCCTTCTTCCACCAAACCATCCGGACGCTGCGGCCAGGGATGAAACGTATGCCATAACAATGCACCACTGAATGTAGCATGTGCTGTTAATCCTAAATTTTGAGAAGCTTTGGCTCCATACATTACCTGTTGCACGGCCCATTGCTGTCTTGCTTTGGGATTGTTCTTTACTTCATCAGCTGCAAATACATCAAACATGGTATCATAAGCCGGGTGCACCGCTACCAGCTGACCCTGAAGATGTGTACTCAGTTCCGATATCTGCAAACCATAGCTGTTGATCTTCCCTTTCAGCTCATCTGCATAGGTTTTACTTTCTGCTGCCAGTTTCAAATCAATCAATCTTTTTTCCCAGGTAGGAATCTGGATGGCTTTAAAACCTAATGATGCTGCCCACTCACAAATGGATTCCAGGCTGTTAAAAGGAGGATGATCTCCCATGAATTGAGCTAAGAAAATAGCAGGTCCTTTAATCGTCTTCATATATCACTAATCATTGAGAATTTATACAACAAACTCTTTCCACTTCACATCACTCTTACCGCTTTCAATCACATTATCTACAAAAGCCATTCCACGAACACCTTCATTAACACCCGGAAAATCAAGCCACTCATCTTTAGGAGTAATTCCGTCAATTTTTGCAGCAACTGTTAATGCAAAATTGCGGTACATATTTGCAAAAGCTTCCAGGAAACCTTCCGGGTGACCGGAGGGAGTTCTCGTGTTATGTGCAGCAAAAGAACTATTATAGCCGCCACCGGTTCTGTAGATTTCAGTTGGCTTATCTAACCATTTTACCAATAGTGTATTGTTATCTTCATGCTTCCACTCAATACCACCTTTTTCTCCGTACACACGGATTTTTACATTATTCTCTTCACCTGCTGCAATTTGTGTAGCCATCAATACACCCGTTGCACCATTGTTGAATTTGAGAAACGCTGCACCGTCATCATCCAGCATTCTTCCTTCTACTACAATATTGATGTTGGAACAAAGGTGGGTTACTTCCAAACCGGTGATATACTCCGCCAGGTTAAAGGCATGGGTACCGATGTCTCCCATACTTCCGGCCTTACCACTCTTCTTGGGATCCGTACGCCAGCTCGCCTGCGCCTGACCGGTACTTTCCAGGAAAGTACTTAACCAACCCTGCGGATACTCCACATATACTTTTCTTACTTTACCCAACGCTCCGCTCTTAATAAACTGTTTAGCCTGTTTTACCATGGGATAACCCGTGTAGGTGTGACAAAGCAGCAAACTCAATCCTGTTTCTTCTACTTTAGCTTTCAGTTGTTTGGCCTGTTCCAATGTAAATGTGATGGGCTTTTCAATTACCACATGAAACCCTTTTTCCAATGCCATCATAGCCGGTTCAAAGTGTACAAAGTTGGGCGTTACGATACTTACAAAATCGATACGCTTCTCTGCAGGCATCGCTGCTTCTTTTTCCAGCATTACTTTATAGTCTGTATAAATTCTGTCTTCATCTAAAAACAAAGACTTACCGGAGTCAACTGCTACTTCAGGATTAATACTGAGAGCACCAGCTACCAATTCAATTTGTCCATCCATATTCATAGCCAAACGATGTACGGCACCGATGAAAGCATCTTTGCCGCCGCCGATCATGGCCATTCGTAATTTTCTGTTCATATCTTAAAAGTTATTCGTAAAAATATTGATGATTTCTTCCTGTTGAGTTGACAAATATCAAACAGCTCTTACAACTCCCATCCCTCTCTGTATTTACGCTTCACAAACTGGTTGGCTTCATCAAAATTGGTGATCTTCATATTCTTTGCATCCCACAATAATGTTTTACGGCCTGCGAATTTACCGGATGCATTTTTCAACTCCCAACTGCGTAATGCAAGATTACCCATCAATATGGATTCTGTTAACGGACCAGCATAATCAAACGATGAACTCAATTCATTTTTTCCGTAACCGGCAATACAGGCATTTACCCATTGCAGGTAATGACCTTCAGGAACACGTTTGAGTGTTTGCTTTACATTCACACTCTTCATACGGCTCAGAGGCAGCAAACGTGGATTACTTCCATAAGTGCCACACATCATTTTTCCTTTAGTACCTTCAATAATCACGCCTCCACTACCATCTTCATCACCCATTGGTTCATCGGGTAATAACTCATCCGGTCTATCCGGACGGATACCTCCATCCATCCAGTGTAATTCAATTTTACTTTTTCCATCTTTCGAAGGAAAGCGTAATGTAATGGAAGATGCCAGCGGACAACTATCAGGATAGCTGCTGGGTGTCCACATTTGCTCATATACAGCTGCAGTGCTGCATTCTACTTCAGATGGATATAACAGTCCCACTGTTTTAAAAGCAGGATCAATTAAATGACAACCCATATCACCTAATGCACCGGTGCCAAAGCTCCAGTAACCACGCCAGTTGAAGGGCACATAACCATCCTTATAATCTTCCCATGGAGCAGGACCTAACCATAAATCCCAATCCAGTTCTGCGGGAACGGGTGCTGTTTTTTTAGGTTTGCCCATACCCTGTGGCCATACGGGTCTGTTGGTCCATACATAGATAGTATGTGCATTACCGATAACGCCTGCATTGTACCACTCCTGCATTTTACGCACGCCATCACCACTGGCTCCCTGGTTGCCCATTTGAGTGACCACTTTATACTTACGTGCTGCTTCTGTAAGCATACGTGCTTCATATACAGAATGTGTGAGCGGCTTTTGTACATACACATGCTTGCCCATTTGAATGGCAGCCATGGTAGCTACAAAATGTGTATGATCCGGTGTGGAAACAGAAACCGCATCAATTGTATTCTTCTCTTTTTCCAGCATTACCCGGAAGTCTTTATAATAAGGTGCATTGGGAAAATTCTTACGGGATTGTTTGGCCTGGCGATCATCCACATCACAAAGCGCAACAATATTTACGTTCGGACTTTTAGCAAACTCCCACAGATCGCTGGTGCCTTTACCACCAACGCCAATACCGGCAATATTGAGTTTATCACTGGGGGCTACATAACCACGTCCCAGCACATGGCGGGGAACAATAAAAAAGCCGGCGGATGCCATGGCAGCATCACGAATAAATTTTCTGCGGGAAAGACTTTTCTTCATTGCCGAAAGTTACAAGCAGACAATGAATTGATAAAAGAAATTTTCTTCCGTTCAAATAAAAGAAGGGGTAATTTGGTATTATGAACCGGTAATTGTTAATTATTTTTTGCGCCAAGATTTGTACTCCAGTTCGCCCGGGTATCATTCCATTCATAAGGAATTGCAGTTCTTCCCTGAACTCCTGGAAGATATATTCGTTCTTTAGGGAGCTCATAATAAGTTTTATAAAAGCAATCTTTTATAACACTGTATGCAGTCAAATTATAAATAGCTGTAAAGTTTAATGTTGCAGGTGATGGAAACTCATCCGTATAGGTGTAATTGAATTTAATTTGAGTAATGAAAGAATTACCTGCGTAAAAGTAATCAGCAGGAAAATTGATAAGCGTGCCGTTTTTGAATAAAGAAATACATGAATCATTTACAGGCAACTCCGAATGATCATTTAGAAAAAGAGTGATCCTTGATAGTTGAACAGATCTTTTAGACAGTGTTGCAATCCATAATGCCTTTACATTGTACGGGTTTATGAATATTCCAATACTGTCTTTTTGATTTGACCGGTTGAGTTTTTTAGCGCTAAGAAAGAAGTCATTTTTTTCCTGCGCTGTTAAGTCAGATACTACAATTAGCAACAAAAAGAAAATCGTTATTGATTTCTGTATACAATAATTAAAAAATGGACTACGATTCCATTTTTCAGAATATAAATTTTTTTTTGGAGTATTTTTTTTTAAATTGAAATAAAAAAGAGTAATTCTTTTCATATACAGGTGTTTGGTTTATAATCTTCTTCCCTAAAGTTAACATCTCTCTTGTTAACTTTCTATTAAATACACTCTTTCAATTCTTTTTCTGTATAACTATACCCGTATTGTTTCAGTACCTCATCCGGCACACCAGCCCACTGATTAGGCCTGTTACCCAGGTAGCCCACATCTTTCACGCCCATTTCTGAAGTATAAAAACCGGTTGCGGTTAAGTTGCGCATTAAATTAAAGAAAGCAACTCCCTGTTTCAGCTCCGGCTTTGCTTTTTCAGGGTAGGCAATTTCATCAATTATTGCTAATTGCTGTTTAGTATCACAATCCTTAAACGCTTTTTCATACCGCTCAAAACATTGTAAGTCCAGCCATTTTAAACCGCCACGCATCGGTGTTTGATGTTGCGGCATATCTTTTACGATAAACTCAATAAAAGCAGGCACTCCTGCTTCACTGGCGCTGCCGCTCACCTCATCTTTGGGAATGATGATATCGGCCAATACCGTAATTGTTGCCATTTCATGTGTGGTGAAAAAAGTTTCTGCCTCCAGCTTCTTTTCATACGCCACTTCTTCTTTCATACGGTCAATGCCGGATGCAGCAGGTTGCTCAGCGGTTTTTGCCTTATCCTCTGCTGTTGTGCATGCATCAACAAGTACAGATGATGCAACCGTGCCAACAATGATGGCTTTGATGGAATCTCTTCTTTTCATAAAATGAGGTTTGTTTCACACAAAGCAACAAAGGATACAAAGGCCACGAAGTAAGGAGTATTTCTTTGTTACTTCTTATTCTTAGTGTCTTTGTGTGAAGCCTTTATAAATTGTTTTTCTTCAACTGATCAACGATATATTCACTCGCCCGCATACTTAATGCCAATATCGTCCAGGTAATATTTTTATCGGCTTGGCTTACAAATGCACCGCCATCCACTACAAATAGGTTTTTACAATCATGTGCCTGGTTGTATTTATTCAAAGCGCTGCGTTTGGGATCATTGCCCATACGTACGGTACCTGCTTCATGAATAATTTCGCCGGGTTTGTTTAAACCGTACTTATTTTTTTCATCATCATCATTGCCCCATGTAATCACAGCGCCCATGTTGTGCATGATTTCACGAAAGGTTTCCTTCATGTGTTTGGCCTGTTTGATTTCGTAATCACTGAACTTCACATTGAAACGTAATACAGGAATGCCGTACTTATCTACCACATGCGGATCTATTTCGCAATAATTACTTTCAGTTGCTATCATCTCACCTCTGCCAGCCATACCCACACCTGCTCCATAGAAATAACGGTAATCTTCTTTCAAGGAGGCACCATAACCTCCTGCTTCTTTTTGTTTGCCTGCTACAGCGTATTTACCATTGTATGTATGAATATCCCAACCAAAACCGTAGGCCGGTTGTCCCATTCCACCCCAATACTCAATATGATAACCACGTGGAAAATCCAGCTTCTTATTATCCAGCCACCATGGGCTGTAAATATGAGCCCCGCCCACACCATCTTCATTGTAACGTTTGCGTCCAAATAACTCCGGCAACACACCACCCATGGCAGCACCGGTAGAATCATGGAGATACTTACCTACTACATTGCTGTTATTCGCTAAACCATTGGGATGACGTGGTGATTTAGAATTCAATAACAATCTTGCACTTTCACAGGCGCTGGCAGCCAGGATTACCACTTTGCCTTTTACCTGGTATTCCTGGTTTTCTTCCTTATTAATAAAACTTACGCCTGTAGCCAATCCTTCTTTATCAGTAAGCACTTCACGGGCCATAGCATTGGCAATCACATCTACATTACCGGTTTTGAGTGCAGGATAAATCAACACATTCGTACTTGAAAAATCAGCTTTAGCTAAACTGCAGTTGCGTCCGCATTGGGCACAATAAAAACAAACACCACGTTCTGTTGTGCTTTCAATTTTTTTAGTGAGAATGGATAAGCGTGATGGAATAACATTCACACCTGTAGTTGTTGCCGCTTTCTTAATCATCAGCTCATGCAGCCTTGGCTTGGGCGGAGGTAAGAAAAATCCATCCGGATCGTTTTCCAAGCCTTCATTGGTTCCAAATATACCGATGAGTTTATCAATGGCATCATAATAGGGTTTGATGTCTTCATAACCAATGGGCCAGTCATCACCCAAACCATCAATGCTCTTTCGTTTAAAATCTTTAGGACCAAAGCGAAGTGAAATTCTGCCCCAGTGATTGGTTCTCCCACCCAGCATACGTGCCCGCCACCACATCCAATCTGTTCCTTCCGTTTTTGTATAGGGCTCACCATCTACACTCCATCCCCAGTAGCATCCATCAAAATCACCAAAGGGACGATACTTGGTAGACGCACCTCTTCGTTTGCTCTCCCATGGATTTTTTAACTGTGTTACGTTGAGTTGCGGATTGTACATAGCGCCTGCCTCCAGCAATGCCACTTTTAATCCGGCTTTACTGAGCTGGTAAGCCGCCATGCCACCGCCGGCACCGCTGCCTACAATTACAACATCATATTCCTTTGGATGAACTTTTACCTGGAACTCTCCCATGACAAGCAATTAATTTGAAGTGTTTAAAGATAAGTATGAATTAATACGTAAATAAAAGTGTATCGTACTTTTATTTTAGTCTTGTTGCAAACGTTTGTTGTATTCGCTCATCATTTTTCCTGTTGGTGAATGCAGAATATTCCTAAATTTAGAACTCACTTCAACCAACCAACTTAAAACCGATTGTTATGGCCATGTCCACAAGGGTTCAGCTTGCATTAATGATGTTTCTTAATTTTTTTGTTTGGGGTTTATGGTTCGTAACCATGGGCACCTATTTAACCAAAGGTGGTATAGGTGCTACTGATACGCAAGCCGGGCTGGCTTATGGTACACAGGCATTAGGTGCCATCATTGCTCCTTTCATAATGGGTTTAATTGCAGACAAATATTTTCCTGCGCAAAAGCTGCTGGGATTAATTCACCTGGCAGGAGCAGGTATTATGTATTTTATCTATTCACAAAACAACTTTGATTCGTTCTACTCCCTGTTGCTGATTTACATGATCATCTTCATGCCTACTTTGGCCCTTGTAAATGCCATCGCTTTAAAACAAATGCAGCATCCTGAAAAAGAGTTTTCACTTATCCGTGTTTGGGGAACTATCGGCTGGATTGCAGCAGGCATCCTCGTTGGAAAGATTTTACAACTCGAGCAAAAACAGCTTTTACAAAATACATTTTTAATTACATCTGTTATTTCCGGTGTGTTAGGTGTGTACAGTTTCTTTTTGCCTAATACACCTCCGCCAAAAGCCGGAAGTTCCACATCTGTTCGTGAAATACTGGGGCTGGATGCTTTGGCGTTATTAAAAGACAGAAACTATCTTATCTTCTTTGTTTGTTCTATTCTTATTTGTATTCCGCTTGCATTTTATTACCAGGAAACAAATAAGTTTTTAAATGAACTGGCAGTGCCTGAAGCGGCATTTAAAATGAGCTGGGGACAGATGAGTGAAACCATCTTCTTATTCCTGATGCCGCTGTTCTTTATTAGGCTGGGTGTAAAGAAAATGCTGCTCGTTGGTATGCTGGCCTGGGTGATCCGTTATTTATGCTTTGGGTTTGGTGATGCCGGCAGCGGCGTTTGGTTGTTATATATAGGTATTATTCTGCACGGCATTTGCTATGATTTCTTCTTTGTTACCGGACAGATTTATACCGACGAGCGTGCCGGTGAACGTATCCGCTCCAGTGCACAGGGAATGATTACACTGGCTACTTATGGTGTGGGTATGTTAATTGGCTTTTGGTTTGCAGGTATGATGGTAGAAAATTATAAAACAGAAACCGGGCATGCATGGGATAAAGTATGGATCATTCCTGCAGCCATAGCAGCCGGTATTACAGTATTATTTGTTTTATTCTTTAAAGATCCTAAGAAACTGAGAAAAGCATGAGCTATTCATCACGCAGAGAAGCATTAAAAAAACTGGCAGTCGGTTCACTGGGATTTGCAGGAGCCGGCACCCTCTCGTCTTTTGCTGTGGAGGATGAAAAGCTCAAAAATAATATCAATCATTCTGTATGTTACTGGACGCATAATTTTCTTTCCTTAGATGAGTTGTGTGTGCTGGTTAAAAAAATCGGGTTCAATGCTATTGATCTGCTTACTCCCAAAGATTGGCCAACGGTGCAAAAGCATGGCATCACTTGTTCCATGTGTTATACAGCAGGTAAAATCAGCTTAACAGAAGGCTGGATTGATCAAAAAAATCACGAATGGCTCATTAAAGATTACCTGGAAGCTATTCCTTTAGTGGCGGCAGCAGGTTACAAAAACCTGATCTGTTTCAGCGGTAATCGCAAGGGCATGGATGAAGAAACAGGATTGCAGAACATGACCAACGGCATCAAACAAATTATTGGTTTGGCTGAAAAGCATGGCGTGGTCATTCAGATAGAAGTATTCAACAGCAAAGTGAATCATCCTGATTATATGGCTGATAATACCAGATGGACGATTGAACTATGCAAACGCATCAGTTCGCCCAACTTTAAAATCCTTTATGATATTTACCACATGCAGATAAGTGAAGGAGATATCATCAGCACCATTCAAAAAAATCATCAATACTTCGGGCATTATCATACAGCAGGTGTTCCGGGCCGGCATGAAATCAATGAAACACAGGAACTGTACTACCCTGCCATTATGAAAGCTATTGCTGCAACCGGTTATACCGGGTTTGTGGCACAGGAATATATGCCTACCGGTAAAACAACGGAAGAAAAAATTGCGGCTTTAAAAAAGGCCATTAAAATTTGTGATGTTTAAACAAGCAGGATTATTTTGACAATTATCAAATCATATAACTAAGTAAACAACATACATTTAAATCTAAACTTAAACTTGTCATATGCCGGATAACAATCAATTCGACGCCATTGTAGTTGGCTCAGGTATCAGCGGAGGATGGGCCGCCAAAGAATTAACGGAAAAAGGGTTAAAAGTGCTTTTACTCGAGCGTGGTAAAAAAATTGAACACATTAAAGATTATAAAAATGCAACAAAGGATGTGTGGGATTTTCCGCATCGTAACGGACGCACACAGCAGATGATTGCAGATTATCCGCATCTCAAAAGAGATTATCCCTTGCGTGAATCAATGGTGGATAGCAACTGGGCTCCATGGGCTAATGATAAAGACAATCCGTATGAAGAAACCAAGCGCTTTGATTGGTTTCGTGGATATATTTTAGGCGGCCGATCGTTACTATGGGGTCGTCAGAGTTACCGTTTTAACAAATGGGATTTTGAAGCCAATGCCAAAGAAGGAATTGCCGTTGACTGGCCGGTGCGTTATGATGAGATTGCTCCATGGTACAGCTATGTTGAAAAATTTGCAGGCATCCAGGGCAGTAAAGAAGGTTTGGATGTTTTGCCGGATGGTGAGTTTTTGCCTGCTATGGAAATGAACTGTGCAGAAAAAGATGTGGCCTCTAAAATTAAATCGCATTACAAAGGCAAGCGTCATATGTTCATTGGTCGCAGTGCCAACATTACGCAACCAAAACCCGAACAAAACCGTGTAAACTGTCAATACCGCAACCGTTGCTGGTATGGTTGTCCGTTTGGTGCTTATTTCAGTTCTAACTCTGCTACGCTGCCTGTAGCTATGAAAACGGGAAATCTTACCATTGAAGCAGATAAGATCGTAACCAAAATAGTTTATGATAAGGATAAGAAACGTGCAACCGGTGTTGAAGTTCTTGACACCAATGATAATAAGACCTACGAATTCAAAGCCAAGATCATTTTCTTATGTGCCTCTTCTTTTAACAGTACATGGATTTTGATGAACAGCGCAACAGATATCTGGCCCGGTGGTTTGGGCAGCAGCAGCAATGAGTTAGGGCATAATGCAATGGATCATCATTTCCGCCTTGGAGCTTTTGGTACGGTAGAAGGATTTAGTGATAAATATACCTATGGCCGCCGGCCAACCGGTATTTACATCCCACGTTTCAGAAATATTTATGATGATAAGCGTGATTACCTGCGTGGCTTTGGTTACCAGGGCGGTGCTGACCGTGGCCGTGGTGCAGATGTGGCTGAGTTTACAATAGGAGAAGCATTAAAAGAAGCCATGAGCGTACCGGAAGAAAACTGGGGCATTAATCTTACTGCCTTTGGAGAAATACTTCCTTATCATGAAAATAAAATCTCCCTCAGCAAAACTAAAAAGGATAAATGGGGATTACCCGTACTGGACATGGATATTGAAATCAAAGAAAATGAAAAGAAAATGCGGGTGGATATGATGAATGATGCTGCAGAAATGTTAACAGCTGCTGGTGTTAAGAATGTAGGAACTTATGATGCAGGATATTATCCGGGCATGGGCATACATGAAATGGGTACCGCCCGTATGGGTCGTGATCCCAAAACAAGTGTACTCAATGGCAACAACCAGGTATGGGACGCTCCTAATGTGTTTGTAACAGATGGCTCGTTTATGACCAGTGGCAGTTGTGTAAATCCATCTCTTACTTATATGGCCTTTACAGCAAGAGCAGCAGCCTTTGCAGTAGAAGAACTCAAAAAACAAAATCTTTAATTCTAACTTTTTTGAATATGAATCGTCGTGATTTATTAAAACAAATAGCCATTCTTACGGGTGGTACAGTTATTGGCGCTGAAGTATTTTTAAGCGGTTGCGGTACCGGTCCTAAAACCAATGCAGGATTTTCGGCAGATATCATTGCGCTGCTGGATGAAGTGAGCGAAACCATAATTCCTGCTACCTCAACTCCCGGCGCCAAAGCAGCACAGGTAGGTGAGTTTATGAAAATATGGGTAACAGATTGTTATACGCAAAAACAACAGGATGCTTTCATGAAGGGAATCAGCTCACTGGAAGAAGCCTGTAAAAAAATGAATAACAAATCTTTTATGGAGTGTGATGCCAAGCAACGCCATGACTTTTTGGTGAGTCTTGAAAAAGAAGCCAAAGAGTTTAATACCAAAAAAGACGAAGCAGATAAACTACTTCGTGAGGCAGCACAAAAAGAAGGAAAAGAATTTGAAGCATCACCACCGCATTATTATACCATGATGAAGCAGATGACGCTCCACGGATTCTTTACTTCCAAAACAGGAGCTACTGAAACACTTCGTCACATACAGGTGCCCGGTAAATTTGATGGTGCCATGCCGTATGCAAAAGGTGATAAAGCGTGGGCCGAATCCATTTAAAATAAAAAACGATGAGCTACAATCGCAAAGAATTTATAAAAACAGCAGCCATGGCTACGGCAGGTCTTTCACTTACCAATGGTTTAATGGCCTGTACAGATGAAGGAAAAAAACTGCAATACGGCATCCAGTTATACACCGTTCGTAACGATGTGTACAAAAATCTGGAAGGAACATTGCAATACCTGGCCAAAACCGGTTATCAGCAAATTGAATTGTTTGGATTTGATGGAAGCAAATTCTTTGGTAAAACACCTAAAGAGCTGAAAGCCATCTTTGATGCCAATGGTTTAACAGCACCCAGCGGACATTATTATCTGCCGCCCGTTTTGTATAATGGAAATAAAGATTTGTGGAAAGTAACAATAGAAGCAGCCAAAACCATGGGTAGTGAATACATGGTGATTCCCTGGCTGGACGATAAACACAGAAGTGCGGAAGACTTTAAAAAATTAGTGGGTACCATTAATGAACTGGCTGTACTCACTAAAGATGCAGGCATGAAGCTGGCTTATCATAACCATGAGTTTGAATTTGGAAAAGCAGAAGATGGTAAAACATTTCTTCAGCACTTACTGGATGGAACGGATAGAAGTATGGTGGATTTTGAACTGGATCTGTACTGGGTGGTGTATGCAGGTGAAAATCCGGTTGATTGGTTTAAAAAATACCCCGGCTGTTTTACCATGTGGCATGTAAAAGACATGACCACCAATAAAGAAGGAAAAAAAGAAAGTACACAGGTGGGCGATGGTACCATTGATTTTACTTCTATTTATGCCCAACGCAAACTATCCGGTTTAAAATATGGTTTTGTAGAACAGGAAGCCTACACTATGCCGGAAGAGCAATGCATCAAAAAAAGTATTGAATACATGAAGAAAAAGAAATGGGGTAACTCATAAAAAAAGCGGCAAAATGCCGCTTTTTTTATGAAACTATACTGAGTTGTGTATTAATATAGTCAACTATATTTTTCCCTTCCACATACGGTAGTAATAATAAACAAGAGCGGTAAGTGAACCAAGGAAAAACAGATAATAAAGAATATTCCCGGTTCGGATGGAACCCTCAAAAAAAGCCCAGTTAAAATAAATACCCACGGTCATATGAACTAACAGAAATAACATTCCCATACTCACCGTTTGAATAATACGCTTTAAAAAGTCTCTTGTTTCCGGTTCAATTCCGCTCATAAACAGTTTTTAGTAGGTAAAACAAAAAATGCTGCTTTTAGTTGCAGCATTTCTGTAGGAAGATTTTTAATTTTATAAAGTATAACGGATGGCAAGACCGCCCCAGTTTCCGTAAAACCCGTTATAACTGCCGCTGCCCAGCTCCACCGCCGGTTGCCAATCCAGTGCAATATTTAAAGGAGCCGAGGGTACTTTATAGTCAATACCAATCACCCCATCAATACCAACGCCGGTATAACCTTTATAAATACTTACATGAGCTCCGGCGCCTAAATACCAGCGTAAATTTCCTTCTGTATTCAAATCACCATGAATTTCATATAAGCCTGTAATACGTGTACCACGGTTATAGAAAAAGCCGGTAAACTCTAAAGCTGTTTTTTCTGAAACAAATGTTTTAAGATTAGCACCGCCGCCATTCCAAATCTTAATACCTATGGCAGTTTTATAATTATTACTGTTTGCTGTGCTGTTTTGTGCAGACGCTGTGCCACCAATTACCAGGAAAAAAAGAATAAATAAGTACTGTTTCATTTGATTTTTTTTCAAAGGTAATTATTTCAGCAAGAGTTGTTGAAATGCTGTGCTATCTCCATTGAATACATTAAAATCAACCGCTGCTGCAATACCATTTACTTTCCCTTTTTCACTATGCTGCCAGAAATGCCATTCCCTGCTAATGCGGGGTGCTGTGGGTTGCAGATAATGCGCCGCCCACAAAGGGTAATCATCAAATTCACCCGCTAGGTATTTTTTATAAAAATCCACATTGGTATAAATAATCGGCTTTACGCCATAAGCCAGTTCTGTTGCATAGAGCCATGCTTTTAACCGCTGCTGCAGTAATTTCTTATCAACACCATAGGTTTGCTCCACATCTACTACAGGTGGTAAATCACCGGGAGTATAACTTACTTTTTTTATAAAGTTCCTGGCTTGCAATGTTCCGTCTTTTGTAGCCAGGAAAAAATGATAGGCGCCTCTTGTAAGTCCCGCTTCTTTTGCTTTACGCCAGTTGCGTTTGAAGTGCGAATCTTCATCCCCAATTCCTTCTGTTGCTTTAATGAATACAAAGTCAATATTGATACCCTGTACCTGCATTTCTTTTACAGACTGCCAGTTAATAATATTCTGATAACGGCTAACATCAATTCCATGAATAGAATAACCTTCAGGAATAGGAATACCGAACTCTTTGTAACGTATCATTGATGCCCGTTGCTCCAGCCACCATAAATACCCAAACAAACAAACTGCACCTGTAACAAAAAAACCGGCAAGAAACAAAACCAGGTTTCGGGTAAACTTTTTTTTACTGCGTGCCATAAACTGCTGCAAATCTATCTTTGAAAAAGAAACAGCTACACAATCACTGAAAAATAAATTCAGATTTAACAACTATGCAGCGCCTGTCCCTTGAATATCAGCAATCAACATTTTCTTACCTTAAAGGAGGCTGGGGTAAAAAAACAGTATTATGTCTGCATGGCTTTGGTGAAGCAGCGGAAAGTTTTGGATTTCTTGAACAATACCTGGGCACTGAATTCACCTTATATGCAATTGACTTTCCGTGGCATGGACAAACCCTATGGAGCGAAAAGCTCACCTTCCCAACGAAAGCGTTGATTGAATTATTAAAACGTATGATCCCGGATTTTGAACAGGAAAAAATTTATCTCTTGTGCTACAGTATGGGCGGACGGGTAGGTTTGAGTTTACTGGAACGAATACCGCAACAAATTGAAACAGCTACATTTCTTGCGCCGGATGGATTGAAAGTAAATTTCTGGTATTGGCTGGCAACACAAACATGGCTGGGCAATGGATTATTCCGTTACACGATGCAATACCCGTATTGGTTTGCGTGGCTGGTAGATCTCCTCAAACGTATGGGATGGATCAATATGAGCGTAGCCAAATTTGTACATGCCTATATTGATAACAAAAAAATGAGGGATGATCTCTACCGCATCTGGACCACCATGCGCAAGTTTCGTCCGCATCTGCAACAGGTGAAGCAGCAGATCATCAAACACCGGATTCCGGTTCATTTACTCTTTGGTGAGTATGACCGTGTGATTCTGCCGGTAAATGGTTACCGGTTTCAAAAAGGAGCAGAACCTTTTGTTCACATAACTGTTCTGAAAAGTGGTCACCAACTGCTGATAGAAAAACACACTGCTATGATTGTACAGGCGCTTACTGCAGCCACTCTTAAATAAACTTTCAGATTCATTCCTGCCTTCTTATTTTGCACTATGGCATGGTTTATTGCTGCTATATTATTCGTTGTTGCTTACTGCAGTTTGATTTTCCTGTACCGTTACTGGTTACAGGAGTTAAAACATGTAACGGTGAACCCGTCGTTTATGCCATCTGTAACATTCACCGTGTTGATTCCTGCACGTAATGAAGAAAAGAATATTGCCGCCTGTTTGCAAAGCATGCAGCAACTCAATTATCCTCAAGCATTAGTAGAAATAATTGTGATTGATGATTTCAGTGAAGATAATACCGCTGTAGTTGTACAACAATTCTCAACGGTAAAACTGGTTCAACTGAAAGACAGCATCACACAAAGGATCAATTCCTACAAAAAGAAAGCCATTGAAGCCGGTATTCAACAGGCAACAGGTGACTATATTGTTACTACTGATGCAGATTGTACCGTGCCTGAAAACTGGCTCTTAAACTTTGCATGGACGATTGAACAGCAGCAAAGCGAATTTATTGCAGCACCCGTGGCCATGAAAGAAGAATCTTCTTTCATCAAATTATTTCAGAGTCTTGACTTTTTAAGCTTACAGGGTATTACGGCTGCCAGCGTAGGTGCAGGTTTTCACAGTATGTGCAATGGCGCCAATCTCTGCTACAGTAAAAAAGCATTTGCCGCTGTTAATGGATTTAAAGATGTGGATCATATTGCCAGTGGTGATGATATGTTACTGATGTACAAGATACAGCAACAGTTTCCCGGCAAAGTGCAGTACTGTTTTTCTTCTGAAAGTATTGTACGCACCAATCCTGTTGAAACAGTAAAAGATTTTTTCCGTCAACGAATCCGCTGGGCCAGTAAGGCAGATAAGTATAATGACAAGCGCATCTTTTGGGTATTGCTGCTTGTTTACCTGTTCAACTTTTTTTTATTGACCTTGTTTATTGCGGGTTTCTTTCAGCCGGAAATATGGATTTTACTAGTAGGGTCATTGTTTATAAAAACAATTGTGGAATTATTCTTTTTAATTCCTGTTGTAAGGTTTTTTAAAAAGGAGCTGTTGCTCTTATGGTTTCCGGTAATGCAACCGTTTCATATTGTTTATACCGTGGTGGCTGGTTGGCTGGGGAAGTTTGGAACGTATGACTGGAAGGGGAGAGAAGTAAAGTAAGAATGGTAAATTGAATTACATTTAACCCATGCCAAGCCAAAGCTATTCCTTCTTCAATGTTTTTTGGAAAAAACTCCGCCGCAATAAAGGCGCTGTTTTTGGTTTGTGTATCATTGTACTTGCATTGTTCATTGCCCTGTTTGCCTATGTACTGGCTCCCGACAATACACCTGATGCCAATCGTATTATTGTGGAAATAGCTGCCAGGAAGCCGGGCTATCAACAGCAATTCTTCCTGCTCAAAAAAGAAAATACAAACACAACAGGAAACTTCTTCTCAGGTAAAACCAACAGTTATCAATACATTCCTGTTACTGCTTACAAAATCTTTCGAGACAGCATTGAAGTTGATAAATATATAGATGATGGCATCACAGAAAAAATGAAATTCCCGCTCAACGGCAGAAATTATCATGATGCTGTTGAAACAAAAACCTTTTGGCTCGGTACTGATAAATTCGGCCGGGATATTTTAAGTCGTCTCCTTATTGGTACTCGGGTGAGTTTAGGCGTAGGATTTATTGCAGTACTCATTTCATTAACGGTTGGAATTTTTCTCGGCTCCATTGCCGGTTTCTTTCGTGGCAGAACCGATGATATTGTGATGTGGTTTGTAAATGTTGTATGGAGTATTCCCACCTTACTGCTGGTATTTGCCATCACATTAGCGTTAGGCAAAGGTTACTGGCAGGTGTTCATTGCCGTGGGTTTAACCCTTTGGGTAAATGTGGCACGCTTGGTGCGTGGTCAAGTACTATCCATCCGTGAATTGAATTATATTGAGGCCACTAAAGCCATGGGCTTCTCCGGTGCCAGAACCATCATCCGTCATATCCTTCCCAACATCATGGGGCCGGTGATGGTGATCGCCGCTTCCAATTTTGCAAGTGCCATTGTCATTGAAGCAGGCTTGAGTTTCCTCGGCCTTGGTGTGCAACCGCCGCAACCCAGCTGGGGACTCATGATCAAAGAAAACTACAATTTCATCATCACCAATAATCCCATGCTGGCCATTGCGCCTGGTATTGCTATTATGCTCCTGGTGCTGGCATTTAATCTTTTGGGCAATGGATTGAGAGATGTACTGGATGTGAGGAGTTGAACAAATACCAGACATGTTTTTTCCAAACATCAAACGATTGCAACTAGTACTTATCTTGTTGTGCTTCATTTTACTACTTATTTTTAATTCCCCTCTTGACCCGCAGCATCCGCTGCTGTGATAAACGCATAAACATATTAAAACCAAAACATGATTGCTTCCAAACCACGTCTTACGTTTTCCCAAATCATCAATATGAATGTGGGGTTCTTTGGCATCCAGTACAGTTTTGGATTACAGCAAAGTGCCGTGAATCCTATTTATGATATGCTGGGTGCAAGCCCTGATGAAATTCCTTTTTTAAATCTTGCAGGACCGATGACAGGTTTACTGGTTCAACCTATTATTGGAGCGTTAAGCGATAAAACATGGATTCCAAAAATCGGCCGGCGCAAACCATACTTCTTCGTTGGTGCGTTACTGTGCAGTATTGCATTATTCTTTTATCCGTTCAGCAGTTCTTTATGGATGGCGGCAGGTTTACTTTGGATTTTAGATGCGGGTAATAATACTGCCATGGAACCTTACCGTGCATTTATTGCAGATAAGTTGGATCCTTCACAACAGGCAACCGGTTTCCAAGCACAAAGTTTTTTCACGGGCTTTGGACAAACACTGGCTAATGTTTCTCTTTTTGTATTCCCCATGATCTTTGTTGGAACAACCGGCAAACTTCCAACCTGGGTGTATGCATCTTTCTTTTTAGGTTCTGTATGTTCCATTGCATCTATCTGGTGGAGTTCCAGAACCACTGCAGAAATTCCTCCAACGGATGAAGAGCTGCAAAAAATGAAAGCCACACCACTCAATGTATTTTCTCCTTTTATTGAAATAGCGCATGCCATAAAAGATATGCCACGAGTGATGTGGCAATTGGCATTGGTATATTTATTTCAGTGGTATGCACTCTTTTGTTATTGGCAAAACAGCAGCAAGAGCATTGCTCTTTCTGTTTACAAAACCACACCACAGGACAATCCCAAGTTGTATGAAGAAGCAGTAAGCTGGACGGGATTGGTCAACGGCTGGTATAACATCGTTACTTTTTTATGTGCTTTTGGTTTGGTGTGGTTTGCCAAAAAATACTCACCCAAGCTGGTGCATGTAAGTTGTTTGATACTGGCAGGCATTGGTTTTATTGTTTTCCCGATGATTGAAAACAAATACTTGCTCTTTCCTGCTATTACAGGTTTTGGTATTGGCTGGGCCAGTATGATGGGTATTCCTTATTTAATGGTGGTGAGCGAAATTCCAAAAGAACGTTATGGTGTGTACATGGGCATAATCAATATGATGATTGTAATACCCATGATCATACAAAACCTGACGTTTGGATATGTACTCAAAAACTTTTTAAATAACGATAGCGGTAAAGCCATTTTGCTTGCTGGTGTGTTTTTGTTGATTGCTGCTGCTGCAACCATGCTCATTAAAGCAAAAAAACATGAAGGTGATATTGTGATCACAGGCGGAGGCCATTAATACAATGAAGTATGAATAAATATGCATTAATAATAATTTGTTTTTCTTTCATTGTTTCATCGTGTAACAATGCTTCTCAGGAAGCAGCAACTAAAGCTTCTGATCAACAATGGTGGAAAGAAGCAGTTGTTTACCAACTTTATCCAAGAAGTTTTAAAGACAGTGATGGTGATGGGATAGGTGATTTGAAAGGTATCATTTCCAAACTGGATTATATTAAAAGTTTAGGCGTTGATGTTGTATGGTTGAATCCTATTTACAGTTCTCCAAATGATGATAATGGATATGATGTAAGCGATTATCAAAACATCATGAAAGATTTTGGAACCATGGCAGATTTTGATACGCTGCTTTCTGAAATGCACAAGCGTGGTTTAAAATTGGTGATGGACATTGTAGTCAACCACAGCAGTGATGAACATGAATGGTTCAAGCAAAGTCGTAGCTCAAGAGATAATCCATACCGCAACTATTATCATTGGTGGAATGCAGAAAGGGGTAAGCCTCCTTACCGTTATAGTTTGTTTGATGTAAATCATGATGCATGGAAGTATGATTCACTTACCAATGCTTATTACCTGCATTACTTTTCACAAAAGCAACCCGATTTAAATTGGGAAAACCCAAAACTCCGAAAAGAAATTTATGATATGATGAATTTCTGGGCGGTAAAAGGTGTTGATGGATTCCGTTTAGATGCCTTTCAGTTTGCAGTCAAAGACACTACATGGCCAGCATTTCCAAAAGGGTATGAAAAAGATTTTGTTCAATACTATGCAATGGTAGACGGGCTGCATACCTATTTGCAGGAAATGAACAAGGAAGTTTTCAGTAAACATAATGTAATGAGTGTAGCTGAAGGTGCCGGCAGAAATTTTAAAGATGCACACGACCTGGTAGATGAAGCAAGACATGAGCTAAATATGGCGTATGCGTTTGAAGGAGTAGATATTGCAAAACCTGAAGGTTACAGTGTATTACATTTTAAACAGGTATTCAGCAAGTGGGATAGTGCTTTTGCAGAACAAGGATGGTTGTCCATTTTCTTATCCAATCACGACCAGGCAAGATTGGTAACACGGTTTGGAAATGATGCACCGGCATATAGAGAACCATCTGCTAAAATGCTTATTACTTTTATTATGAGTATGCGTGGTACACCGTATTATTATTATGGCGATGAACTGGGTATGACCAATATACGATTTGATAAAATAGAAGATTACCGTGATGTACAAACACTCAACGAATATGCCTATCAAAAAAAGAACGGCGGTGATTTAAACGCTTTTATACAACGTAAAGCATTTGAAAGCAGGGATAATGGCCGCACACCCTTTCAATGGGATACCAGCTTACATGCAGGTTTCAGCACGGGCACACCATGGATCAAGGTAAATCCAAACTATACATTCATCAATGCTGCGGCTCAGGAAAACGACCCGAATTCTGTTCTTAACTATTTCCGTAAAATGGTACAGTTACGCAAATCAACCCCTGCACTTGTACATGGAAAATATACATTGCTTGATAAAGACAATCCTGCTGTTTATGCTTATACCAGAGAGCTGGACAGCGAAAAATATTTAGTACTGCTCAACTTCAGCGCAAACACATCATCTGTAAATACGGGGATGGATGTAAGTAAAGCAAAGTTGATGATTCATAATTACGCCGCTCCTTCAACAGGTAATCAATTACAGCCTTACGAAGCATTGGTTTATAAATTATAAGTGGAATGAACAAGAAACTTGTTTTTTGGTCAGTTACAGTTGCACTTGGTGGTTTATTATTTGGTATGGATGTAGCCAATATCTCAGGAGCAGAACAACGCATTCAGAAACTCTGGAACCTGAGCGACTGGATGCACGGTACTGCTATTGCTATGGCATTGTATGGAACTATCCTCGGTGCAGCTGGCGGCGGTATTCCTGCAAACCGCTTTGGAAGAAAGAAGACTTTGATATTGATTGGTATCGTCTTTTTTGTTTCAGCATTGGGCAGTGCATTGGCCAATGATGTGTACACTTTTATGGCATTCCGTTTCTTAGGTGGTTTAAGTATTGGCGCTTCTTCAGTAGTAGCGCCTGTTTATATTTCAGAGATTGCACCTCCGCAGCATCGTGGAAAAATGGGAATAGCCTTTCAAATGAATGTTGTAGCAGGTATTCTGCTTGCTTACTTTATCAATTATTTATTACAGGGCGTAGGTGGTGAAAACGACTGGCGTTATATGCTGGGTATTATTGCCATTCCTTCTTTGTTCTTCTCGGTGATGATGTTGTTTACACCGGAAAGTCCACGTTGGTTACTGTTGAATAATAATGACGAACAGGGTGCAAGAGCTATTTTTGAAATAAGCGGTGCCAATGCCGATGAACTGATTCATGAAATTAAAAATACGATTACACCAAAGAAAGAATCATTGTTCTCCGGTAAGTTTTCAAAACCATTATTACTGGCTTTTTTATTGGCATTCTTCAATCAACTGTCAGGTATTAATGCCATCATTTATTTTGCACCACGTGTATTTGAAATGGCAGGGCTTGGTAAAGATGCGGCGTTTCTTTCCAGTGCCGGTATTGGTATCATCAATTTTCTCTTTACAATTCTTGGTTGGTATTTAATTGACCGCAGTGGCAGAAGAACATTGATGTACATCGGTTCTGTTGGTTATATTATTTCACTTACGTTAATGTCGCTGGCTTTTGCCGGGGTAATTGACGGAGGTGTTCCCATTTTTGTTTTTCTTTTTATTGCTGCACACGCTATTGGTCAAGGTTCGGTGATATGGGTTTTTCTTTCGGAGATATTTCCCAACTCAGTTCGTGCATCAGGAACATCGTTTGGATGTTTAACACATTGGTTTTTTGCGGCAATTATTTCACAGACCTTTCCGTTTTTTGCAGGAAGCCTTGGTGGCGCCACCATCTTCGGGTTTTTTGCTGTAATGATGGTGTTGCAATTATTATTTGTGTGGAAGATGATGCCCGAAACAAAAGGAGTAGCACTGGAAGATATGGGTGTGAGAATTCATTAATTTATTTAAACGAGATGTAAATATTTAAAAATGAAAATTCTTTGTATTGGTGAAGCGCTCATAGATATGATTTGCACGGACAAAGGCAAAGCACTAAGCGATGGTGAAAACTTTTTAAAGAAACCGGGTGGCGCTCCCACCAATGTAGCAGCAGCTATTGCAGCACTCGGGGGTGAAGTGGAGTTGAGTGCGAAAGTGGGCATTGACCCGTTTGGAAAACATTTGATTGATGTGATGCAGGATTTTGGTGTACGTACCAAACACATGCTGCAGGATGCACATCATTTTACCACTTTTGCATTTGTGTCATTAATGGAAAATGGTGAGCGAGATTTTTATTTCAATCGTGGTGCAGATGGTCAACTCACAAAAGAAGAAGTAGATGCTATTGACCTGGCAGATGTTTCCATTGTGCACTTTGGTTCCGCCACCGGCTTTTTACCAGGCCCATTGCAACAGGCATATGTTCATTTGCTTCAAAAAGCAATTGCCGAAAATTGTTTCATCAGTTTTGATCCCAACTACCGGCACCTGCTATTTCAAAATGATAAAGCCTCTTTTATCACTCAATCCTGGAATTTTTTGGAGCAATGTGATTTCTTTAAAGTGAGTGATGAAGAAGCAATGATGCTTACTGATACATTGACTGTGCAGGAAGCAGCAGCAGTATTTCACCTAAAAACAAAGGCAGTCTTTGCTATTACGATTGGTAAAGAGGGAACCATGCTTGGCATCAACAATGAAACGCATATTGTGCCAAGTATAGCCATTACACCTGTTGATACTACAGGAGCAGGTGATGCATTTACAGGTGCTGTGTTGTACCAGTTACGGGATAAAACAAAAGCATCATTAAGTGTAGATGATTGGAAAACAATTATTACCAATGGCAACAAAGCAGGTGCACGCACTTGTGAATACTTAGGTGCTATGGAAGCATTTAAACATTTAAGCAGCGATATATTTAACTGATATGTACAATTTTGGTTTGCACGAACGGATTAATGCCATCCTCAAAGAAAAAAAGATGGATGTGGCAGATAAAGACAACTCGTTTTACACACGCATGCTGGCCAATGCAGGAGCTGTTTTTGAATTGTACCTGGAACTCTATCAGCACAGGTCTGATACAGAGCAGTTGTTTGACCGGTTAATTCATACAGTAATAAATGCGTATGAAAAAAGAAGTGCCGCATTAAAACAACGTGATACAGAAAAATTACAGAAAGAGCATTGGTTTATCAGCAATGAAATAACCGGCATGAGTTTGTATGTTGACCGTTTTTGCGGCGATATAAAAACCATGCAAAACAAACTCGATTACTTTGAACAACTCGGTGTAAATTTTTTACACCTGATGCCTTTGTTTGAAAGTCCGGCTAATGAAAGTGATGGCGGTTATGCCGTAAGCGATTTCAGAAAAGTAGATGAGCGTTTTGGTACATTGGAAGATTTAAAGGCATTACAATCCAACATGCAGGAACGAAATATGTACCTGATGCTGGATATTGTTTTGAATCATACTTCACACAAACATGAGTGGGCGCTCAAGGCAAAGCAGGGTGAAAAACAATACCAGGATTATTTCTATTTCTATAACGACAGAAGTCTGCCCGATGAATATGATAAAACGATGCCTGAAGTATTTCCTGAAAGTTCTCCCGGCAGTTTTACGTTCATACCTGAAGTAAATAAATGGGTGATGACTGTTTTTCATAACTATCAATGGGATTTGAATTATACCAACCCGCAGGTATTCATTGAAATGCTGGATACCATTTTCTTTTATGCGAATCTCGGCGTTGATATTCTACGGATTGATGCACCTGCCTTCATCTGGAAACAACTGGGCACCACCAGTCAAAACCTGCCGCAGGCACATACCATTCTTCGGTTAATCAAACAGTGTGTGCAGATTGCAACTCCCGGTATGGCATTGTTGGGCGAAGCGATAGTAGCTCCCAAAGAAATCATGAAATACTTTGGTACAGATAACTATACGGGTCGTGAATGTGATTTTGCCTATAACGCTACACAAATGGCGTTGCAGTGGGATATGCTGGCAACAGGTGATACCAAAGTAATGCTGGCTGCACAACAGGAGATTTTGAAAAAACCTTATGGCACTACGTGGATTACTTATACACGTTGTCATGATGATATTGGCCTGGGTTATGATGACGACATGATTGCAGCAGCAGGATACAATCCGTATGAACACAGAAAGTTTATTAAAGATTATTACAGTGGTGCTTATAGCGGCTCGCCTGCCACTGGCGCTTTGTTTAGTGTGAATGATAAAACAGGGGATGCACGCATCAGCGGTTCGCTGGCGTCTTTGTGCGGATTGGAAAAAGCATTGAACGAAAAGGATGAAAAAGCAATTGAGCAAAGCATTCAGAAAATTTTGCTGATGCAGGCACATAGTTTTTTCCTTGGCGGTGTACCGATGTTGTTTTATGGTGATGAGTGCGGCTATACGAATGATTATAGTTATCTGCAAGATGAGGGAAAGAGTTATGACAACCGGTGGATGCACCGTCCGCTCATTGACTGGAAGAAGAATAAAAATATTGATAAAGAAGGAACGGCAGAACATCGCATCTTCGCCGGTACACAAAAATTAATTGCGATACGCAAACAACTTTCAGTGATTGCAGATAAAAGCAACATCAGTTGGGTTACGCCGCACAATATTCATGTGGCCACGTATCTGCGTGAGCAAAACGGTTCCCGATTCTGGGGTGTTTTTAATTTTAAAAACGAAGCGTCTTTTCTTACCTGGTATGCTTTTAAAGAAAAGGGGAATGCACCAGCAACTTTGTATGACCATTGGACGGGAGAAACAGTAACGGTGGGAAGCGACCATGAGTTTTTAGTGTTAAAGCCGTTTGAATTCCGACTTCTCGAGGCATAACCCATTGCTTACAAATTCATAACTTGCTGTTATGAAACCCCGCATCAAAATCTGTTGTATATCTTCTGTTGACGAAGCAAGGATGGCTGTTGCACATGGCGCATCTGCATTGGGATTGGTAGGTCCGATGCCCAGTGGTCCGGGTGTGATAAAAGATGAATTGATTTTTGATATTGCAAAAACAGTTCCGCCACCCATTGGAACTTTTTTGTTAACGAGTGAAACAAAAGCAGATGCTATCATTGCTCATCATCAAAAAGTCTTAACCAATACCATTCAAATTGTAGATGCATTGAGTGAAGGAAGCTATCAGCATATTAAAAATGCATTACCTTCTGTAAAATTGGTACAGGTGATTCACGTGATTGATGAAAGCAGTGTGGATGAAGCAGTACGCATCAGCGAAAAAGTGGATGCTTTGTTGTTAGATAGTGGCAATCCCAATCTTACGGTAAAAGTATTAGGTGGTACTGGCAACACCCATAACTGGAAATTAAGCAGAAAGATTGTGGAGCAATCAAAAGTACCGGTGTTTTTAGCAGGTGGATTAAAAGCAGAGAATGTTCAACAGGCGATTGAAGAAGTGCAACCTTTTGGTTTGGATTTGTGCAGCAGTGTGCGGACAGATAAAAAATTAGATGCAGTTAAACTGGATGCATTTTTTAAAGCTGCCTGGAGCTAGTGATATTTTTTCATCAATGCCAGTAACACACCATTCGTCCACCCAAAACCATCCTGGCCTTCATACTCTCCTCCGCCTGCTTCGAGATGTGTATCTACTACATTGTATTTTTCCATGAGCTTTCCCGTTCTTGTAAAAACATCAATATTCAGTTTTACCCAACGCTTTGCGATTTCATCAGCAAGTGCGTTATAATTATACTTAATTAGTCCAATATAACTCATCCATTGCAACGGTGCCCAGCCATTGGGTGCATCCCATTGCTGACCTGTTGTATAAAGTGTGGTAACCAATCCACCGTTTTTTAAAAAGTCTTTTTGATAAACAGCAGCAATAGCATTTGCCTGCTGTTCCGTTGCAATCCCAAAGTATAATGGAAATGAAGCTGCTAATGATTGTACAGTTGTTGGTTCTGCGTTAATGAAATCATAATCGGTATAAAATTGTAAGGTTTTATTCCAGCAATAAAGTTGAATGGCCTCTTTTCTTTTTTGTGCTGTACTGGTATATTTCTTTTCATTCAACTCATTTCCCAGCAACAGATACGCTGTTGCAATTGTTACCTCCAAATGATACATCAAACAATTTAAATCAACTGGAACAATCTCAGTTGTATGAATCGTATCAAACTTGTTTACATCAGCAAACCATCTGCAACTATAATCCCATCCGCTTTCAGCGCCTGCACGCAGGTGACGATACATTTGCTGCGGTTCAGTATGTGCATGCGCCAGCTCCACATCTTCTCTATAGGATTCTGGTCTGGGTGTATCAAACGCATCCCAGTAACGATTCAATACAGCACCATTACTCATCAGCACTACATGTTTCACTGCAATGTTTCGTTTATTCAACTGTTCGTTTCCATTCATCCAAAAAGAATATTCGTTTTCCAGTTGTGGTAAAAACGTAATTAACTCCTGCTCACCATTTATAGCAGCCAGTAATTGCACCATCATTGAAAAAAAAGGTGGTTGTGAGCGTCCGAGATAATACGTTCTGTTGCCATTGGGAATAAACCCAACTTCATCAATAAGATGTGCAAAATTCTTGACCATATTTTCAATCATCGCATGGCGGCCGCTTGCCTGCAAACCAAGCATGGTAAAATAACTGTCCCAGTAATATACTTCACCAAAACGTCCACCCGGAACCACATAAGCGTTGGGCAATGGTATCAATGAGCCGTCTGCTTCATCTGGTTTTCGTGTTAATACATCCCACAACTGATGAATGTGCTCTTCAACAGATGAGGTTTTTAAAATTGCATCTGCTGCAAATGCTTTGGGCAAATGAAAATGCTCCAGCACAAATGCTTTTAAATCAAAACCGGCTTTATCTTTCTGTTGCAGGTAGAGCTGCAGAATTTCTTCCGGATTTATTTTTGGTGAACAATCCACAAAGGTTTTGCCATCTGCAAATACTTTTTGCAGTTGCACATCATGAAAAAGCGGATGCAAATCAAATATTTGTGTTGCAGTATTCATTAATGAGCAGCAGAAGTGTTGATTTCAATAATACCGGAAGTAAATTTTTTCTGTTGTTTATAGAAAAAGTAAATAAAAACACATAAGAGTATAATCGGAATAAAGGAGAAATAAAACGCATTTAAACCTCCCACTTTATCAAATAAAAAACCTGTAATAACAGAACCAAGTGTTCCGCCAATGGCTGAAAAAACAACAATCAATCCACTCATTGCTCCGTGTTTTACTTTTGGAAGTGAAGCCAGAATAACAGAATTAATAGCAGGATAAATAGGTGCCAGGAAAATTCCGATTAACGGAAAAACAAAAGCCACCATCGGCATTTCTGAAAAACCAGTTACAGGTAATCCATTTGCCGCATTTTGTGCGAGTTGAAGCGATATAAACAAAACGATACTGGCACCTGCAAGACATCCGATTAAGACAACAAACCAGCTTAATCTGCGTAAAACAATACCTGCTAAAAAACGTCCCAGTGCAATGGAAGCTGAAAGAATACTACCCATAATAATCGCTAGCTGTTCGGTTAATTTTAAAACATCTTTGTTAAATGTAGGAATCCAGTTCATGGTACTTTGCTCAATGAGTACATAAAAGAAAGCACAACCAACAAATGAAATCACTAATGGTAAAACCGCAAGCCTGAGCATCGCTGTAAGTTCACTTCCAGCAGAAACTGGCTGTTTGTTTTTGATAATAGATTCATCAAGTTTGGCTGAAAATAAAATCAGAAATGCCAACACTGCAAGTCCACCTACAATGTAGTAGGTATGAAACCAGTTGCCTGTTTCTGGCTGTTGGGAAAAAGCAGCAAATAAATAGTAACCACATAATACACCAACCATAAAAAAACTTTCAATAAAATTCATCAGGCTCAGATGTTCTTTTTCAGAATTGGTAACCAGGCCAATTGTACCGAATACGGAAACCTTCACTAAGCCAAATGAAAAACCTGAGACAGCTGCAAGTATCTTAATGGCCATAAAAAACTTAACTGATGGTATAATAAAACATGAAACAGCAACGGCTATTAATGCAATAAGCAAAGATTTCTTATAACCGATTCTTGAAATGAATGCACCCACAATGAAAGAAGCAACTGCTATACTGATATCTTTATAGGGGTCCAGGTAAGAAGCCTCCTGTTTATTTACGGAAAAATAAGTTTGTACCAATAATATTACTGTACCCACACTATTCAACAAAATGGCAAAAACAAAATAATTAAGGAAGAGTGACAGCTTTACTCTGAACGTATTCATGGCAATTTGGTTGTTAAAATCATTTTCCGCAAAGGCACAAAGAACACAACGGCATGTACCTTGAAGAAAACAGTTTGTTTGTAATCTTTTCTAAATATACTTTTTACAATACAACCTGCCAAAGTAAAACACTATAAAGAACCTCCTTGTACCAATAAAGAGGGAACGCAAACGTTTTCGCCTGCCGGTTCACGCTTTAAACGCCTTGTCATTTGTTCAAATGCAAGTTTGCCTAGCTTGTACCCACTTGTTTCAATGTAAGTAATGTTAGGGCTGTACAGTGAGGGAATAAATCCATTACTGATGCTGATAACAGCAATATCAGCAGACACTTTTAGATTTAGTTCCTGAATGGCTTTCATGGTGCCCATCAGAATTAAATCGCCCATACAAAAAACAACAGATGGCTTTTTGGCTTTAATTTCTTTCAAGGTAATTTCATAAGCGGGCTGAATGGTATCAGGATGATGAATGAAAAGTTCAGTTGATGGTGCTTTTGTTTTGAATGTATTTACAAATGCTGCTTCACGCAGTTTTGTTAAACTCAAATGTGGATGGCCAAACAAAGCCAGCACTTTGTTTTTTCCGGCAGCAATAATGGCATCAGCCGCCATGCTTGCCGCATCAGCATCAGCTAAGGAAACTTTGGTAAAGGTGCTTCCCTGAGGTACACGGTCAATAAATACCACGGGCACATCAATATCTTCCATACGTTGAAACAGACTCACATCATCTGTTTCAACAGTAACGGCAGCAAATACACCCATTACCATGTGCTTGCGAAAAATTTGTAAACACTCCGCTTCTGTTACAGCACTGTCGCCGCTTTGCATAATGAGTACAGAATAACCGTTTGCCCTGGCATCTTCTTCTACCGCTGCAATAAACGAATCATAAAACATATTGGTAATACTCGGCACCAGCACACCCAGCACATTACTCTGTCTTGTACGAAGCTGCACTGCATAGGCATTAGGCTCATACTCCATGGCCTTAGCCAGTTCCTTTACTTTTGATTTGGTGGCAGCGGAAATGTCAGGATGATCTTTCAATGCACGTGAAACGGTTGAAATACTGATGCCTAAAACTTCAGAAAGCTTTTTGAGTGTACTTTGTTGCATAATCACTTAAGGGTGGCCAAAGATAACTATTTGCTTCTTTTTCCAAACCTTTGTGTTTGCGGCTGAAAGGTTTGCCAGCTATGCCAAAACTCCTGATAAGCAGGTAATGGTTTTAAGGAAAAGGATGTATCAATGCCTTTACCGTTGATGCTGAAAGATTTTGTTTTGTAGAGCAGGGTATCATTATGCAAAAAGAAAGCGTTCGTATAATCAGGCCGTTCAAAAGCAAAAAAACTTTTATCATCCTTAGCTAATACAAGTACAATTGGTATATCACCAATATAATCAGCAATGAGCCTTTTACTTTTTAACTCATTCCAGTCATACGCTTTTGTTTCTTTACCTGCTTTTACACCCACCACCCATGATTTATTGTTCCATGATGTGCTGTCTGTACCTGTTAATTTACTGTTGCTGCTTCCTGATTCATATTTGAAGGTAGTATCATACTTAGTGATATATTCCGGGTCAGGTTGCATAATTCCCGACTGTGGATATAACCGCAACCAGTTTGCAAGTGAAGTTTGATGACTCAGCACTTCATGTAATTTCATTCCTTTTCGTTTGCCGGCAATTGCTTCACCGGTTGATTGCCGCCACCAGCTTTTGGTAGTAACATCTTCAATCATCGCATTGAAATGATCCATGCCCACTAATCGAAATGTTTCTTTCTTTCCATCCACCAACGGTTCAAACACTCTCCCTGTTCGGCATACGGTGCAATAGGTAACTAAGATGGCTTTACCACCAACAGAATCCTGCAGGTGATGATGATAGCCAATCAACTGAATGGGGTAAGCTTTGGCTTCACCATTGATTTCAACTCCAATCACAAGGCGGTTGCTGTCTATTTTATTATCGGTTGCATTTGCAAGTATCAATTGTTTAGGTTGACGAAACAAAGCATCGGCAGCCATTTTAAAATTAGTCATGTAAATAACTGCTGCAAGTAATACTAACGAAACAACAGGCACCCATTTCCGTTTCCATGATGATTTAAACAAGCCAATGATGATGAGCAACGCAAACAAAGAACGAAACACAAATCGCCATTGATACAAAAAATAAGCAAGGTCAATACTATTCATCTGCTGGCTGCCGGGCATAGGCATAATGAAGTACACATTCGCCGCTTCAAACAATATCAAACCAATAATACCAAGCCAAAATATTTTTTTCATATGTAAATTTTAAAAAAAGCCTCCCAAGTAAAAACAAGGGAGGGATTCTACTGATTATATTGAAAACTTATAAAAACCCTTTTTTATTAATCGGCACCATCTGTTTGCGCTCTGGCAATAGCAAAAGCTCCCACTTTATTTCCGGCTTCCAATCCTTTTTCACAATCACTTCTGTAATGTATTGCTCCGTACAAACGTGAAAGCGAAGCTTCTAATGCCATAGCATCATACGCCTGTTTACGAGCAGGAACAATATGACCAAGAATGGTTGCAGCAGCACCGCTAAAGGTAGAGTGACCACTCGTATAAGACGGAAAGTTGGGCAGACCTGTCCATGTTTTAATAGCAGGATTTACCTGTGATGGGCGTGGGTTGTAATAAAAAAACTTTGTATCCCAGCAGGCAATGACCGCATCCATCAAACTCATATTGAGCAATGCAAGATTGCGTGCCCAGCGCACTTCACTAAAACGAAGCGGAATAAAATCATCAGCAGCAATGGCATTCCAATGGCCGGGAGGTGTATAGGTGCTCACACCATCAGCCCAAAAATGTGCAATGGCCACTTCATCTCTTGAAGCGTTCTTACTGTAATGCAGTACTTCTTCTGTTTCTTTTCTGAATTGTTCTGATGAAGTTGATGGCGGCGGCACCGCACGAATTTGAGTTACCAAAGTTAATGAGTCAAACAACCATGTACGCACTTTTCCAAAATAAGGAAGCATAGGCGGACGCTTGGGCGTTTCCTGACTTATCCACGGCACTTCACCACGATTGATAGCGCTTGTTTCATATTCTTTCCATAAATCAACACCGTTTACAATTGCAACAGATGCACCTGCACGGTCACCACGGGCACGTGTTACAAATTTTTGTGCTACTGCTCTTCCGAGTGCTTCGCCCGCTTCCATATCACTACGCACATTCATACCTGCAGCAATGCGTGCATTACGATGTTCAGCAGCAAGTGTTTGAATGTATGCCTGCTCACCGGGAAATAATAATTTCATCATCTCCGTCATTACACCAATTACCACAGCATCTTCACTTGGATAAGATGGTAAATCACTTTGCGGCAATAGGGTGTTCACCGTTGCATTAATTTTATATGGCGCTAAACGGTTATATAATTTTTTATAATGCCATGCTGCTACGAGTGCATCATATTGCGCCGCACTTACATACGCATACGCACGTGCCGCATACGGCGGATTGGCAAATGGAAATTTAGTTACCGCTAATGGATTATTCGCATCAGGTATGGGATAGGAACCATCCGCATTTTGATACGGTGGTAAATTATATTTCGCCACCAGCTCTCTTAAAATTTCATTCCATCGAAGTACAGCACCGCCGCCCCAATACTTGATTTGATTTTTTTGCGAACCACTCATGTTTTGCTGCCAGCTTTTTATTTCATTGATTTCTGCAGTGTAGCCGGGCGTGTTGGTGGCGCCGGGTGCAGCCACTGCAAACTCTGTGGGACCCGTTAATAAAATAGGTTTCCATGTACCTGCGTTTATGTCAATGTTTGCAGGATTCAACGCTGCAATCTCTTCCGTGCGGCTCACCACTTCTTTTTTACACGAAGTGAATAAAGCAGCTGCGGTAATTGCAGATAATATGATTGATTGAAGTTTCATTTGTAATAATTTTTTTGTAACAGGGTTAAGTACTACTATTAAACTGTTGTTGCGTCGCACTCTTGTACTACCGAAGCATTATTGTGCAACAAGCTTTTGAATTATTGTTGTGCTTTTGTTTCTTTCTTCTCCTTCTTTCCCGTATCAATCACATAAAACACACCAAAGTTCATATTCAAACTTTGTCCCATGTTTCTTCCTGCAATCACTTGATGTGCACCACCTGTAAGTGAAAGATGGTCCATCTTCTTAAACACGTATTTAAAATTGGCACCAATGCTGGTGGCATTCATTCGGTTACTGGGGAAGGGCATATTGTTTCTGGTAATATCAAAACCACCCTGAGTATTCATATTATTGAATACTGCTTCTGCAATCAATAATCTGGTGCGCCATCCTGCACGAATGTTGAACATAGTTACATTGGGCATAAACACTTCATTACTTAAAATCAATTCATCTGTGTAATAAGAATTTCTGTCAATCTTTATGTTACCACGATACGCATAGGTTCCTGAAGCAGTTACAAACCATTTATTGTTGTAATAATAATCCACCATCACTCTTGCCATAGCTATTCTGCTTCTCACGCCAATTGATAACGGCAACATATCTGCATTGTAATTACTTATTGGAGCTGACACGCCGCCGATACCCATCACCGCTAATCTTCCGTAACCCATTTTTTGATTGATGGGTCTGTACTTCACCATGAGGCTTGCATCCTGAAAGCCATTTTGCCCACGCAATTGTCCGGCACTTGCTTTTGTTTTCACATAAGGCACATTAAATAAAACATTGAGTTTTTGTGATATGCCATAATTGCCCATTACGCTGAACATTTGTGTACTTACAGTACCGAGGTTTTCATTATCACGTTTTCTGGTTCCTTCCCAATAATTTTTCCAGCTACCGTAGTTGTACATGGGACCAATACAGAGTGCATTTTTCTCCATCATGATGGCATCTATATCTGTTTGTGCAAACAAATGCTGAGCAGATGCCAATGCGATGATGAAAACTATTGTTGTAATTTTTAGTAGTTTCATTTGAAGATGTTTTATAGAACAGAAAGAGCAGTAAGCTTCAACAGTTTAGTATTGATACATAGCTCCTGTTATCAAAACCGCACACTCCAACCGATATTAATTGTATAATCAGAAAAAGCAGCATCTCCATGAGCATACACGCCCGTTAATTGCGTACGTACTTTATCCGGAACGCTTTGTGTTCTGTTGCGAACCGTCCACACCGGAACTGTAGCAAAAAGATTCATCCTGCGGAGTTGATAGTTAATTCCCGGCTCCACACCTATGATATAACCGGGTCTTCTGAAACCACTGCTGCCGCCAATCAAATCTTTTGCCGGAACACATTCCATTCTTGCGCCTGCAGAAACGGTTAAACGGCCAAAACTTGCATTAACACCACCACGCAGCATGTATTGATCAGGTACACTCATTACGCTGCTTCCATAAGCCAATGCTGTTGCAGCAGTAGCACCACCACGTGCAGTAGATACGCCATTATGCTCTCTTGGATTGAGCAAATAGAAAAAGTTACCGTACACACCGATGGTTTTTGAAAAGTTGTAATAACCGTTCGCTTCAACAGTAAACCCTGTTCCACCATCACCCAATTGAATGGATTGATCAACAGGACCTAGTACCACGCTGTCTTTACCGGCTGCTCCGGGTTTATGAAAAAAATCTGTATACCGATAATCACCGGTGGGCAGTTTCAATCCTACGCCTATCTGCACATTACCTTTTTTGGAGGTTTCAGGATTGAGTATCCAATGCTGTACGGCAATACGCAAATCACCTATACCAAATGAATGGGTTTCATTCCTGGCATTGGTGCTGGTGCTGTTATTACCGTAGTGTTCATACATGGAAGAGCGACGGTTGGAAATAACAGGAAGATTGGCATAAAGCGACCAGCGATTGTTGAAATGGCGGATGAGTGTTACATCCACTGCATGCTGCCAGTTGCGAACGTCTGTTCCTCTTTCCACCCGTTCTTTCTGTTCTTCTTTTCCAACAAAATGCCTGAACGAATGAAAATAACGATAGCCGGTATTCAACTGCCAGCCGGATTGGTTGGCCGTATCAGCATGATCCATGGTACACATAGCACCACCACTGCGTACAGCTACACAGCCTTGCGACTGCACTTTACAGATGCTCATTAAAAGAGCACACATTATAATAATTTGTTTCATTGCTTTGATTTGGTTGATGAATCAGAACTCAAACTGAATTTGAGTACTGAAAGAATTTAATTTTTCCTGAGTTTTAAACGTTGCACAATCAATTCACCTACTTTTTTCCCAACAACCAGTCCTTCGTCATTATCAAAACGATAATGAATACCACCGTACAAACGGCTCATAGCCGCTTCCGCCGCTGCATCACGAAATGATTTGATGACACGGTTGTCAATTCCAAATTCTAAAAGAGAAGTATCAGTAAATGAAAGCTTATCGCCAAACATAGCAGTCATCGCTTCAGCAGCGGCTGCAGAGTTGGTAGCATGCCCGCTTACGTAAGAAGGAAAAGGTGGAGTTTGAATATGAGGACGCCAATCCTGGCTTACATATTTATTAATCGCTGTTTCGGGGCGAATATAATTGCTCTTATACTTTTCTTCCCAACCACGGATGAATGCGTCAAAGAAAGCAATAGATGTTAAAGCATAGGCGGCAACGGTTGAATTGAAATCTGCCTTTGCTTCTTTGGCCGCAATACCCACAATATTTAACCAATGACCCGGAGGTGAAAACTTTTTAGTTGCAAACATCACATGCCCGCTCACATTCATCTTAAACGGATTGTCATCCCAGAAATCGGCAATATGTTTCTGTTCTTCTGTAAGACTATCTCCTACCTGTTTCACTTCCATTAATCGCTTATAATATTCGCTGTTTTTATTTTTTACATCAAACTTTGGCGGACGTGGAATTTCAAACTGTGAAGAACTGTCTAATACCATGGGTCTGATTTCGCCCCAATGCGGTTCAATAGCAGTTGCATACATTGGTGGTGTGGGTACCCATCTTCCTTCTTCTTCTGTTACATTAAATTTTTCAGCACCACGTGTTTGTGCGTAATTATCACCTTTACTCCATTTAAGAATGGCTGCTACAATCGTATCAGAAAATGCAATGGTATTTTTTAAAACAGCTGAAGGAATACCGGAAGAATCTGCTTCTTCTTTAAGCATTGTGTAATAATCCATCATAGCATCCTGCGGAAATGTAAATGCATTGCCTGTTTTTGTGAATGCCAGTAAAGCAGCCAATTGAAAATCGATAGCTGCAGATGATGTATCCGGCTTTGGCATCGCAGGCATGTGCTTGATTTGTCCGCTCAGGCTTTGATAATTATTGTCGCCTGCTGCAATACATTCATACGCTGCAATAGCAGGATACACATAATTCCGTGTTACAATCATTGGCGGAAAATTATCGCCTAATACAACATAGCTGTATTTCTTTACTGTTTTGCTGAAAAGAATCGGGTCGTTGGTGTATGTTCTGTAATCACCTTTTTCTTTGCAGGCAATGATGAATGATGTCATCACTGCTATCCATACAATCTGTTTCATTTTTTAATCTGTTATTTTTTGGTAACGGGCTGATTTGCTTGTAGCATCGTCCCTTGCGTCGCACAGTTCAGGGTCAAGTAATTCTATTGAAAACCCACCCCTTTCATCATCATAAATGTCTAAACCACTACACCCCCTCCAGGGAGGGGATAAGCATGCTGATTGTTCAGCAATTATGCTTCGGGGGGTTGCTCCGGTGTAAGGATGTGAGCAGCAGAGAGAAATGCTGCAGTGTATGTATTGTAAGAAGATACTTCTTGTTGTAATGAAATTAAACTCCAGCTCTTCAGTTCATCAAAGTAATCAAAGCTGAATGTTTTTACAGAATGATTGGTTGCCGATTTTTTAGAAGAAGATTCCTGTGTTTGCAAATCGTTCACCAGCTTGAAAAAGTTTTCACGGGCATTTACCAATTGAGCTTTGCCTTCATTGGGAATACATTTGTAAATCATTTCACCGCCCTTTAATTTTCGCTCTACAAATTTGTAGTGCGTGCCCTGGTATTCTATTTCACCATTTACCCGTTCAAATTCTTTCCAGTCTGTTTGGTAGGGAAGTGATACGGGCACACGTATTTCAATTAATACTGTTGCATCGTATTGCTTTTCGTCGAGTTGCGTTTCAATGAGATGGTTTTGATGTGCTTCAATCGAATGCATAACCAAACGGTAACCGCCACTGTTGAACAGTAAAATGAAGAGGAAGAATATGGAAGCAAGAATTCTCATTCAGCGGTTGTTTTAACCTGAAAGGGTTTTGAACGAACCTGTCAGGTTTGTTGCAGCTTTAAAGATAAAGTAATTCGCTCATTTTTAAAGCACTTAAAGAAGGAACAATTTGCAGGATATTTTCATACTCCTTGAAATCGTTTGCGGAATAGTGACCGGTTATGGCCACCGCCTTCATACCCGCTTTTTGGGCGGCTTCCACGCCTTTGGGAGCGTCTTCAAATACAATGCAATGGGCCGGGTCTGTATTCAATGCTTCGGCGAGTTTGAGCCATGTTTCAGGGTGTGGTTTGCTGAACTGCACATCATCTGCCCCCACTATGGCGTTGAGGTATTTCCGTAAATCCAAAAAGTCTAACGCAAAATCAATATTGGCCTGGTTGCTGGCGGTACCAATGCCCATGGGAATTTGTTTTTGCAAAGCTTCTTCTAAAAATTCCCTTGCTCCTTCCAGCACGGTAATGTTATGACCGTAGAGGTTGCGATAGCGTGCTTCTTTATCATCCACAATTTTCCTTGCCTCTTCTTCTGTAAATGTTTTGTTCGGCACTAAGCGATGCATGAGTTCAGCACCATTGCCATAGAGTTCTTTCATGAGGGCATCCCCTTTGAGCGGGCTGCCCAATTCTTCCACCACTACCTGCCATGTAATGAAATGCCAGTGCATGGTATCAATGAGGGTGCCGTCGAGATCGAAGAGGAAGGCTTTGTTCATGAGCAAATATATTTTCTTTCTTTTCTTTTTGCTTCTCCAAAAAGAAACAAAAAGGAGCCCGATTTCGAATGACGGCCCGAAATCGGAGGATACCCTGATGAAGCATTGTGCTACTGTGGTGAATTACAATTGAACTTTATTGTACATCCTGCTTGTGCGCCGTAGCTTTAACTAAGGCGCATGTGTAGCAAAAAGATGAACATTGCTGTCATTCTGAGGAACGAAGAATCTGTTGGGAATACTTTTATATGAAAATCCCTTGTTGGTGAAAACACACAACAAGAGCGTTACGTATTTAATGCAGTTTATAAAAACTAAATATCGGAAAAGTTGATCCCTAATTATAGCCTAAGAATTTATGATACTCTCTACTTGCCGTTTCAAATTCTTTCTTAATAATATCATATTCTGCATCCGAAATTGATTTTTCAGATTTGCTACTTTCAGACTCCATTTTATCGTTAGCATCCATAAACGCCATTGCAGCCTTTTGATACTCAAAAAATAATTTCTCAAATTTTTCTTGTTCTGTCATTCGTGAGTATTGTCATGCTTAATAGAATTAAATTTATACAAGAGTGCGACGCCACCGCAGCTCAATAGATATTCATCACCCTGCTACATCCTTCGACTACGCTCAGGACAAGTCTTCTTCTACCGTTTGTTCACAAACGTCTTCTTTTCTTTACCAACTCCTGTAATGGTAACACTCTTCCAGTTCTTAGGCAATACGGTTTTAATTTGAGTAATACCTTGCGGGGTAATTTCCAAACCGCCAAAACCCATCAGCATGGCCTGTAAAATACCACCCGCTCCTGTTGCAAAATAAGGATTGGTGCCGCCCTTGGTTTCTGCAATCACACGAAACGGCGGATTGAGATTGGGCACGTATGCATCTTTAAACCAATAGTAGGCTTTATCAGCATCACCAATACGGGCATAGAGTAATGCAAACACACCCTGCGTCATGGCCGGTGTGCCTTCATTGGGAACACGCTTTTCATAATACTCCAGGTCTTTACGGATGGCTGCGGGATCTTTCACTTCCTTCAATGGATAAGAAAGCAGGTTTACATCGGCCTGCTTGATGCCTTCACCATTATACGTTGCATGTTCTTTAGTAACACCATCCGGAAATTTTAAGATGGGAATATTATTGGCCACATTCATCCAGTCTGCATCCGGAACAATACCCAGGATTTTTGCCGCTTCCATTGCAAAGCTCAGGTTCGCCTTAGCGGCTGCGTTAGTAAACGCATTGTTATCTACATTCTCAGCCCACTCATCGGCCGCAACTACATTTTTAATATCATACTTACCCGGACCATTGCGTTCTACACGGCTGGCCCAGAAATCAGCGGTTGCACTAAGGATGGGATATCCTTTTTCACGCAACCACGTTTTATCCTGCGTTACACAATAATAATTCCAGGCGGCAATGGCCACACAGGCGGTGATGTGATGTTCAAACGGTCCGCTTAATGCCCACACGGGTGTTTCTTCCACTCCTGTTTCTGCACTTTCCCATGGATACATAGCACCTTTATACCCTTTGCCAAATGCATTTCGCTTGGCTGCTTCCAAACGTTGATAACGATACTCCATCATGCTCTTTGCCAGTTCCGGTTTGAGCACGAGCAATGCAGGATACATCCACAACTCTGTATCCCAAAACACATGTCCGTTGTAACCCAATCCACTCAAACCCATAGGTGAAGGAGATAAGGCTGTGCCTTCCCTTGTGAATGAATACAAATGATACAACATGCTGTTGACGTCCTGTTGTGATTGTTCGTCTCCTTCAATGATGATTCTGCTCTTCCACAATTCTTCCCATGCCTGTGTATGAAATTTCAATAAACGATCTCTTCCTTCCAGCTTGGCATAAATGGTTAAACGTTCTGCTTCGTTCAACGGATCATCATGATGTGCTGATGTAATGGAAGAACCTGCAATAGAATAACGATAGGTTTCTCCTGCTTTCAATTGTTTGCTGAATTTGAGCAGGTGCATATTGTTATCCCACATTTCATGAATCACTCTTGGTTCGCTGCCGTGATGTTCACTAAACAAAAAAGTATTGCTGGCGCACATTAATAATTTGCCGGTTGGGCTTTTCGCAGAAGAAGTAAGCAGGCTGATGGTTACATGCGGACGATCAATTTCATTGTAATAATTCTGTACATCACGCAATGCATCCGGTGCTTCCATTACACTGGCACCGCTGATGCTGATATCTTTCTTTGCCATAACGCTTACATCCATCAACAGGGTGAACGGGAGCTGACGGAGGGAATAATACGTATAAGTAACTGTTGCTTTGTCGCTATAATCAAAAGTGGTGGTGAAGCTGGCGTTCTGCATATCCAGTTCCTGCTTCATATTGGTTACATTTTTAGCATCCATGCGACGGCCATCAATTTCGAGATAAGCATTAAGTAAATTAAAACTACGCAGGAAATTACTCACCCGCCCACGACCGTATAAATCATAAGCACCAGCCAGCACTACATCTTTTACTTTAAACGGCTCAGGACTGCTTACCACACCAATCATTCCGTTAGCTACAGTAATACCGTAGTAGTTGGTAGGATCAAACCCGAAAGCTGTAATTTTCCATTGATTGATGGTTTGACCGAACAGAAAAGTTGTGGAAACTGTTATGCTTAGAATTAACAACAGACGACGCATATTTGCATGTATTTTAGAAAGTGAATTTAAAAGAAAAATAGCTGATTGGGTATGAAAAGATGGACTGTTATTTTAGTGGTTGTGCTTCTATCGCTCACGGGAATACTTTATGTTGGGATTTCCTCACAACAATCGTTTTCGAAATCAGTAGCAGTAGCTTGTACCAATGAAGGTGCTTTGCGAACGCTTACGAATGAAGCTGGAAATAAAAAAGGATGGCCGGGTACCAAACTTAACGATAGTACTTACCAATTTGAGCAGATAAAATACACTGTAGGCGCATCACTACTGAACATCATTTCGCTCCGGCTGGAAGACAAAGCCAGGGGAGAATTAATTATCGAAAAAACAATGCCTGATTCAAGCAGTTTTACTTTTACTTACTCAGAAACACTCCCGCTGCAACCCTTCCAACGCATAAGTGCTTATACAAGTATTCAAAAAACAAAATCAGGTATTGAAAAACTGCTCAACGCTTTAAAGAGCAACTTTGATGGCGAAGAGTTAGTGTATGGAATCAAGATTGAAATGAGCCGGGTAAAGGACAGTGCTATGATCTCCACCCGTACACTCCTGGACCATTATCCCAATATTACAGAAGTTTATCAACAGATTGATGCCATCCGGAAATATATTCAAGCAAATGGCGGTGAAGAAACGAGCGCTCCGATGCTCAACGTTTTTGATGAAGGGCCCAACCAATTCCTGGTAATGGTTGCCATTCCAACCAAAACTTTAGTAACCGGTAATGAAACATTTTTACAGAAACGTATGCTTGCCAACGGCTTTATACTGGTGAGTGAGGTACAGGGTGGAACTACTACTATACAAAATGCTGAAGCAGCGATGAAACAATATGTAGCTGATCATCAGAAATCATCACCTGCTATTCCGTTTCAAATGTTGTTAACTGACAGAAGAGCGGAACCGGATAGTGCAAAATGGAAAACAAGATTATATTATCCTGTTATGTATTAGCGGCTGCTTAGCTTCATAACAACTGCTGCAGCATTGTTTCTTGCCAGAATGAATGCAGGTTGTTGATTGATGAGAATGGGTTTAACAGAACGCACCTGTTTCAGATCTATAAAACCGGTGAATGAGCTGGCTTGAAAATTACCACTGACTTTGTTGATGAGCAGTGTACCAAAATCACCATCCTGGCGGCCAATCTGTACATGATTGTCGTAGTAATTCCCCAATAATAAAACGTCAGGTAATCCATCCCCATTGGCATCTGTAATGCAGGAAGTCCTGTAATTATTTAATTGCAGCGTCCATGGTAATGACTTCTTTTCAAATGTCCCTTTATTGTTGATATACAAACAATGCGCAAATTCTGTTACCGTGAGCATTTGTGACTGTTTCAGCTTATCAGCGCCAAATAAATCGTTGAGCGATGCTTTTGCAAAATCCTCTGCATACAAAAATTTCTTTTTGAGCGATGGCATTTGTTTCTCTAAATCCATCTTGGTAGCAAAGGGAATTTCTTTTCCGCCCAGGTAATAGGTAAGTAATTGCTCCTGTCTTCCGTTTCCGTCAAAATCATTGTGATACAACTTTACCGGTTGTGACGCAGATGTTTTCAATTTTGTATTAAGACCAAGATTGGTTGCCAGCACATCCAGATCACCATCGCCATCTGCATCAAAAGATAATATACTGCTCCACCATCCTTTCTCAGTGGTGATGTGTTGACGATTGAATTGCTTTGACTGCTGAATAAAGACATCAATCCCTCCCCATTCATAACTCACTAATAAATCCTGTTTGCCATCTTTATTCATATCAACCAGCTTTGCATCAGTAACCATTCCTGCAAACTGTAAATCGGGTGCAAGCTTATTAGTTACATCGATAAATACACCGGTTCCATCGTTTTGCAATAAATAAGAGCCGGGAACAGCACCATAATTCCATGGAACAGCTCTTCCTCCAATGAAAAGATCAACAGCGCCATCATTGTTCCAGTCATGCACAAGTACTACAGATTGTGTAATATGAATTCCTGAAAAGGCATCTGCTTTACGTGTAAGATTTCCTTTACCATCATTCAGGTACAAAAGCGGCAGCAGATGTTCATCTTCACCGTAATATTCATTACCGCCTGTTGCAATAATCAAATCAAGATGCGAATCTTTATTTACATCAGCCCAAACAGCATCTGTATGCTCCCACATACTATCTTGTAAGATGCCGGGCTGCGGCAATTGACGAAAAGTTCCCTGAGCAGTCTGCAACATTACAGCCGGATGATTGCCCTTAGATGAACCGATGAACACATCTTCCAAACCATCATGGTTAATGTCAGCTATTGCTAAAGCAGGACCTTCCGTTGAAACCATGTGTGGTATCAAAGGCTCCCGGTCAAACTCGTTAAACTGATTTTCAATATGTGAATAGTTGAATGCTGTTGCAGCAGTTTGATCTGTTGCAACGAAACGGTTTTGATTCCGTTGATGAATGATGGAATAATCAAACAAAGGCAAGCCTTTCCTGTAAGTAAACTTATTAAGTGTATTTTGTTGAAGTTGTACTTTTTCATAACTGTTATCAGGCCAGATGAGTAAAGCAGAATCAATGGTTGTTTGATGGAAACCGATATGCATGGGTACCTGCATACTGCTCAGGAATCCATGTACAGGGTTTTGCTCATAAGTTTGAAGTGCATCCTTTGTAAACAGTAACATCCGTGCACCGATTGCATTGATATTGGTGGCATCACCTTTTAATGCAACCGCTGCAAAAGGCCTCTGTCTTGTATCGTTACTTTTATTCAGATAAACTACAGCGGCATCATTGATATTATTTACTACCAGGTCCAGGTCACCATCATTGTCCAAGTCAGCATAAACTGTTCCGTTGGAAAAGGTAGGAGGGTTACCACTGATACTGTCAGTGAGATTGGAAAAAGAAAGATTGCCTTTGTTGAGAAAAAATTGATTGGGAATTTTTATCTCCGGAAACTTTTCTACTAGTTTCATATCTTCTTCCTGCAGTGTATTGTTTCGGAGTTTTTGCTGCAGTTCATCATTGGTTACAAAATTTACATAGTCAATATCATTCATCCGCTTGGGAATACCATTGCTTACAAATAAATCTTTCAATCCATCGTTATCAAAGTCCATCCATAATGATGCCCAGCTCCAGTCAGTGGCATAAATACCGGCATACTGACCCACTTCTGTAAAGCGGTTATTACCCCTGTTCCACTGCAGGTTATTTCGTGCATATTGAAAGTGATAACCATACTTTCGTTTTTCATTAAAGTAGATATAATCATCTTCTGCCAATGAACGGCGTATCATGTAAGGATCATACGGCAGCATGTCCATAGAAATAATTTCCGGCAAGCCATCATTGGTAATATCCGCTGCATCCACACCCATACTGAACTGGCTGGTATGCATGAGCTGTACTGTACTTTCATCTTTAAACGTTCCGTTTTTCTGATTGATGTAGAGATAATCGTTCTCATGAAAATCATTGCCTACATAGAAATCAGGCCAGCCATCCATATTGATATCACTCACTACCACGCCCAATCCATAACCAATTTTACTGCCATTAATACCGACTTCTTTTGTAATGTCTGTAAACCTGGTTTGAGTTGCACCTTCTTTTATTACCTGATCATTACGATAAAATTTTTGCCCGGCCAATGAGTCATAGGTATTGTTGAAGTTATTTCTCGGGGCATAGTTGCCATCATGATTTACAGAGTGATTCAGTAAAAACATATCCAGATCGCCATCCAGGTCATAATCAAAAAAGGCGGCCTGTGTACTAAAGCCGGAAAAATCCAATCCGAATTCAGCCGCCTCATCTTTGTAAAACGGAATACCTTCTTTGCTGATGCCTTTGCAAACCAGCAGTTGATTTTTTCCAGTTAGTATTTTGTAATTACCGACACGACAAATGTAGATATCGAGCAAGCCATCATTGTTAATATCAACAACAGAAACACCGGTGCTCCATGCTCCATCATTGGGAATAGCGGCCGCTGTTGTTACATCCTTGAATTGTAAATTTCCTTTGTTGAGATAAAGCTTATTAGCGGATTGGTTAGCAGCAAAGAATAAATCAATCAATCCATCTTTATTAAAATCCCCGGCGCCCACACCGGCACCGTTGTAATAATACATGTAAGAAAAAAGATTAAATGCCGGCGTGGGTTTTAATTGATTGCTGAAATCAATTCCCGTTCGTTTACTGTCCAGCACCTCAAATAAAGACGCATGCTGCTGACTGCAACTGCAAATAACAAAGCAGCACAGTAAATACACAACACATCTTTTCATCCCTTTTCTCATTGCTTCGCTCTGTTTGATGTTCGTAATTGATACCAAACAGGTGTTTGATTATTCACCAGGAATAAAATATTTCGTTGCTTTCTGAAGTTGAAGGAAACGATATCCCTGGTCTGACCGGGAACATTGATGCCCGACCCAGCCATGGGGACAACATCAAACCCACCTTTTTGATTATTGATGAGTACGTGTCCAAAGCTTGCATCCAGCCTGCATAACTGTGGTAACAGATCATAAAAATTTCCGGCCAATAACAAATCAGGAAAACCGTCGTTATTGATATCGCTTACTTCAATAGCATTCACACTGGAAAACTGAACAGGCATCGGTAATGCATTGATTGTAAAACTTCCCTTGCCATTGTTGTAAGCAATGCAGGAGGAAGCGTAGTTTACTGTTAAGTTTTGGGATTGACTCAAGGTGCTTTCAAACAGTTGCTGAATTGATTTCTTAGCATACTCCTGGTGTTTGAGATTTTGCTTTTTGAGTGAAGGAATCTGATCAGCCATTTCACGACGCATAAACACAGGTACTTCTTTATTCTGAATGGTTCTTGAAAGTACTTTTTCTTTTACTCCGTTTGCATCAAAATCATTTATATATAAATGCACCGGAGCAGTTGTGGATGGCTGCAGGTAAAAATTATCACCAATGTTACCCAATAGTACATCCATATCACCATCATTATCTACATCAGCCACTTTCATTGTTTGCCACCAGCCATAATAATTTTCAAGACCGGTAGTTTTCATTTCTTCAATTTTGGCAGGGGTAACGGTGAAGATATGTGTGTACATCCAGTCGCCAGTTATAATTAATTCAGCGTTACCATCGCCATTCATATCAGCAAGTGCTGATGCTGTTACCATTCCCAGTTGATTGAAAACAGGAGCAACAGCAGTGGTTACATCTTCAAACATTCCATTTCCTTTATTCTTCATCAGAAAGTGAGAAGGTGTTTCTCCGTATGATTGCGGAACGCTGCGGCTGCCGATAAAAAGATCCGGCAAACCATCTAAGTTATAATCTAACACCGTTACCGTACCGCAATTAGTACCCGTAGGTGGAATGGCGCCACGGTTTAATGTAAACATTCCTTTTCCATCATTGATATAAAGAAAACTTTGAAAACCGCCTGATTCAGCAGTTGCAAAATTGCCACCGCCTCCTGCAAACAAATCCAAATCACCATCTTTATCACAATCAAAAAAAACAGCAGCAGTAATATCATTGAACGTATACGTATTAAAATCAGGAATGGTTTTTTGTACAAAACCGTTAACTGTTTGCAGGTACAGTTGTGAAGCCTGTTGTTTGGCACCTCCGATAAAAATATCATCCAGTCCATCACCGTTAACATCGGCAACAGCAGCTTTTGGACCTTGTTTGGAAAGCATGAACGGGATATTACGTTCCGTAAAAAAATCAACAAACACATCTTCATGATGAGTGGCAAAAGCAGAATCCTTTTTCACAAGTAAAGTTGCTGTTTGATCATTAGATGCAGGTGCAAATGGAATTGTGTTTGCCTGTTCAATGATGTGCTGTTTGTTGATGGCGGGTTGATGTACAACCGTTACAGTTCTGTCAGGCCATGTGATGATCATTGAATCAACAGCTCCTTTACCCAAGCCTATTGTTTGTATATAATCTACACTTGATTGAAAACCTCTTGCCGGTATTACTTCTCTTGAAATGATTTGATTACCCTGGTAGAGTTTAATACTGCTGCCAACGGAAAAGTTGTTCGGCGCTTTTCCTTTTAACTGAACAGCGATATAATTATTTTGATTTTTCTCCCGGCTGGTGTTACGGTATACAAATGCCGGTTGATTGACATTGTTCACCAGCAGGTCAAGATCGCCGTCTTTATCAAGATCTGCATATACGGCTCCATTAGAAAAAGAAGGTTTGTCCAAGCCCCACTCCCTTGCATTGCTTTCAAAACGAAGATTGCCTTTGTTATGAAACATGTTGTTAAGGATAGGATTGGAAGGCATTCGTTTGATGATATTGTTCACTTCTTCTTTTTTACCCCGCAGCACCATTTGCTGCATCACTTCATCGGCAAAAAAATCAATAAAGTCCTGGTCGGTTACATCATGATAAATACCATTGCTTACATAAATATCTGTAAGACCATCATTGTCTGCATCAAACAGCAAAGCGCCCCAACTCCAGTCGCTGGCAGCTACACCACTAAGGAAAGCGGTTTCCATAAACTTTCCGTTCCGGTTGTTTACCTGCAGTGCATTTTGAGTGAACTGGTAATAAAAGCCGAGATTGATTTTCTGTTGAAATACTTCATAACTATCGAAAGAAGAATTGGCTTTCAACCGATAGTCATCATCAGGCAACATATCAGTTGTAAAGATATCGGGATAGCCATCATTGTTGATGTCGTTCATATCAGCACCCATGGAAGAAAGACTGCCGTGCTGAATCCATTGTTCAAACGCATCTTTAAACGTTCCGTTCTGCTGGTTGATGTAGAGATAATCCCGTTCAAAAAAATCATTACTCACATATACATCCGGAAAGTGATCACCGTTTACGTCGCCTACGGTCACTCCCAGTCCCAAACTGATTAAGCTGCCATGCAAACCCACCTGTTTGGTTACTTCCACAAACTTTCCGTTTTCGTTTTTATAAAAATGATCGCCGCCACCTTTTAAAAAATCTTTTACTTCCCATTGATCAGCCGGAAGGTCACGCATATTGGCATAGTTAAACGTATTCACAGGCATGGGACTGTTATTCACCATAAAACAATCCAGGTCGCCATCAAGGTCATAATCAAAAAAGGAAGCATGCGTGGTATAGCCGTCATTATCCAAACCATAAGCAGCAGCCTGCTCTGTGAAAGTGAGGTTTTTGTTATTGATATAAAGTTGATTCCTGCGCAATACAGGTTGCAGCATGTTTCCTGCATTGCACACATAGATATCGAGCCATCCATCGGCATTAATATCAACAAACACAATACCTGTACTCCAACGGCCAGTATTATTCAACCCGGCTTTTGAAGTAATATCTTCAAATTGAAAATTTCCTTTATTGAGGAAGAGTTTATTATTACCGTTATTGGCTGTAAAAAAAACATCCGGTAATCCGTCATTATTAAGATCACCTGCAGCTACACCTCCACCATTATAAAAATTACGGTATTTAAACACATTATTCTGGTCTGTGCTTTCAATTGTATTTTCAAACGAAATACCCGAGTTCGTTACAGGTTGAAATAATGTATCGGATGATTTTTGTTTACATCCCCAAAGTAACACCACACACACTATTGCAATATAAAAATGAAGAGATCGCATACGGTAAAACATCGGCTCAAGTTAAATGAATTGAAGGAGAAAAAGAGTTGAGCAATTGCAATAAAAGATTAAAGTATTATAAAAAAAGAGGCCACCAAGATTGGTGACCTCTCCCCTATTGATTATGATAAAAACTAATACCCGAAGTTTTGTTTCAAGTTTGGATTAGAAGAAAGCGCAATGGTTGGGATGGGATAAACCACTTTATAACCTTCTGATGCGCTGGTACGACCTTGTGTAGGATTGTTAAACGCACCAAAACGGATCAAGTCATTTCTTCTCCATCCTTCCAGGTACAATTCACGGCCACGTTCTGCCAGTAACTTAGGAAGATCCAATGTGCCGATTGATGCTACGCCTCTTGTTGATCTGATTCCATCAACAATAGAAAGCGCTGTTTCGCCCAATGTAGCTGTACCACCTCTTAAGATTGCTTCAGCTTTCATTAAGCGTACATCTGCAAAACGGAAGAAAGGAAAATCATTCGTACTTCCCCAACCACCATCATTAATAGTAGATGGATCAAGAGGGAATTTATTGGTACGGATACCGGTTACTTCACTATTAAAGAAAGGACTTACATTTCTTGTGAAAATGAGTGGGTTACCACTTCTGTCTTTCAGATCAACAATCGGGTTTCCGATACGCTGACCTTGAGGACCTCTCACCTGTCCGATCTGGAAACCGGCTCTCATACCTGTTTGAGTTGTATAACCGGCAAGGTTGGTTCCCTTTCTGATATCGGTATCATCAAAACTATCATAGAAGTTAGACAGTGTAGTAAAACCGTTCCAGCCACTTGGTGTTTGGTTGTAGTGACCACCCATAGCAGTAGCCCATACCACGTTAATACCATCACTGTTTCTTCTTACGAAAATGTTTTCAGATGATTGTGAACCATTATCCCACTTAAAGTTATCCCAGTAATTAGCATCAATATCCAATAATGGATTGGCATCAATTAAATCGCAATATTGAATAACTTTATTCATATCTGCTGCAGCAAAAGTGAAAGGACCAGCAGGAGATGTGGGGCTTGCTTTGTAAACAGCTCTGTTCAAATAGCACTTAGCCAGCAAAGCCCATGCTGCTTCCTTCGTAGCTACATGCCTGTTAGTTCCATTGAATGCAGGCAATCCTGCTACTGCTGATTCCAGCTCAGCAATGATTGAATCAATAGCAGCAGCACGTGGAAGTACATTAGGAATACTTCTGGAAGGTGCTGTTGCAGGGCGTGACTGTACTATGCCATATAAATCCGCAGACAACAGGCGGAAAAAAGAGCGGAGGAATTGTCCTTCAGCTTTTGCTTGCCCGGTTAATAGTTCTGCGGCCAGTGTTGTTTGGAAAAGAGCGCCATTTACCTGGCTCCAAACATCATTTATCTGATTATGATCAGGACCCCATGTATGCAGGTGCAGACGGCGCCATGTACCAAAGTCATCCCAGTCTGTACCACGGGTGGGGCCGAGTAACTCATCTGTTGAGTGTTCCTGCATGGCCTGGTAACCGTATTGACCAACCAGATTGTTTAATTGGGAATATACAGCCCCGATTGCCGGTGCAGCTGGGGCACCTTCTGAAGGAGGAGGCAATATCACATTATTCGCTCCCAATTCAGGATCAATTTTACAGGATGCTGCAAACAGCATAGAGCTGAAGATTGCAGAGGCTGTAAATAGTTTTGAAAATGTTTTCATTATAATCAATTTATCTAGTTAACAAAATTTAGAACGCAAGGTTTACGCCAAGAGTGATAATTCTTGGTCTGGGATATTGAGTATAGTCAAATCCACGTGATGGAACTCCGGCAATTTGCTTATCAACATTCACTTCAGGATCTAAACCAGGATACTTGGTTAACAAGGCAAGGTTTTGACCGGAAGCAAATACAGAAAGTGAGCGAATAGCCTTACTGTTCAGGTTGAACGTATAGCTCAGATTTACGTTAGCTAAGCGGATGAAATCGCCATCATGCAGGAAGCGTGTGGAAACACTACCGGGATTGAATGGATTTTCATTGCTTGCTGCAACTTCTCTTGTAACGTTGCGGGCATTGCGCAAGCTTCCTTTCAGGAACAAGGCGTTGGAAGTGTTGTCATATACCTTAAACCCTGCAACAGCATTTAAGAACACACTTAAATTCCAGTTACCGAGACTGAAGTTGTTTGTTAAACCGGCAAAGAAATTAGGGAGAGCTGTTCCAACAATCTGATTGGCAGCACCTTTATCATAACGGGCATTTCCGTTTCCATCAAATCCCTGGAAAACAGGCATTGACCAGGTGAATAGTGGTTGTCCTGATACAAATGTTTGAGCAAATGCACCTGTTAAACCTTGTCCACTTACAGCACCTGTAATAATTGGATTAGGAAGGTTTTGATATTCGTTTTCAACGAAAGTCATGTTATAATTAACATCCCAATTGAATTTCTTGCCTTTAATAATCTTGTAATTAGCACTAAATTCAACGCCTTTGTTAATTACTTCTCCAGGAAGGTTATCAAACCAATAAGATGAAGCTGAGAAACCACCCGGTGTGGGAATGAAAACAAGAAGATTTTTTCTTTGAGTATAGAAATAATCAACCGTTACTGATAAGCGATTATCTTTTGTAGTGAAATCGATACCTACACCTGTTGTAGCAGCCTGCTCCCATTTAAGATCAGGATTCTCATCCTGCTGAAATGCATTACCGGCAGGATTGTTATTAAATGCAGGGTATGCAAATCCTAAACGAATAGCGCCATAAGAAGACAATCCATCCTGGCTACCAATGATACCGTAGTTTGCTCTTACACTAAAGTCGCTGAACCATTTGCCAATACTATTTTCTGCAAATTTCTCATTGGAGAGTTTCCACTTTGCTGCGAAGGCAGGGAATGTTGCATAACGGTTATTAGCACCAAATTTTGAAGAACCGTCTACACGAACTGTTGCTGTTAAGAAATAACGATCGTCGTAGCTATAGTTCGCTCTTCCAAAGTAAGATTGCAATTCATTCTTATCAAAAGAAGGAAATAAATCTCTGTAATTTTTGAAATTGCCAAAATCCTTTACAAAAACATCATTGGGGTTAACTACCGGAATATTAACACCCCAACCTACTCTTTGTTTGTAATCATTCTGGAAACTCTGGTAAGAATAACCGGCTACAATGTTAAAGGAATGCTTCTCAATTTCCTTATCCCATGTAAGATATTGTTCCAGCAAAGTTGAACGCAACTCGTTGTTTTGACGGGTGGTTCTGCCGTTGCCAAAAATCGGGTTATTTAAATTCTCAGAAGGGCCGTTAGGAACTGTATAAGAAACCGTACCGCCATATGCGTTAGCGCCTAAACGGGGATCAGCAAATGCAGTACGTTCTGTGTTTACCATATCATAGCCAAATACAACTTTGTAGGTTAATCCTTTTACGATTTGATAAGAACCGGTAATGCTTGTAAGGAAACGGTTAACGTTATCTTTATCTTCAAAGTAAGCTAACATTTGAGTTGGGTTACGTTGGTCGCCCGGCTGGAAGAAAGATCCATTTGGATTTCTTACAGGATAAGAAGGATTAAACTGTAAAGCAGCACCCAATAAGCTTCCCTGGAAACCGGCATTGTTGCTCAATGGCGGATATTCATTCCTGGAGTTTGAATATGTAGTGGCTAAATCAAATCTCAATTTATCATTGAAGAACTTTTGTGTAATATTAGCACGAACTGTTGCTCTCTTCAAACTGCTGTTGCGGATGATCCCTTGTTGGTTATCATAAGAACCACTTAAGCGTACATTTGTTGCTTTAGTATTAAAGCCCCAGCCGAGGTTGAAGTTTTGTGAAATGGCGGTTCTGAAAATTTCATCCTGCCAATCAGTATTAGCACCACCATCAATAGCTTGAACGGCAGCTGCAGCTGTAGCAGGATCTGCACCGCCATCAATATTAGCTTGCTTGGCAGCGGCAAGAAACTCATTAGCATTTAATAAATCATAGCGCTTAGCAGTAGTTGCAACACTTGAATTGGCGCTGAAAGTAAACTGGCCTTTTTTACCGCCTTTACCACTTTTGGTTGTAATAAGGATTACACCATTAGCAGCTCTTGAACCATAGATAGCTGCAGCAGAGGCATCCTTAAGAATTACCATGCTTTCGATATCATTGGGGTTCAAAAACATTAATGGATTTAATGGAGTAGAACTTCCTTCTACACCACTGGCGCTTCCAACAGTACCACCCTGTGCAATAGGCACTCCATCAATTACGTACAACGGCTCCTGGTTACCACGTATTGACGCTGTACCACGAATATTAATTGATGCAGCAGCACCCGGTTGACCACTTGAAGGGGTTACCAATACACCTGGGGTACGGCCCTGTATTAATTGATCAGGAGTACCAATCTGACCCTTGTTAAAGTCCTTGGGAGTGATGTTGGCCACAGAGCCCGTTAAATCTTTTACTTTACGGGAACCATAACCTACTACCACAACTTCGTTAAGGGCAGCATTCTTGGTTTCAAGTGTGATGCTCATGTTATCACTAATAGCAACTTCTTTGGTTTCAAAACCAACAGAAGAAACAACTAATGTTTTAGAGCCTGAGGGAACACTGATGGAAAAAGAACCATCAGCAGCTGTAGAAGTGGAATTGTTAGTTCCCTTCACGGTAACAGTAGCAGAAGGTACTGCATCCCCTTTTGAGTCAGTAACCTTTCCTGTAACTGTTCTGGATTGAGCAAAAGCATTGGTGAATACAAGAATACTTACAAGGGATGTAAGCATGCCTCTTGCAAACTTCATCAAAGTCATAATCAGTAGTTTTAAGAAGTGATTGTGATAAAAACAAACCTGCAGGAAGCTACTTTTTTTGAAGAATCAGGTGTAATCTCTTCATTCTGGTACCGCCGGCAAGCATGTTAAATTTATGTGAACTTAATTTAAGTTTTTGAAACTTATCGCATTGATTTTGCTGAAAACAACCGTAATTTAGCTGCAATCGTTTGCGAAAATAATTGCGGTGGAAAAATTACTATAGCCGCTGTAAACCAAATCAATATGTCAGATACAACCCTTAAAAAAATATCACAGGTACTGGGTATTAGTATTTCTACGGTATCCCGGGCACTTAAAAATCACCCTGATATTTCAGCCGCTACAAAAAAGAAAGTTATTGAGCTGGCAGAAACATTGGAATATGAACCGAATGCTACCGCCGTTAACCTTCGCACCAAAAAAACAAAGCTGTTTGGCTTGATGGTTCCTTCAGTTACCAATCTCTTTTATGATTCGTTTATTGCAGCCATTGAAGAAGAGAGCCGTAAAATCGGGTACTCATTACTGATATTACAGAATAATGATAATGCCCTGGCAGAAAATGAAAATATCAAATTGTGCCGTCAAAACCGTGTGAGCGGATTATTTGCCTGCTATTCAACCGAAACAGACAATCTTCCTGCCTTTCAAAAACTGAAAGCTGCTGATGTTCCTTTGATATTTTTTGATAAAGTACCGGATGATTCTTCCTTTAATAAGATATGTCTGGCAGACAAACAGGCTGCTACCATTGCTGCCGAGGAACTTCAGAAAAGAAAAAAGAAAAATATTCTTGCCATTTTTGGTAGTAGACCGTTATCCATAACACAACGTAGGTTGGAGTCATTTCAAAACAGTTTCCGAACAGAAAAAGACACGAAGCTGATTATTGAGCATGCACATTCCACCAAACATGCTGAAGAGATAACCAACCAGTACTTTCAGCAACAAAAAAAACCAGACGCCGTTTTTTGTATGAGCGATGAAATATTAATGGGGGTGATGAAAACATTGATGCGTCTGCAAATTTCTATACCGAAGGAAACCGGTGTTATTGCCTTAAGTGATGGAAGTATTCCTTACCTGTACTATCCTGAAATTTCATTTGTAGAAACCAGCGGTTACAACCTTGGCAAACTGGCTTTCCAGCGAATGAAAGAATGCCTCGATGGTGCTACCAACCCCATTGAAGAATTTGTACCCTCCCGTTTTGTAGAAGGAGGTTCACTTTAACTCTCGTTAGCCGTCTTTAATACATTTACTGCACGACTGAAACTTTCATCCAGTGAAATAAAGGTTTCGGTACGTTCTATTCCTTTTATTTTCTGAAGTGCATCGTGCAATACATAACGCAGTTGATTCATATCCCTGCAAACTACTTCAATAAACATACTGTAATTGCCGGTGGTATAATTTAAGCGAATAATCTCAGGAATACGTTGCAACTCTTTTGCCACTGTATCATACAATGAACTCTTTTCAAGGTAGATACCAACAAAAGCAGTTACATCATATCCCAGTTTTTTGAGATCTACATTTAACCTTGTTCCCTTAACAATACCATGCTCCTGTAATTTTTTGATACGTACATGAATGGTACCGGCACTTACAAAGAGTTTTTTGCCCAAATCGGCATAGGAAACCTGGGCATCCTGCATCATTTCTGTAATAAGCTGTAAGTCTAATTTGTCAAGATTCAATTTTGAAGGCATAAGAAAGCTTTTTTTGAAATTATTTTACACAAAGTAAAATAATTTTGAATAAAATCGAAAGTTTTAAAATTTTTCTTAAAAACTATATAATATATCTACGTTTTGTTTTAACATTGCACTGTAATCGTTCTTTGAACAACATACTGTGGAGTGATGAAATCTTTGGCAGACATGCCCTCTTGTCTCGGGGGTGGAGATCACAGGATAAACGAAAAGTAGAGCCGACGTTACTCAGGTAAGGCCGACCAGGGTTGACCACTTATTCTTTGCTTTTTGGCTAACTGCTCCGTGGAGGTTCGACCCCTCCCTCTACAGCAACTTAAGTTCTTTTAACATTGTGGGGTGATGAAACTTTTGGCAGACATACCCTCTCGTCTCGAGGGTGGGGATCACAGGACAAACGCAACATAGAGCCGACGTTACTTTTGGTAAGGCCGACCAGGGTTGACCACTAATCTTTGTGTTGTAGCTAACTGCCCCGTGGAGGTTCGACTCCTCCCTCTACAGCAACTTAAGTTCTTTTAACATTGTGGGGTGATGAAACTTTTGGCAGACATACCCTCTCGTCTCGAGGGTGGGGATCACAGGACAAACGCAACATAGAGCCGACGTTACTTTTGGTAAGGCCGACCAGGGTTGACCACTAATCTTTGTGTTGTAGCTAACTGCCCCGTGGAGGTTCGACTCCTCCCCCTACAGCTTTCTCATGCTTTTATTACGTACAGCCTTGCCGATTTCGGCAGGGCTTTTTTATTGACTAGACCTCACCCAAACAAAAAAGCAAACCAATTGGTTTGCTTTTCACCGGTGGATTCCAAAGGTATCTTGTTCTCACTCTTAACGAATTTGACCACGTACAGCACCCGATGCATACAACATGCTGTGCACATTTACATATAATGCATCATTTAAAATTGAAGTGCGTAGAGCAGCGGACAGCTCAAATACTTTCGTTGCTGCAAAGTCTGTAGCACTACCGGCCAGCCCTAAAAGAACCGGACCATTGACTCCTGCCGCTCCTACATGTATATGCGCTGCCATTAACATATCACCGGATTCAACAACAGGAAAACTAAAACTGCTATACAATTTGCCGGATGCAGTAATCCGCAGAAAACTGGTACCTCTTGTAGGTGTAGTAACAGCAGGAACTTCATTAGAACCTGAAAGAGCAATGTCTGCTGCCCATGAAATATTATCATTCAACTGACCACGCACCAAACCTGATGGAACTTGTGAAGTGTGCACATTCACATATACCTGCGCCATACCATTCTTCAATGAATCAGCTAATGAAGCACGGATGGAAATCTTTCCCATTGTTTTGTTCTGGTGCATCATTCCCTTTAAATCAGCGATCACACCGCCATTTGATGCAGGATCACCTGCATGAAGATGTGCCGCCTGAATCATATCACCACTTGCAAGATTGGGAACAGCAATATCAAATTCCAGCTCATTATTGGTGAACAATTTAATCGTTGCTGTACCTGTTTCTGTTCGGTTCGCTACTGCAGGGATTTCATTTTTTGCATTCAGCATCACAGACCATGAGGCTGCAACTTCGGCCTTCATTTCATCCTTTTTAGAACAGCTCACAAATGTTGTTGCTGCAAATGCAACAAGTAAAAGAAATTTAAATTTGGTTTTCATAACTTTTTGACTTTTTTAATTTAGAATTATTGTTTAGGTACTAATACAGCATCCACTACATGAATCACACCGTTCTTCTGCATAACATCTGTCTGCAGAATAGTGGCGATTGTACCTTTTTCATCTTTAATAGTTATCACTTCTCCTTTACGAACAATCCACAAAGAAGCACCAGCTACTGTTTTGAGATAACCCATCCCTTTATCATTCATGGTTAATTTTTTCAAATCATCATAACGGTAACGACCTGCTACTACATGGTACGTAAGAATTGTGGTAAGCAGTTGCTTGGATTCAGGCTTTAAAAGTGTTTCAACGGTACCCTTGGGGAGTTTATCAAATGCACTATTTACAGGTGCAAATACAGTAAAAGGACCTTCACCTGCCAATACATCTACAAGACCCGCAGCTTTTACCGCAGCTACCAACGTAGTATGTGCAGAAGAGTTAACCGCATTTTCAACAATGTTTTTCATAGGGTACATAGGAGCTCCACCTACATAAGGAACACTGTTGGATTCCTGTGCAAACAAGGCAGCTGGTAAAAATGTCATAAAAGAGAGCGCTACTGCTAAAAATTTCTTTTTCATATGTGTTTTTATTTTGTTTGAATGCATTTACGCAACATTGAGTCTCCCCGGATCACAGGAATAAAAAAATTTTTTAAGATGCTTTTTGTTTCAATCTTTGCGTGCCGCTATGCAGGATGTACAACTATATGAGTTGGTAGTAAAGCTTAAAGAAGGTCATCAGCCTTCCTTGAGTATTTTGTATGACCGTTATGCAGCTGCCTTGCTGGGTGTGATTATGAAAACAGTTCCCCAGCAGGAAACAGCTGAGGATCTGCTGCAGGAAGTGTTTGTGAAAATCTGGCAAAAGGCTCATCAATACCAGGAAGAGAAGGGTTCTTTTTTTACATGGATGCTCAACATAGCCCGCAATCATGCCATTGATTATTATCGTTCTAAAAGATTTACGCAACAGTCGAAAACCAACACGGTAGAGGATTACGTACATTTGAAAGAAGCAGGTGGAACAGAGTCAATGTCTGTAGATGGAATTGGTTTGGGTAAAACCCTGGAGCAGTTACCACCGGAGCAGCGGCGTATCGTATACCTCACCTATTATATGGGTTATACGCAGGATGAAATCAGTAAAACACTGGACGTGCCACTGGGCACTGTAAAATCCCGTTTACGTTTGGCTATGAAGAAACTGAGTGAACTATTAAACATGTTATTGTTTTGGATTTAAGTTGTATCATATCATCCGGTGACCTTGAGTTATATGTACTCGGTAAACTCTCTGCAAAAGAAACAGAGCAGGTGGAAGCGCTTGCTCAAATCTTTCCGGAAGTGAAAGAGGAAATACAACGTATTGAACAAACACTGGAAGCAATGGCCATGGAAGCAGCAGTAACTCCTTCAGCAGGTGTTAAAGAAAAGCTGCTGCAAAACCTGCCATCGCAACAAATTGCGCCGGTGGTACCCATGAATCAAAAGACAGAACGCACAACAGGTAATACCACTGTATTACTGAGAATCGCTGCTGTTTCATTATTGATTTTATTAGTAGGCGGAAGTATTTATTTCAATAACCGGTTAAATTCCTTACAAAACACAACAGCTCAGCTCCAGCAACAGGTTGATGATAAAAATGAATTACTGCAGCAATGGAATGAAGCCGGAAAATTTTTACAACAACCCGGTGTAAAAAGCATTGCTCTTGCCTCTGTAAAAAATGAAGCTTCTGTATTTGCAAAAGTTTATTGGAATACATCTGATACAGAAGTGTATATTGATGCTGCCGGTCTGCCACAGGCACCTAAAGGTTATCAATACCAGCTTTGGTGCATCAGGAACGGCACTCCTGCCGATGCAGGTATCATTCCGCTTAACGGTGCAATGGCCATTCATAAGATGAAATCCTGTGCACTATCTGAAGCCTTTGCCATTACACTTGAAAAAGAAGGCGGCAGCCCCACTCCCACATTAGAACAAATGATTGTAATGGGTAAAGTGTCAGGTTAATATCTTTGCGCCCTCATTATGGGTCAAAAGAAATTAATACGCTTTGCTGAAATGGAAACTTTCCCCAACGTGTTACAGTATCCTGAACACATGAAAGGAAAGTGGAATGAATTTTTTAAAAACAACAACCCACTTACGCTTGAGCTGGCTTGTGGTAAAGGTGAATATGCAGTAGGGCTTGGAAGATTGTTTTCACAAAGAAATTTTATTGGCATTGATGTTAAAGGCAATCGCATGTGGGTGGGCGCTAAAACGGCGTTGAAAGAAAATCTACACAACATTGCCTTCCTCCGTACACAGATAGACCGCATCAATGAATACTTTGTTCAGGACGAAGTAAATGAAATCTGGATTACGTTTCCTGATCCGCAGCTCCGGCAATCCAAACATAAAAAACGTTTAACACATCCCAAATACTTACGCTTTTATCAGCAGCTGTTGAAAGCCGATGGCTTGATTCATTTAAAAACAGATTCACCTGTCTTATATCAATTCACAAAAAAAGTGATCGGGCTTTATGAATTGAAATTGCATCATGACTTTGAAAACCTGTATGAGCAACCATCCCTTTCTCCGGAACTTCAAATTAAAACGCATTATGAAGGCCTGGATATAGCAGGCAGCAACCGCATTCATTATTTATGTTTTTCCATTAACAAACAAGTGTTACCAACAGACAAAGATGTTTTGTTGAAACAATGGGTATTTGAAACCGAATAACACTCCATTTAAAAAAATTTTTTGTCTTTCTGTCAACAAAACCATTGAATATGAGTTAATTAATCGTATTTCGCACTCTCGCATGAAAAAATTTGTTGAAGGCATAGATTATTATTACGAAGAAAGTGGCAACATGGTACTCACAGCCAAATACCATCTGGATAAAGGCTACTGTTGCGGTCATGGATGCCGTCATTGCCCTTATGAGTATGAAAATGTTCCCGAGCCACGTCGTACCTTGCTGCTCAAAGAACGCAAGCATGCCGAAAAAGAAAACCGAGCAACCACGAACAACCGGTAAATCCAAAGAATACAGTTTTTTTGATGATGTGTATGATGTAGTACGTCAGATTCCTAAAGGGCGAGTTACATCCTATGGTGCGATAGCCAATTACCTCGGCACCAAACTCAGTGCCCGCATGGTAGGCTGGGCCATGAACGGAGCTCATAATGTAAAACCAAAAGTGCCGGCCCAAAGAGTGGTCAATCGTAACGGTATGCTCAGCGGTAAAGCACACTTCGGCACACCCACTGCTATGGAAGAATTACTGAAGAAAGATGGCGTGGCGGTGAAGAATGATGTGGTGGTTGATTTTGAAAAACGATTTTGGGATCCGGCGGTGGAGTTAATTTGATCAAAGAAGAATTATATTTAGTCTTCTTAATTAACTGCCATGAAACAATTGTATTTCCTGCTGCTTGTTTTTCTTCCTTCATTTTTATATGCACAAGAAACATTTGATATTATCATTAAAAACGGAAAAATCATTGATGGTACGGGTAATAGTTGGTACTACGCAGATGTAGCTGTAAAAGACGGAAAGATTATTCTCATTCAAAAAAACATCAGCGCCTCTGCTAAAAAAATCATTGATGCCAAAGGATTGATTGTAGCGCCCGGCTTCATAGATGTTCATGCTCATATCGAAAACGGTGTGTTTGAAAATCCGTCAGCACACAATTACATCTATGATGGTGTTACTACTGTAATTACGGGCAATTGCGGCAACTCGGCAGATGATTTGAATGATTTCTTTTTCAGGCTTGACAGTATCAAAACATCCATCAATGTAGCCTCGCTTGTAGGACATAACACAGTACGCCGTTTAGTCATGGGCAATGACAACAGGTTTGCAACGCCTGAAGAGCAGGTAAAGATGGAAGCGTTGATTGCAAAAGCAATGAGCCAGGGTGCAGTAGGTATGTCAACCGGGTTGATTTACCTGCCCGGCATGTACAGCAATACAGATGAAGTGGTAGGTCTTGCAAAAGAAACTGCTAAGTACAAAGGTGTGTATGCATCACACATTCGTAATGAAGAAAACACTGCTATAGAAGCAATTACCGAAGCTATTGCCATTGGCAAAGCCGCAATGATACCTGTTCAAATTTCTCACATTAAAGTAGCAAGCCCCTCTAACTGGGGCCGCTCACCTGAAGCATTGGCATTAATTGAAAAAGCAAGACTGGAAGGTTATGATGTAACTATTGATCAATATCCTTACACTGCTGCAAGTACCAATCTTGGTATTCGGTTGCCTGATTGGGCATTGGCAGGCGGGCAAGACTCTATGAAGAAACGGATTAATGACCCTGTTGTGCATGAGCAAATCATTAAGGGCATGCTGGAACAACTGAAACGTTATAAGTATAAAAATTACAGTTATGCAGTAGTAGCCAATCATGTTGCTGATACAACGCTTAATGGAAAAAGCATTTCTGAAATTAACATCATGAAAGGACGTAAAGCTACCACACGCAATGAAGCTGAAACCATCCTGGATTTAATGCTGGCCGGAGGTGCTCAAATGGTCTATCATATGATGAATGAAAAAGATGTACAATACTTTATGAAATATCCTTACAATATGATTGGGGCCGATGGTGGTGTAGCAACAGGTAAAGGCATGCCGCATCCACGTACGTATGGCACCAATGCACGTGTGCTGGCACTGTATGTACGTGAACAGAAAATTATTTCGCTGGAAGAAGCTATCAGGAGAATGACATCACTTGCTGCACAAAAATTTCAATTGAAAGACAGGGGTATGCTTAAAGAAGGAATGGCGGCAGATATTGTGATCTTTGATGAAGCAACCGTAAAAGACAATGCCACCTATGAACAGCCGCATCAATTTTCAAGTGGTTTTCATTTTGTATTGGTGAATGGTGAACTGGTTATTGATGAAGGAAAACAAAATGGTGTGCGAAGTGGAAGGGTATTAAAAGGCCCCGCTTTTTAATCTTAGCTCTTTAAACATTTCCCGGGTATAAAAGTGGTTACAATAATTTGATCCGCCACTCATAAAATTAATTGTGCCCGTTTCAAAATCATTTCTACCTTACCGCAAACTTATATTTTTTATGAGACTTCTGCTTCCGCTGTTGATGGCATCTCTTGCCTTATCATCATCAGCACAATCAAAAACAGACTCTACCAAAAAAGATTCTGTTCCGCACACCAAATTTGCCAATCTTCCGCTGAAACCGGAGCGCCAGGTGAAATTCTCCACCAAAGAAGGTACCTGGATGAGTGTGGATGTTAGCCCCGATGGCAACACTATTGCCTTTGATCTGCTGGGCGATATCTATACCATTCCCATCGGCGGTGGTAAAGCCACGCCTGTTACCAAGGGCATGAGCTATGAAACCCATCCCCGCTATAGCCCGGACGGAAAGAAAATATTATTTACCAGCGATCGCAGTGGCAGCGATAATATCTGGTATATGGATTTTGAAAAGCAGGACACCATTCAATTAACCAAAGATGGTGTGGATGATTTTCCGGGTGCTGTATGGACACCCGATGGTAATTATATCATCGCTTCCAAAGGAAGACGCTTACCCAAATTATATCTCTATCACAAAGATGGTGGTGGTGGTATTGCATTGAATGATCAGTTAGCGCCATTCAAAACCACAGATCCTTTTGTAAGCCCCGATGGCAACACAGTGTATTACAGTCAGCGTATTGGTTCCTGGAATTACAATGCCTTGTTACCGCAATATCAAATCGGCACCTACGACCGTAAGAAAGGCATTACGAATACAATCACTTCCCGTTATGGCTCTGCCTTCACACCTACCTTAAGTAAAGATGGTATGTGGATGGTGTACGGCAGCCGTTACAATGATAAAACCGGTTTGATACTCCGTAATATGAAAACGGGTGATGAAAAATGGCTGGCTTATCCGGTGCAGCGTGATGAACAGGAAAGTATTGCACCACAAGGTGTATTGCCCGGTATGAGCTTTACACCCGACAGTAAATTTTTAATTGCCAGCTATGGTGGTAAAATCTGGAAGTTACCTGTGGATGGAAGTAAAGCCACTGAAATTCCGTTTGAAGTGGATGTGGCATTGGAAATGGGACCCCGTCTTTATTTCAACTATCCCATTAAAGACACCAGTGCGGCGCTCGCCACACAAATTCGTGATGCTGTTCCCAGTCCGGATGGCAAACAACTTGCTTTTACATCACTCAACCGTTTGTATGTAATGGATTATCCTAAAGGAACTCCACGACGTGTTACCAATTTCAATTTTACAGAAGCAATGCCTGCATGGAGCCCGGATGGTAAGCAGTTAGTGTTTGTAACCTGGAACGAAACGGAAGGTGGTGCTGTTTACAGAGCAGGTTTAGGAGCCAAACCAACCATCACCAAACTTACCACTGAAAGCGGTGTGTATATGCAACCGGCCTGGAGTTATAACAACCGGATTGCTTTTTTCAAAGCACCTAAACGTGTATTTGCCGATGCAGAAGATCCATTCTTCAGTGGTGCAGAAGGCGAGCTGGTGTGGATGAATGCTGCAGGCGGTGCATTGAACCTTGTTGAAAATGCCAATCAATACGGCAACGTACATTTTACAAAAGATACTTCACGCATCTTCTTAAATCGTGGAGATGGTTCTTTAATTTCTGTACGTTGGGATGGTTCAGATATAAAAATTCATGCACGCATCACAGGTATTGTTACTTATGGTTCTGTGGCTGATGCACATGATGATCATCAGCACGGCAATCCTGAAACACAGGATAATCCCGATGCCAACCCCATTAAATACGTAATGGGTAAGCCAATGTTGAAACCCAGTGATGCCGTGAACTATTGTATGTTACCGCAAGGTGCCAGCAACCGTGAACCACAGAACATGCCCACACCGGCAGGTACTATTTTAATGGCACCGGTAGGCAACCAGGCGGTGGCGCAGGTAAACAACAATGTATACGTGATTACGATTCCTGAAGCTGGCAAAGTGCCCACCATCAATGTTGGGAATCCTGCCTTCAGCTCATTCCCATCCAAACAATTAACAGAGATTGGTGGCGAGTGGCCCGCATGGGAAGCCGATGGTAAAAAAGTACATTGGAGTTTGGGCAATGGTCATTGGGTGTATGATGTGGAGCGTGCAAAGTTTGTAGAAGACTCTGTAAAAGCTGCAAAGAAAACAGAAGCCAAAACAAAAGCAGATAGTATTGCTGCGTTGTTAAAGCTCGGACCTGATGCAAAGAAATTAGCCGATTCACTGGCGAAACAAAAAGCAGACAGTATTGCTGCTTTCCTCAAAGCCAATCCGGATGCAGCAAAGAAAGACAGCATTGCCAAAGCTGAACTCAAGAAGAAAGAAAAATATACACCGGAAGAAAACCAGGTGAAAGTGTATTATGCAAAAGATATTCCCAATGGTACCGTGTTGTTGAAGAATGCACGCATCATTACCATGAATGGTGATGAAGTGATTGAAGGTGGTGATATCCTCATCGTTAATAATCGAATTAAACAAGTTGGTAAATCAGGAACGGTTACCGCACCAGCGGGCACCAAAGAAGTAGATTGCACGGGCAAAACCATTACACCCGGATTTATTGATACGCACTCACACATGTGGCCATTCTGGGGTTTGCATAAAAACAGTGTATGGATTTATGCTGCTAATCTTGCGTATGGTGTAACTACCACCAGAGATCCGCAAACGGCTACTACAGACGTACTCACTTATGGTGATATGGTGGAAGCAGGCATGATGCCAGGTCCACGTGTGTACAGTACAGGTCCCGGTGTTGGTTTCTGGATGTATAACCTGAAAGACCTGGATCAAACAAGAAATGTATTGAAACAATACAGCAAGTATTACAACACACAATACATCAAAATGTATTTGGTGGGTAACCGTCAACACCGTCAATGGGTGATCATGGCGGCGAAAGAACAAAAGCTGATGCCTACTACAGAAGGTGGTTTGGATTATAAGTTGAACATGACACAGTTGTTTGATGGTTATCCCGGTCATGAACATTCCATTCCCATCTTCCCACTGTACAATGATGTAACAAAAACAATAGGCCAGAGTAAGATGGCTTATACACCTACCTTACTGGTAGCTTATGGAGGACCCTGGGCAGAGAATTATTATTATACTACTGAAAGTCCATTGCATGATCCTAAGTTGAACCGCTTTACACCTTATGAAGAAATCAACAGCAAGGCCCGTCGCCGTGCCGGTGGATTGGGTGGATGGTTTGCGCCGGAAGATCATGTGTTCCGCAAGCATGCACAAGGTGTGAGCAGTGTGGTGAACAATGGTGGATTGGCTGGTATCGGTAGTCATGGTCAGCTGCAGGGTCTCGGTTATCATTGGGAACTCTGGAGTGTAGGCAGTGGTGGTTTAACACCGCATCAATCATTGAAAGTAGCCACTATCCTTGGTGCAGAAGCGTTGGGCCTGGATAAAGAGCTCGGCAGTATTGAAGGTGGTAAACTGGCTGACCTGGTGATTATGGATGCCAACCCGCTTACCAATCTCCGCAACACAAACACGATCCGTTATGTAATGAAGAACGGCAGGTTGTATGATGGTAATACATTGGATGAAATTTATCCCACACCAAGAAAGTTGGATATCACTCCATGGACGAAGCCGGCACCTGCGGTTACAACGGAGGTGAAGGAATAAACAGATGAAATTATAATTAGAAAGCCGCATCAATGATTGATGCGGCTTTTATTTTCAGTATAACTTTTCTTTTACTCTTCCTCCTTCGGCATCACCACATTGATCAAACCTCTTCTGTTTTTGGCACGGCCGGCAGGATTGTCTTTACCATCAATCATCTCCAGCTCCAGCGGGCAACATTCACCAAAAGATTCAATGCTGATGCGGTTACTGTCGATGCCCCTGTTTACTAAATATTGTTTACAGGCTTTGGCACGCTTATCAGCCAGTATCTTATTGTATTCTTCAGAACCCAGCATATCCGTATAACCGGAAACCTGCAAAGTAGCACCGGGGAACTGTGTTAATACATTGTACACCGAGTCAAGTGTGAGTGCAGCATCCGGTTTGATGTTATGTTTATCAAAATCAAAGTACACGGTTACAATTGTTTCAGGACGAAGGATCACACGCTTTTCAATCAACTCATCTTTATTTTTTAAAATATCAACCGCCCAGTCTTTATCATCTGTTGTTTCAATTTGAGAAGAGGTCGTTTTTTCTTTGTAATGTTTTTTAGTGATGTTGAGTGTGTAAGGTCCGTTTCCTTCCAGGTCAAACGTGTAACGGCCGTTTTCATCAGTAGTTTGTTTCCATGTTTTACCCGTAGCATCTTTTAAGGTTACTTCAGCATCAGGCACCGGGTTATTATCGGTGAGATCACGAACCACACCGGTGAGTTTTTCTTTCTTAGGTGCTTTTGTTACTGTATAATTCTGCAAACAGCAATCACTGCCACGGTCAGAACTGAAAATGGCTTTGGTTAACAACGGAGCTCCTTCCGGTGCAAAAAAGTACAGATCATCTCTGGATGAGTTTACCGGATGACCGGCATTTTCAACAGCAGTCCAGTTGCCAACAGCACCTTTGCTCATATATAAATCAAATCCGCCCATACCTAATCTTCCATTACTTGAAAATACAAGCGTAGAAGAACTGTTATGATAAAACGGTGTTTGCTCATCTGCTTCTGTATTTACTCCGGATCCTGCGTTAACAGGCGTACCTGCAGTACCATCTGCATTCAATGGCGCATACCAGATATCAAAACCACCTTGTCCACCGGGCATATTACTGGAGAAGAAAATATATTTTCCATCAGCTGTTACAGCGGGTTGTTTGCTGCTGTAACCTTCTTTGTTAATGGTTGTTACTGTCTGCACATTGCCCCAGCCATTTGCTGTTTTTGTGGCATGATAAACTGCAGCTTTTGTTTGATTATTGGCTTTGGTCCATTGTGTAAAAAACAAATGATTGCCATCGGCAGTAACGGCAGCAGCACCTTGCTGCATGGCTGCATCAGCACCTTCAATCATTAATTCTTCACCGGCATCAAAGCTTCCGCTGTTATACGTTGTTTGAAATAACCGGTTACGGTTTGGATTAACACCTGCAGCAGCAGCTGTATCAACCGCTGTACTTGTAACAATAAACTGATTACCGCTCACCTGTGCCGGTGCAAAAGATCCTTTATCAGTTCCCTGCAGCGCCACCGGTTTTAATGTAAACATCACCGTATCCGGACGGCTTTGCTGCATACGTATAAAACGGATAGAAGCCAGTTCATTTTCAGCCGCTGTTTTATATGGATCGTTACCGGCAGCATTGCTTTGATATTTGCTGATGCTTTCTTCAGCATCTGCATATTTACCAAGCGCACGCTCACAAACTGCTTTCCAGTACCAGGCCTGGTTGTATTTTGAAGGTTCCTTTTCTCCCGCTTCTTTGTAAGCAGCAATTGCTTCGTTCATATAATTAGCTAAACGGTAGCTTTCTGCTTTACGATAGAGGACATCATTTTTAGTGACGCCTTTTCCGGCACCGCTGCCACTTGCCGCTTTCCGCTTTTTAGGATTAATCGGGAAATAAGCCTGTTCAATTTGTTTGGAAGATGGCGCAAGGTATTGTTCATACAACTTCGCAGCTGTATAGTAATCACCTTTGGCAAAATATTGCTCGGCTTGTACAATGCGTTTATCAGCCTGGGCTGATGCACTTGCTGCACCAAAGCAACAGATGGCAAATACATAAACTACCTGCAGGTACTTATGCAATGTTTTTTTCTTGGATATCGGGGTGTTCATATGAATAAGATTCGTCATGAATGATTTTGTTTGCTCAATGCGTTTCCTGTTTTATAACCTGGCACAACGGATAAAATCAAGAATACTCCTGGAGCTGTTACGTTTGATGTAGGTTAAACTCAATTCAAAACTGTTTACATTACGTGTCATTGCTCCCAGTTTGGAAGTATTGGCATCATAACTCAAACCCACAATAAAATTTCTCCAGTCTACACCAATAAATGGCGCCAATGCATCTTTATAACGGTAATAGCCGCCAAACATAAAATCAGTTTCTTCATTTACATTCAGCTGTACATAAGTACCCAGCATGGTTACGCTGGCGGTACCCTGGCGCATATACATTACATGCGGAATAATGCTGGTGCGTTCAGAAAGATTATAACTCAAACCACCATGAATAGTATAGCGCATGGGAATGGTATTAAGATCAGTACCTCCGCCGGCAATGATGGGATCTTTGGGTCGTGTAAGATGAAAAGCAGAAACACCTGCAAACACATTGGTCTTTTTATCCGGCGTGGCATCGTAATACAAAGCTCCCGCCCCGGCATCAAACACAGTGGCACTGGTACGGTTGAATGTTTCCGCAGTAGCATTGCCTGCATTATAACCGGTGATTGGATTCCATTGATCGCCCCACTTGAACTTGGTAGGATCAACACGGCGGCTGATGATGCCCCCCTGTATGGCCAGCACCAGGCGGTGATTTTCTTCTGCACCAAACTTTACACCCGTATACGCAACAGATGCATAGGCATTGGTATAATTAAAACCGCCGTCGCCAGCTGCCTGGTTCATGATGTTAACACCCACTGCAATATTGCGGTTGGTACGTGCATCAAATGAAATACCGGCAGTACGGTAAGGGTTGCTGATGCTTCCCCATTGGTTGCGGTATACAGAAGAGATACGGTATTCGCCGTCACTTCCGCCCGTCATGGCCGGGTTGATGTATAACGGGTACGTATAGTTCTGCGTAAAGTGCGGATCTGTTTGTGCAGTTAACGTCTGCGTTACCGCCGTAAACAGACAAGCTGTGAAAAGATGTTTCAGTTTCATCGCTTTATTTTTCATTGTGATAGTCAGATATTGGATGATGATAATTGTTTATCGTACAAGAGTTACTGAGCCTTTCAAATCGACGGTTCTTCCATCAGCCATAACAGCTCTCAGCACATACACATACACACCTACAGGTTGTGGTTTTCCTCTGTGTGTTCCATCCCAACCCTGCGACTGATTATTGATGAACGCAATTTCCTGGCCGTATTGATTGAAGATGCGCATCTCCACCTGTCGTATATAATTACCATAAATGAGCAGCTTGTCATTCTTACCATCGTTATTGGGTGAGAATACATTCGGCACAAACACACCTTTATCCAATGGACGAACGGTGATGACGTAGGTTCTTGCTGTACCCACACATCCGTTGATGTTAGGTGTTACAGTAACTGTACCACTGATGGGTGCATTACCAAGATTGGTAGCCGTAAACTGCGGAACATTTCCTGTTCCCGATCCGGTTAAACCGATAGCAGGATTAGAGTTGGTCCAGTTAAGTGTTACCGTTGTATTAACAGGTGTAGTTGTAAACAATGTTGCCGGAACAATAGCGCCGTCATTTACTGTGGTATCTGTACGTACCGTTACAGTCGGAACAGGATTTACCTGTACTGTTAATGTAACTGGGTTTGCACATTGACCTGCAGTTGGTGTAAAGGTGTACGTTCCACTGGCTGTATTACTTACAGTTGCCGGACTCCATGTTCCATTAACGCCATTAGTTGATGCAGCAGGTAAAGTTGGAACAGTACCGCCAACACAAATGGATTGATTTAAGTTGAAATTAAATGCAGGTGTAACAACGGGATTCACCGTTACTGTATACGTATATGTAGTTGCACAAACACCTGATGCCGGTGTAAAGGTATAAGTACCGCTTGCTGTATTACTTACAGTTGCAGGACTCCATGTTCCTGTGATACCATTATCAGATATTGTTGGAAGTGCGGGAACTGTTCCACCACTACAAATAGTTAAGGATGTACCGAAACTAAAAGTTGGTGCCGTATTCGGTGTAACGGTAACCGTAAAGGTGGTAGATGTACCGCATTGACCTGCATTCGGCGTAAAGGTGTAAGTACCACTTGCTGTATTGCTTACTGTTGCAGGGCTCCATGTACCACTGATGCCGTTAGTTGATGTATTAGGCAGAGTCGGTACGCTTGCTCCGCTGCAAATGGTTAATGAAGTACCGAAGCTGAACGTTGGTGTAAGAATCGGATTTACTGTTACTGTGAAGGTTGCAGTGGTAGCACATTGACCGGTTGTTGGTGTAAAGGTATAAGTACCGCTTGCTGTATTACTTACTGTTGCAGGACTCCATGTACCGGTGATACCATTAGTTGATGTATTAGGTAAAGTAGGTACACTCGCTCCTTCACATATACTTAATGAAGTGCCAAAGCTGAAGGTTGGTGTGATGTTCGGATTTACTGTAACAGTAAATGTTGCAGTCGTTGCACACTGTCCTGCTGTTGGTGTAAAGGTGTAAGTACCACTTGCTGTATTACTTACTGTTGCAGGGTTCCATGTTCCGGTGATTCCGTTATCAGATGTTGTCGGAAGAGTTGGAACTGTTCCGCCACTACAGATAGTTAATGAGGTACCGAAACTGAAAGTGGGTGTGATATTCGGGTTCACTGTTACAGTGAATGTAGTTGTCGTTGCACACTGACCCGCTGTTGGTGTAAAAGTATAAGTACCGCTTGTTGTATTGCTCACAGTTGCAGGGCTCCACGTACCGGTGATTCCATTAGTTGATGTAGTTGGTAATGTTGGAACCGTACCTCCGCTACAGATAGTTAATAAAGTACCAAAGCTGAAGGTGGGTGTGATATTAGGATTAACAGTCACCGCAAATGTTGCTATCGTAGCACACTGACCGGCTGTTGGTGTAAAGGTGTAAGTACCACTTGCTGTGTTGCTTACTGTTGCCGGACTCCATGTACCGGTAATACCATTGGTTGATGTAGTTGGAAGTGTTGGAACTGTACCACCACTACAAATAGTTAATGAAGTACCAAAGCTGAAGGTGGGTGTGATATTCGGATTCACTGTAACAGTAAATGTTGTTGTTGTAGCACACTGACCTGCTGTTGGTGTGAAAGTATATGTACCGCTTGCTGTATTACTTACTGTTGCAGGGTTCCAGGTACCGGTGATTCCGTTGTCAGATGTAGTTGGAAGCGTTGGAACTGTTCCACCGCTACAGATAGTCAATGATGTTCCAAAACTGAAGGTCGGAGTAACATTTGGATTTACCGTAACTGTAAATGTTGCAGTAGTTGCACACTGACCTGCTGTTGGTGTAAAGGTATAAGTACCACTCGCCGTATTGCTTACTGTTGCAGGGCTCCATGTTCCGGTAATACCATTACCTGATGTAGTTGGTAATGTTGGAACTGTACCTCCGCTACAGATAGTTAATGAAGTACCAAAGCTGAAGGTGGGTGTAATGTTCGGATTCACTGTAACGGTGAAAGTTGCAGTAGTTGCACACTGACCCGCTGTTGGTGTAAAAGTATAAGTACCGCTTGTTGTATTGCTCACAGTTGCAGGACTCCAGGTACCTGTGATACCATTGGTAGATGTATTAGGTAAAGTAGGCACACTCGCTCCTTCACATATACTTAAGGAAGTACCAAAGCTGAAGGTGGGTGTGATGTTCGGATTGACAGTCACCGTAAATGTTGCTGTAGTTGCACACTGCCCTGCTGTTGGTGTAAAAGTATAAGTACCACTTGCCGTATTGCTTACTGTTGCAGGATTCCATGTTCCGGTAATTCCGTTATCAGATGTTGTTGGAAGTGTTGGAACTGTACCACCACTACAGATAGTTAATGAGGTACCAAAGCTGAAGGTTGGTGTAATATTCGGGTTTACTGTAACTGTAAATGTAGTTGTGGTAGCACATTGACCGGCATTCGGAGTAAAGGTGTAAGTACCACTGGATGAATTGCTCACTGTTGCCGGGCTCCATGTTCCGGTAATACCATTTGTTGAAGTAGTTGGTAATGTTGGAACTGTGCCTCCGCTACAGATAGTTAATGAAGTACCAAAGCTGAAGGTGGGTGTGATATTAGGATTAACTGTAACAGTTAATGTGGTTGGGTTAGCACATTCATTACTGTTAGGCGTAAACGTATAAGTACCACTTGTTGTATTACTGATTGTTGCCGGGCTCCATGTACCACTGATGCCATTGGTTGATGTATTGGGAAGTGTTGGTACACTTGCTCCGTTACATATACTTAATGAAGTTCCGAAGCTGAAGGTTGGCGTTGTTCTGGGTGTTACTGTAATGTTTATGGATATCTGTAATCCGCACTGCCCCGCAGTTGGAGTAAATGTATAAGTGCCGCTTGCTGTATTGCTTACTGTTGCCGGGCTCCATGTACCGGTGATTCCGTTTAAAGAAGTTGTTGGCAAAACAGGTGCTGTAGTTCCTGCACAAAACGGAGGTATGGATGCAAATACCGGAAGGAAGATAGGGTTTGATAAAATTATACCTGTAAATAAGTTAGTCGTACATCCGTTTATGGTTACAGTAAAATTGGAATACAAACCTGCATTCAATCCACTGATGATGATTTGTCCTGATGCATTCGCTGTTAATGTGAGTGGACCTACGGGTACTCCATCATCTGTATATGTAACACTGTATGTAGCACCGGGCACCAATCCATGAATGGTAATAGAACCTTCTGTACCGTTACAGCTTGTGGGGTTGTTACTTGATAACGTAGGCGCCTGAACAGAAAAACTGGCTGTAAAATAATTACCTCCGTTATCTGCAAGTGAAGTTTCATTACACAAACTCGTACTGCTGTTAGAACCTGTTACTTCATAATAAACCTGTACAAAATAATTGCCGGGAGCATAGTTCGTAAGATTCACCGGTGCAAAGGGAACAGTGGTTCCGTTAGGAATAACCCGTTGCCATTTCTGATCACCTGCCTGGCAGGGACCTCCGCCCGGAAACTGACTGTTAGGTACATCACAGTTTTCAAAAAACGGGAGATCAATAAAAGAAAAAGCACCCGGTGTTCCTGATTGCGGATATACACGGTAGTACATACGAACGCCGCATACATTAGAGTTAGCAGGGTTCTTAAACGTTTTTACTTCTCCACCACGAAGGATTAATGTACCGGAGTTCTGTGTATGAACACCGAGGTTAGCACCCTGGAATACATTACCCGCAGGACCAATCAGGTTCTGACCGGTACCGGTAGTATTGAAGAAATTACTTTGATTACAATCTGAAATCCAAACGGCTGAAGCAAAGGAGCCGAAGTTTTGTGCATAAGCACTTACGGATAACAGTAAAGCAAGCAGGAACATTCCTGCATAGGAAATTGGATTGTTGGGTTTCATTTTATAGGCGATTAGTATGGTTAATACTAACTAACACGTAAATGTATTATGTTATTCACAGTTTGTCAACCTTTCACATCGTGTTTTTACAAAAAATAGGTAGTACTACTTCGTTGATCGTAATTTTCCGCAACGGGGTATTGCGTTGAATTACTACCATAGCACATCCCGTGTTCCTACTGAATAAACTCTCAGGAAAAGAAACAGGTAGTTTACGTAAGATCAAACGCTGCAGAGGAAAAAATCAGAATCAGGTGTAGTAAGGACTGATCATATAATATACAATCACACCTGTAATAGCTACATATAGCCACACCGGCCATACTTTCTTTGCCAGTTTGCGATGACGGTCATACTCAGCCGTTAGTCCACGGTAAGCAGTAAACAAAACAAAAGGAAGTACTAAACCTGCTAATGGAATATGTGTAAACAATATGGCAAAATAAACAAGCTTGGCTAATCCTTCGCCACCATATTTCGTTTCTCCGGTAAAAAGATGATGACAGATATAGGAAACAAGAAACAGAATAGAAAGAAACATGGCCCATAACATCAAACGTTTATGGGTATTAAACCGCTTTTGTTTAGCCGCATATAAAGCACTTATTAAAAGCAATGCTACAAACGTATTGATGAGTGCATTAAGATGAGCGAATATATGTTTATCAAATCCGAGATTCACCTTTAACTGTACCCTGCTCAACACTGTAACCGCAGCAAAAACAATCACTGAAAAAACAACAATAAGAATAGTAGCAAGAAGATCATTTTTTTTGATAGTAGGAGGCAATACTACTCCACGGGAATGACGATGACGGCGACTGGACATTTAAATGGTTTTACTTTCTGAACAAATTGCGTTTCTTGGTTTTGTCTTTTTCAAGGATCAGCAAACTGATATCACGGGCCATTTTACTTAAAGCGTTGCTGTCTGTTCCATCGTACCAGCCCCGTATTACCCTGTTTTTATCCAACAGGTAGAATTTATTGGTATGTAAAAAGGATGTATCCACTTCGCCTCCGTCTACCACAGCTGCTTTAAATTCATTAAACGCCAGTTCATAAATTTTGTTCTTTTCACCGGTAAGAAACCACCAGTTATTATGTTTTACAGCATATTTATCAGCGTATCGTTTTAATGCTTCCACTGAATCCCTTACAGGATCTACACTGAAGGATATGAAATGTATAAGTGTATCATTCTTTTTGTAAGCCTCCTGCATCTTTTTCATGTTCCTTGTCATAGTAGGACACGGATTGGGGCAGCGGGTAAAAAAGAAATCAACTACCAGGATTTTACCCTTCACATAATCAGCTTGTACAGTATCATTTAACTGGTTTACAAAACTGAAGTTGGAAATCCGGTGCCAGATGGTATCCGTTCTTTTTTTACCATCAACAACTGTATCCTTTACACCATCAAAAAAATAATGGCGGGGCATATCCACGGCACGTTCACTGTAATACTTTACAAGATAATAAGCTGTTACGGGCAACAGCACCACCAACAACATCGCTAAAACTGCTTTCTTACTCATATCAATGCAAACTTCACTAAAAAAATCGTCCCGATTCTTTGCACTAAAGAAACCGGGACGAATATTTTACAATCAGTTAAATTATTTCAATCCGCCTTTATGGCCTTCTTCATGCTTACCTCCATGATCTACCTGCTCCGCTTTCACCGGATCTTTCGGCGCATATTCATTGCGCAGATTTTTCCAGGAAACACCGTCCCATAAAAAAGCAATGATGAACCATACAAAGAGCAGCAAAGGCACTACAATGGTCATAATCATATTTCTGATTTCATCACCCAGGTGCATGAAAATAGAAACGATATAAACCGCTTTTGCTAATGAAAGAATGATAATAACGCCTTTGAGAAAATACACCAGCGTATGATTAAAATCGGGGCTTTTATGCATGATATAAATCCAATAACCAAATGCAAGCTCCACCAATGTAATTACAGACAGAATCAATGTTGTGCGCCATATCCGCTTTTTTGATTCATCCGTTGGGGCGTCATGCGGTATCGTTACTTCACCTCCAAATGTTTGATGTTCCATACTTAAATTATTTCTAATGACTTAATTAATAATGTTATACAAGGTAAAAGAATAAGAATACAAATACCCACACTAAATCTACAAAGTGCCAGTACAAACCGATCTTCTCAATCATCAGGTAATGACCCCTTCTTTCAAACACACCTCTCCACGCCATAATGGTTACAATAATATTAATCACAACACCACTGAATACGTGGAAGCCGTGGAAACCGGTGATGGTAAAAAAGAAATTGGCGAAGTTGCTGCTGGCAACAGATCCATCTGCATTAGGGAAAGGATTTCTGCCCCACCATGCACCTTCATGAAAGAGGTGTGTCCACTCCCATGCCTGGCATCCAAGGAACGCAAGACCACCAAGAATGGTCCAGATCATGTATTTGATCACTCCCTTTTTATTGCCATGATGACCTTCATGCACGGCCAGCACCATTGTTACAGAACTAACGATGAGGATAAAAGTCATTAAGCTCACAAACAATAACGGTAAGCCGCTGCCTAATAAAGGAAAAGATTGAAACACAAAGTTCGGGTCAGGCCAGGAAGGGCTGCTCATACGAACCGTACCATACGAAATCAAGAAAGCGCCAAACGTAAATGCGTCACTCATCAAAAAGTACCACATCATCAATTTGCCATACTCAATGTTGAAGGGGCTCTTACCACCACTCCACCATTTTGTGTTTGCCGCTGCTGCTGCGTTTGCCATTAATTTAGTTTTAGTTAGTCTTACAAATTTTTATCATTGCTGTTTATGACACCAAAAGGAAGAACACAAACAGATAGATCCATAATATATCAACAAAGTGCCAGTAAATACCGGCTATTTCAACAGGAGTAGAACTGTAGTACTTGGTTTTGGTACTGAAAGCACGTGCAAAAATCACGAGCAATGCAATAACGCCTCCCACTACGTGCAGTGCATGCACTCCTGCAATAATGTAAAAGAACGAACCTGCCACACTTTCCTTAAAGGTGATATTCTGATTCCAGAGTTCATTAAACCCGAGGAACTGTGTAGCTACAAAACCCAAACCCAGCAAAGTAGTTAACAATACCAGGTTTTTATACTTTCCTGTTTCCCTGTTTTTCATAGCACGGTAAGCTAAGTAAATAGTACCGCTGCTTAACAGGATAAGCACAGTTGAAAGAAAAAAGATCTTCGGCATTTGTACAGGCTGCCAGCCGGCCTGGTTACTTTTTACGATGTAAGCACTGGTAAACCCTGCAAACATCATGGTAATACTTCCGATTGCTACCCACAGAGTAAACTTATGCGGGTGCATTTTTTTATTGCTTGTACGCTCACTCATAACCTGCTGCATCTTCAAACTATTTAAATCAAATCAAGATCAATTCTATATCGTTTCTATTGGCCCAATTTATCTGCCAGCAACGCCAACAACACAATCGGCAGATAAATATAACTGCTGAACATCACCCTTCTTGCACTCTTCACATCCATATGAATGTACAAACGCACACACTGTAATACCATCACTGCATTTGCGGCAAGCAAAATCCAGAAACTGGCAATACCGCTCATATTAGTAAAGTAGGGTAACATTCCTACCGGTATCATCAGTAAACTCCAGATGATGGTTTGCAAAGCGGTAAACTTTGTAGGCCCTGTTTGTGAAGGCAGCAATTTAAAACCGGCTTTGGAATAATCCGTATGTGCTACCCAGGCAATAGCCCAGAAATGCGGAAACTGCCAGATGAACTGAAGGGCGAATAAGATCCAACCTCCGGCCCAGCTAAAAGTTTCACCATCATAAGCCGCCGCCCAACCAATCAAACAGGGAAATGCCCCCGGTATACCACCAATTAACACAGCAATTGAGTTTATTTTCTTTAGTGGCGTGTACACAAAGCTGTAAATAAACAAACTCAACAGCGATAAACCGGCCGCATACCAGTTAAACCATAATCCTAAAATCAAAGAACCGATTATAGCTGCTGCAAAGGCAAACGTACTGGCTTCATTCACACTCATTCTTCCTGCTGCTACAGGTCTGTTGCCTGTACGCTTCATTACAGCATCCGTATCTTTTTCGGTAATTTGGTTAATAGCGTTTGCACTACCGGTAACCAGCATACCACCAATAAATAAAAGAACAATACTCTTCCAGTCGAACTCCACTACATTGGGCGCCAGCATGTAACTGATAACACTGCTGAACACTACCGTAAAACTGAGCGTGAATTTGATGAGCTGTTTGTAGTCATCAATCTTACGCATCAAAGCACTTTTTTCTTTCTTCGCTGAACCGGTAGATGCTATGCTCAATGTTTTTTTATCTTAATCACATTACTGTGATTGCTTGTTTCAATTAATGTTTGCTCTCGTTTTCTCCTACAGGTGTGGTTTGAGCAATAAATTCCTGTCCGTCTTTACCATAATCATAAGCCCAGCGATGTACTTCAGGAATCTCACCTTCCCAGTTACCATGACCGGGATTGATGGGCGTTGTCCATTCCAGTGTAGTAGCACCCCATGGGTTCTGTGTGGTTACTTTACGACCTTTCCAGATGCTGTAGAAGAAATTAAAGAGGAACAGAATCTGTACCAGAAACACGATGATAGCTACAATACTGATGAACTGGTTCAGACTTCCAAATTGCTTGAAAGATTCCCAGATGCTGTAATCATAATAACGGCGGGGCATACCAGCTAAACCGGTATAGTGCATGGGCCAGAAAATAAGGTATGCACCAATCAAAGTAGCCCAGAAATGGATATAGCCTAAGGTATTGTTGAGATAGCGGCCATACATTTTAGGATACCAATGATAAATACCGGCAAACATGCCGAACATACTGGCTACACCCATTACAATATGGAAGTGCGCAATAACAAAGTATGTATCGTGCAGGTGAATATCCAATGCAGAGTTACCGAGGAAGATACCTGTTAAACCACCACTGATGAACAAACTCACAAAACCTAAGGCAAACATCATGGCAGGTGTAAAGCGGATACTTCCTTTCCAGATAGTAGTTAACCAGTTAAATACCTTGATGGCACTGGGTACCGCTATCAACAGGGTCAACAGTACGAAGAAGGCACCGAGGAACGGATTTAAACCGGTTACAAACATATGGTGTGCCCATACAAGGAACGCAAGAATTGTAATTGCAAACAGGGAACCAATCATGGCCATATAACCAAAGATGGGTTTGCGGCTGTTTACAGAAAGAATTTCACTCACCATACCCATGGCCGGTAAGAGAATGATATATACTTCCGGGTGGCCTAAGAACCAGAATAAGTGTTGATAAAGAATGGCACTTCCACCTTCGTTAGGCAATGCCTGCCCGCCGATATAAATATCACTCAGGTAGAAACTGGTACCAAAGTGACGATCAAAAATCAATAAGATGAAACCGCTGAACAATACAGGGAATGATAATACACCTAATACTGCAGTAAAAAACAGTGCCCAGATCGTTAATGGCAAACGGGTCATGCTCATCCCTTTTGTACGCATGTTAAGGATGGTGGCAATGTAATTTAAGCCTCCTAACAAAGAAGATACCACAAACAATGCCATACTCACCAGCCATAGATCCATACCCACTTTACTTCCTGGTGATGCCTGTCCTAATGCACTTAATGGAGGATAAGCCGTCCAGCCTCCGCTGAAAGGACCGGTTTGTACAAATAATGAAGACAACATTACAATACTGGCAGTAAAGAAGAACCAGTAAGAAAGCATATTCAGAAAAGGAGAAGCCATATCCCTGGCACCCACCTGTAAGGGAACTAAAAAGTTAGCAAACGTTCCACTCAAACCGGCTGTTAATACAAAGAACACCAAAACGGTACCATGCATCGTTACCAGTGCATAATATGCTTCTGGTTGTAACTGACCGCCACGTGCCCATTCTCCTAATAAATCTTCCATCCAGGGGAAACGTGCCTCGGGAAAGCCAAGTTGCAAACGGAAGATTACTGAAAACAAACCTCCCAGCAATGCCCAAAACATACCTGTGATCAAAAACTGCTTGGCAATCGTTTTGTGATCCTGGCTGAAAACATATTTGGTGAGAAAAGAGTCATGATGATGCTCATGATGTACCTCACTGTGTCCTACATGAGGAACACTTACTACATGCTCGTGAACTTGTGTGGTTTCGCTCATAATATTTTTGTTTCGTAGTGATCAAATTATTTTACAACTGCTGCTACAACTGTTTTTGAAGTTGTATCTGCAACAGGTGCTTTCGGTTCTTTGTCAGGATTTGCAACCAGGTAGTTGGGTTTTTGTTTTGCCATCCAGATATCAAACTCCTCCTGTGTAACTACTTCAATAATTCCTTTCATGGAGTAGTGACCGTTTCCGCACATCTGGTCGCAACTTATTTCATAAACAAAATCAGGATTACCGGTACGTTCTTTCATTTCCTTAGTAGTGTACTTAGGTGTAAACCACAAGGTAGTGGGTATACCCGGTACCGCATCCATTTTCATACGGAAATGAGATAAACCTACATCATGAATTACATCACGGCTGCCAATGATCAATTGTACCGGGCGGCCTTTTACGATGTACATGGTTTGAGTGGTTACCACATCATCATAGTTCGCAGGATCGGCTTTCAACTTCAGATCTTTATTATCTTCCCAGATCTGACCCAGTGAGTTACTGTTATCGTCGTTGATTACTTTGAAATAAGTTTTGCCGAATTGCTTATCCTTCCCGGGATAACGCATAATCCAGCCAAACTGTTTTCCTACAATCTCTACTTTCAATGCGTCCTTGGGAGCATCAGATGTAATCCGGAACCAGAACTTCAAACCAAACACCACTAACACAGTAAGGAAGATGGCAGGAACAACCGTCCAGATTACTTCCAGTTTGTTATTGTGCGGAAAGTAAAATGCTTTTCTTCCTTCTTTAGCCTGGTATTTCCAGGAAAAATAGAATAACAGAAACTGCGTAATTACAAACACCAGGCCTGTAACAGCAGTGGTGATCATAAACATCCTGTCAATCTCTTCACCTTCTACAGAAGCAGAGCCCTGCGGAAACAATGTTTGACCGTACAGTTTATCATTACAGTACCATACACCTATAAAACCAATAATCATAAAGCCTAACATGAGAAAGGCGTTGATACGGTTGTTTTGCTGTTTGGTTTTTTCTTCACCTTTTAATACGCTAACATATTCACTGGCCTTTGCAATCTGGAAGATTACAATAAACACCAACGCTGCAGCCGCTAATACCAGGTAAGTTTGTGAAGTCATACTATGCAAATTATTTATAGTTCTTCAAATCGTTTTGTTCTGTTCAAATAATTATGTGTGATGAATCACGCTTTCTTTCACCAACGGATGATTCTTTGCCAACAGGGATGCTTTTGTTAAATAACGGGCTGTTAAAAACATTACCAATCCCAGGAATCCTGCTCCCACACCCAAGCTGTAAATAAAATGAAGAGGATCATTGGATTTTGCTCCTAAATCTTTCAAAGGTCCGGGTGTAACCATTTGATAGAAATCCAGCCAGTGACCAAAGATGATAATCACAGCCATGATGGTTACAGTTGTATAACTACGCTTGGAACCTCGCTTCATTAAGATTAACAATGGCGCCAGGAAGTTGATAATGAGATTAAGCAGGAAGATGCCTTTGAATGGTCCGCCTTCACCGCCAGCTCCAATCCGTTGAATAAAATACTCTGTTTCTTCAGGTTGGTTACTGTACCAGATCAACATGTACTGTGAAAACCACAAGTAAGTCCAGAACACAGAAAAAGCAAACATAAACTTACCTACGTCGTGAATGTGTTCGTCTGTTACAAACTCAAGGTAACCGAGATTCTTCAGGTACACGATAAACAACATCATTAATGAAATACCTGCTACCCAGGAGCTGGCAAATGTGTACCAGCTGTACATAGTGCTGTACCAGTGTGCATCAATACTCATTAACCACATCCAGGGCAAAGTACTCATTACCGTTAACCCATAAGTAACAAGGAAAGCAGCAGATATGGCCAATGTTTTCCAATAGTAAGAATGATCGCCTTTTTGACCCAGGTCTTCTGCAATGGAAAGTTTACGGAACCAGTTACGGAACCAGATCCACAAACCTACTGCTGTAAGAGAAAGAACTGTATAGAAAGTAGGGTTTAAGAAACCTGCCTTCCACGTAAGTTTAGCATCATGCTTTACATGCTCTGTATCTTTCCAGTGATAGATATGATGATCATCACTCAACCATACATAACTTAATAAGATTACTAAAGCAATTGGTCCGAGATAGTTGATAGAACCGGAGATAGCTTCAGGAACACGACGGAACGCTAACGGCCATCCTCCCTGTGCCAATGTGGTGGCAGCAATAAAAAAGAAGCTGGCAGCACAGACTAACAGCCAGAAGATGCTGTTATGCATTAATGCCATCCAGAACTTAGTAGCGCCATAAGCTTCTGCGCCATGACCCTCTCCATGACCTCCGGAAAACGGATGAAGAAACACTACACCAAGGAGCAGTGTAACAACACCAACTCCCATCAAAGCATAGCTCCATTTTTTTAATCCGCCGGGTATTTCAAATTGCTCTTTCAGTACCATTAGAAATCAGTTTATCGTGAATGTTCGTATTGGTTGTTTATTTTGTTGCTTTTGTGCTGTCTGCTACAGGGGCAGGAGCTGCAGATGCTGGTTTACCGCCCGGCTGCATGCTTTTTACATAGTGAATCACCATCCAGCGTTGTTTGCTGCTTAATTGTGATGCATAACTACCCATCAGGTTTTTACCATAAGTGAGTGAATACATCATTTGGCCGGCAGGCATTGCTTCATATTTTGCATCACCCACCAATGTAGCAGGTTTTGCAGGATAAAGACCTTCACCACCTTTGTACAAAGGACCATTACCATCTAATTTTTCACCATGACAGATACCGCAGTTTACATTGTATAAACGCTTGGCTTCTGCCATGTCTTTTTCATTTAAAGGAGGCAATGGATTAGCAATAGCCTTTGATGCAACATAGTTTGCAGTATCACCTGCTTTGTCCATCGGCAAATTAAAACCACCAAGAATAGCACCACGTTTTACAGTTCCTGCAACGGGTGTAGCATCATAATTGATACCTGCATCTTTTAAATGACTGTGATCAGCATAAGTTTCTACCGCACGGCTGTACGCCATATCAGGCATATAAATAGTTCCGGGGTCATTTTTGCCCGCAGAACGGCAGGAGAAAAATGCTGCAGCCAGTAAAGCCATCGATCCAAATGATAAAATCTTAGTTGTACGCATCTTGTTTTTTTTATGCAGTTACAGTTGCTTCTTCTTTTTCAAATACTTTACGGTCTTTATCGTATCGGCCCAGCCACCATCCGGTTTCAGCTTCTTTCTCAAACACTTCAACAGCGCCGGCACTTTGCAGAAAAGCTTTTACTTCTTCTACATTGGTTTTATCCGTTACTTCCAGTGGCATTACAAACAGATCGTCTGTAGCACGCAAATGGAAATGATCTTTCTTCACAAAAGGAGCCAGTTGACAGAGATAGCAGAACGTTAACACCATGCCCACAGCCGCACACAATACCGTTAATTCAAAAATGATGGGAATAAAGGCTGGCAGGGGTAACAATGGCTTACCACCAATGTTCAACGGCCAGTCTTTGGTAAACACCCAGCTCATAAATGAAAGAGCGGTAGTTGTACCGGTAATAGCATAAATAAATCCGGCTGTGTGCAGACTTGTATCACGCAAACCCATGGCATGATCCAAACCATGAATAGGAAATGGTGTATACAAATCATGAATCTTGTACCCTTTTTTCCTTGTGTTTTTAACAGCAGGGAAAAGAGTTTTCTCGTCATCAAAACAGCCTACTATGAATTTTTTTACGGGCATATCTGCGTTTTTTCTGAATCAAAATTTAATTAGTGTGCGTGTGCTGTTTTAGCAGCAAACTCATCCAGTGATTGTTCTTCAATCGGATCCATTGCTTCTTTATAGCTTTCACCACTTCTCTTTAATATATGCTTGATCTCTGCAATAGCAATTACAGGGAAATATTTGGAGAAGAGGAAGTAACAGGTAAAGAACAGACCGAATGAACCGAGATAGAAGCCAACCTCCCAGATAGTGGGACGATAGTACACTGACCAGGATGAAGGCAGATAATCACGGTAAAGAGAAGATACGATGATTACAAAACGCTCAAACCACATACCGATGTTTACTACCACACTCATGAGGAATGTGAAAGCAATATTTCTTCTCAGTTTCTTTACCCAGAACAACTGTGGCGTAATTACGTTACAGGTCATCATCAACCAATAACTCCATCCGTAAGGACCGGCAATACGGTATTTAAAGAATACATCATACTCATATTTGCTGGCGCCGTACCATGCCATAAACAGCTCTGTTAAGTAAGCACAACCCACAATAGAACCGGTTAATACAATAACCTTGTTCATGTTTTCAATATGGCTGATGGTAATATAATCTTCGAGGTTTAATACTTTACGTGTTACCAGCATCAATGTCTGCACCATGGCGAAACCGGAGAAGATAGCACCCGCAACGAAATAAGGCGGGAAGATGGTGGTATGCCAACCGGGAATTACTGATGTGGCGAAGTCGAACGATACGATCGTGTGTACAGAAAGTACCAGCGGTGTACTCAAACCGGCAAGTACCAGTGATAAACTTTCGTGACGCTGCCAGTGCTTGGTAGAACCTGTCCATCCAAAAGCCGTAACTCCATAAAATGCTTTGGCCCATTTCTTTTTTGCACGGTCACGGAGCGTAGCCAGATCAGGAATCAAACCACTATACCAGAACAAAAGAGAAACGGTGAAGTAAGTTGAGATGGCAAATACGTCCCACAACAGTGGTGAGTTAAAGTTAACCCAAAGAGGACCACGGCTGTTAGGATAAGGAAGTACAAAGAAGGCCATCCACACACGACCCATGTGCCATACCGGGAACTGACCGGCACACATTACCGCAAAGATGGTCATGGCTTCCGCAGCACGGTTCACCCCTGTTCTCCAACCTTGACGGAAGAGTAACAGGATAGCTGAGATCAACGTACCGGCGTGACCAATACCTACCCACCATACGAAGTTGGTGATATCCCAACCCCAGCCGATGGTTTTATTCAGGTTCCACATACCTGTACCGTAAACAACCTCTACATACAAACTCACTACACCAAACAGTAACAACGCTACGGACACTATAAATCCAATCCACCACATGCGTGTGGGCGCTGCTTCCACAGGCTTACAAATATCTTCTGTAACCTGTGCGTAGGTTTTATGACCATCTACCAATGGTTCCCGGGTCTGTGATTCGTACCTTAATGATGCCATATTCTTGTTTATACTTTTAGCCCTAAGCGTTGCGCTTTAAGCTTTGGTTTTAAGTTGTTTCTTGCTTCTGTAACTTATTAATGAGCTGCTTCTGCTTTCTTTTCTTCGTGCTTTTCTTCACCATGTGCTTCATGACCACCTTCCTGTTCGTTTCCTACGTGACGATCTGTATTACGCAACTTCGCCATATAACCAACATTGGGCAACACGTGTAATTGTTCCTGTACGAAGTAGGTGCGTTTTACACCTTCTTTGGTGCGCAGGATGTGAATGGCACTTTCTTTATCATTTACGTTACCGAACACAATAGCATTAGTAGGACAAGCCTGCTGACAAGCAGTTTTGATATCGCTGTCTACCATTGGTCTGCTTTCTTTCTTGGCATTGAGCTTCGCTTCCTGTAAACGCTGTACGCAGAAGGAACATTTTTCAATTACACCACGGCTTCTTACAGTCACATCAGGATTCAACACCATACGTGTTAAATCGTCATTCATTTGTGTTGTTACTTCATTTAAACGGCCGCTTGCGATGATATCGTTCTGGTTATCCTTGAAGCTATCAGCACCATTCCAATCGTGCCAGTTAAAGCGACGTACTTTATAAGGACAGTTGTTAGCACAATATCTTGTACCGATACAACGGTTATAAGTCATCTGGTTCAGACCTTCACTGCTGTGGTTGGTAGCTGCCACCGGACAAACGTTCTCACAAGGAGCGTTGTCACAGTGCTGGCAAAGCATAGGTTGGAACACCACATCCGGATTCTCCATATCGCCGCTGAAGTAGCGGTCGATACGCAGCCAGTGCATATCATGGTATTTACCCACCTGGTTTTTACCTACTACACTCACATTGTTTTCTGCAGAGCAAGCCACCACACAGGCACCGCAACCGGTACAGGTGTTGAGGTCAATACTCATATTCCATTTAATACCGGGCTTTTCAAATACCGGGTAGATTGTTCCTTCTGCTTCAAAATTTTCAATGCCACCGTAATCTTTCAGTTCATGCTTGCGCTCATTGATGATGAGGTTGGTATCTTTTTGAAAATCTTTAAGAGCGGCTTCTTTAATTACTTCCACACGATCGCCATATTGACCATGTGTCTGCATTTGAGAAATGTTGTACTCCTCTTCTGTTGCCTTTATATCTGCTGTTCCGTTGTACACATAGTTCAGTCCGTTAAAAGATGCAAATGGATAAACATTTTGTCCGGCGCCTTTTGCAGCTAAACCTACTTTTTCATGACGGCCATAACCCACTGCTACGGCAATGGTATTGGCATTGCTACCGGGAACAATGATGATAGGAAGCTTTACTTCTTTGCCATTCATGGTAAGCGATACAACAGGTTTTTTCGGTTCTACTTCGTATGTGTCAAGATTTAAATCAGGGAAGAGTTCTTTTTGTAACACCGGAGAAATCACTGCATAGTTATCCCAGGTAGCACGGGTCATGGGATCAGGCATTTCCTGCAACCAGGGATTGTTCGCCATTTTACCATCACCAATACTAACTTTTTGATAGAGCATTACTTCATACTTACCACTTTTTGCAGCACTTAGCTTAGTAACGGCGTCTGCTACAGCAGCACCATTAAAAGCAGCACCGGCGGGAGGAGCAGGAGCTTCAATAACTCCATCCTGCAAAGCCTTATCAAAAGCTGCCTGTGAACCTAACTTGGCCGTCCAGTAGTTTTTAAAATAAGTTTCATAATCAGCCGTAGTACTACCGCTCCAGATTAACAAAGAGGTAGCAAACGCTCTTGTTTTAAACAGCGGATGAATGGTGGGCTGAATAAAAGAAATATGATTGGTTTTTGCTTCTGCATCGCCCCAGCTTTCGAGGAAGTGAGGAGCAGGCAAAATGTATTGACAGTTTTGAGCAGTTTCATCTTCATTTTCGTTGAAGGAAACGGTTAATCCCACTTTTTTCCATCCTTCTACAAACTTCTTGGTATCAGCGTAAGTATAAACAGGGTTGGCACCATATACCAGTACAGCGCCTACGTTGCCGGCGTTCATATCAGCCACCAGCTGCTCCATTTCTGCATCTACACCTTTACGGTAGTTGAGCATGGTAGCGAAGTTGATGGTTTTGCCATTAGCACCAATTTTATCATTGATGGCATTTACAATAACCTGAGCATTTACATCATTGCTGCCGCATACAACCACAGCATTACCGCCTGCAGGTAATAATTCTTTAGCAGTGGCTTCAATGCCGGCAGCCAAACGTTTATCAGCAATAGCAGGAGCTGCAACCGTTCCGCCCACTTTAGCATACAGGTTGAGTAATGCTGCACCCAGTTCGCTTGGTTTATGATTGAAACGCTCATCAGCATTAGCGCCCGTCATACTGTACATGCTTTCAAACTGGATGTGACGGCTCATAGTTGGATTCTTCTCATCAATCTTTCTGCCGGCAGCGTATTGCTTGGAGAATTCAACAGGGCTGAGCCAGGTACCGAGGAAATCAGCACCAAAGCTCACAATCACTTTTGCATTGTCAAGATGATAGGCAGGAATTCCTTTTTTACCATAGGTTAATTCATTTGCCTGGATCATACCGCTGTAAGAAACAGCATCATAAGTAACATGCCTGGTGGTAGGATATTTTGCTTTAAACTCATCAATTACGGCCAATACAGAAGGTGAGTTGATGGTAGAAGTTAAAAGAAGAATCTGCTTACCGGTTCCGGCCAGTGCAGCAGCAATTTTTTTATCAACTGATTCGTAAGTAGGCGCTTCTTTAAAACCATCGCCACTCTTCTCCATGGGATAACGCACACGTGCTGTATCGTAGAGACTGAGCACTGAAGCCTGCACACGCTGTGAGGTACCACCCTTGGTAAAGCCCAACTCATTTCCCTCAATTTTGATGGGACGGCCATCTCTTACTTTCGCAACAACAGGAACCACATCACCATCCAGTACAAAGGTTGTAGCATAATAATTGGCAACACCGGGTACAATATCAGCTGGTTTGTTAAGGAAAGGAATCGCTTTCTTAACAGGGATATCACAACTTGCAGCCAAAGTAGCAGCAGCCGTACTGAAACCGAGATACTTTAAGAAATCACGACGGTTACTGCTCGTTGAAGCACTATCAGCACCTTCAAACGGAAGATCTTCCCTGAACTCATTTTCCGCAGCTTCCTGGAATGATTGCGTCTGATTCAGCTCTCCGAAACTTTGCCAATATTTTTTCTTACTCATATGTTTGGTTGATAGCTAATTTGAAAATTTGTCTCTCGACTTCCCTCAGGATTCTATATAAATAGCTCCTGCTCTGAATTAATAGTGACACTTCTGACACTCAGTACCACCGATTTTTTCTACTGTTACGCTGTCCATTTTACCACTTTTCAGGTCGTTATGGAATTTTTCGTAGATGCTGTAGAAACCATTATCCTTGAACTTCACAGCAGTTTCACGGTGACAGTTAATACACCAACCCATGCTTAAATTGCTGAACTGGTAAACCTCGCCCATGTTCTGAATTTCGCCGTGGCAGGTTTGACATTGAACACCACCGGCTTTTGTATGCTGTGAGTGATTGAAATAAACATGATCGGGCAGGTTATGAATTTTGATCCACTCAATGGGTTTGCCCGGCTTGGTGTATTTGTTGGCGGCAGGATCCCAGCCGGCATAATCATACAGCTTTTTGATTTCGGCCGTACCATCTACCTTGGTTCCATCATCTTTTACCAACGCAGGACCTTTGTATTCATTAATAGCCATGTGACAGTTCATACACACATTCACACTTGGAATGTTAGCATGCTTGCCTTCCATAGCACCGCCGTGGCAGTACAAACAGTTTACCTGGTTGATGCCGGCGTGTACTTTATGAGAGTAATAAATGGGTTGCTCCGGCTGGTAATTAGTTTGACGGCCGAGGCCGATGGCGCTTTGAGCCACGAGGTAACCGCCGGTAAGAAATAATAAGATAATACCGGTAGCGATGTACGCTTTATTTTTCCAGAAAGGAAGCGGCTCACCACGGTGAACACCTTCTTTTTCATCTGTTAACTTGCGCAGGTTGCTGTTAACCTGTAACAAGATCAACGCTACAACTGCCAGTACCAATGCTAAAATGCCGAAGAGGAAAGAGTTATCGGCTGCAGGTTCAGCAACAGCACCACCACCATCCGGAGTTTTTGTGCCAGGAGGAGGAGGAGCAGTAACATAGGTGAAAATTGCATCAATTTCTGCATCGCTTAAAGTACCAAATGCAGTCATCCACACTCCGTTATACTCCTTAATAAGATTGGCTGCATAAGGTTCTGTTTTAGCATAGCCCGATGGGTTGCGTACCCATGCATATAATTTTTTACGATCGGCCCAGGGACCTCTTTCTAATACACCCGCCAGCGCCGGACCTGTCAGCTTTTTATTGATGGCATGGCAACTGGCACAATTTGCCTGAAACAGGGCTTTTCCATCCTGTGCCATCAAATTGCTGCCAAAACCACTGATAATAAATAATAAGCTGAAAAGAAATGACCGAGCGGAGATTGATTTTGGTTGATTCATATCGCTTCAGAAACGTAATGTGATGAGGAATTATATCCCGTTATACAGGCTGCAAATTTAGGGGACGATACTGACATAATATCCACAGTTTCAAAAAAATTTTTACGCTTGTTTGACAAATGATGATTGCAATCACAAACAATTTTCAACCTCTTTCACTATTTATAAAAACATTAAAAGAATTATGACAAAAGTTTTTGCCTGAGTTGATGACAAAATAACTGAATAGTACCACTTTTGCGGCATGTTTACCCGTTTAAAGAATAAATGGAAGGTTGGCTGGTTACAGTTTACGCTCATATTTATCACATTTGCCCTTGGCGGTAGTCTTTGTGCCCGTGCCGGCAGCTGGTTGCTTCAACTCTTCCTGGATGAAAAAAACTGGGTGTACTGGCTACTTTATGTTCCGCTCATTACCATTTTATGGCCCTTATGTGTATTGCTTATCAGTATTCCTTTTGGCCAGTTCAGGTTTTTTGTGAATTATCTCAAAAAAATGGGTGTTAAGATGGGATTGATCAAAAACGATCAGTAAACAAACAGCGCAAAGCCCGGAGCAGTACTCATAGTTTATTAAGATCGTTATTTTACTTCTTTTGATGCTTTCACCATGCTCTCTCTATGCTTGATCCATGCTTTCAGTATGCACCAGCTATTGCGCCCCTATGCCAGAAAGCGCTTTCTCCGATGCCATGTAGGCAAAACTTCCCCACTGATTCCCCTGCAATACTGCATTTAAAACGGATTTGCCTTTCGCAGTTTGGCCACTGAGTAAATAATAGTTTCCCAAACCAAAGCCCAGCGTGGCATTATTGAGGGTGTTTTGATGGCCCATAAGCTGTTGATACAGCACACCCGCATCCTGCTCTCCTTTATAGAGGAGCAAAATGGTGAGATAGCCTTCATTTTCAATGAGTTTCATGTCTTTACTGATGGTTTGTAGCAGTTCTGCCGCTTCTTTTTCTTTTTTCTGCTGGCGCAGGGTAATATAATACCAGTTTACGGTAGCCACATACATATCCGGGTTGGCAGAAACCTTCAAACAGTGTTTGTAAGCCGTTTCCGCTCCGGCAAAGTCGCCTTTTAAATAATATGCCAAACCAAGGTGATACCAAATATTGGATTGCAGGGTGCTGGTGGGTATGTTTTGAGCATTGGGCATACCATCCGGCTCCACTTCATCCGGTTTGCCTTTAATGAGGGCAGCTGCCTTTGTAAAATCAGCAATGGCTTTATCAATACATCTCGTAGTTAAGTAGCGATGGCCCCTGTGGCGGTACAGGCGGGCATCGTTGGGGTGTTGCTGAATGCCTTTTGTGTAAACAGCAATGGCTTCATCGTATTTACCGAGGTATGCTAACCGTCTTCCATACCAGATCAAAGCATCAGCGCTGGTGATATCTTTTAAATAAATGCTTTTTGCATTTTCGGCATCAGCCTCCAGTTTTGCTTTTGTTTCAGTTGAAAAAGAAAGTGCAGGGTAAGATTTACTGCCGCAAAAAGTAATTTGAGCAGATGTCTGCTGCTCAATCAAAAGCAGGAGACCAAAAAGAAGTAATCGTTGCATGGCAGAAAGTTACAATTTTGCACGTGATGATACGAATCGCCATTTTTGCTTCCGGGGCGGGAAGCAATGCTAAAAAGATAATTGAACACTTTCAGCATCATGCAGCAGTACAGGTTGCTTTAATTGTGTGTAACAAACCGGAAGCCGGTGTTTTAAAGATTGCAGCCGAATATGGTATTGAAACCTTGCTCATTGAAAAAGAGCCTTTTTTCAGAGGTGATGCATATGTACCGCTGTTCAAAGAACATAAAATAGACTGGATTATTCTTGCCGGCTTTTTGTGGAAAGTTCCGGTTGCTTTAATAAAAGCATATCCGCAACATATTATTAATATTCACCCGGCACTTTTGCCCAAATATGGCGGCAAGGGCATGTACGGCAGTCATGTGCACAAGGCGGTGATTGCAGCTAAAGAAGAGGAAAGTGGCATTACCATTCATTATGTAGATGAGCAGTATGATCATGGTGATACTATCTTCCGGGCTACCTGTAAAGTGTTGGCTGATGATACGCCGGAAACACTGGCACAACGGATTCATACGCTGGAACATGCACATTACCCTAAAGTGATAGAGCAACTGCTGCTCTCGTAAATCCATCTTAAAAAACAAAGTGGCTGAACTTTTTTGCCTTTACAGGTTTATTATTGCAATCCGGTTTTGAAAAAATTTCTACTATACTTTCTTTTATTGCTTGCTTCCGGAGCTACTGCTCAGATACAAGTAAGCGGTACGGTATATGACAGTACCAAACGCAACCTGGTGGAAGGGGTGCAGGTACTTTGCACCTGCGGCACCATGACGTTTACAGATAGTGTGGGCAACTACACCATTTTTGCAGGCGATAAAGATTCGCTTTTCTTCTTTTTCAGAAACAAGCCTACCCAAATGTTTCCGGTGACGGCTATTAAAACACCCTGGCAGTTTGATATTGCCATTAACCTGCACGTGCCGGGTAAATACAAACAGCTGAAGGAAATTATTGTGTATGGTAAAACACGCCGGCAGGACTCCATTGAAAACCGCATAGCCTACGATAAAATTTTTAACTACGATAAAGGTGGTTTACGCATTGCCAACTCAGCACCGGAGTCAGGCTTCGGTGCCGGAATTGATTTAGATGCCTTGATTAATGTTTTCCGTTTCAGACGAAACAAAAGCAGGTTGCTTTTTCAGCAAAGGCTTATTAAAGAAGAACAGGATCGTTATATAGAGTACCGCTTCAACAAAAATATTGTAAAACGCCTTACCCCGCTTAAAGACGGCGAGGCACTGGAGCGTTTTATGATTGAATACAAACCGGAATACGAACTGCTCACACAGATTCTTGATATAGAGTTATACATGTATATACAGGCTGCAGCTAAAGATTTTTTAAGTAAAGCACGATAAGTTTTTTGCGTTGATATAAATGAATTTTATCTTACAGCAACAACTGTTGCTATGAGTAATCCCCTGCACAATGAATTAAAAAAAGAATTTCAGCTTGAAAGGTTAATCCTGTTCAGTGATGCTGTGTTTGCTATCGCTATCACTTTGTTGGTGATTGAAATAAAAATTCCCGAGGTAGAAAATGTTTCAGACAAATTGTTATTGCATGAGCTCAAACACATGATTCCGAAATTTGTGGGCTATATGATCAGTTTCTTATTTATTGGATTGTACTGGACCATTCATCACCGCATGTTTGGTTATGTTACTGCTTATGATGGCAAACTTCTTCGCTTAAACCTGTTCTTTTTGTTTTTTATTGCACTCATGCCTTTCAGCAATGGATTTTACAGTGAATATGCCGGTGTGGAGTTATATGAAAAGCAATTAAAAGTACCTATGACCTTTTATGTGCTCAATTTTGCTGCTGCAGGATTTTTAATCTTTCTCCTATGGAATCATATTGGTAACCCTAAAAACAAACTGGCAGAACCTTTGATTGACGAAGGTGTATTAAAGATGGCCAAGCTTCGCTCTATACTCGTACCCTGTACCTTTCTTTTAATGCTTTTGGTTGCGTACCTGGTACATGTGCTGGTAGCAGTATATATTCCGCTCTTAATTTTACCGGTTATGCGTTTGCTTCGTGCACGTATGAAGAAAAAATATCCGCATTCATTTCCTTCTAAATAAAAATGTATGGAACAAACATTATTGGGCATTGGTACAAGGCTGCAACACACTCAGCATGGGCCCGGTGTTATTGTTGGCATCCGTTACGCCACTTATCTTATTTCGTTTATCAACAGCGGCGTTAAAGAAATTGACAAAACAGATACACATCTTGATGAAATCATTCCTGAAAATGTAAGTGAAGAAATTGAAACACAAAGTGAGGTGGAAAAAAGTCTGCTCAAGATTCTCCGTTTATGGAACGGCATGACTGAAACTGTTCCGTTAGGTGAGCGATGGCAGCATGGTAGTATAATATTACAACCTGCTGACAAAACATTGAAGCCCAAAGAAATGCCGATTGAAGATTTCTTTCATAAGATTGTGATGTTGCGAGACAGGCTTCGTGTACTGGAACAAAACATCAACAGCAGTAAAAACCTGAGTGATGAAGAGAAAGTGAATATGCAGCAATACATTACCCGTTGCTACGGTTCTCTTACAACGTTTAATGTGCTGTTTAAAAATAAAGAGCAATGGTTTGTGGGTGAGAAAGGCGGGAAGGAATAAATCAATCCCGGTTCAGCTCTTCGGTACCATTCCTTTGATACGGATGATCTTCATAAAAATGTTCGTCCCATGTTTTGGAAGAAGGAGTGCCGTCTTTTAAAATTCGAACCACCATCCAGATTACCGGCAGCGGTAACAAGAGAAAAAACAGAACCACTGCATCCTCACTAAAGCCCAGCTGTGGTGATACTGCGTACATCAACACAAGTGCTGAAACAAAAAACACCGGTATTTTCAGTTGTTTCATAAAACGGTTTACCACTATAACAATACCGGTGCTTAAAATGTTTTGCTGCTTCAGGTTGTTTTACGGGGGCAGGTACTAAAACCCACCAGGGTATATAACGGGCAAAAGCTTATAAGGCTTGTAAACACAAACACACCGCCCAATACTACCAGTACAATTCCAAGGGTGCCTGTTACAATACCCCCGAAATACAAATAAGCAAATACAGCTGCCAGTAATACACGAATAATACGATCAGCAGTTCCCATGTTCTTTTTCATACAATAATTTTTAACGGTTAAAGAATTGAATAAGTAAAACAATACCTGCCACAATTGCAACACAAAGAATGCAAACGGCAATAAATTTTATTACTTTACCTGGCATATTTTTAGTTGAAGTATAAAGCTATTATTCCTTTGACTTTTAAAAAGTGATAATTATCACTTAGCTGAAATTTTAGGGTGACGTTAATCAGTTAATTCCTTTTCCATATACACCACTTGCGCCAGTGGGTTTTGATAATAGGCTGTTGTTTCAACAAATCCGTATTGCTTATAAAGCTGAATCGCCTGTTGTAATTTTTGCAGGGTATCTAATTTCATTTTGGTATAACCCAGCTGTATAGCCTCTGTTATAAGTTGTTTTACCAAGGCCCGGCCAATTTTATGTTGACGAAATGGTGGACGCACATACAATCGTTTCATTTCACAAACGCCTTTTTCTGCTAACGGCATCAATGCAATACAACCTGCTACATCATTCTTCCATCTGGCTATATATAAAACACCATGGGGCGGACCGTATTTCTGTAACGGGTTTTTAAGCTCTGCTTCAAAACTCTGAAAGCATAAATCTTCATTGAGCTCTGTTTCATATTCACGAAACAGGGTACGAATAGCATCCATATTGTCACCTTCCGATGTTATAAGTTGTATCTCCAGCATTTTTTATATCTTCAAAACAAACTTACAATCTTTTCCTCATGCTCCTTCGCCTGGCATTTTTGCTGCTTATCCCTTCATTTCTATTTGCACAGAAGTATAAAAAACTGCATCAAAAAAGTTTTGTTGCTGATACACACAACGACATACCTTCCTCTGCCATTGAAAAAAATGTGGCATTTGATACCGATTTAAAAGGCAAAACACATTCTGATTTAAACCGCATGTTTACCGGTGGTGTAGATGCGCAAATGTTTTCCATCTTTTGTGATGGTGAACAAAAAGACCCGTATAGCTATGCGAACCGTGAAATTGACAGCGTATATGCATGGGCGCAACGCAATCCTGCACGTATGATGATGGTGTATAACCCGGCTGATTTGCAAACGGCTATTCAACAAAAAAAATTAGCTGCCTTGCTGGGTATGGAAGGTGGGCATATGATGGAGAATGATTTGAACAAACTGGAACTCTTGTACAAACGTGGAGTGCGGTACATGACTATTACGTGGAATAATTCCTTGAGCTGGGCTACATCAGCAGCTGACGAAACCACGCAAGGGGGAGCTTTAAACTCCGATGGGAAAAAAGGTCTTACAGAATTTGGAAGAACTGTAATTAAACGAATGAACGATCTGGGTATAATGGTGGATGTGAGTCATGTGGGGGAACAAACATTTTGGGATATCACAACAATCGCCACCAAGCCCATCATTGCCTCACACAGTTGCGTGTGGAATCTTTGCAATCACCGGAGAAATTTAAAAGATGAACAGATAAAAGCCATTGCAAAAAGCGGCGGTGTTATTTTCCTCAACTTTTATGCAGGTTTTATTGACAGCACGTATGAACGCAAGCGTGATGCATTTTTAAAACAACATCAAAGCGAAATAGACGAACTCATTAAACAGGGTAAGCAAAAAGATTATGCACTCATGATGGTGGGCGATAAGTACAAAGAAGAAATGAAGGCTATGCGTCCGAAGTTATCGGTTTTATTAAATCATCTGGATTATATTGTAAAGTTGGTGGGCGTTGACCATGTAGGTTTGGGAAGTGATTTTGATGGTATTGAAGCACCGCCGCTGGAACTAGATGGTGTAGAAAATATGCCGCTCATCACCCAAGCACTTTTAGAAAGAGGTTACAGTAAAAAAGAGATTCAAAAAATATTGGGTGGGAATTTTATAAGAGTGTTTGCTGCCAATCAAAAAAGCAACCAATAAACTTCAGCTGCTGCTCATAGGCCTTTGACCAAACACTTCTTTAAATTATGAAGGAACAATTAAAACGCAGCATTGGAGTATTTGGACTGGCCGCCGCCGTTATTAATATGACGATTGGCACGGGCATTTTTGTGTTACCGGCACTTGCTGCAGAGCAGATGGGCAATGCAGCCATCTTTGCCTTTTTGGTTTGCGGTTTTCTCATTTTTTTAATTGCCCTGTGTTTTGCAGAAACAGGCAGCCGATTTTCAATAAGCGGCGGTGCTTATACGTATATTGAATTTGCATTTGGCAAGTATGCCGGCTTTCTTGCCAATATCATCTTTGTTACCAGTTGTGTGCTGGCTGATGCTGCATCAGCAAGAGCTGTGGCAAAAACGCTTAGTTTTTTTTGGCCTGCATTGGAAGTGCCGCTGTTTCGAATCAGTTTTTGTTTGTTGTTATTTGCCTTACTTGCTTTCATTAATATACGTGGAGCCAAACATGGTGTGCGCTTCATTGTTATTGCTACCGTTGCAAAGTTGATTCCGTTGTTACTGGTGGTGGTATTAGGTACTGTAAAGATGAACTGGAATGCACTCACCCTCTCTACGCATTTTGAACTAAGCGATTTAGGCGCTTCTACATTGGTGTTGTTTTTTGCGTTTATTGGTCTTGAAACAGCCGTTGCCAACGGAGGTGAATTTAAAAACCCTTCACGTACAGTGCCACTGGGTTTATTTTGGGGATTGCTCATTGTACTACTGTTGTATATGGCCATACAGTTGATTACACAAGGTGTGCTGGGTAACGAATTAATGAACTATAAAGAGGCCCCTATTACTGCTGTAGCACAAAAACTATTGGGCACAGCAGGGCTGACGATTACCGTTATTGGCACCGCTTTATCAATGATTGGTGCTATTAGTGGTGAAGTGCTGGGCATTCCACGTATTTTGTATGCAGGGGCACGTGATGGACTGATGCCAAAATTTTTATTTAAAGTACATTCATCATTTGCAACACCACATTATGCTATACTTGTTTACACGTCCATTTGTTTTGTATTGTCTGTTTCAGGAAGCATTCAGCAATTGCTGGTATTAAGCAGCGCTTCTATTTTATTGATTTACCTGGGTGTAGTTCTTTCAGTAATAAAATTCCGATTTCAAAAAAAAGAAGCATTTAACGGTTTTAAAATGCCGGGTGGAATTGTTATTCCTGCAGCTGCGAGCATCATTATTCTTTGGGTGTTATCCAATCTCACAAAGAAAGAATTGATTGGCGTTGCCATTGCATTGGTATTGCTTTCAGCCATTTATTGGGTGATGCAGTGGACTAAAAGAAACAATACTGAACAATAAGAACGCTGTGCTATTAAATTATCTGCAGAAGTTATTTTGAACTGTGCCATTGAATGTTTAGATTTAATATTTGCCTGTAGTTAAATCCACATCCGTTTGATAAATCTTTCGTTGCTTTCCTGCAATCTTTTAAGGGTAACTAAACCATCAATAAATATGAGTAAACAAATCACTGTGCTGTGCCTCTTTTGTATCGGCTTTTTCTCAGCTAAAGCACAACCTGCAATTGATAAGAAAGCTATAATCGGCACCTGGCGCCTCGTAGAGTTTGCAGATTATGATTCTGCATCCAAGACATGGAGTCACCGTTATGGAAAAAATCCAAAGGGCTACTTTATTTATACTGCTGCGGGTTATTTAAGCATCAATGTATCTAATGAATATCCCCTTCAACTTACTGAAGAGGAAGCCAAACGATACAATGTAAATTTTTATGAGTTCTTCAGTACCAAAGCCTTTGCCTATTTTGGAACCTACACATTTGAACCGGACAAAGGCAGCGTGACTCATCATGTAAAAGGCGGCAGCATTCCGTGGTATATTGATACCGAGCAGCCCCGACAAATTCAACTGAAAGGTGATACTGCCATTATTGGTGATAATATAAGAACGAGAAGAGTGCTGGTACGGGTAGAGTAAATTTCTAAATCATTTCTTAATCTACAGATGAGAACATACTTATTCATATTGCTTGTATTGCTTTCAGTTACAGCAGTTGCGCAAAAAGCAAATAAAGCTCAGCTTGCTGTTCAGCAAACTGTTGAAAATATGTTTGCCACATTAACCAATGTTGATACGGCTGCTTTAAAAACGTTTGTTACCCCCCATGTCCGTTTTTATGAATACGGGCAAGCGTGGACTATAGATACGTTGATTCAAAAAGTAATGCAGAGTAAATCAATTCCTGATTTTAAACGCATCAACAGCTTTCAGTTTGTAAATACATCCATCAACAAAAAAACAGCATGGGTTACCTACTATCTGGAATCCACTTTTACCCGAAATGGAAAGGAGGAACTTGTAAAATGGATGGAAACAGTGGTGCTTATTAAAGAAAAAAAGAAATGGAAAATAAATGTATTACATTCAACAAGGCTGCCAAAAAATTAAATTTATTATACTCACTATGAAAAAGAACATACTGCTCTTTTATTCACTTTTTCTTGTCCTTTTTTCATCCGCCCAAACAAAAACCTACGCATCGCTTTTACAACTCACAAAAGAATTACGACAACTTGAGCGTACCTCGTTGCCCAATGGTGTGCCTGATTACCGGGCTGCCACCATCCTTAAAATTCAACAATCATTAGCACTGTTGAAAAACAGGCATACAAGAATGGATACCTCATCATGGCCCTTAGAACACAAAGTGGATTATGTATTGGTACTGAGCGAAATGAATGCACTGGATTTTAACTGCCGCATTTTAAAACCCTGGGTGCGTGACCCTTCTTTTTACGCCATCATCTTTTCGGAGCAAAGCGATACACCGGAGCATGAAGGTCCCACCAGTTTTGCAGCCATTGAACTATGGCAATACAATTTTCCATTAAACACAGTACAGGAACAAAAACTCATTGCACAGCTCAAGGTGATACCACCATTGTATGAGCAGGCAAAAATTAATCTCACCGGTAATGCCCGTGATTTATGGACGGCAGGAACCAAAGATGTACAGGCGCAATTGAGTTTACTTGATGAACTGATAACTAAAACAACAAACAATAGTCAACAATTAAAAGATGCAATTACAAATGCAAAAACTGCCGTAACAACATTTGCAGCTTGGCTGGTGCAACAAACACCCAAGAAAACAGGACTATCAGGAATTGGTAAAGAAAACTACAACTGGTTTATGCGTAATGTGATGCTAATTCCTTATTCATGGGATGATGAAGTAACATTGCTCAACCGGGAACTTACAAGAGCTTTTGCTTCCATGCAATTGGAACAGGAAAACTATCGTAACCTGCCTCCGTTACAAGCTTACAGTAACGAACAGGAGTACAATGCCGGTGCTGATGCACATGTAAATCAACTAATGCGTTTTTTAAAAGAAAAGAACATCATGCCGGTAAAAAATTATATGGAGCCGGCCTTACGAAAACATATGGGCAGTTTTATACCGGAAGCAAAGCGTAACTTTTTTGGAAACATTTCGCATCATGCACCGGGTATGTTATACTCCCACTTAACCCATTGGTTTGAAATAGCAGGATTAACAAGAGAACCGCATCCAAGTGTTATTCGCAGAGATGCACTTGCTTTTAATATCTGGATGCAGCGGAGTGAAGGGCTTGCCACTTCACTGGAAGAAACCTTTATGCTGGCAGGATTATGGAATGACAATCCAAGAGCAAAAGAACTGGTGTGGATTATGCTGGCGCAACGCTGTGCAAGAGGATTGGCCTCTTTGTATGCACAGGCAAATATGATGAACTATGAAGAAGCACGCAGCTATCAAATGAAATGGACGCCTGCGGGATGGGCGGGTGATGAAAGCTTAGCAGGATTTGAACAGCATTTATACTTGCGTCAACCCGGCTACGGCACCAGTTATGTTACAGGCAAGTATTTTATTGAACGTATAATGATGGATGTTGCCCGAAAGCAAGGGAAGGATTATACACTTTACAAATTTTTTGATAGCTTTTACAACGCAGGCATTATGCCTGTATCATTAGTGAACTGGCAGCTCACGGGAGATGATAGTTTGATTAAAGCATGTTTTAAAAAATAAAGAATGGAAGAGGAAAAAAGTCCACAGTCCACAGACGATAGTCCACAGCAAGACACACCGTTGAATACTCCATCAACTGACGAAACTATTGCACATGCTGAAACAAGCAGTGTAATTGAACAACCCTTCACCTTAAACCCTCAACCTTCAACCGCAGAAGACATGGAAGTCCACCACCACACGCATCACGAACATGGTAAACGAAATTGGAAATCTTATTTCTGGGAATTTCTAATGTTGTTCCTGGCTGTGTTCTGCGGATTTTTAGCAGAGTATCAGTTGGAGCATAAGATTGAACGGGACAGAGAAAAACAGTTTATTAAATCCTTTATTGAGGACTTGAAAACAGACAGTGTAAGAATTGCAAGAATCATTGAGCTTAACAACCAACAGATAAGAGGCTTTGACAGTCTTCTGCAAAACATCTATCAAAAGCCCCGAACAGACAGCATTATAAAATCATTGTATTACTTACAAAGAAAGTATACGCTTAATATCTATCGATTGATTTTTTCTAAATCAACCATAACACAATTAAAAAACGCCGGGGGCTTTCGCCTTATCAGGAAAAAAGCCGCTATTGACAGCATTGTTCTGTATGACGCTGTTTGTGAGACGGTTGAAAATCAGTCAGAGGGTGTGGATTATTCCTGCAAATTGATATTTGAATTGTCTACCAGGATATTTGACGGTGAGTATCTTCTTAACTATACCGGCTCAAAATTAAACGACTTTCTGACTTCCAACATAAAACCAACCTTACTTACAAATGAAGAAGCAGTAATTAAAGAATATGCCAATCTTGTAATATTTAAAAGAGGGGCTATAAATTTTTATACTACTTACTTAAAAAACTTACAAAGCAGAATACCGGGAATCATAGAATTTTTAGAAAAGCAATATCATCTGTAATAAAATGAACGAAGAAGAAAAGAAAGAAAGTCCACCGTCAACAGACGACAGTCCGCAGCAAAATGCACAGTTGAATCCTCCTTCAACTGATGAAACCATTGCACCTGCTGAAATAAACTCTGAAGCTGAACCACAACCAGAAACAAGTAACCAGAAACCTGAAACTGAAACAGACATGGAAGTCCATCACCACACCCATCACGAACATGGTAAACGCAACTGGAAAAGTTATTTCTGGGAATTTTTAATGTTATTCCTCGCTGTGTTCTGCGGATTTTTAGCAGAGTACCAGTTGGAGCATAAGATTGAACGGGACAGGGCGAAAGAGTTGGCAAAGAATCTTTACGATGAACTGAAGGCAGACTCTGTTCTGGCCCAAACAACATTAGGATTCAGATTAAATAAAAACGAAGCCTGTTTGAATATGGCCGTTTATCTAAGGAACAGCGATAGTAGCCTGGAACGACCAAGTAGTACGTTTTACAGAAACTTTTCTTACGCATTTACGAATACCGCAGGATTTGGTTTTGAACCCAAGAATGCTGTTCTAAGCCAGTTAATCAATTCGGGTGCATTGCGATATTTTAAAAGCAATGAGCTACAGACAAAGCTAAGTGAAATGCAGATGTTTGTTAACAGGATGAAAGACAGGAATTACAGGGAATTCACACTTTTGGATTTTACTATTAGACCCTATCAAATCAAACATTTTGACAACAGGTGGAATGCAGAAATTTTGAAAGACGTAAAAGACTCAATTAGTAAAATATGGACAACAGATTATGCGAGGTATAAACAACCACGAATACTACATTTATCAGAATTTGACAGAGAAGAAATGGAGAATGTGGCTTTGCAAATTTTTATGATGTCAAACGGAACCATGGTTGCTTATATTAAACCTTATATAAAATTAAATCATGAGCTGTTAGCAACATTAAGAAAAGAATATCATCTTGAATGACTCCTGCCAAACAACGCATCATCCGCTTCATCATTTTCCTGATTGTTGGTTTTGTATCTGCGTTGCTGTATCGTTATTTTAAAAACCGTTAGACCCATCACATGCTCAGATTTCTTATCTTACGGTTTCAAATAACAAGCTGATTGATTCATGGCCAAACGCAAACCCAAAGCCGACCGTGTGGACTGGAAAAAAATTTTCAGCCCCAAAAACTTATTGCTCACTTTAGCCGGCTGTTCTCTTGCAGTGCTGGCCATGCGTGGCTTTTTAATTCCCAATAAATTTCTTGATGGAGGTATTACAGGTATCTCCATTCTGCTTTATAAGTTATACCATATAAACATCAGTATCCTCTCCATCGTTCTGAATCTTCCGTTCATCTACATGGGCTACAGGCGCATCGGTAAAACCTTTGCCGTACAAACCAGCATTGCAGTGGTATTACTTGCCATTGGTTTGCAATTTGTACATATCCCCGCCGTAACAGAAGATAAATTACTCATCGCATTCTTTGGAGGTTTAATTATGGGCACAGGTGTAGGTTTGGTATTACGTACCGGCGGTGTAGTGGATGGCGCTGAGGTAGTAGCTGTATTTACACGGCGTAAAACAGGTTTCAGCAACAGTGAAATTATTTTAATGTTCAATGCCATCATTTTTGCTGTGGCTGCTTTTCATTTTGGATTGGAAACGGCTATGTACTCACTCATTACTTATTTTGCAGCCACACGTACTGCAGATTATGTTGTTGACGGTATTGAACAATACACGGCCATCAATATTATTTCATCCAAACATGATGAAATAAAAGATTTTCTTGTAAACGAACTCAACAAAGGGATTACAGTGTATAAAGGCGAGCGTGGTTACCTGCCCGGCAGTTTTGACATTAAAACAGATACAGATGTAATTGTTACTGTTGTAACAAGACTTGAAGTGCACAACATTCAATCGGTCATTCACAGCATCGACCCCAAAGCATTTATTTATGTACAGAGTATTAAAGAAGCAGCAGGCGGAATTTTAAAACCTAAAGCGCATGGACACTGAGCAACGCATGATGGATTTTGTAGAAGAGCTCATCAACAACAGTGTAGCTGCAACCTATCCTTACCACAATTTCAGGCATACGCTTTATGTTTATGATAAAACACTGGAGATAGCTGCTGATGAAAAATGCAGTGCTTCAGATATACGTTTACTTAAAGCAGCAGCCTTGTGGCACGATACAGGTTATATTAATATTTATTACGGTCATGAAGAAGAAAGCTGTATACAGGCAAAGAAATATTTACCGGACTTTGGCTTTCATCCCGATGAAATTTATGTCATATGCGGAATGATTATGGCTACCAAAATTCCGCAAACACCGCATAATCTGTTAGAAGAAATTATAGCTGATGCTGATTTGGAATACCTTGGTACCAATGAAGTAGAAAAGCAGGCCAATGATTTGTTTGAAGAATTAAAAATGCTCAACCCCTACCTGCATGAAGAATTGTGGAACCGGACTCAGATTTTCTTTCTGGAGCACCATACATTTTTCACTAACTTTTGCAAACAGCATCGTGAACAGCGGAAGCACGACTATTTGAATGGATTAAAGTTAAAGTTGTGAGGATAGCTGTATCAGATATTTTAAAAAACCAGTAGCTTATTCTTAGTGGTGCTGCTTCCTTTTAGTATCTTACTCAAATAAAAATATACACAGGTTCATCAATTTTTCCTGCATGAAATTGACAAAACAACTGAAAGAAGAAGTACTGAAAACCTATCAGGCTTCCTGGAATGCATTAGTGCGGGGTGATATTAAAACCTTTGCTTCGCTACTGGATGACCAGGTGGTTATTTATGGCTCTGCAGCAGGAGAAATATTTACAACCAAAAAAGCAGCCGTAAAATTTTATACAGCTACTGCCGATCAAATTACCGGCAAAGTGGATTTGCGTAAACGCAAAATCGGGCTCAAAGCCGTTAACAACACTGTGGTGGTTCATGAATTGTGTGACTTCTTTTTTTTAACCGAACAAGGTTGGGTTTTTTATGGACCTGCACGTATTACCGATATACTGGAGAAGAAAGGCAAAGCCTGGAAAATTATACATCACCACACGTCGTTTCCTGACGGCAGAACTAATGAAGGGGAGCAATTTGCCACAGAAAAAATAAAAGCTGAAAATCTTTTGCTGCGGGATGCTGTGCAACGGAGAACTGTTGAACTGGAACACAAAAACCGTGAACTGGAAATTGAAACGGCTTTGGAAAAAGTACGTTCCGTAGCCATGGGTATGAAGCAGGCAGATGATATGCTGCTCATCTGCAAAACTATTGCACAGCAATTAGCAAAACTCGGCATCAAAGAAATCCGTAATGTACAAACGGCTATCTTTTATGAAAGCAAAGGTGTTTATATGAATTATGAATATTATGCAAAGCATAATAAAACATTCATTACTGAAACCAGTTATACCAATCACAGGATACACAAAGCCTTTGCAGCTAAAATGTTAAAGGGGAAAGGGCAGTCTTATGTAACACATATCAAAGGACAAAAAGTGAAAGACTGGATTGCCTATCAGAAAACCACCAATGTTTTTATTGATACATTCTTACACAAAGCATCCTCACTTAATTATTACTGGCATTCGCTGGGCCCGGTTGCATTGGGTATTTCTACTTACAGCCCGCTCAAAAAAGATGAGCATGAATTGTTTGAGCGTTTTTTAAAAGTATTTGAACTTTCATACCGCCGTTACTTAGATATTGAGAAAGCTACAGCACAGGCAAGAGAAGCACAGATTGAAGCTGCATTGGAAAGAGTGCGTGCAGCATCCATGTCCATGCGAAATTCAACAGAGCTCAGCCAGATCATTTATAAATTATATGGAGAGCTCACAAAGCTGGATGCCAAACTCGACCGGTGTTTTATCATGATTGTGAATCAGGAAAACAAAGGAATCACTTGGTGGATGGCCGGACACGAAGGGTTGCTGGCTGAGAATGGCTTTTTTGTTCAAATGAATCAACACCCTTCTCACCTGATGTATCTCGATTACTGTAAGAAGCGGAAGAAAAAATGGACCTACCTGTTTGAAGGAAAAGAAAAAAGAGATTGGGACCGCTTTGGTTTCAGTAAAACAGAATTAGTAAAGTTGCCTCAGCCCATCAAAGCTTTTATGGCTGCTGCAAAGAAGGTACACCTTTCTGGCTCTTCTGATCGGTTTGGTTCACTCGTTACCGGCAGTTTTGAGCCATTGCCGGAAGAACAGCAGGAAATCATCAGTCGTTTTACTCTTGCCTTTAACCAGGCATATATCCGTTTTCTTGATTTGCAAAAAGCCGAAGCACAGGCAAGAGAAGCACAGATAGAAGCAGCACTGGAAAGAGTACGAAGCCGTAGCATGGCCATGCATAAAAGTGAGGAACTTAAAGAAGTAATCAAAGTGGTGCTGGAGCAGTTCATTCATCTCAACATCAATGCAGAGCATGCAGGATTCTATATTGATTACAAAGACCATGACGATATGCACATCTGGCTGGCTGACCCGAATATAGAACCGTTTTATGCAACCCTTCCTTACTTTGATACGCCCACATGGAACAGCTTCCTGGAAGCGAAAGCAAAAGGTACTGTCCTTCACACGGATTTGCTGGATTTTAAAACAAAGAATAAATTCTATAAATCACTTTTTAAAATATTTACCGTACCGGAGGAAGCAAAGCAATTCTATTTGCAATGTAAGGGGCTTGCTGTTTCCACTGTAATGCTGGATACTGTAGGATTGTACATCGAAAATTTTTCAGCCATCCCTTATACCGATGAGGAGAATGAAATATTAATACGCTTTGGTAAAGTTTTCCAGCAGACCTATACCCGTTTCCTCGATTTGCAAAAAGCCGAAGCACAGGCAAGAGAAGCACAGATACAATTAGCTTTAGAACGAGTGCGGGCAAGAACCATGGCTATGCACAAAAGTGATGAACTTCCTGAGACATCGCACCTTCTTTTTGAACAAATGAAAGCGTTGGGTGAGCCTGTAGAACAACTCACTATCGGAATAGTAAACGAAGAAAAGAAAGTAATTGAAATTTCTGCTACGTTGCATGGCGGCACATTGAAGAAAATCTACAACCACAGTATTGATGAGCCTTATATGATGGCCAAAGTTTATAAGGCGTGGAAACAACAACAAAAAACATTGGTTGCAGAATTAAAGGGAGATGAATTAAATGCTTATAACAAGTATCGCAATGAATTGACGAATTCAAACATTTTTCCTACCAAAGCCGGGAAAGAAGACCGTCGCATTGTATATGCTGCCCTTTTTTCAAAAGGAATGCTGGCTTTAGGTGCCAATGAAACACGTCCACAGGAGTCGTTGCAATTACTGGAAAAATTTGCATCTGTGTTTGATCTCACCTATACCCGTTTCCTCGATTTGCAAAAAGCAGAAGCCCAGGCAAGAGAAGCACAGATAGAAGCGGCACTGGAAAGAGTGCGAAGCAAAACCATGGCCATGCACAATAGTATGGATGTAGGCGAGAGTGTGGCTGTTTTGTTTAATGAACTGATTAACCTGGGTTTACTGGGTGCAGCAGATCGTTGCGGCATTGGTATTATGCAGGCAAATGAAATGATGGAATTGTGGACAGCTGAAAAAACAACAGAAAAAACAGCATTAACAATAGGTCATTTGAATATGCAGCTTCACCCATTGTTGAAAAATGTTTATCAAAACTGGCTTGATAAAAAAGAAACATACCGGTATGTGCTGAAAGGAGAGGATAAATACCAATACCATCAAGCCATGCTGCATCAGAAAAATTATAGAATTAAGAAAGACTACTACTCAGCCCACGAAAAAATAATACATAACGATTTCTTTTTTAAAGAAGGGTGCTTATATGTTTTTTCTGTAAACGAACTTACCGCTGAGGCATCAATCATTTTTTCCCGTTTTGCCAATGTGTTTGCACAAACCTACCGCCGCTATCTTGATTTGCAAAAAGCCGAAGCACAGGCAAGAGAAGCACAGATAGAAGCAGCGCTCGAAAAAGTACGTTCCCGCACACTGGCCATGCAGAAATCTGATGAACTGGCAGGTACAGCAGCGGTGTTGTTTCAGCAGTTAATTTCATTAGGCATTGAACCCAACAGGCTCTACATCATCCTCATCAAAGATAACACCTCTGATATGGAAGCATGGGTAACAGATGAAGATGGCAGCAAAGTAAGTATGGGCTTTACGGGCAATTACCTGAAGAATACATCTTTATTGAAAATGTATGAAGGCTGGAAGGCGAAAAGAAAAACACTGGTGATTGATATGCAGGGAGAGGAGTTGCAACAATACTTTCATTACCTGCACCATGAGTTAAATGTACCATTCAAAGGCGGGCTGGAACAAAAAAGAAGAGTACAGCATCTGGCATATTTCAGTCATGGTATGATTGGGATGGCATCGCCTGATGCGCAACCAATTGAAACATTGGAGTTGCTGGAGCGTTTTGCCGCCGTGTTCAATCTCACCTTCACCCGCTTTAATGATTTAAAACTGGCAGAAGCACATGCGTTACAAGCGGAGCAGGATTTGATTGCCATTAAAGAGGCCAAGCAAAAAGCGGAAAAAGCATTAACAGAACTGCAGGCCACACAAAAGCAATTGATACAAAGTGAAAAGATGGCCAGTCTTGGAGAACTCACGGCCGGCATTGCACATGAAATACAAAACCCGCTCAACTTCGTAAACAACTTTAGCGAAGTAAGCGGTGAGTTGTTGAAGGAACTGGTTGACGAAGTGGAGAAAGGAAATACAGATGAAGTAAAAGCCCTGGCAGATGATGTAGTACAGAATCTTGAAAAAATAAATCATCATGGCAAACGGGCGGCTGATATAGTAAAAGGCATGTTGCAACACAGCCGAAGCGGAAGTGGCGCAAAAGAACCAACGGATATTAATGCATTAGCAGATGAATATTTACGATTGGCCTTTCATGGTTTACGGGCTAAAGACAAAAGCTTCAACGCAACCATGAAAACTGATTTTGATGCAACCATCGGCACCATCAACATCATTCCGCAGGATATTGGAAGAGTCATCCTCAATTTAATTACCAATGCTTTTTATGTCGTAAATGAAAAAAGTAAGCAGGGCATTGCAGGCTATGAACCAACTGTTGAGGTAAGCACAAAAAAAGAAGGCAACAAAGTTGTAGTTCGTGTAAAAGACAATGGTAATGGAATTCCGCAAATAATTCTCGATAAAATATTTCAACCCTTCTTTACTACTAAACCAACAGGACAAGGAACAGGATTAGGATTGAGTTTGAGTTATGATATTGTAAAGGCACATGGTGGAGAGTTGAAGGTAGAGACGAAGGAAGGAGAAGGAACTGTATTTACATTTCAATTAACAGATACATTTAACTAATGAAACGATTTTTCAAAATAGCACTTTTGTTATTTCTTCCTTTCTTTAGTATGGCGCAGCAAAAATTGCCTGATAGTTTATGGGTAGCTTTTGAACAAGCTGCCAATGATTCTTTAAAATTTAAAGCTACAAGGGCCATCTATACATTTTATGAAGAAACCAACCGGGACTCTGCACTTTATTATGCACAGCTTCGCTATGCAGTTGCCAAAAAGTATAACCGTGCCATTGAAGAAGCCCATACACAAGGGCAAATGGCCTATCAGCAAATTTACCTCGGCCGCTTTAGTGAGGCATTAACCAACCTCACAGAAGCTATACAAGTTGCAACCAAAAGCAAGAACTCAGCAACCTGGGAACTGACCATCTTTAGTACACCAGGCAAAAGCCGGGAGGTTGCTTTATCAATGCTTAACCACATGTATGGTCATTTAAAATTACAAACTGGCAGCAATGAAAGTATCCATTATTTTAAAGAAGGAAGAAGAATTGGGCTTGAAATAGGTAATGATTTCCGGGTTACAGTTGCTGATATGGTTTTGGCTACGAATTATTTGTTGTTGCATCAACCCGATTCCGCATTGATATATGCAAAAGAAGGGGAAGCTTACGGCATTCGTGGCGGCATTCCTAAATACATTGCTAATATTTGGTATGCTATGGGCATCATTTATATGACGAAGAGAATGGATTCGCTGGCATTAACTTACTTTAAAAAGTCACTTGAGTATGCCATAACAGAGGACAACCTTACAGTGGTAGCCAGTGTTTATGAAAACCTTTTTTCTTTTTACCAATTAAAAAACAACACAGACTCTGCACTTTATTATGCGGCTAAAAATATTCCGATAGTAAAATCTTTGGGTGCCACCAACACTTTTGCTGTAAGTGAAATAAATTTAGGTAAAGCTTACCAAAACCTTGCAACGGCTTATTCACTAAAAAATAATACAGACAGTGCTAATAAATACCTGCGGCTGGCATTAGCAGTAAAAGATAGTTTAACTGCCACTAAATTAAAAAGGCTGGCCGACTTTCAACGGCTTACGCTGGATGAACAGGTGCGGGTGCAAAATGAAGAAAAGCGACGTATTGCATTTGAAAATAAAAGAAGACTGTATATTTTATTTGCCGGAATAGTTGCAGCGATTATAATCATGTTGCTCATCTATCGCAATAACCGGCAAAAACAAAAAGCTTATACCCTGTTGCAAAAACAGAAAGCTGAAACAGATTTACAAAAAGAAAAAGCTGATTATGCATTGCAGGAACTGAAAGCCACACAAAGCCAGCTCATTCAATCTGAAAAGATGGCAAGCCTTGGAGAACTCACTGCTGGTATAGCCCATGAAATTCAAAATCCCTTGAACTTTGTAAATAACTTCAGCGATGTAAGCTCTGATTTATTAAAAGAATTAATAGATGAAGTTGATAAAGGAAATACAGATGAAGTAAAAATCATTGCAGAAGATCTCGTTGGCAACCTTGAAAAAATACACCATCACGGTCAGCGGGCAGCCGATATTGTAAAAGGAATGCTGCAACACTCCAGGAAAAGCGATGGAAAAAAAGAACTGACAGATATCAATGCATTGTGTGACGAGTATTTTCGATTGGCGTATCATGGCTTACGGGCCAAAGACAAATCTTTCAATGCAAAGTTTGAAACTCAGTTTGATGACAGCATCAGTAAAATCAATGTGATGCCGCAGGAAATTGGAAGAGTGATTTTGAATTTAATCAACAATGCGTATTATGCGGTATCCGCCAAAGCTTCAGATACGGCGGGCGGTAGCTATGATCCAACCGTTACAGTAACTACCAAAAAGGAAAACGGCAAAGTGATTATTGCTGTTGCAGACAATGGCATTGGCATTCCGCAAAAAGCACTCGATAAAATATTTCAACCCTTTTTCACCACCAAACCAACAGGGCAGGGAACCGGATTAGGATTGAGTTTGAGTTATGATATTGTAAAAGCGCATGGCGGTGTGTTAAACGTGGAGACGAAAGAAGGAGAAGGAACTGTCTTTACAATTGAACTGCCCGTATAGCTCTTTTTTAAATGATTACCATGATACGAATTTTATGGATTCTCTTTTTTACGGGATGTGCTTTCATTGGCAGCGCACAAGAGCGAAAAAATAATATTTATGCAGTGGTCATTGGTATTTCAAACTATGAAAGCAAAAACATCAGGCAGCTTGTGTACTCGCATAAAGATGCTCAACTCTTTGCACAATGGCTGCAATCAACAAGCGGGGGCAATGTACCCGGCTCCAATATTCGTGTATTGCTGAATGAACAGGCTACTATTGCAGCTATTTATAATGCACTTGACTGGCTCAAACAGCAATGTAAAGAGGGCGATGATGTATACATTTACTTTTCAGGTCATGGAGATATAGAAACAGTTGATAATAGAAATAAAGGTTATCTGCTGGCTTATAATACACCGCCGCACAACTACCCCAACAATGCGGTATCAGTTGAACAGTTAAATGAAGATGCTAATTATTTAACACTGCAAAAAAAAGCCAGAGTTGTTATCATTACCGATGCCTGTCATTCAGGAAAGTTGGCCGGTGATTTTTTTAAAGGCAAACAATGGGTGGCGCAGCAGTTGCAACAGGTATTAAATAATGAAATTCGTTTAGCATCATGTGCTGCAGATGAAGAAGCTGCAGAAGGTGAGTTTTGGGATGGTGGCCGTGGTGTGTTTTCTTACTACCTCCTCAGAGGTTTGTATGGCCAGGCAGATATTGTGAAAGACAAACAGATTACATTTGATGAGCTGCAGCAGTATATCAATACATCATTTAAAGCTGATGAATATTTACAACTGCTTAATCACAAGCAGGCCCCGGTAACAGATGGCAATCCATTACTGGTGATGGCAAGAGTAGATTCATCTTCAGTGCAGCAAAATCAACCCCAGCAAAAGTTGATACCGGCTGCGGTTGAACCTATTGATGCTTTTTTTAACCATGCACTAACTTACCCGTTTGAAAATTTTATAGCGTTTGGCTCCCTCCCGCCGTTAACAGAAAATACATTTGCTTCGTATATCATTGAGCAATGTATTGTACAGGATTCTATTGACAATACTACGACAGATGCTAGCGGTAAAAAAAGCATTTATCTGAGTGCTTACTCTGATACACTTGAACTGTTGAAGAAACAATTGCTTACTGATGCTTCTTTACGAAAACAGTTTAATGAAAAGTTTGTAGAACTGGTGCAAACAAACGCACAGGCAATGATTAATGCTTACCTCAATGGCGAAGAATCAGAACTTGAAAAAAGGCAGTATTACTACAGCGGCTCCCGTAATTACAATGATTTTCTGCCTATGATTAAATTGGCATTGACACTAATTCCTTCTAACCATCATCTAACACAGGTATTGCAGATTAATCTACATTATCTCTCCGGTGTATTGGCAAGATTACAAATGGCTACATCCAAAAAAACAGACAGCCTTGTTAAAGCCGCCTTTCAGCATCAATACAAAACCCTGGAGCTGGAACCTTATGCTGCTTATGTGCATAATGAACTGGCAAATTTGTATGTGCACCGGAAAATATTTGATTCAGCTCAATATCATTTTGATATGGCTTCAGCACTGGCAAGTACATGGGCTATACCCTGGAGCAACCAGATACGAATGAACCTGATGCTTAAAAATAATAAGAAAGCAACAATGGCTTTGCACAAAGCTGATTCATTGCAGCCTAATCTCTCCTATGTTTATATGAATGCAGGAATCCTAATGGAGCGTAAGCAGCAATTGCTGGAAGCTATTTCTTATTATGAGCGTGCTGCAAAATTAAATCCTGTGCATTTCCTGCCATTTGAACGATTGGGTTATTTGTATTTACAAACAGGAAGCTATGAAAATGCCAATGCTTGTTTTATAAAAGCAGCATCACTCAAAAATGATTTTGCAATTAATGATAATTATTTTCGGTACGGTGTAGAACTCGGTGGGTTTCCACCGGTTGAGCCGTCTGCATTTTTAGGATCATGCTTTGACAAATCGAATCTTGTTCAAAACAACCAACATCCATTTGTGTTGCTGTTACGTACAATCGCATCCAAAAAAGCAATCAGTTCAGATTCATTCACCCATCATTTGCAATTCATCATTCGTGAGCAGCCTGCTGCTCCTCTGGCACATCATTATCTCGGAAAAACTCTGGTTGAATCCGGAAAGTTTAAAGAAGCCATTCCTGTTTTAAAAGAAGCGATGACGAACTACGTGCCGGACAGTTTATTACTTAAACGATTCACCGGTGTTTTTGCAAATGAAGCTTTTGAAACTTGCCTTGTACAACTGTTGCCTTATTTGAACTATGATGTGAGAGAAGATTTTTATTTACTGGCACTTGCGTATGAACAACTGCATTTGATGGAGGATGCCATTGCAGTATATGAAAAAGCAGCACGTATTGAAAATGAAAAATTGAAAAATCAAGCTATATTTAAAGATTATGAAAAGAATTTTGAACTGGAAAAACAAAAGCATGAACAAGCGGGTGAAGATGATTACGTCCCTATGGATGAAATGCTGCTGTTGTATGAAATGCCGGTTAAACCAAGTTCCGTAATTCTGCAAATGAAATTGTATGAGCAATTACAGAACTATGAAAAAGCAGAAGCAGTCTTACTGCAACAGGTTGCATTGAGTCGTAAGGCAGGTGATTTGCGACGTCGTTCATTTAAACAAGTACCCGGCACAGATAAGCTCACAGGAATTGCCATTAATTTCTTTTGGATTAAAGCCAATCGTGATTTGGAAATTACAGTTCATGATTTTTATACCCGTATGATGCAACTGCAGCCTAGAAATTTTTATTGGAAACAACAGGCTGCATCGTTTTTATATCATCGCCTTGAATTAGCATACAGTCAGCTTCCGCAGGAATTATATGCTTCATTTACTGCTGATTTCAGCAACCATGCTTATCCCTGGGGAACTTCAGATGAAATCTACAAAGCACAGCAGGCGTATTGGCCTTTGCCCGGATTGAAAGATACCATTGTAATTGAAACACCTGCATTTCTTCCTGTACAAACAGCGTTGAACTATGCAGTGCAGGCACAGGTGCTTTCACCAAACACAGCACCCGATGTTGAAACAGCTGTACTGTTTGCCGATTTGAATAACTGGCTGGGCATAGATACTGCTTCAAAAAGATGGTATGAATATGCACTGCGCCTTGTACCAAAGGATTCAGCCATACGAAACAGGCTTGTACAGCTTTTGCTCTACACAGGCAATTACACAGAAGCCCGTCATCATTTAGACACATTGCAACTGCAGCAGCATATAACTGCAGCTGGCAGACAGGTTTTGATTTTCTTTCATACAGCCGCCGGTAACTACACAAGAGCTGTAAGCCTTATACGTGAATCAGTTTCCGCATCTGTTTCGGATCGTTGCCACAAACTTTTACAGGAAGCAAACGTATTACTCCTGCAAAAAAAATACATTACTGTCATCAACTTGCTGGAGAAGCAATTTCCGCAAATGCGCTTACAGGGAAGAGAAGATGAAGAAGCGACTGAGTTACAACAATTGCTTGCCATACGCTTTTATGTACTGGCACGTTGTTATGCATTATTGAAACAAGATGCCCAAGCAGTTAATTATCTCAAAAAAGCAATGGCAAATGGCTTTGCGAATTACCATGTTATCATTAATGATGCAGCATGGGCAACGATTAAAAGGGGAAACAACAAAAAACTTTTTCAGGAAGCGGCTGCAAATGCAAAGCAACGTACAAATGAAGGCGATACCATACCTGTTGATATTACTCCGCTCAACTATCGTATTCCCGGTGAAGCAAACTATGCCGACTATTTACAGGATTTGTACAGAAGCTTAAAAATCGGCACCGCCCGGCCACGATTTTCACTTTTTTAAAAACAAATTGCAAGTTTATAAAGGTGGTAATACCCTCACTTCTGCACGTTGTACACAACGGCCGTTAACATTGGGTGTGGTGCTGCACAAAGCAGTGAGTGATTGCTTTCTCGTATTTTCTGTAGCATTTAAAGAAATACGAAGCCATGTACTTTCACCTGTATTGCTGTATAAACTTTTAACAAGTTCAGCTTTAAAGAAATTGGTAAAAAAACCGCCCATGTTAGGATTACCCACTGCCAATTGATTAGGCGCTGCTGAACCGATTATAATAGAAGTTGTTTGAGTGGGCAGAAATAGTTTTCTGAAATTATCATAGTTCAGTTTCAGTCCTTCTGTACCCGTAGCTCTTGGTCGCAGCATATCAAGTCCAAAAGGTACTGAAGCCCCTAGTTTTTCATTACAGCAATCACTGATTACAATGGTTACTTTTGCACGTTTGGCGATTAAAGTTTTATAAATATCTTCCACTGCCAGGTTATTATCTGCCCGTACCTGCATAGTATTGGTTCTGAAAGAAATCCGTTGATATTTACTCACATCATTGGCGAACCTGAAACCATGACCGGTATAGTAAAAGAAAACAATATCAAGCGCTGACGGTTTGATGGTATCAATAGCCCGTTGTGTGTTAGCAATATTAAAGGCATCGCCGGAAACAATAACAGGAACAAAGCCGATGCCTGCCTGCTTCGTAAGCGTGGCAAAGGTTTCATAGATTCCTGTTAAGTCTTTTTGTGATGATTTACCAATAGATGGGTCATTTGTATTTGCGACGATGATGAGGTAGAACTTTCTGTTTTGCTCATCCCTGTTAAGATTTCTTGTAGAAAAGCTTGAAAGGAAAATATAAAACGGCTCGTTCATTTTATAAAACTGCAGTACCAATGGTTTTTCTTTTACCAGCTCTTCATAGATTTTTTGTTTGGCAGTTAATAATATCGCCGGCTGTTGATTTTCAATTTGAGTAAGGATTACGGCGACAGGTTCATAATAAATACCTATGCTGTCTGTTCTGGTCTCAAATTGAATAAAAGGAAGCCACAAGCTATCGTCTACGTCTGATTGTATATACCTGGGCGTAGTTTTAGGAATAAGAAACCGGGTTGTAGCTGAAGCCAGCGAATCCGTCATCTGTATTTCAGCTAAATAGTCTTTCCCGCCTTTTTTATAAGAAATGCGGAGCGTGTTATTACCATCTGCTTCCATCCGCAAAAAATAGTTATATGCAGGGACGACAGCAGTACTTTGTGTTTGTAAATAAAAATAAGATTGGGCACTTGCAGAAGTGTATGCTGCTAGTAACAGACATAAAAAAACAGAAGCTGTAAATACACGTTTTTTTGAAATTGTAAAACAGCTTCTGCTTATCATGTTCAAATGTGTTTATTGTGAACCTGCCGGTTTGCCATCAGGACGGGTAGTAGCACCTGTATCGATGGGCGGCATAGTGTCTTTTTTCGTGGTGTCTGTTACAGCAGGAGCAGTAACTGCCGGTGTATCAGCTGCAGGCTCTGCAGGCTTTTCACCATCATTATTACAGGCAACAGCCACGGCAGAAGTGATTACAAGAGCTAAAACCCAGCTCCAAACACGGTTGAGATTTTTTACTTTTTGCATATGCAGATTTTTGGTTTAGCCTTAAAGATAGTTTTTATCTCTTAAAAGTCAAATGAATTTTATAAAGTTTGCCGGCTGCTGCTATAGATTAGTGTAAATAATAATTACATTTCTTAATTGTTTGCCTCGTGCATTTCTTATCTTGTAAAAGAATGTATAACCTTACTCAGATGCGGCTACAAACAGTAATCCTTTTTTCTATGATTTTGCTTTGTTGCATTGTAACAAATAAAGCAGTTGCTCAAAAAGGAAATATCAACAGTCTTAAACAACGCATTGCACAATTAGAACAAAAAGCCGGGTATAAAAAAGATACAGCCTGGCTCAATGCCATTAACATACTCGCATTTAACTATGCTGAAACTAATCCCGACAGCTCTCTGCTTCTTTTAAAAAACCATGGTTCAGTTTGCAGGGAGGCAAATCATATTATGGGGGAAGCTGAATCTTACAATAACATGGGCGTAACCTTTTATAATAAAGGCGATTATACAGCAAGTATCGAAATACTTAATCAATCCTTAACTCTTTGTAAAGAAAAAAAGTTTTCTGAATTATTACCTAAGGTGCTCAATAACCTGGGGCTTACCGCTATGGCACAGGGCAATTACATTAAAGCGCTGCAATATTATTATGATTGTTTAGCTGCTGCGGAAAAGGTTAATGATCAAAGAATCGCAGCATCAGCTTATAACAATATTGCCATTATAAATTACTATCAAAATAAATTAGACGAAGCAGAGCTGAATTACAAAAAGTTCCTCGATGTATCAACTCAATTACACGACACAGATGGTATTGTAATTGCCAATAACAATATTGGCGAAGTGTACCTAGATAAAAATGAATTTGCAAAAGCAAAAGAATTTTTTACAACTGCGCTCACAACCGCAACACTTGCAGGAAGAAAGCGTTCCATGATTTCGGCGAATAAAAATCTCGGGCTTTTATACTTTAAAACAAATAGTCTTGATTTGGCAACACGCTATTTTAAACAGGCGGCTGAACTTGCTTTAGAAACCGGCTACAAGCCATCGGCCTGTGTTGCACTTACTGGACTTGCAAAAACACTTCATAAGCAGGGAAAGCATAATGAAGCTTTAGCATATGCACAACAGGCATTAAAGATGGCGCAGGAAATGGGGCAGCCGCAACTGATGCGTGATACCTATGAAATATTGGCGGCTGTTTATGAAAGTAAGGGTGAAAGCATGCAAGCCTTAAAACATTTTCAATTATTCAAACAGTATGCAGACAGTTTGCGTAACTCTGAAGCAGAGCGGATGAGTGAACGGCTGAAAGCGGAGTTTGACTTCTCCAAAAAAGAACTGGAGTTTGAACGCAAAACATTGCAGCAGCGCTGGATTATCTTTTCAGCTTTTGCAGCATTGGCTACAGCCTTATTGATAATTTTCCTTGTATACAGGAGCCGGCAAAAAGAAAAGAAGGCAAATGTAGTGCTGCATCATCAAAATGAATTGATTGAGCAACAAAAGAAAAATGCTGAGTCAACCCTTGAACAGCTAAAAACTACACAAAAACAATTGATACAAAGTGAAAAGATGGCAAGCCTGGGTGAAATGACAGCAGGCATTGCCCATGAAATACAGAACCCCTTAAACTTCGTGAACAATTTCAGTGATGTAAGTACAGAGTTGATGAAGGAATTGGTTGATGAAGTTGATAAAGGCAACACAGATGAAGTAAAAGCAATTGCGAATGACTTAATCGGCAATCTCGAAAAAATAAGTCATCATGGTGAGCGTGCTTCTTCTATTGTAAAAGGAATGTTGCAGCACAGCAGAACATCATCGGGGCAAAAAGAACTCACAGATATAAATGCGTTATGTGACGAGTATCTGCGACTGGCCTATCATGGCTTAAGAGCAAAGGATAAAAGTTTCAATACAAAATTTGAAACATCATTTGATGAAACAATTGGAAAAATCAAGGTATTGCCGCAGGATTTTGGAAGAGTGATTCTCAACCTTATTAACAATGCTTTTTATGCAGTGAGTGAAAAAAAGAAAAAATCCGGTGAAAGTTATACACCCGAAGTGACTATTTCAACCAAAAAGAACAATAACAGTATTGAAATAAAAATAAGTGATAACGGCACGGGTATTCCGCAAAAAGCTTTAGATAAAATTTTCCAACCGTTTTTTACTACTAAACCTACAGGACAAGGAACAGGATTAGGTTTGAGTTTGAGTTATGAAATTATTACAAAAGCACATGGAGGTGAGTTGAAAGTGGAGACGAAAGAGGGAGAAGGAACAACATTTATTATTAACTTACCAAATTCACAGGCATGAAAATTTTAGTTGTAGATGATGAGTTGGATGTAAGGTCGCTCTTTGAGCAACGTTTTCGCAAAGAAATGAAAAGCGGCGAGATGGATTTTGCCTTTGCCCACTCCGGTGAAGATGCCCTCAATTTTATGCAAGTTCATCATCATGAGGCGGTACTTATCCTCAGCGATATTAATATGCCAGGCATGAGCGGATTGGAATTATTAAAACGCATTAAAAAAGAGTATGAAAAACCACCGCCCGTGGTAATGATGATTACCGCTTATGGAGATGAAGAAAACTATACTACAGCAAAGCAATACGGAGCTGATGATTTTTTAACCAAGCCTGTAGACTTTACAATATTAAAGGATAAACTCAAAACAAAAATGGTATGACCAAGATACTGGTAGCAGACGATGAAACAGATTTGGAGGTATTGATTCGCCAGAAGTTTCGTCAGAAAATACGGGAACAGCAATATGAATTTGTATTTGCTGTAAATGGTAATGATGCATTGGAAAAACTGCAGCAGCATCCGGATATAGCGATTATCCTAAGTGATATTAATATGCCCGAAATGGATGGCTTAACGCTGCTCACCAAATTAAATGATGCTGCGCCTCTGAGCAAAGCTGTGATGGTTTCTGCTTATGGTGATATGGAAAACATACGGGTAGCAATGAATCGTGGTGCGTTCGACTTTATAACCAAGCCCGTAAATTTTGAAGACCTGGAAATTACAATGGAAAAAACCATCCGCTATGTAAACCAGATGAAAGAAACCTTACAGGCCATCAAAGAAAACAATATCCTAAAAATGTACGTGGATGCCAATGTGCTGAGCTTTATGGGCACCCGTGCTTATGAAGAATCCTTAACAGACAATGAAACTGTAGAAGCCAGTGTAGCTTTTATTGACATTTGCGGTTTTACTGCCATCAGCGAAAAGGAAAATGCTGATACCGTGGTTCAGATGCTCAATCACTACTTTGATGTAATGGTGAAAGAAATTATCAGCCAAAAGGGTATTGTAGATAAGTTTATGGGCGATTGTGTAATGGCCGTTTTTAAAGGAGAATTCCATTTAGACAGGGCCATTGATGCCAGTCTCAATATTCGTAATAAAATTGATGCGCTGCCAAGTGAGCACAGCTTTTTACCCAAAGTTTCCATTGGTATTCACAGTGGGGAAATGATTTCGGGTAATATTGGTTCGGCTACATTACGCAGGCTGGATTATACAGTTATTGGCGATACAGTAAATACAGCGCAACGATTACAAAGTAAAGCAGGGCCTAATCAAATTTTAATCAGTGAAGAAAGTTATGAGAAGGTAAAACAGAGTTTTGAATGTAAAAAAATAGGAAGTGCTGTTTTAAAAAATAAAGAAGCAGAAGTAGTGTTGTATGAAGTGATGAATTAATTCCTCAATATATTATATGAAGGCCATCTCCCGTAAGAGATGACCTCGTTTATTTTAACTACTCTTTCGGCACTTCATCTTCCATCAGCAAATTTTCTTTTGGCAGTTTTTTAATGGGTTGCAGCTTCCAGTACGTTAAACTGCGCCAGCACCATTCTAACGGGCCAAAGCGATAGAAACGCAACCAGATGTGGCTCCAGATGATTTCAATGAACCAAATGCCGAATACGACATAATATATTTCATGACGCTCCAATTTACCCATCATTCCAAAACCAATACCTAAGAAAAACAGATTGCTCATAAACGATTGCATGAGGTAATTAGTGAAGGCCATTTGCCCCACAGGCTGCATCAGTTTAAACAACCAGTTAAACCAACCCGATTTATACAAGAGCATTATCAATCCAAACAATCCCAATGAACGGAGCATGCGGCTGAGTTCATACATCTGGAAATGCACTTTCTTCATATACTCAAAGAAATTGAACTTCACATCTATCAAAGGCTGCAATCGTAAATAAGTGAGAACTATTCCTAAACCCAAACCAACCACCATCATTATTAAATAGGTGCTTGCTTTTGCGTTGCCTGTTAACACACCATTCTTAAAAAAAGCCAGGCCCAGGAACATAAACAACAAGATATCCCACAATCCATAATATGTGTATTCAAATTCAAACCGGGCACTTACATTACTGAGATATTCATACACTTTGCTGTAACTGCCCAGACTTTTGGCGAGGTTCTTTTTCATTTCTTTTTTCTGTACAGCTGTGTCTGAGCGCTCTTTCATGCCGGTGTATTCTCCCAGCAAGTCTTTTTGCTCATCAGTAAGTTTTATTTTTACTGTATCAATTTTTGAAATGGCTTCACCTTTCTTCATTTTAATTTGAGTGCGGTGCAAATCAAGGTTCTCTCTCGCAGTCATCAGCAATAAACAAACAGCTGCCGCAATCAGCAGTCCTTTTGGCTGCATGCGTCTGAAGGCAAATAACACAATACCCAGTATACCGTATTGAAACAAAATATCACCCGGCCACAAAAGAACAAATGCATTAAACAAACCAAATACTACAAGCCATAACTGCCTTCTGATGAAATATTCAGCAGGCATTAATCCTTCCACACGTTTTTCGAGCCTGGTGATAAATAAAAGAATGCCTCCGCCGAACAACATGGAAAATATAGCACGCATGGTTCCTTCCGGCACCATGTGTACCCAATACCATACTTTGTAATTAATGGTTCCCATTTCATTCATTAAAACGGGATTATCAAACGCAGGCTCGGGTAACCCGAAATAAGGAATGTTCATGAGCAATATGCCCAGCAAGGCTATACCTCTCAAACTGTCAATTAATACAATACGTTCAGATTGGGAAACAGGAGCAGCTCCTGCTGTACCTTTGGTCATGTTGATTTGGTTTTGGGTTAAAATCTTTTACAGAGAGGGACTAAAAACAAAAGACTTAGAAATGTAAAAACAAAAAACGGGTTATGCAAGCTTTTTTAAAATCAGCTGCCTGCGTGATATAACTCACAAATTAGCTTATTTCAATAATTAACTTTGCTTCTTATTAGTTAGTTTACAGTTGAAACGATTACTCTTGATTCTGCTTATTCCGGTAAACCTGTATGCACAACGCTCCCGTGAAGTGCAAACACAAAATCATGTTTGGACCAGTATTAACTCCCAGTTACGATTAACGGATCACTGGGGTGTTTCTGCAGACATTCACATGCGCCGCACCAATTTTATTACTGATAACAGCTTCTTTTTATTCAGAACCGGTGCCATTTATTATCTTAACAAGCAGGTAACCTTTGGAGCTGCTTACGGGCATATGTGGTTGGCCAATCAGAACGGGGCTACAGAGTTATTTTCCAATGAAAACCGTTTGCATCAGCAAGTTGTACTCAACCAGAAACTTGGTGCTCTTCAAATCAATCAACGATTTCGTATTGAAGAGCGCTGGATACAGAAAGTGGTCAATTTTGTACCCACCAGTGAACAACGGTACACCACCCGGTTTCGCTACCAGCTTTCCATGAATATACCCGTGAGTTCCAACAAAAAAATCCCAATGCTCAGTGTGGCAGATGAGCTGATGATGCAAACAGGGAAAGATATCATCTATAACAATTTTGATCAGAACCGTCTATTTGCAGGCATCCGTCAGCAGGTATCCAGGTCACTCAGCTTTGACTTTGGCTATATGCATGTGTGGCAGCAATTACTGAGCGGCAACAAATACAACCGTAACCGTACCATCCGCCTGTTCTTTTACTGGCAACCGGATCTCCGAAAAACAAAGAAAACACAGCCACCGCAGCCGGAATTGCACCCGGATACATAAACAGTTTTTTGGTATCATTTGAATACTTAGCTTTAAGCCATTACCCAAAATATCGTTTATGCGTTTATTGCTTGTTTTACTGTTACCCCTTCAGATTTTTGCCCAACCTTTTACCAAAGATGAAATCAACAGATGGCAACAAAGAGCGAACAATGTTACCATCATCCGTGACAACTGGGGCATACCGCATGTTTATGGAAAAACAGATGCCGATGCTGTGTTTGGTTTGCTGTATGCTCAGTGTGAAGATGATTTTAAGCGGGTGGAAGCAAACTATATTGAAAAGCTGGGCCGCATGGCAGAAGTTTCAGGTGAGAGTGAATTGTACAATGATCTGTACCTGCGTTTAATCATTGACAGTACTGAAGCAATAGCAGATTATAACAAGGCCCCGCAATGGTTGAAACTATTGTTACAGGCTCATGCCGATGGTATCAATTATTATCTCTACACACATCCCAATGTAAAACCAGCACTGCTTACACGTTTTAAACCCTGGTATCAATTATTATGGACTGATGGAAGTATTGGCGCCATCAGTACAGGTGATATTACGGCTGTAGATGTAAAGAATTTATATGGCAATACAAATGCAACAGTTGCTTATCACCCGAAAGAATTTACGGATAACAGCACCGGATCAAATGGTTTTGCAATTGCACCATCTAAAACAGAAAGTGGAAAAGCTATTTTGTATATCAACCCGCATGTAACATTTTATTTCCGTCCGGAAGTGCATATGGTAAGTGAACAGGGATTAAATGCTTATGGTGCCGTTACATGGGGACAATTCTTCGTATACCAGGGCTTTAATGAATATTGCGGATGGATGCATACCAGTGCAAATGTGGATGTAGCTGATATGTATGCAGAAAAGATAAGTGGCAGCGGTAAGAATATGACCTATGAATACAATAAGGAACAACGTGCTGTTAAACAAAAGCTCATTCGTATTAAAGTGAAGCAGGGAAATGAACTCATCACAAAAACATTTACAACCTACGCCACACATCATGGCCCGGTCATGGCAAAGCGTAACGGACAATACATCAGCGTACGCTCCAGCAACCGCATGATGAATGGACTAATTCAAAGCTGGCATCGCACCAAAGCAAAAGGACTGGATGACTATAAAAAAGTAATGGCACTTCGGGGCAACACCAGTAACAGCACCGTATTTGCAGATACTAAAGGCAACATCGCTTACTGGCATGGAAACTATGTACCAAAGCGTGATACAAAATTCAATTGGGGAAAAGTGGTGGACGGTACAACAACAGCAACAGAATGGCAGGGCTTGCATGAAGCGACAGAAACAGTGCAGATAATTAATCCATCAACAGGTTGGATACAAAACTGCAACTCCACTCCTTTCACTGTTAGTGGCGAAGCAAGTCCAAAGAAAAAAGATTACCCGGTGTATATGGCACCTGATGGAGAAAACTTCCGTGGTATCAATGCCGCAAGAGTATTGAGCAAAGAAAATAAATTCACCATTGATAAAACAATTGCTGCGGGTTATGATACGTATTTGTCTGCGTTTGAAGTGCTGATTCCTGCGCTGGTAAAAGCCTATGAAACAGGTTTACAACCGGGCGACAGTCTGTATCGTTCATTAGCAGCACCCATTGCTGTATTAAAAAACTGGAACTATTATTCATCCAATCATTCCATTGCTACAACATTGGCGGTAGAATGGGCACAACGTTTAAATGCCTCTATCTCTATCCGCAGAATTTATATTGAAGATGGCGATGACGACCAGGTAACCGCCACCAAACGTTTTGCTGCAGCAGCTATTCCGCTGCAATTACTGGCCCCTTTGAATGAAACAGTAAAACAATTGAAGCAGCAATTTGGCACATGGGAAATTCCCTGGGGCGATATCAACCGTTATCAGCGCATCAGCAATGATCTCAATCAACAATTTGATGATAATAAAATCAGTTATCCTGTTCCATTTGCTTCAGCCATTTGGGGTATGTTACCCTCGTATACCAGCCGCACATTTCCCGGAACAAAAAAACGCTACGGTTTTCATGGCAATAGTTTTATCTGTGCTGTTGAGTTTGGTGATAGGATAAAAGCAAAATCTTTACTGGCAGGCGGTAACAGTGGCGATCCTAACAGTATACACTTCACTGATCAATTGGAAATGTACACAAAAGGTCAGTTTAAAGAAGTATTGTTTTATAAAGAAGATGTTATAAAGAAAGCTGAAAAAACCTATAAACCCGGACACGAATAAATAAAGGCGGTTCAATGAACCGCCTTTATTATCATACAATCAGCTCTATTATTTCTGCACCTTCCGCACTTTTGTAGTTCCACCACCATCAAGTGTGAGGTTAACAGGCTTATTGGTTTTCCACGCTCCTCGTGTAAAATCAGGAATATCTACAGTTTTTGATTTTGCTTTTACACTTTGCGCACTCAAAGCAATAATAGAACTCCAGGAAGCAGCGTCATACACATCCATATCCAACGGTAACCCATTACGCAAACAATCAATCAAACGCCAGTCCATAATAAAATCCATGCCTCCATGTCCGCCCACTTCTTTTGCTATTTCACCAATATGTTTTACAATGGGCAATGTGTACTTTTCTTTCAGTTGTTTCATTTCTTCTTCTTTGATCCAGCTATGACTGAAAGAAATACGTTCTGGGCCCGGCCATTTTTGTGCAATGCCCTTGGTACCGCTCACCAAATGAATTCTTGAATACGGACGTGGTGTTGATACATCATGTTGCAGCAACATGGTTTTTCCTTTGCTGGTTCGAATCATGGTATTGTTCATATTGCCCCTGTAATTCTTACTTACATAGGGTTGAAAGAAATCATCTTTGGCAGCCATTTCTTTGGCAAGATTGCCCAATGAAAAATCACCGGTACTCATGCTCACCAAATGATCCATCTTATCTCCACGATTAATGTTCATGCATTGTGCAATGGGACCGAGACCATGTGTAGGGTATAAATTGCCATTACGTTTTGCATTCTCTTTCAATCGCCACATATCAGCATAGGCATTTTTGTTGAAGAGATAGGAAGTGCTGAGGTCATGAATATAAGCACCTTCTGCATGCACTATTTCACCAAACAAACCATTGCGTGCCATATTGAGTGTGAGCAGTTCAAAAAAATCATAACAGCAATTCTCCAGCATAATGCAATGCTTCTTCGTTTGCTCTGATGTCTCTACCAGTTGCCAACATTCATCAATGGTCATGCCTGCATTTACTTCGGTTGCCGCATGTTTTCCACTCTTCATTGCCAGTAACGAAACAGGGGTATGCAAATGCCAGGGAGTGCAGTTGTACACTAAGTCCACCTCTTTGCTTTGGCACAATGCTTTATAACCTTCGTCGCCTGAGAATTCTTTTGCTTGAGGCCTACCCATTTTCTCCAGCGTCTTTTGAGATGCAGCAACACGATCAGGGTACTTATCACAAAGGGCTGTGATCTCCACTCCTTCAATATAACTTAAACGCTCTACGGCATCACTGCCACGCATGCCCAATCCTACAACTCCGATCCGCACCACATCCAGTTTAGGAGCGGCATAACCACACATATTAAATGTTTGCGGCAGTTGTTCCTGTATTTCAATGAATGATTCGTTTGCGTTTTTTACCCTGGCAAAAGATGGCAGGGAAAAACCAAGTGCTCCTGCACTGATGGAAAGATTGCGTAAAAATTTTCTGCGGTTGGATGGCATATGGCAGTTAATTAAGGGTTGAGAGTTTAAGAGATGGGAAGGTAAAGAGGAATTTTTTTTAAAGAATAAAAATTTATAGTCGCTGCTGTTTTCTTTGTCACTTTTTTGCTTGCCCAAAAAAGTAACCAAAAAAGGGCCCAGAAAACCAATACACAGCCTGGTTTTCGGATTGGGCCTTGATTAAACAATGTACTACTGTAATGAATTACTGTTTAACCTTATTGTACATCTTCTGTGTTACAGAATAATGAAATGCAATTGTATTTATTTGGTTGAGTAAAAGAGATAAGGGCGGCCTTCGGCCGCCCTTATCTGCTTTAATAATTTTGAAGATTATATTTTATTTTTCTCTTACACTTTATTGATGCCATAGCAAACAGAACGTACAAGAGTGCGACGCAATGCCGCTGCCATGAAATACTTCAGCCCGTTACATAAAATTCTTCTACGGCTTTATATAATTACCGAACCATTCTAAATTGGCCTGCATTACTTTCATAGTGATTCTTGGTTCTACAGGGCCGTGTGCCTGTCGGGGTAATACTAAAAAGCGAACCGGCACATTACGACGACGTAAGGCATTGTAAAACATAATACCATTGCTGATGGGCACACGCAAATCACCTTCGCAATGCTGCAACATAACAGGCGTGCTTACATTCTGTACAAAACGCAACGGTGAATGTGCATCCAGCAAACTCCAGTTTTCCCATGGTTGTGTTTTGAAATAAGATGGAATGAAGCCTTCAATATCATCGGTTAAATTCTGATGCGCCAGATCAACAACAGGTGCACCGATGCTTGCTGCTTTAAAACGATTGGTGTGACCCACTACCCAACTGCTCATAAAACCACCATAACTCCAACCCATGATGCCTGTTTTGTTTTCATCGGCAACGCCCATCTTAATCACAAAGTCAACACCATTCATTAAATCAATATAATCTTTACCTCCCCAGTCGGCACGATTGGCCATTCGGAATGCAGCACCATAACCTGAACTTCCACGTGGATTGGGACGCAGCACAGCATAACCCATTTCTGCAAAAGCAGCAATGGGATAAGTACCTGCATTGGCTGCTACACAATTTTGTGTAAACACACCGGCAGGACCACCATGCACATTTAAGATCAACGGAACTTTTGTACCTGCTTTGTAATTGAGCGGATAGGTGAGCAAACCTTCAATTTCTTTTCCATCTGCACCTTTCCATTTAATGAGTTCTGTTTTGGGCAACGGTTTGTTAAGCGCTTCTGCATTTACATCGGTAAGTTTTACAGGTGCATAATTGCTGATGCTGCTCACATAAGCCTGGGGAAATTGGGAGGGCGATTGTAATTGAAATGATAGATGCGTGTTGCTGCTGTTGATAGTGGCTGATGTAAGAAATAATGTTTCATTTTTATTCCACTCGCTGCTATTGTTACCATCTGCACTCAATACATACACCGTGCTGAGTGTTTTGTTTCCATCCTGCACAATTACATTTTTACTATCGGCTGTCCAGCCTATAATACCTGCACTTTCGTTGGAAGTTGATTTTAATTGTTTGGTTGTACCATTACTCATGTTATAAACAACAATATAACCCGGGCCTGACCAATCAACCGGTGCGGGTGAAAATTGAAAAACAAAACTGCTGCCATCAGGACTAAACACAGGATTGGCTTCATTACCTGTTGTGTTGAGGATTGTTTTTACTGTTGCATTATTTACATCAGCAATTGAAATATCCTGGTAGTTGCCATCATTAGCTTCAGGTGATTTGCCATGACTGAAAACAATCTGTGCATCGTCTTTACTCCAGCTGAAACTGTTTACATTATAGTTTTCTTTTGTGAGTTGTTTCTGCATGCGCTTGCCGCTGGTATCTTTTTGATGGAGCCACAGCACATACAATCGGTTTTGTTTGATTTCTTCATCCATATAATACCAGTCGTTCTTTGATTTTTTGTTTTTCTCTTCTTTATCACTGGCAGCATCACTCATGGTAAAGGCGATCATATGCCCGTTATTACTCCACTTGTACGTTCCTACACCTGTTTTTACATCAGTCACTTTCTCAGCTTCGCCGCCGCTTAATGATAAGAGGTAGAGATTGTTTTTACCATCACGTGCAGAAGTAAAGCTGATCCACTTACCATCTGGGCTCCAGGCGGGATTGCTGCTGTTTTTATCACCACGTGTGAGCTGGATGTGATTACTGCCATCAGCATTACAGATCCAAACCTGGTTGATGTATTCACTTCTGTCATCCGTCATGAGGGCTTCACGTACCGTGTACAATACTTTGCTTCCATCGGGCGACACATTGGTGGAAGAAATGTTTTTGAGTTTCATGCATTGCTCGGGGCTCCAGTTGGTTTGAGCGCCCGTGTGAGCTGCAATAAAAAAAACAACTGCAAGCAATAGTTTTGATTTCATGTTTCTTTGGTTTTAATAATTGATGTAGTGGAAGGAATTCTTCAATGGCGGAGGCATAAGGTACAAAGGTTTTGACAAAAACAATAGTTTGTCACAGACTGAGTCGAATTTTGCAGTTGGCACATAGATACCGCTCTTTATCCAGTTTCATTTGTCCCTCTGCATCAACCATGAAGCACTCCTCATCCGGGCAATGTGCCAGGTTAAAATTATGACCCAACTCATGCAGTACTAACTTGAGCAATCGTTGTTGTAAATGTTGTTTATTCTTTGCAGTTTTTGCCGGACGAAAGGTTGAAACCACGCATGCATGACCTGGATGATAGCCCAGGCCCATAACCCCGTAGTCATAGACATTGTTTTTGGTAGAAGAAATATCCTTTGCTGTAATGCCCACAATACTTCGTGCTGAATCGGGCATGTTCATACGCAGCCAGTGAATGATACGGTCTGCACGGTAGCGTTGCCTTGGTTTGTAAAAGATATGTTCGGGGAAAGAAATATTTGGTTGAATGTAAACGGTTGCGTTATAAAATTTATCAACAGAGTCTTTAATGAGCTGAAGTGTAGTTGTATCAGTAAATGCCAAAGGTTGAAAAAGAATAATTGATTTTGCTTTGGCAACAGGCACCTGTTTTATTTTTTTTTGTTGCGTATTACACGAGAATAGTAGAAAAAATGCAGCTATCGGAAAAAGCTGTTTCATATTAATAAACCATCAACTTCTCCACCATCTCACCCAATCTCGCCTTTGCTAAAAAGTTTTGCTCTAACTCAATATTAAACGGAATGGGTGTGTCTAAGCTTGCACAACGCATCACCGGTGCGTCGAGCAATGAAAAACAATGCTCAGCAATCCATGCAGCAATTTCACCGCCGATACCGCTGATGAGTGTGTCTTCATGCAAAATCAAAACACGTCCTGTTCTTTGTACTGCTGAACGGATGGCTGCATAATCCAAAGGAGCTAAAGAACGCAGATCAAGAATATCAATAGAGATTTCAGGATGCTCGGCTGCATAATCTTCAGCCCAGTGCACACCCGCACCATACGTGATGATGGAAATTTCATCACCGCTTCTAACATGACGGGCCTTGCCGATTTCAATTTCATAATATTCTTCAGGAACATTACCTGTTACAGAACGATACAATGCTTTGTGTTCAAAATACATCACAGGATTGGGGTCATTAATCGCCGCAATCAACAAACCTTTTGCATCCATAGGTGTTGATGGATAAACAATTTTCAACCCCGGCACTTTGGTAAACCAGGCTTCATTACTCTGACTGTGAAAAGGCCCTGCACCTACACCTGCACCCGTGGGCATACGTACTACTACATCAGCATGTTGTCCCCAACGATAATGAAGCTTTGCAAGATTATTTACAATTTGATTAAAGCCTACCGTTACAAAATCGGCAAACTGCATTTCCATCACCGCTTTGTATCCTTCCAGACTTAAACCCATAGCCGCACCAACAATGGCGCTTTCACAAATAGGTGTATTACGGATACGCTCTTTGCCAAACTCCTGTACAAAACCTTCCGTGATTTTAAATGCACCGCCATACTCTGCAACATCCTGTCCCATGATGATAAGATTGGGATGTTGCTGCATACTTTGTTTCAACCCTTCATTGATGCCATCAATAAATCTTTTTTCATTAACTGCTAAAGGCGTGAAGTGCACTGATGAGTTATCAATAACTGATGCATTACTTGTTTTGATGACAGGCGCATACAGATCTTCCAGCTCTTCTTCTGTATCAACCACCATTGGTTTTGCATTAAAACCAATTTTCAATTCATCATCTATTTTTTGTTTGAATTCATTGCGGATGGTTTCAACGGATTCGGTTGATAACACCTGCTCTGCAATCAAAAAGTCTTCAAAATTTTTGATGGGATCTTTTTCTTTCCAGATGTCAAACAAATACGAAGGAACATATTTGGTGCCACTGGCTTCTTCATGACCACGCATGCGAAACGTCATGCACTCAATTAAATAAGGCTTTTGGTTTTTGATGCAATAATCACGAACACCTTGAATGGTATCCAATACACCAAGAATATTATTACCATCAATTCGAACACCATCCATGCCGTAACCTTTAGCACGTTCCACCAAATGATCGCATCGGTATTGTTCATTGGTTGGTGTACTCAAACCATAACCATTATTTTCAATAATAAAGATCACGGGCAAATCCCAAACTGCTGCAACATTCAATGCTTCATGAAAATCACCTTCGCTGGTGCCGCCTTCGCCTGTAAATGCAATGGCTACTTTATTTTCTTTTCTCAACTTATGTGCAAGTGCCACACCATCAGCCAATGCCAGTTGCGGGCCGAGGTGTGAGATCATACCGCAGATATGATGCGCTTTACTTCCAAAATGAAAACTGCGTTCTCTTCCTTTGCTATAACCTTCTTTATTGCCCTGCCATTGCATGAACAGTTTATGCAACGGCATATTGCGTGTGGTAAATACACCAAGATTACGATGCAACGGAAAAACCCATTCATCATCCTGCAATGCCAATGTAGCTCCAACAGCAATTGCTTCCTGCCCAATACCACTGAACCATTTGGATATTTTTCCCTGACGCAACAGCACCAGCATTTTTTCTTCAACCATGCGGGGCCACAGGATGCTGCGGTAAATATGCAACAGCTCTTCGTTACTTAAGTGTTTGCGGTTGAATTGCATAGCAATCAGTTTGTGTTCTGCTGTTTATCTTTCAACACCCGTTTGTGTACAAATGAATTAATCAATGATAAACAAATGCTGAACAGTAAGGCATACCAAAATCCATCGATACTGAAGCCTCCTACAAAATGGGCGTCCAGCAAAATAATACAGGCATTGATTACAAATAAAAACAATCCCAATGTAAAAATAGTAGCTGGGAGTGTAAATAAAATTAAGATCGGCTTTACGATCGCATCCAGTAATGCCAGTACAAAAGCTACTACAATAGCTGTTAAAAAATCTTTGATTTCAACCCCGGGCAAAATATACGCCAGTAAAAATGCATTGACTGCGGTGATGAGTACTTTAATGATGAAGTTCATTTTATATTAATTAGTTGAATAATTCTTTTTTTGAATACGAATCAAATAACTACAAGCTCATAAAACTTCTCCGGCTGTAAATATTTGTTCGCCAGTTCCTGTAACTCATCTGCTGAAATATTCTTGATGGTTTGAACGGATGAATAAAAATAATTTTCGTCGAGTCCGTTCAGTATTAAATTCTTCCAGCGGCCGATAATATGAAAAGGGCCATCCAGGTCGCCAAGAATGGTTCCGATGAGATAGTTTTTCACTAATTGCAATTCTTCGGCATCCACTGTTTCATTACGAAGCTCTTCCATTTCATGATATACTTCGTTGATGGTTGCTTCACACACATCTCTTCCTGCTTCGGTGCTGATCATCCAGGCCGTAGTAGAAATATGATTGAGAATATAAGAATGAATGCCATAGGTATATCCTTTGTCTTCACGGATATTACTCATAAGCCTCGAACCAAAGAAGCCGCCAAACAGAGTATTCAACACCTGCACTTTCTGAAAATCAGGATGATGACGGTTGGGGAAGGGTTGTGCCAAACGGATAGCGCCCTGCACTCCTTTTTCATCATTCATGATTCTATATTTCTTTTCAACCGCAGGCGTGAGCGGGTGAAAGATTTCTTTACTGTGATTTTTATTAAGCGGTAGCTGACCGATTGTTTGATTCAATTGCTGTTCAAAATCAGCAGGTAATAACCCACCGGCAAAAATCACACATCGGCCATTGGTATAATACTCTTTGTAATAAGCAAGCAGGTGTTCTGTGTTCAAGGCATCATAATCTGCCGCATTGCTGTACACACCATAGGGGTGATTTTTTCCAAATACGTATTCATCAATCAGGCGGCCTGCTACAAAATCGCACTTCTTTAAGTTTACACTCAAACGTTGTTTGGCATTTTGCCGGTAGATGTCCAGCTCCTGTTGCGGATACACCGCTTCTGTAATCAGTTCTGCAATTACGGGCAGGTGTGTACCTAAATGACGGTTGATGCAGTGCAGCACGATGTTAGCTGTTTCGTTATAACAACCTCTGCTTAAATGAGAGCCGTAATAATCAAAATGCTCATTGATTTGAAATGCTGTTTTATTTGTTGTGCCGTTTTTTAATAAAAAATTAGTGGCCGCTGCAATATTGTTTTGCTGCTCATACCAGTTGCCCGCAAAAAATACCAGCTCCACACTCATCACTTCCTGGGTGCCGGCGTTTACGGCATACACTTCCACGCCATTATCCAAAACAATTTTTTGATAGGGTTTAAGCTGTAAATCAAACTCCGTGGCATCTTTTATGAGAGGCGCTTTCTTTCTGTTAAGTTGTTGTGCTGCTACGCTCATGTAATCTTACTTATTTTAAATAATTCTTCATGAATGGATTGTTGATTAACAGTCTTGAAGAATGATGTATGGTGATAATTCGAACTGTTTTTGAATACAACCTGTAAATGATTCTGAATTTATAAACACTTATTTCACGAACAGATGGGTTGGAAATTTCTTTAACTATTTTACCTGATTCCGGATAAACTTTCAGAACATCAATCTTAGAAATAAACTTTTCAATAAGCATATCGGCATTTTGAACGGATTCTGCGTATACATAATTGTATATTCTCCGCATATCCGTTTGCGCCTGTTTACTTATTTTGACTTTGACCATGACCTCATTTCCTTCTTAAACACATCCCAATCTTTTTCTTTACCTGCTGCAATGTCTTTCAGGCCTTGCTCAATTTTATACATCAGTAAAAGCTCATTGAGCAGCTTTTCTGATGAATAATTTTTAGGAACTGAGGATACTTTTTCCTGAATTTTTTTAAGCGTAAGCATAAAAATGTTTATTTAAATCTACGACTAATTCTTCGCTAAATAATACAAGGTATTACTGTTGCGTTCATCAAAAATCCGTTCACACTCAGCACGCAACTCTTCTGCTGTAATGCTTTGGTATTTTTCCAGTTCATCATTCATCAGTTGTGCATCGCCCAGCAGTTCGTAAAAAGCAAGACTGTTGGCACGGCTCATCACACTCATGTCTTCAAACAAAATGGTACTCTCTGTTTTATTCTTTACTTTCTGCAGTTCTTTTTCATCCACTACTGTTTCTTTGAGTTGCTGTAACTCTGCTTCTACAGCAGCTTCGGCCTTTTCAATTGAAACACCTTTTACCAGTTTGCCTTCAATGGTTAACAAACCTGTATCTATACTGCCGAAATGATAACAATCCAGGTTGCTGAACAACTGCTGCTCTTTCACCAGTTTCTGAAACAAGCGGCTGCTGGCACCGCCACCCAGTATATCTGTAATTAAATCTGCTACATAGTAACCCCGCTCCAGCCTGCTGCCCATGTGCCATGTTTTGATGAACGCATCAATGGGTACATCTGCTTTCACCTCCAGGCGGCGGGCGGCTGTTTGCTGTGGTTCCTTTGGTAAGGAGCGCATATATTTTTCACCGGAAGGAATAGTACCAAACCATTTCTCCGCCAGTTGCAATACGTTCTCTGATTCTACATTACCCGCCACAACCAATATCGCATTGCTGGGTGTATAATGTTTAAAGAAAAAATCTTTTACATCCTGCAGTTGTGCTTCTTCAATATGTTTGAGTTCTTTACCAATGGTCATCCATTTATAGGGATGTACTTTGTAAGCCATCTCCCGCATTTTGTGCCATACATCGCCATAAGGTTTGTTGAGATAATGTTCCTTGAACTCTTCGCTCACCACTTTGCGTTGCACATCGAGGCTCTTTTCACTGAAGGCAAGACTGAGCATGCGATCACTCTCCAGCCAAAACGCCGTTTCTAAATTTTCTGCAGGCAGCTGACAATAATAGTTGGTTAAATCATTCGTAGTGTAAGCATTGTTTTCACCACCCGCCAGCTGCAGCGGCTCATCATAGTCCGGAATATGAATGCTGCCGCCAAACATGAGGTGTTCAAACAAATGAGCAAAGCCGGTTTGTGATTCTTTTTCATCACGGGCTCCCACATCGTATAACACATTTACTACGGCCATTGGAGTGCTTGCATCTTTATGAATGAGGAGTTTTAATCCGTTGCTCAGCGTAAAACGTTCAAATTGTATCATGGAGAAAATCCTTTCTTGAGAGGAACAGCAAATTTCGGTAAAACTTTGCCACGGTGTACAGGAATTAACAGCACCGCAACGGTGGTTTATTTTAAGATGCTGCCCACTTTAAGTTCCAGCAGGAGCGGTTTGTTATTACGGAACACGATAATGTTGAGTTTTTGTCCGTGGTTTTGCAGGAGGGCTTTGTATTGCTGTATGTTATTGCTGAAGTTGTTTTCGATACCAAAAATAATATCGCCGGGCTGAAAGCCTGCTTTTTCTGCCGGGGAACCCTGTTGTATTTCAGTGATGACTACTTTACCATCAATAAAGTAATAATTCATTCCGGTATAAGAGTAGTCAAATGCATCCCTGTAATGACTGTTGGGGCTGAGGTGGATGGTACGATCCGGATAATTGAGTACAATATTAAAGCGCCGCAGCAGATCACTGCCCAGCAAACCCACCAGCGAGGGATAACTGAATACGTTTACAGAATCCTTATAGATGTGTACGGGTACTTTTTTAAAGCGGTAAGGACCAATCTTCACTGTTTTTATGGTTGAAAGCTTCATGGTGATTTTTCCCACCAGTCCTTCCACCTGTGTGGCTACTATTTTGCGTTTGCTGCTGAGCAGTACACTGTCTGTAACAAACTGTTCACTGAGCATGATGCACATACCGGCGCCGGTATCAAAATAAAAATTACTGAAGTAGTTTTTGAGATCGCCTATCTCATGCCGGGTTACCGGAATATTGGTAAAAGCGGGTTTGAGGTAAGTACCGTTCTTAGGATAGTTGTACGTACCGGGTAAGTACACGCTGAGCATGCCGGTGTTGTAGTCCAGTGCCACGATGTAGCGGCGGAAAAAGCTGTAGCCAATGATCCCATCCACCCGAAAGCCATATACCTCCGTGAGGATTTCATAATCATTGATATGAAAATCCAGGTTGGATACATCCAGGCCGGGAAAGTGAAGCGTTCCGTTTTTGTAAAAAGAAAGACCCTTGGTGTCGCCGATGCCTTTAATGGTTCTGTCGCTGGGTTCCAGCGGCAGTTTGTAATAAGCAGCGGTAAGCGTATCCAGCGAAATACCACCGCTGCCGGTATCAAGAATAAAATTGAGTGTATCGCCAAAGTTATCCAGCGTGGCATGAACGATGACGATGCCACCGGTGAGCTGTTCAAATTTAAAACTGGTGAGGAGGCGTGCCTGCGGATAATCAACCTGTTGACCTTTTGCAGTAAACAGGCATAACAGGGCATAAACAAGCAGGCAAGATCGCATCATGCAGGCAAAATAGTTGAATTTCTTATTGATAGACAATCATTTTTACAAAAACGCTTCGTGGTTGGATGCACGGTTGCCTGTACTTTTGCTGATGGAATACAATACCTGTATTTCAAACCCGTATTTCTTAATCTCATCTTTATGCACTTACAGGATCTTTACCAGAAAGCCCTTGCCTTTGAATTTTTAACCGTAGAAGAAGGAATGTTTCTTTATGAACAGGCTCCTTTAACAGAGCTGATGTATGTGGCCAATGAAATGCGCAAGGTGCAGGTGCCGCATGGTAAGGTTACCTGGCAGATAGACCGTAATGTAAATACCACCAATGTGTGTATTGCCAACTGTAAGTTCTGCAATTTCTTTCGTGTGCCCGGTCATGCAGAAGCTTACATTACCGATATTGAAACGTATAAGAAGAAGATTGATGAAACCATCCGCTGGGGTGGTGATCAGCTGTTGTTACAGGGCGGGCATCATCCTGAGTTAGGATTGGAATTTTATACCACGCTGTTCAAACAACTCAAGCAATTATATCCCAACATTAAACTGCACACTTTGGGCCCGCCCGAAGTGGCGCATATTACCAAGTTAGAAAAGAGCACGCACCGTGAAGTACTTACTGCATTGAAAGAAGCGGGTATGGATTCCTTACCGGGTGCCGGTGCTGAAATACTGATTGACCGTGTGCGCCGCCTCATCAGCAAGGGTAAATGCGGTGCACAGGAGTGGCTGGATATTATGCATGAAGCCCACAAGCTCAACATTACCACCAGCGGCACTATGATGTTTGGTCATGTGGAAACATTGCGGGAGCGGTTTGAGCATTTAGAAAAAATCCGTGAGGTACAAAGCCGCAAACCGGCTGAAGCCAAAGGTTTTTTGGCCTTCATCCCCTGGACCTTCCAGGATGTGGATACACTGCTGGCCAAAATACGTGGTGTACACAATCTTACCACGGCTGATGAATATGTACGTATGATTGCCCTGAGCCGTATGATGCTGCCGAATGTTAAGAATATACAGGCGAGCTGGCTTACGGTGGGTAAACAAACAGCACAGATTTGTTTACATGCCGGCGCCAATGATTTTGGCAGTATTATGCTGGAGGAAAATGTGGTGAGCGCTGCAGGCGCCCCCCACCGTTTTACTTATAAAAGTATACAGGATGCCATCCGTGAAGCGGGTTTTGAACCGCAACTGCGTAACCAGCAGTATGAGTGGCGGGAACTGCCTGCTGTGATTGAAGAGCAGGTGGTGGATTATTAAAGCAGCAGTTGAAAGTTTGAGGGTGCAGGGCAAAGGCGCTGCTATTTCCAGTTATTTACACATTCCATGATCCCGGTATGCTTTCAGCATCCGCTTGCGATACTTTCTCCCTACTTATTATGCGGGCAGAGAGGGGGCTTAGGTGGACTTTGTATGGGCTGAGAGCGGGCTATTTAACGATAGATAAACGAAGGATGAACGAAGGATGAGGGATTTTGTTTATCTTAGGGCATAACTTAAAAACACATCTATTATGGCACGTACCCGTTCAAATCTGATTATCCGAGGCCTGAAAGGCCAGGTAGGTAAACAACTCGTTTTTAAACAGTATGGTAACAAAACGGTAGTAACCCGCTACCCGGATATGAGCCTTGTTAAACCGAGTGCTGCTCAAAAAGAAAAACGCAAAGGATTTGCTGCAGCCGTAGCTTATGCCCGTGGTATAACCAATGATCCGGTTTTAAAAGCATTATACCAGCAGAAGGTAAAAAAGGGTCAACGGGTTTACCACTACGCTATACAGGAATTTTTTAAGTTGCGAGATGCCTGAACAAGGCAACCGCCAATTATTCTTTTCTGAAACCTGATTTACTATTATTTTTTTTGGATTCATGGAGCCTTACTTGTTATGATGTATTCTTTCTATATCCTTTGATTGTTTTGTATATAACGTAACGGATTGTATCTTCATAGTGCTGAAATAATCACATTTTCAAAACGCAGATAATGACAGAGAAAACCATTCATGAAGGAAGAAATGTAAAAAGGATACGTGAGATTTTAGGTATTAAACAGGATACGTTAGCTGCGGAGCTTGGGCTTAGCCAGCAGGCTGTAAGTGCATTGGAGCAAAGGGAAGCTTTGGATAAAGATATTATTGAGAAGATTGCAAAAGTTTTAAAAGTTAACCCTCAGGTAATAAAAAGTTTTATAGAAGAGACAGTAGTTAATGTCATTCAAAATAATTACGAAGGATCAACCAATAACAGCAGTAATTATAATTATCAATGCACTTTTAATCCGTTCGACAAGGTGGTGGAATTATATGAAGCATTATTAAAGAGTGAACGGGAAAAGAATGCCTTATTGGAAAAGATGCTTTCAAAATAAACGATTACTCATTGGAGTCAATGATACTCAATAGATAATTGCAGTTATAGCAATATATGTTATAATACTGTTTTACCATTAAAAAGGTAATTTGCCAGAAGCAGCAGCATTATGAAAACCACCGCTATTATTTATACTCCCCTTCAACACCGTGGCCGCAGCCGCATACTGGTACAATTTGCCCATCATAAAACATGGAATGAACGGATACGAAAAGTACCGGGCGCCCAATGGAGCAGTACATTAAAAGGATGGCATATTCCTGATACACCCGAGAACCGTAAAAAATGCGGGCTGGCTCCAGCCACTGATCTTGCTGTGGTACAACAGAAGGTACAAAGCAGCCGTTTACAATTTTCTGCTAATAATAAAGAACAGTTACTATTGTTTCTTGAAAAGCTGGCGCTGAAAAAGTATAGCCGCAGTACCCTGCAAACTTACCGTAATGAATTTTGCCAGTTGTTGCAGAAGTTAGGTGATGTACCTGTACAGGATCTTACACCCGATCATCTGAAACGGTACATGCTTTATTGTGTAACACAACTGAAGCTTTCTGAAAATACCTTGCACAGCAGGTTGAACGCATTAAAATTTTATTACGAACAAGTCCTGCACCGGGAGAAATTTTTCTGGGAGATACCGAGACCGAAAAAGCAATTACAGTTGCCTAAGGTACTCAACGAAACAGAAATCGGGCGGCTCTTTAAGGTGATCAGCAATCTTAAACACAAAGCCATTGTTTTTACAGCTTACAGTGCAGGACTGAGAGTAAGTGAAGTAGTGAGTCTTAAGTTATCGGATGTAGACTCCAAACGGATGGCATTATTTATACAACAAGCCAAAGGGAAAAAAGACAGGTATGTTAATCTGAGTCCTGTGCTGCTGGATATTCTGCGTTCTTATCTAAAAAAGCAAAACCCAAGACCGAAGCACTATTTATTTGAGGGGCAGGTTCCGGGTGAACCTTATAGTGTACGAAGTGCACAACAGATTTTTATCTATGCAAAGAAGGCTGCAGGTATATCAAAATCAATTACTTTTCATGGATTAAGGCACAGCTTTGCCACACACTTACTGGAAAAAGGAGTGGATATTAAATATATAAAAGATATTCTCGGACATTTTGATATAAAGACAACAGAGCGCTATGTACATGTAGCAAGAAAGAAGCTGGTAAATATTACCAGCCCGCTGGATGATTTACATGAAAAAGGAATTCTATGAAATGGCAATTGCGCAACTAACAATATAAAAAACGCATATAGCAAGTAATGATTTTCAACGAATTACAAATTTGAATTTTTACGCTTGTTGCGTATATTTATGTGTTATGTGCAAGCGGTGCGACCGTTCACTAATCGGCAGTCCGTTAACATTCAACTTTAGTTTTTCAAAGTGTTTTAATTCTGCTCTGCTTCTTTGGCTCGACACATTTTAGCACATTTGCAGGCCCACAAAGCTGGACACAGACCTAACCTGCAAAAGAGCTAAAATTTTGCTGGGCGACAATAAAGACAGTTGACAATTATTTCTGTGAAGTATATGGGCCTAAGAATTTGCCCCCGTTGAAATGAATTAAATGGTCTGCGTTATCGGCTGTCCAAACTTCCGTTTCCCATCCTATATCTGCAATGTTTTTTCTGAAATCATTTTTAGAAGTAAACGCAGTAACAAAAATTAAATCAGCCGTGCAGTCTTTCAATGCCTTTTTGAGTTCCAATATCCGTTCTTCACTCATCGGGCCAGACGTAAAAAATGCTTCAATAAGAAACAGCCAATTCTTTTCTTCGTTGTATGCGACTATATCAGGCAACGAATCATGCGTTAATTCAAAAAATCCAAGCTCCGTTAATTTATCATCGTTTCTTAACAGATACTTGTCAGTTGCATCTCCTACATATAATACAGTGCAACCAGCACCAAAGCGTGGCAGAAATTCTTCAATAATTTCTCTTTGTAGTTGGTTATGTCCGCCTCTTGAAAAATCCAAAATATGACCTGACGGTAATGTTACTCTTACTTTAGGCATATCTCTTTTACGCTGCAATATTTCATTGAGGCTTGGTCGGTTTTTAGTAAACAGTTTTTGCTTTATTGGCCAATCTTCTGTTCCATAATTAGTAATAAGTGATTTAAACTCACCGCTCAAAGTGTAGCCACGAGTTGGGTCGTTTGGTGCTGCACTTGGATTATCTGCACTATTCAACACTAAATCTGCAAGGACAAGAAGTTTTAAATGCTTTCTTCTAACATCATCATAAGAGCCTGGTGAAATTGTTTCTTCATAGTGTTCATTTATGAACTTAATTATATCCCTTGTTTTGATGTGCCTATGTTCGTTTTGTCCTTGTGCTTCTTTCCATGACTTTTTTACACCAGCAACAGCAAGGAAAGCCATAGCCATACTTTCAAGACCACGTTCCCTTTTTCCTGAAAACGGAATACCTACGCTTTGAAGAATATCAAGAGCTTCATTAATGAGCCTTTTGACATTCTCTGATTTTTTAGAATTTTTTAAATAATCAACCATGATTTTTATTGGCTAAACTAACTGCAACTGTTTCGTTTTTACTTTAGTTTTATTATTGTAACAATCCTTTACTGCAATTGCCATCTTGTAAGCCAAAAGTGGTGGGACAGCATTTCCAATCTGATAAAATTGGCTTGTTTCAGCACCAGTAAACTTAAAACTATCAGGAAAACTTTGCAATCTTGCTGCTTCCCTTATAAGCAATCTGCGACGCTTTCCATTGGGAAGTTTTACCCTTTGCATATCACCCGTTGCAGCAGACAGATTTCTGCATGTCAGTGTACGAGCTGGCCTATCAGCATATAAATCTCTTGGATTAATACACTTTGATGCTCTTTCGTAATTGGCAATGTAAACATCTTGTGCAGCAGTTAAAAACTTGCTTTCTTTAGGAATAGTTGTCATTAAGTCTGCAATGGCATCGCCGACAGTATTTTTCTTTCTTTCAGGCTCTGGAAATTCAAAATCAGAATTATGCCCTACTAAAAAAAATCTTTCCCTGTTTTGCGGCACTCCATAGTTTACTGCATTTAAAAGTTGACAACTGGTTTTGTAGCCTAAACCTTCCAACTCTTCAATGATTAATTCAAGATACCATTTATTGGTATAAAGCAAGCCTCGTACATTTTCAAACATGAATACTTTCGGCTTAACTTTTTTTATTGCATCAACAAAAAACGGAAACCCGTTTCTGGAATCATTAATTCCATTTTGGTTGCCGCCAACACTAAAGGGTTGACAAGGTGGCCCACCAATTACAATTTGTGCGTTGGGATATTCAAAATCAAGTGTAAGCTTTTCGACAAAACATTCGCCTTTAAGATTGGCGTTATAGGTTGCTGCCGCATCGGGATTCATTTCATAACCTATAGTTTTAAAACCAGCGGCTTCAAATCCAAGAGACAATCCACCGCATCCGGCAAACAAGTCCAAGACAAGTGCCTTCTCGGTAATTTTAGGCACCAAAAGATTATTAATCAGACTAATGTAACTCATTTAATGGATTGGTTTGGCAAATGTAGCTAAAAAACTCTACTAAAATTACTAAAAATTTTGGGATTACAATGACTCCGTTATGTTTTTTTCAGCAATCACCCAGCAATGTCAAAGAACTAATTGGCTCGACAAAAGCATCACACATTTACAAAGGCACACAAGCCCAGACACAAAAGCAAACCTTTGTAAAAGAGTGTTGCTTACAGACGCTTCCAAAAACCGTCAACACAATTAAAACCATTTCGTTCGACAAATCCGCCAGCACATAACATTGGTATTGCCAAAATGCAGGCTGACGGAAGCCGTGTTTCAACTTTTTGTTCATTGTGCATCTGCATATCCAGCTTGACCTTATCTATTTAGCTATGTGCATATCATCATCTTTTTTATCTTTACTCAGCAGCGGTCAGCCGGGCGGACGGAATTCTATTTCCTGCACTTCGGCAATACCTGCTCGTTAGTGGCAATCAGAAATCCTACAATGGACACACCTATAGAATTTGAAATACTAATAAGACGAAGGATACCTTACATAAGCGGTCTTATTTATGGCATTAGCTTTACCTTTCTTTCAGTTTTATTTATCCTTTATCTTATTATGCTTCCGACCAGACACGCATCTGGCGAAATGTCGACCGCATACTATGTTTTGGTTGTACCAGAATGGTTAAAAACATCGTCGGCTTATGCAGGACTAGGGCTTCTCATATTAACACCGCTTTATTACGCTGCCCGACTGCACAAGCCAGCTAACTTGACTTTTTACGATGACCACTTAATTATAACTGGTAAAGAAATAGATTTGAACATTCCGTTCCGAAAAATTGACAAAGTCTATTGCAACGATTTGCATAATCTTTTCAGAAAACCAAAAGGAATTTTACAATTTGTAATTAAACAAAAGAACCGTAAAGTGACAACTTTCAGGTTAAAACATTATGACCAGTGTGCGGATATTTTGAGTAACTTAAACTTGAAACAAAATATTCCAGTAGCTTTCTATGAAGACAATATGGTGGGTGACCATCACGACGAATAACTGCCACTAACATTGCATTTGTGTTATGCCGGCGGACTGATAACGCCGCTTCAACTGTGTGCTACTATCAGCTTCTGCCCCAGCCCGACGTTATAAATTGAGCAATTCAACAAACCATGAACTTTTGTATTTTACATCAGCATTTGTACCAGGCAGACGGATTTCAAATTCCGCCACAAACACAAATGCTTCAACGTTGGCAGAAATATGGTTGACAACCGCCTAACTTCAAATGTCAATATAGGACGACAGAGCCTTACTAAATGACACTGGAGAATAAGAAAGAAATCATAATTTTACCAACGGCGGAACTTTCCGACACAGCGCTCAATCTGGAGGTAGGAATCAATTTTAAACCAAAACTTATGCTCAAACGTTTATTTCAATTGACACTTTTGACTTCTTTTATTCTACTCGGTTGTAAAAAAGCTACAACAACTGATGATACAATCAATTCAAAAGAACTAGAATTGTCTACTGTTTCAATAAAAGCAAGAATCATATCAACTAATCCATTGAAACTATCCTCACCTCAATTGGTTGAAAAGGTTGCAAAAATTAAAGATACCGATATAACTACTTATGGGTATGTACTTGCAAAAAGCGGAAATCAAGTTGCAGGTCGTACTGATTGTTGGTCTATTGAGACTGGTTATTTTTTCTATGGCAGGTGTGCTGTTTATGGGACACTGTTCTCTGACTGTAGTGGAAATACATTGTTTACACCTTGCGGTTTTGGTTGTACTGGCTTTGGAGACATTTGCCCACCAGACGAAGATGAGTGGTGGGCGAGACAAAGTTCAGAAAGATTTATTGAATTAAAATTTCCGAAATAATATTATAACCTGGAGGCTCGTTTTAAAACAGCGAGCCTCTATTTCAAATCTTAGAATATGCAAAAGAAAATACTCTCTATAATTTTAACAGTTTGCTTTTTTAATCTTGGATTTTCTCAAAGCAACCCAGCAAACTCCAATAAAATAGAAAATTTTCGTTTAGGAGTTGTAGCAGAAAAAGATAAAGATAAAACAAAGGTGATGTTTAATGATAAACTTTACAATTTTGAATCAATTTATAAATTGGGCGACTATAGTGAACGCATAAATATTAAAATAGTTAAAGATTCGACGACCATTTCAAAACTTTTGAACAAACCAAATAATTCAAATTTACAAATAATTTTAATTGAGATGATAAACTATAATTTGGCCTTGGAAGACGACCTTTTAAGAATATTAAAACCTTATTTATATCAAATTGCTCACTGTAAAACGAATTGACTTCTGCCAACAAATGTATTGCCAAAATGCAGGCTGACGGAAGCCGTGTTTCAACTGTTGTTTTTCAATTTAGCTTCATATCCAGCTTGACGTTAGTAATTTAGCTTTAGTTCTTATCATCAACTTTTTTATCTTTATTCAGCAGCAGTTAGCCGGGGCGGACGGAATGCTATCCCCTGTACTTCGGCAATACCTGCTCGTTCTTTGCAATGCCGCTGACGATTCATTATTCAGCGACATATCATGTATTTGTTTTTTGCCCACGCCACACATTAGTCTCCGTAGCATCATCCTATTATTTCTTTAGCCCATTCAACTCCCTCTCTACCATCAAAAGAATTATGAACCACAACCATGTTTGCGCCTTCATTAATTACTTCTGGTAAGCACCGGCAGATATAACTATCTCTGTGTTCTTTTTCATCATTCAAAGGCATTACATGAAATATTTCCCAATGATGTCCACAATTATTACAGTTCTTTGCTTTCATCTGTTGGTAGTCAATACCTATTTGACAATTTGGGCAGTAGTTCATTTGTTACATTTTTAGCTAAAATTGTGACATTTATTTAACCGTTTCCCAATAATCAGAAAATGTATGTTTGTTGTCCGGATACATTCTGAAAGCATCTGCGGCGGCTCTCCATGCTGCATAAGCAATTTGCCTTCTATCTGCTTCTGCATTATTGGTAATAATTACTATCCTTTCTTCTAATGCTCTGTTTTTATTCTTCAACTCATCCCGTTCAGCAGTAGTTGAATCCCAGGATATACGGGTATTAATGTGGTTAAACTCTTCTTGCTTCAGCTTCTGTTTTAAGGTTTCTATTTCATCATTTTGTAAAATACGCTGAGCCATTATACCTGCATTATACCAGTCTTTATCAACAAATTGTCGCTTAAATTTAATAAGCATATCGGCCAACATTGTTGTTGATACAAATCCGTCAAATTCTTCGTGCGATTCACGATAATCGGAGGCGAACATTATAATATCGCCATACTCTTTTTTTTCTGGTGTAAATTCTGTTTCTTTCAATACCGTTGTTTCGTTATTCATTTTTAAATTTTTATTAGTTAATAATCCTTTTTTAACTTCCTTTCTTAGTTCACATAAAAAAACACTTGTGAAATCGGGTACACAATTGGGCCTTTCAAATTTGTGTTCTTTACCATAATGCCACGCAATCCCATAAGTATGAATATGCCTATCTTCCCATACACCATTCTTTAAAACCGTTTCGGTTCGCTGCCAGCGTTTATATTCTTTTTTCTGTCTTTCAATACCGCATTTTTCACATTTATTATTAAGCCATTTATGATTCATACTTTGTAATTTTTTAATACATGCTCCGCAGCTTCAAAAAACAAATACACCGAACTTTATATTTTCAATCAGCGACAGGAAGTAGCATGATGGCACTGCAAAGAACATTGGGTTTGGCAAAATGCAGGGTTCAGTAAAACTCATATCGCTAATCATCTTTTAGTTCTTAATCCGGTCTGACGAATCACAGAATACCTGCACTTCGCCAAGCCCTTTGTCGTTACCAGCAATGTTAGACGACCACACAATCACGACAGTTTGTAAAGTCAAAGGCAGACTGTCCACTACTCGACTTCGGACAGACTTTGACGTAATTCTAAAGTGCTGTGCTTCGTTCAACTTTTTGTCAGTGGACAGTCAACCGTTGACTTTTATAGAAAAAATTATTGCTGACAGACAATCATCTAACACGACTGACAACGTTTAAGAATTAAAACTCGACACATGGAAGAGCAAGAAAAAAAGCAAAAATATTTCGAGAGAGTTGATGACAATATTGCAAAAACGGGATACCATGTAACCTCAGTTTTGGAGGAGACAAACTTTACTCCTTTTTCATATTCGACAGGAGTGTTCGACAATTTTAAAATTCCCGAGTTATTTATCTCTGGTTTAGGACCTAACCTTTCTGGGGAGTTGATAAAAAATTATGTTGACAAATATAAGTTCAGCGATGTTCCTATAAATCTAACATTAAAAGACTTTACAGACAGGTTTCCAGTTGTTTTTATTCAAGTAAAAAATGAGCATCTATCTGATTACGTGCTTTCATCAATTAGACACTATGATAAACGTAATTATGAATATATTCAGTTAGTGTTCCCAGACTTGAAAGGCAAATTCCCTAACGAAAATGGTTATGATTATGACCAAGAGATTTTGGGAAACTTTTAAAATAGAATAACTATTTTAGGACAAACAAACAGACAATAAAAATAACGACTACGGACGAAAGAAACACTGCTGGTAACATGGGGTTTTGTGCAAGCAGGGCTTGACGTTCAAACTTCGGCTGTTTGCATCGCTGTACTTTGGTTCTGGCTGGACGGAATTCTGTTTGGCTTTTAGTTGTTATCTTGTACTTTTATTTCTTTATTGGGCTTCAGTTCCGGGCTGGACAATCAACAATGCCCTGCCTGCACAAAGCCCTGTCCGTTAGGCGCAACGAGTGCCTAGTTTTCAAGATGTAAATCCAAGACATGAAATATTTTGCTATAAAACTGCTTATTTCAACATCAATTGCCACTATTCTTATGCTTTCTTGCAGACGACAGGGACCATATGTTCCTGACTATACGAACGCTGGTGGTTACGTCATTGCAAAAGAGATATGTCATGCCGACCCATCTCAAGATTATTGGCTTGTAGACTTGACGTATCATCGAGATACACCACAATACGGCGACACAATTACTATCAACAATACGACGTTCACAAACGTGGTGAAAGTAAAAGGACTTGACCAGCGTTTGAAACAAATTGGCATGACTGTCTCTTTCGATTTCAAAACCGTCACGCCGAACAAAGTTGAAACGACCGGATGTACCATCGCAAGCCCAGTGACATATAAACTTAAAGAACTCTTTATCATCAATCAAGGAGAAATCCGCTAATGGCGAATGCGCCTAACAGCAGTTTTGCAATAGGCTGGCTGACGGAAGAGCAATCGGCGGCAAATCGCTAATCAGCAGCAGTTATCAGCGGGACATTATACATTGAGCTTTAGTTCTTATTTTCATCATCAGTAATTCTATCGGCATTTGTTCGGGCAGACGAACCACAGAAGTCCAGCCCATCGCAAAGCTGATAGCCGTTACCAGTAATTGTATGAAGACACTGCTCACATTGACAATTTTGACTTTAACGGCTTTTGGTTGTTCTAACAAACAGACACCGAAAGACGAAAAATTGACTGTGACAGATACTCAACAAGAAACAGAAAAAGTATTTAAACAAGTTGCCGACTTTCCGACAATAAAAGATACAGCTCAATTCATTAACGAACTTCGACAAACTTTTAACCTTGAAGTTCACGAAAGCACAATTCAAAAAGAGAATGAAAAAATTACAGCATTCAAAAAAGTAAAACTCTATGGGTCTGACAAAGACTTCATTTTTATTGAGTATGACTGGAATGTTGGTTCAATGGCTGAATTTCCTTGGAAGTATCAATTGCTCTTGACGACAGACGGAACATTGGTAAAGTCTTTATCTAGACAACGGTTTGACTTTGTTACAATATTTCCAAATCAAAATCCATTTCTACTGACAGTTAATGCGACTGCAAAAGGTAATGGCGGACACGAAATTTACAAAATATCATCAGACACATTAGAGAATGTTTACGAAGGCTATTATGACAACAAAATTCATACTTACGATGCTCACGAAGACCTTTCAGTATTTGAACCCAACGAACTTAGAATTGGGTTTAAAGACGAAAACAGAGACGATTTCAACGACATTGTATTTAGTGGACAAAAGTTAATGTTAGGAAAATATACCAAAGACAGTTTATGGTATGACGTTGAGAATGGAAAACCATTTACTATTGACAATCCAGCGGACAGGATTTCAGTGAAATATATTTTCCTTTACGACAAGCAAACTGGACATTTTAAAGCAAAAGAGAAATATGGACTGGACAACTGACGAGAGAAAACAACTACTGGTAACAAGGGTTTTGCAATAGTGGGGCTGAAAGTCAAAAGCTCAACATTTGTACTACTATTGAGCTTTGGTGCAATCATCAACTGATGTTCTTCGATTGCCCCACCATCGCAAAGCCCCGGAACGTTACCAGCAATGTTAGACGACCACACAATCACGACAGTTTGTAAAGTCAAAGGCAGACTGTCCACTACTCGACTTCGGACAGACTTTGACGTAATTCTAAAGTGCTGTGCTTCGTTCAACTTTTTGTCAGTGGACAGTCAACCGTTGACTTTTATAGAAAAAATTATTGCTGACAGACAATCATCTAACACGACTGACAACGTTTAAGAATTAAAACTCGACACATGGAAGAGCAAGAAAAAAAGCAAAAATATTTCGAGAGAGTTGATGACAATATTGCAAAAACGGGATACCATGTAACCTCAGTTTTGGAGGAGACAAACTTTACTCCTTTTTCATATTCGACAGGAGTGTTCGACAATTTTAAAATTCCCGAGTTATTTATCTCTGGTTTAGGACCTAACCTTTCTGGGGAGTTGATAAAAAATTATGTTGACAAATATAAGTTCAGCGATGTTCCTATAAATCTAACATTAAAAGACTTTACAGACAGGTTTCCAGTTGTTTTTATTCAAGTAAAAAATGAGCATCTATCTGATTACGTGCTTTCATCAATTAGACACTATGATAAACGTAATTATGAATATATTCAGTTAGTGTTCCCAGACTTGAAAGGCAAATTCCCTAACGAAAATGGTTATGATTATGACCAAGAGATTTTGGGAAACTTTTAAAATAGAATAACTATTTTAGGACAAACAAACAGACAATAAAAATAACGACTACGGACGAAAGAAACACTGCTGGTAACATGGGGTTTTGTGCAAGCAGGGCTTGACGTTCAAACTTCGGCTGTTTGCATCGCTGTACTTTGGTTCTGGCTGGACGGAATTCTGTTTGGCTTTTAGTTGTTATCTTGTACTTTTATTTCTTTATTGGGCTTCAGTTCCGGGCTGGACAATCAACAATGCCCTGCCTGCACAAAGCCCTGTCCGTTAGCTGCAACCCTGTAGGACACTTCCCGTTAACTCAATCGGACATTTTTTGCGACACTTCAAAACCATCTTGTAACGTTGCTGATGTCTTTGTATTTAAGTATTTGCTTAAATAAGTAATCTTTGCTACATTTGACCCGACAAACAAATTTGACAATGGCAAACGACACTTGCATAAGGTTACAGGCAGACATAGAACAAATTAAAAGCTGCCGAGAAAAATTAAAGTCTAACTCAAAATCATTTTTGCAGTTGGGACAGGTTCTTGCTTTAGCAGGCAACGAAGTGCGACTGAAAATACTGTTTCTGCTTGAAGAGGAAAATGAACTTTGCCCTTGCGACCTTAGCGATATTTTGGGAATGAGTATTCCTGCCATTTCTCAACATCTTCGCAAACTAAAAGACGGTAACATCATTGAAGCCAGAAAAGCAGGGCAAACTATTTTCTATTCTTTACGCAGCGAACATCTAAAAACTTTAAGACCGTTTTTTAAATTTATTAATCAACAAAATTTGGCGACAGTATGACAACGACAACAAAAAATAGTAAAGGTTGGGTTGCAGGTCTGTTGACAGCAGTTGCGGCTTCCCTTTGTTGCATAACACCAGTTTTGGCTTTCTTAGGTGGTGCAAGTGGACTTGCTTCCTCGTTTTCGTGGATTGAACCGTATCGTCCATATTTAATCGGTTTGACAATTGCAGTTTTTGCATTTGCCTGGTATCAAAAACTCAAACCGCAAAAACAAATTGACTGCGACTGTGAGGCAGACAATAAAAAATCATTTTGGCAATCAAAAGCATTTTTAGCTATCGTTACAGTAGTTGCAGGATTGTTAATTGCATTTCCTTATTACGCAAAAATATTTTATCCAAAGCCTCAGGAAGCAAAAGTTATTATTGTTGATAAAAGCAATATACAGACTGCAGAATTTAAAATAAAAGGTATGACCTGCGAAGGCTGTACAGAACATATAAACAGCGAACTTTCAAAAACATCGGGAGTGATTGAGTTCAATACTTCTTATGAAAAAGGCAGCAGCCTTGTTAAGTTTGACAACAGTAAAACTTCCGTTGACAGCCTTGTATCCGTCATTAATAAAACTGGCTATAAAGTAACTTCTCAATCAGTAATCAACAACTAATGGAAAAAACTATCATACTTCAATCTGTTATTACTTGCCCTGTTTGTGGACACAGACAAGAAGAAACAATGCCAACAGATGCTTGCCAATATTTTTATGAGTGTTCAAATTGCAAGACACGACTTAAACCAAAAGAAGGTGACTGTTGTGTTTATTGTAGTTACGGGACAGTAAAATGTCCACCAATGCAATTGGGAACATCCTGCTGTTCGTAGTGACGAAGGGTATGCAGCTAACAGCGAGGTTTGCTGCTATGCTGGCTGACGAATATAAACTCATCTTCATATCGCTATCAGCCCATATCCAGCCGACGGAATTCTATCAGCTTTTGTTGTTATCTTCATCATCAGTTTTTCAATCGGCTGCGGCTCCGGGCTGGACATTATAAAATACCAGCACAGCAGCAAGCCCCAACGTTACCAGCCATTTTAAGACGACAGACACGAATAAATAAAAAGTATGGAAAAAGAATTTTACTACTTAGACGAAAAGGAACAGAAAGGACCTTTTAACATTGACCAACTAAGGACTGTTGGCTTAAAACATGACACTTTGGTTTGGACTGATGGTTTTGAAAATTGGAAGCCAGTTAGAGAAGTTGAAGAACTCAAAGGATTGCTAAAAAAGACACCACCTCCTCCTCCGATAATTGACAACTTACCCAATTCGACAATTCAGCCTTTACAAGAAAATAAGGAAGAAAAAAAGGTTTTGGTTGAAGATAGTAATGTGAAATTTTGGGCTTCATTTAAAATATATGGAACTGCATTTTTATTAATTGGTCTTGCTGGATTTATTGCCTATTCCTATTCCAACAATAAAAAACAGAAGTTCAAAAAAGATATTTACTCAAAAGTGGATAATATTCTTGATGGCAAAACGGTTGTTCTTGACGGAGTTGAAACTCTTACACAAGGAAAACTCAAAGAAACTGGCTATCCTAAATCTAAAAACAAGAATAGTGATGACTTATTCTTATTTGAAGAATGGTGGGAAAGAGAAAAGTTATATACTATATATGAAGCCACAAATGGTGGTTTTACAATTAAACAACTCACAAGACAAAATGACGATGGTTTTGACATAGAAACAACCTATTCTGGTGATATGGGTTATAAAAAACCATCAGGCAAATATGTTGCACCTGAATATATGGACGATGGTTGGGGTGGTCGTTTTAAAATTAGTGGTGGTTATTATGCAGATAATTACAGATTGTCTGTTAGAAAATGCTACACAAATGCTTTTGAATATTTTACGAAAGATGACAAAAAATCACCGGGAGCATATACGCCTGGGAAGTTTGTTGATATTTCAAACTTCTCAGACATTAGAAATGAATATTTCTATATGGACAATACAACTCCAAAACAATATTCATCTTCAGGAATTTTTTCATCTTCTTGGGAAAGTTCAGGTGACCACGGAGCAAATATAAATACAGAAGATTGGGCTGTTTATTACAAAACTTACGGAAAGCACTACGAGATTACAGAAAATGAAACAGCAATAAGAAAAGACCTTTTTACATATTTAGGAATTACAGTTGGTACAACCATTTTATTATTGTTAATTCTACTATTTGCTAAACCAAAGTATTTTAGAAATCTAAACCTATTTGGTAAACGTTGGAAAAACACTTCATATCAAGAGCAGATATTTTTCTTTGAACATTCATTTTTTGGCAAACATACCTTTGTTGAAATCATCAATGATAAAGTTTCAAAAGGTATCATAAAATTTACGGATAAGGGCAACACTATTAATCTCTCTTACCCTAGCAAAGAACTTTTTTACAAAATTGAAAAAATTAACCAAGATGATTTAGTTCTAATTTCAACAAAAGATAAAAGCAATATTACTTTTAAACGAGTTGGAGCTATTGAAACAGATGAAACAAAAACAGAAGAAGCAGCCACGCAAACAGATGAAACTATAAAAAACGAAGAATTAGGAAATGAAGAAACCAATCAATAATGTATTCCTAACATACGCATCGGATATATTGGCAGACACCAATACGGGACTTACTTCAACTGAAATTGGCAAGTATTTTTCAGCGAAAAGTTTAGATTATAATGTAGATATTCCATTTCATAAACCTCCATTCGTTGATGTTCCCAATAAAAGAACTGCATTCCTTGAAAATTTGAAGCGTTTTAACTCTGACCAACAATTTGAAATTATTTCCGAGACCATTGAAAGGCTTCAACATCTTGACAGTGTAAAGGATTTGAAAAACAAATTGTATTCTCAATATCCTGAGTATATTCCAAGTGGACAACATATTCTTACAACAGACCTTGTAAAGGAAACTCAACATTGGCTTTCTGCTTACAAAAAGGCTTTTGAATTATATAATTCTGCCTTAGACAAATTGAATAAGAATGTTTATCAAAGAAATTTAATTGACGATTTGAGACTTTCATTAGAGTTACTGTTAAAAGAAGTTCTTAATAATGACAAGCCTTTAGAAAAGCAGATTGCAGACGTAGGACAATTTCAGCAAGCTAAAGGAATTAGTCCTGAAACGACAAATATGTTTAATACGCTTTTGGACTATTACGGGAAATATCAAAATAAATATGCTAAACACGATGATAATGTGAACGAAAAAGAAATCGAATTTATCATCGACCTGACTTCAACTTTTATGAAATTTATAACCAAAAAATGACGACAAAGCAATTGACTGACAATGAAAAACGGCTGGTAACATGAACTGTGTAAAAAACCAAGCAATTTTCTTTTTTTTTATGGCTTCGCTGAACAGTAATTTGGCTGATACAAGCTGTTGTTTTTTACCACTGCAAACACCTGCTTCAACAGTTTGTTCATCACAGCAATTAACGCTTGCTTTCCGGTTTTCCCATTTGCCTTTAACCGCTCGAATAATTGCTTGCAGGCCACATTGGTTTGCTTGGCATTCATGGCACACATGTACAGTACATCTCTGATTGCCTTTCCTCCCTTTTTGTAAATACGGTTGTTCCCTTTTATACTACTGCCGCTGCTGTACTCCGTTGGACTTAATCCTGCAAAGCTGATTAACTGACGATGATTTCTTGTGTGCCTGAAGCCTTGTGTATAAATGATGAGCAATGCGGTGGCTCGCTTGCCAAGGCCTTTGATGCTGCTAATACTTTTATACTGATCCGGTTGCCATTGCTTTAAACATGCTTCCAGTTTCTTTTCCAGTAATGCCATTTCTTTTTCAAGGTTTGCTTTCATCTTTTCGATAGACCGGATCGTTTCTTTACTGGGTACAGGTAGTAATTTTAAACTGTGCAGTTGATTATTAAAACGCTTTACCTGCTCCGCATATTCCCGGATGGTGTTGAACATCTGTTTGCTCTCAAAGTAAGTACTGTCGGGCATTTCCCAAAAGCATGGACGCTGCTCAATGGCGTACTTACAGATCCAGCCACTGTCTTTCTTATCGCTTTTATTACGCTCTAAATGCATTTGAATATAACGCTTAATACTCATTGCATTCACCACACTCAAGCGGCAACCCTGGCCGTGCAGATAAAAGGCCAGCCGTATGTAATACACGCCTGTTGCTTCCATCACAAAATGATAATCAGTACCGGTATGCTCCAGTATTTTTTTGAAGCCTGCAATGTTATTACCTACCTGTAAGTAAAATAAATCACCCAGATTGTTTTGATAAGTTACATCCAACGTGAGATGCGATACATCGATGCCACAGCATAACATTTTTGTGTCCATAACTAATTTTTTGTTGGTGAATAATTTAACTTAGTGTCAAGGAAAAAAACAACAGGAAGAACAACCTTACACTGTGCTATCTATCCTAATACAGGCTTTTTAATAAGCACGTTGAACTGTTCAGCATCGGGTAAGAAAAGGGGCGGTGGCTATCATGTTAGAGTGGCTCAGGGCCAATGCGGTTTTACGGCCTTACTCCGCCCTTTGTTCTTTCTGAATTGATTCCTTATCTGACTATTAAATTTATTAATTTGTAAACATAGGAGCGGTTTGGCGTAATGGCGGGTGCAGGTCTTCGTATGACAGTTTTGTGGTAGGTTCAAGTGCAGTTCTTCGATTGAACTTTTGTGCTAAAAATCCGCCACTACGCCAAGCCGCAACCCGTTGTAAGCCATGTTAATGAGACACACCCTAATAATCATATCAACCATTTTTGTTTTGCTCTCTTGCAATTCTACCGACACAGTCAATAAAAGTGAACCAGAAAAGACGCCAGTAATTGACACAATTAAACTTGCAAGACAGAAAGCATTTGCAGAACAAGCATCAAAATTAAATTTGACACCCATTGACAAAGGAGTTGACAGTTTTGAAATACGAATTTGGGTTGGCAGTATGTTCGTTGAACATGACCTTATCATTTTAAAATATTTAGACACTTCCTGGCTGACACAAAAAATTAGGTATTATAAAAGTGAAGACGGTGTGACACACTTTAAAAATGAGAAAATTCTAAAACCAACTATCTCTTTAACATCACTAATTGACAGTTTAAAACAAGTTCAACTTGACAAACTAATATCACAGGAAGAAATTCCAAATTTTACTGACAATGTAGCCGATGGAGTAACATATAATTTAGAGTTCGCTACAAAAGGTACATACAAACTATTGACATATCATTGCCCAGAGCATTTTGCGAAAACAGAAATTAATAATAAGAAGTTCCTTGACCTTGTATTGTTAATAGACAAATATTTTCATTTCTGGTCGCCAATATGCTCAATTTGATAACACGGCTTACGACAAAAGGTTTGCCGCAAGGCTGGCGGACGGAATAACAATCGGCTGTTGTACTACTATCAGCTAATATCGGGCTGACCGAATTCTACTTGGCTTTTAGTTGTTAACTTCATCATCAGTTTTTCAATCGGCTTCAGTTGCCGGGCAGACAGTTAAAAAATTCCAGCCCTGCGGCAAGCCTCAAGCGTTGTAGGCAACCTTATGTGGACAGCTTCTAATTTTTCAACATACCAAAGACAGTTTGACTTTAGCTCGTCAGAGCAAGGCAAGCCAACCTATACGACACTTAAAGCTGACGACGAAGTTCTAATAAATATGGTTGAATTATTTGAGAGCAACGATAATTCAACATTTCAATTTCAAATTTGTGAACATTGCGGTTTTACGCAATGTCAGCCTGGGAACTGGCTTTCGATACGACAATCAGGAAATTATATTTTATTCATACCTGCATTTGACGAAATTTTAAAAGAGCCAGAACTAAATGAGTATACACCACCATACTTTTTTAATACTAAAGGGGCATTCATTCTGACAGCTAACCAATTTGAAGGACTTAAAGAAAAAATTCCAGCTTTTAAAAAACTTATAGATATTAAGCAGTTAACAGGTTTTGAAGCTTCTTCTCTTTACAAATGGGACACACCTCACAGAATGTTTGGGCAGTTTCCAAATTTCAAATCATTAAGGACAGACCATATTTTGTATACAACTGAATTTGATGAACAGAAAGTATCTTCAATAATTCTTGACAAATTAAAAAATTTAGAAGCAGCAAATAAAGTTGAACTAATAGCAATTGAAAATACAGAAACTGCTATTTCATTATTTCTTGACAGTAACCCAACGACAGAATGGAAAGCACTTTGTACGACCGCGAATGATATTGAATTGCTTATTGGTGACAAGTACAAATTAGTGTCCGTGTAAAGGCTGCCTACAACATTGGGTTTTATGCAAGTTGGGCATGACCAGCAAACATCAGCCAATTGCAAATCCAGGCTGTGGTTCGGGCTGGACAAACAACTTTCAACTTTAGTTCTTAAATTCAACTTTATATTTTCAATCAGCAGCGGTTTTGGGCAGACGGAATACTAATTCCCAACCTGCATAAAGCCCTGCTCGTTGTAAGCCATTTTATTGCGACAGCCTCTAAACATTAAAAACAAAGCCATGACAAAGCTGCTTTTCAAAATGACCGCCTTAGTCGGTTTCATCTTTTTTAGCTGCAACCAAGCAGACGACAAAAAGCAACCACAAGAGACTAAACAGACAACTACAAACCTTCAGTCGGAAATAGACAATTACAAAAAGACAATTCCAGAAACTAACCAAGACCCTCAAAACTCCGAGTGGCGAAATAATGTTTACAGAAACAAATTCTACAAATTCCGAGTAGAATTTCCAAAAGGTTGGGAATACGACAATGGCACAACTAAATCTACTCTTGCAAGAGCTTTAAACAGGGAATATGCGGCGGCTATATCTGTCACTATTACGCATCTGCCAGACGAGCCGAAAAACCCAAATAACATTATTGAAAGTATGCCATTGCAGAATTACACAAGCCAGTTTAATGAATTACTTGCTTTACAGAATACAAAAGCAGAAAACTTGAACATTGAAAAAGGTGCATTAAACAATTTCCCAGCCTATGTAATTGATTTTACAAGCAAGGTATCATCAGGAACACAATCCTATATCTATCTGTCAAAGCAAATACAATGTTATTACGACGGAAAAATTTATCAGGTCAATTTAAACTTACCTAAGGATTTGTACGACGCACAAATGGAAAGAGATTTCAACAGAGTTGTAAACAGCTTCAATTTTGAAATAGCTTATTAATAGCTGCAACCAATCACCAAAACTATAAACATGCGTACAACAGCAATTAAAATCATTGTCATTGTCGGAATTCTACTTGTAACATCTCTTATCGGTGTAGCAATGAATGGCGGCAAAAGCAACAGCCGTGCCCCTATTTTCGTAATTGCAGGAGCTATTGCTGCAATCAGTGCAGTTTGGAAGTACAAACCACAAAGTGAACGTGAAGCTTCTGCTGACAAACACGAGCTTGACAAAAAGAGCTAACTATGTTTGTTGATTATTATGCAATCCTTGAAATTGATGAAACTGCATCTTTAGAAGAAATCAAGTTGGCGTTCCGCCAGCAAGCAATAAAATGGCATCCAGACAGAAATCCGAATAAGGACACAACGAGAATAATGCAGTTAATTAATGAAGCCTATCTGATTTTGAAGGATACCGACGCAAGAAACAGATACGATAGAGAATATCAGTTTTTCAAAGGTTTCAAAACGACAACAGCACCGAAGGAAGAACATCGGGAAAAACAGCAAGAAGAAGCTAAACAAAGAAAACCAGCAGAAGAAACAAAGAAACCTCAACCAGAACCGGAACCAGAGCCAAAGTTTGAATACGCTGAATACTCCACAAAGGATGATGTTTTGAAACGTTGGATGGATAATGCCAAGCGACAAGCCGTTGAATTAGCCAAACAAACAATCAAAGATTTTGCAGGTATGGTTGCAGTAGGAGCAAAAGAAGGAGCCAAAGCAGCGGGACAGATGTTAGTGTTCCAAATAGCAATTGGCTTGCTGTTCCTTCTCATTTTTGGACTTTCTAAAAGCTGTCATTCATGAAATATTTATTCCTTATTATAGTTCTTATTTCAATTAAAACTTATTCGCAAGAAAGCCCTTCAACATTTTGGCAGAATAGGTGCGATTTTAAAACTGATGGAACAGGCAAATCAGCAGGCTTAAAAATCAAACTTTCGGTCCCCTGTTCCTGGAAACAAGCTGACGGCGACAGACCTCACGTAGTGAAGAAGTTTTCCTATAGTTCAGGCGCAAATTCAGCTATTTCTACTCTTACCATTACCAAAATGCCAGCTACCCCTTCAAAAGCAGAAGTGGATGAAATGTTCACGCAAGCAGGTTTAAAAGAATTGGGTGAAAGTTTAGGAACTTTCATTTCGGGAAGAAAATTGAAAATTGACGGTTTGGATTGTGGTGAAGTGACTTTCAAAATGACCAGAGAACACCCAGTCGGAACAATATACCTTTATTCGTTTCAGTATTACTTTATCTACAAGGATAAAATGGTTGTTTTAGGTTATGCTGTAGGTTCATCAACGGACGAGAAAGCAAAAACAATGTTTGACAGCTATAAAACATTGTTTAGGGGTTTAGCAGGTAACACCGTGTTCATCTCAAAGTGGGAATAACTTAAAAAATTATGCAAAAGTATTATCCATTTATCATAACGGTTCTATTGGTTGTTTCAAGTATTGAAGGGTATTTCGTAATTACACAGCAGAAGAAAATTAAGAGTTTAACGACTGAACTAACTACAATTAGTGATAGGATAAACAACATCAGAAATAGTACAAGTAATGATGTTGATTTATCTGACCTTGAAAGCCGCATTGACGACTTGGAAAGCAACTATGATGACCTTGAACGGAAAGTAAATGTCCAAAACTCGTATTCTTCTTACGATGTTGAATATGAAATTAGAAAATTGAAAAGGCAAATTGACGACTTAGAAAGCAGAAGTCGTTACTGACGACGAAAAACGGCTTACAACATTGGGTTTTCTGCTATAGCGGGGCGACGAATAAGCCATCAGCAATAAATCGCAAATCGGCAGCAGTTCGGTCAGACGGAACACAGATGAACATCAGTAGAAAACATCAACATTATCAACTTTATTTGGCAGCGGTTCGGGGCTGGACGTTCAATGAATGCCGCCACAGCAGAAAGCCTTGTCCGTTATGTGGCACCCTATTCAACATCCTGCACATATACAATCACCCATGACTTTGCCACCCGACCCCACACTATTTTTAGCACATGGCAAGGCACACAAAACCCCGACACAAAGCTAAACTTGCCAAGAGCTAAAAATGCCAACACACAGCCTACCCACCCCGGCTGACAGAACTTCAATCATCTGAATCTCACACTTCGACTTTATAGCCCTTACCAGCAAGACTAATCATTATTGATACTTATAGTCCGTAGACTTATTTGCATCTATGGTTCAACTTTGCTTTCTAATTCATGTAAATGGGTACAACATATACAAGAGACGAAAAAGCCTTCTTAGTACAAATCGGAAATCGTATTAGAGAGCTTCGCATCGAAGCCGATTTATCACAGGAAAAATTAGCTTTTGAAAGTGAGCTTGACAGAACTTATATAGGCTCAGTTGAAAGAGGCGAAAGAAATATTTCTGTAATAAATCTTCGAAAAATTGCTAAAGCCCTAAAATATAAAACGGCTGACCTATTAAATAATTAATGTGATAAAACGATTTCTGAATTACTTGTATATGATGAACAAACATTTTAAGATTCCACCAGAATCACCAAAACAATTAACATCCCCTGAAACATTAGCAAAGCTATTTTCTGAATTGATTGGTATCCCATTTAAGTTAACTGGAAAAACGAGAACAGACGGTTCAAATATTCGAAAGCTAATCGCCACGACTTTAGAAAAACATCAATTACCAACTCTTGCAGAGGAAGGACAATATGAAATAGTTCCGCCAAAAGGCAAAGGTGTTCCTAAAATTACCAGAGAATATATAGATACATATATTGTAACAAGCGGAACGTCTTATAATTTGCAAGTTTGGAACAGAGTTCCAGCAGCAGAAACCTTGCTAATCAAATACGAATCTGGTGAAAGTCTTAAATGTACAGATGTGCGGTTTGTTCTTGTCAGAATTGATACTCATAAAGATGTTATCGCTTCCATAATTATTCTTACTCCTGAATATATTGAACAGAGGTTTGGAAAATTTGGAAAACCAACTATCAAAAATCAACTATTAATTTCAAGAAAGGTGCGAAAGGACATATATGAAAGTGAAGATAAAATCCTAACCTTTCATGATTCTAAAAAACTATCTTACTACATTCGTCACGACTATGAACCGCCAAAATTAGGTATGGTAGAAGAGCCGGATATTCAACACTTATTTTCCATTGCTCTACTTAAAAAAATGGTGGCTGAAAAATTAATAGGATTCAAATTGAATGCGGCGGCAACCAAAAACAGGGGTCAGGCTTTGGAAAAGAAAGTTCTTGAATTACTTGGTTATGTAATACAAGAAAACGACTTGTTGTATGGTGCCTTTCCTGATATAAGGAATCAATTGTTAGAAGTAAAAGTACAAGATAGCCCGACAGTTGATTTAGGTAAATTTTCACCAGAAAAAGAAGAAGTTGTAGTAAATGAATTGGGATTAACAACCTTTGACGTAAGATATTTGATAGCATTAACCAATCCGCATACAGAAATAATTGAAGGTATTATACTTTCACCTGGTGAAAAATTGGGGGAGCTATTTTCATACGTAAGTGCAGAAAGTTACAAATGCCAGAGGGCTATTCCGATGGGCTTTTTTGAAACCTATTACGGCAAGTCAGTTTTTAATCCAGATTAAAAACGGGCTCAACACCAAAGGCTTTGGCAACGAGTATCTCCAACTGAATTTCTAATTTCGAAATTTGTTCCTTGTTGGTTGACTTGTTTAATTCTTTTACGGTTGAAATAATTTCTTTAGCCTGTAAAGAATTAAAATCGGGCAATGGATACCTTTCGACATATTGGGTAAAATATCTTCTTCTGCCCGAGTATAATTTATTATTGAATACTAAATCGTGGTACTTGGTCATTAATTTTGAGTTGGCAACCCCCTGAATTAAAAGGAGTTTTTCAACATCTTCTTTTTTTGTTGCTACTATCCAGTAACAATTACCATTTACTATTTTCCCCCCATTATCGAAATAAAAGCGAGGTATTAAGCTAATATCAGGAAAAACAAGTTTTGGATATTGCCAATGGTCAGGTCTGTGAGGAACCCACAATTCAAACCACTGTCTTCCTGCTTCAATCAAATATTCTCTTGACTTTAATTTTTCCTCGTGCTGTAAAAAATATTTTTTTGCCTTTGGGTATTTTTCAATATCAACAGTCTTCTTTTCCCCGTCAATTGAAATATGTGGATATAAAACTTTCAATTTAAAGTTATCGGTAGCATTCCACGGCTCTACATTTTCTTGTGAGATTAAATCCTTCAACAGTTCATCTTCCGGTTTATCAGCTTTAAGTTCTTCCCATTTATCACTAATGAATACTTTATCAGCAGTTGATTTAATGCCTACTTTTACTTTAAAGAAATCCTGTACACGATTTTTTGCAGCAGAATCTATTTTTGAAACCCAATCTGATTCATTATTAGACAACATTTCCCAACAAGCACCAGAACCAATTTTATATTTTAAAGTACCTGATGACTTTTTATACCGCTTGCCTTTTGCTGTAAAATAGCCTGATTGCTTGCTGTTTAGTACATCGTAAATTGATTCTACAGGAATTAAATCTCCGTTATACCCATTTAGCTCCTCATACACTTTAATAAAATTTGCCGGAGAGGGATTTTTTGGTTTACGTTTTCTTCCGAGGAATATAGCAGGCAAAACTGCGGCATCAAATAATTTGGTATCTCCTAAATCAATCAATTCCAAAATTTCATAATTCTCGGACAAGAATTTTCGAATGCTTTCACCGCCTTTTGTTGACAAATATCTATTAGAAGTAATTACACCCAGTATTCCTCCTTCTTTTAAACTTTCCGTCATAGCAATTAAAAAAGGATAGTACAAATCAACTCTTCCTTTTAAGTTAAATTTCCGAGCAAGGTCCTGTGCTTGTTCTGTTCCAAGTATTTGGGTTCGTACATATGGTGGATTGGCAATGACAATATCAAATGAATTATTTATTGAAGATTGTACTGTAGAATTAAAATTAAATAGAAGTTGCTCTTTTGTAAGGTCAATTGACTGAAGAAAATCGTCTTGAACCAAATTTATATTTTTCAAACCAAATGAAATCATCCGTTCATTTGCGAGTTTTAAATATTGAGAATTAGAATCATACCCGACTATTTCAAAATCAGTTTTTAACTCTGACAATCTTCGACCAATGGATAATAACAATTCTCCTTCTCCGCAGGCAGGGTCAAGTACTCTTTGTTTTCCCTTATTCACATAAACAGAAATTTTGCTTGACAAAAAATCAGCAAGCATTGAAGGGGTGAATGTTGCACCAGTATTTTTAATTTGCTCTTTTGTAATCATCTTTCTGAGTGAGATTTCAAAGATACTTAAAATCATCAGAATCCAACGCACTAAGCCAGGCACATTTGCAAGGCACACAAAGCCGACACACAAAAGACAACCTTGCAAAAGAGCAAGCCTTGTGCCAACGCTTCCGGGACACACCCTACTTCGGTGGACACATACATTTAGTTTGACACACCAAGACGAAGGGCGAACACATAACAGGGAGTTTGCTGCTATGCTGGCAGACGAATATATTCTCAGCTTCATATCGCTGTCAGCCCATATCCAGCCGACGGAATTCTATCAGCTTTTGTTGTTATCTTCATCACCAGTTTTTCAATCACCAGCGGCTCCGGGCTGGACATTATAAAATACCAGCACAGCAGCAAGCTCTGTTCGTTGGCTGCTATACAAAAGCAACGTTCATCTATAGACACTTGTCAGACTTAATAAATTCCTTATGAGAAGATTTTTCATAGTATTATTTACCTTTTTCATATTGACACAGAGTTTTGGACAGACCCAAAGAAAGGCATCAACTTTTTTATCGACACAATATAATAGTACCCTTTATGACTATACCAAAGGAAATAATCCTTGGGGCATAGGGTTAGGACTTCAAACTTTTTTAAATAATAAAACTAAATTCAAACCGACAATAGAACTTACAGGCGACATTTATCTTGAAGACGACAAAGTTTTACGTTCAAACCCTGACGGCACATTTCCTGAAAATGGCAATGATGTTCGTGGAATGGTAAATCTTTTTGCAGGTTCATCATTTCATCCTACACAAGGTATCTATTTATCTTTTGTAGCTGGACCAAGTTTCATTAGCGGACAGACTTTACTGGGTATAAAACCTACATTCGGTTTTTATTTTTCAAAAACTCAAAAGTGCACAGGAAAAATTTCCTACATAAATGTCTTTAACCGGACAAAGATTATTAATGAAGATTTTGGGTCATTAAGTTTCGCAATTGGACTTAAACTCTTTTGACATGTACAGCAGCCAACAGGCAGTTTTGCGTCAGCAGGGGGCGACGGATAAATCCTCATCTTAGTACTACTATCAGCTACAAATCCGGCTGACCGAACATGGATGAGCAACAGAATATATTTTCAACTTCAGTATCTTTAATCGGCTGCAGTTCCGGGCTGGACGTTTTCCAAGTGCCCTGCCGAACGCAAAGCTGTGGCCGTTATGTGCAAGCGGTGCGACCGTTCACTAATCGGCAGTCCGTTAACATTCAACTTTAGTTTTTCAAAGTGTTTTAATTCTGCTCTGCTTCTTTGGCTCGACACATTTTAGCACATTTGCAGGCCCACAAAGCTGGACACAGACCTAACCTGCAAAAGAGCTAAAATTTTGCTGGGCGACAATAAAGACAGTTGACAATTATTTCTGTGAAGTATATGGGCCTAAGAATTTGCCCCCGTTGAAATGAATTAAATGGTCTGCGTTATCGGCTGTCCAAACTTCCGTTTCCCATCCTATATCTGCAATGTTTTTTCTGAAATCATTTTTAGAAGTAAACGCAGTAACAAAAATTAAATCAGCCGTGCAGTCTTTCAATGCCTTTTTGAGTTCCAATATCCGTTCTTCACTCATCGGGCCAGACGTAAAAAATGCTTCAATAAGAAACAGCCAATTCTTTTCTTCGTTGTATGCGACTATATCAGGCAACGAATCATGCGTTAATTCAAAAAATCCAAGCTCCGTTAATTTATCATCGTTTCTTAACAGATACTTGTCAGTTGCATCTCCTACATATAATACAGTGCAACCAGCACCAAAGCGTGGCAGAAATTCTTCAATAATTTCTCTTTGTAGTTGGTTATGTCCGCCTCTTGAAAAATCCAAAATATGACCTGACGGTAATGTTACTCTTACTTTAGGCATATCTCTTTTACGCTGCAATATTTCATTGAGGCTTGGTCGGTTTTTAGTAAACAGTTTTTGCTTTATTGGCCAATCTTCTGTTCCATAATTAGTAATAAGTGATTTAAACTCACCGCTCAAAGTGTAGCCACGAGTTGGGTCGTTTGGTGCTGCACTTGGATTATCTGCACTATTCAACACTAAATCTGCAAGGACAAGAAGTTTTAAATGCTTTCTTCTAACATCATCATAAGAGCCTGGTGAAATTGTTTCTTCATAGTGTTCATTTATGAACTTAATTATATCCCTTGTTTTGATGTGCCTATGTTCGTTTTGTCCTTGTGCTTCTTTCCATGACTTTTTTACACCAGCAACAGCAAGGAAAGCCATAGCCATACTTTCAAGACCACGTTCCCTTTTTCCTGAAAACGGAATACCTACGCTTTGAAGAATATCAAGAGCTTCATTAATGAGCCTTTTGACATTCTCTGATTTTTTAGAATTTTTTAAATAATCAACCATGATTTTTATTGGCTAAACTAACTGCAACTGTTTCGTTTTTACTTTAGTTTTATTATTGTAACAATCCTTTACTGCAATTGCCATCTTGTAAGCCAAAAGTGGTGGGACAGCATTTCCAATCTGATAAAATTGGCTTGTTTCAGCACCAGTAAACTTAAAACTATCAGGAAAACTTTGCAATCTTGCTGCTTCCCTTATAAGCAATCTGCGACGCTTTCCATTGGGAAGTTTTACCCTTTGCATATCACCCGTTGCAGCAGACAGATTTCTGCATGTCAGTGTACGAGCTGGCCTATCAGCATATAAATCTCTTGGATTAATACACTTTGATGCTCTTTCGTAATTGGCAATGTAAACATCTTGTGCAGCAGTTAAAAACTTGCTTTCTTTAGGAATAGTTGTCATTAAGTCTGCAATGGCATCGCCGACAGTATTTTTCTTTCTTTCAGGCTCTGGAAATTCAAAATCAGAATTATGCCCTACTAAAAAAAATCTTTCCCTGTTTTGCGGCACTCCATAGTTTACTGCATTTAAAAGTTGACAACTGGTTTTGTAGCCTAAACCTTCCAACTCTTCAATGATTAATTCAAGATACCATTTATTGGTATAAAGCAAGCCTCGTACATTTTCAAACATGAATACTTTCGGCTTAACTTTTTTTATTGCATCAACAAAAAACGGAAACCCGTTTCTGGAATCATTAATTCCATTTTGGTTGCCGCCAACACTAAAGGGTTGACAAGGTGGCCCACCAATTACAATTTGTGCGTTGGGATATTCAAAATCAAGTGTAAGCTTTTCGACAAAACATTCGCCTTTAAGATTGGCGTTATAGGTTGCTGCCGCATCGGGATTCATTTCATAACCTATAGTTTTAAAACCAGCGGCTTCAAATCCAAGAGACAATCCACCGCATCCGGCAAACAAGTCCAAGACAAGTGCCTTCTCGGTAATTTTAGGCACCAAAAGATTATTAATCAGACTAATGTAACTCATTTAATGGATTGGTTTGGCAAATGTAGCTAAAAAACTCTACTAAAATTACTAAAAATTTTGGGATTACAATGACTCCGTTATGTTTTTTTCAGCAATCACCCAGCAATGTCAAAGAACTAATTGGCTCGACAAAAGCATCACACATTTACAAAGGCACACAAGCCCAGACACAAAAGCAAACCTTTGTAAAAGAGTGTTGCTTACAGACGCTTCCAAAAACCGTCAACACAATTAAAACCATTTCGTTCGACAAATCCGCCAGCACATAACATTGGTATTGCCAAAATGCAGGCTGACGGAAGCCGTGTTTCAACTTTTTGTTCATTGTGCATCTGCATATCCAGCTTGACCTTATCTATTTAGCTATGTGCATATCATCATCTTTTTTATCTTTACTCAGCAGCGGTCAGCCGGGCGGACGGAATTCTATTTCCTGCACTTCGGCAATACCTGCTCGTTAGCAGACATTTTAAATCTTCAAAGTGAAACTTTTTTTATTAAGCATACTTGTCTTCGCTCTTGCTGGACAAACCTTCTCCCAGCAGAACAGAATTGAAGAAAACAGATTATTGAAAGTTATGAATGGTAAATATGGGTTAACTGATACTTTTAATAAAACCGTTGTTCCTTTTGATTATGATTTTATCGAGTACCAGAACAATCGATTGGTAGTACGTAAAAAGGATTTACACGGTTTACTTACCACCAACAACAATCTAATCATTCCAATTAAATATCAATTTATTCTACCAAGGGGTAACAATCGGTTTATTCTGTGGACACCAGGTTCAGTTTTTGGTTTATCTTATGGCGACGGCAAAACTATATTGCCTATTCAATACAAAAGTGTTTCTTCAACAGAGAATGATGACTTTTATATAACTAAGAATGATAAGAATTTAAATGGCGTTTACAACTTCAACGGCGAAAATGTCCTGCCGGAGATTTACAGATTTTATACAATAGACGGCTACAAAATCTTTGCAGTAAAGGACACTCAACCTTTAATCCTAAACATTCAAAATCCAGAAGAGACAATCATTTTAGACAAAGACATTGTTTTTGTTGAAACAATAAGACATCATTCAATGGGAGAACAACTCTATCAAATAGTCAGGAAGGGAAACAAGTTTGGTGTCATCAATGCAAGCAATCAAATCATCGTACCTATAACCTATGACGAAGTGAAATCTTCACAGCACTGGCGCTATTTTATTATTAAGGACAAGGGAAAAATAGGACTAATAAATGTTGATGGGGAAATTGTCAAAGAGCCAATTTATGATGCCTTAGAACTACGAAAAGAATATGTTCTATTGAAACGGAAAAATCAGAAAGACGAAATCTATTCTTATAAATGGTAAAAAACGTCTGCTAACAGCGGTTTTCTGCTATGCTGGCTGAAGGAATAAACATCAGCATCATATCGCTAATCACCCACATATCGGTTAGACGGAATACTATTGAACTTTTGAATATAATTTATACTTTGTAATTAAAATCGGCATCTGTTCCAGGCTGACGAAACGCAGAATATCAGCACAGCAGAAAGCCGAGAACCGTTAGCGGTAATTTTCGGACACCTTATGCAATGACAGTTACCACCGCATCTTGACAAAAAAGCTATGATTAAATACCTTACTCTTTTTCTTTTAATTTTCTTGGTGACAGACACTTTGGGACAAAAGCTTGGCGAATATTATATTTCTGTTTCTATGGACAGTACACAGGGCGGCAGGCTCAAGTTTCTTAGCGACACGACTGTAGAACTGAGTAGCATACCACGACATATGAGCCCATCTTTAAAAACAGTTTTAAGGTATGTTTCCACCGATACGACAATAGAGATACAGCCAGACACAACAAAAAAACCAAGTACTCAACTTACAGGATTATACATAGAGCAATTAGCTCCTAGAGAAAAAATAACCTTGACCAAAATTACCCGTGGCTTCATTGACTATAATAAAAGGCTTATCTATGTAAGACAGAAGGATTTCCCCAAAAATCCTGACATCACCTATATTGTTGATGGCAAGACTTACAAACAAAACACAGGTGTGACAGATGGTTATGGGTTGGTAAAGAAAAGTCCAAAGACAAACAAGGCTCTTCAAAAGAGACTCAAAACGCTAACAAAAGACAATTGCACGATAGAAGTAGTTAGAGGACTTGCAGCTTACGAAAGGTTTGGCATTGACAACGTTTACGGAGTTATAGTCATAAACACAAAGAAATAAAACTACCGCTAACATTGCATTTGCAATAGCATGGCTTGACATTGGAGCAATCGGCTGCAAATCATTTCTCAGCTACAGTTTCGGCAGACATTACGCTGTTGGTCATTAGTTCTTAACTTCAACTTCAGTTTTTTAATTTAGCATTTGTACCAGGCTGACAGTTCGCTATTGCCATGCCATCGCAAATGCTTTAACGTTGTATGCAACCCGACACAAACTAAAAATTTAAAGCAATCTTTATGTCAAGCATTATTCAAAAATTTAAAACAGGCGACAAAGTCTGTTTAATATCAGACACATCAAAAAGATATATAGTAGAAAAATATCATTTTCAGCAACCAATCATACGGTCCTACAAGCTTGATACAAGTAATAATAAATTTGACAAAATACATAACGTTGGCAGCGACACAGCTTTTGTTTGGTGTATTTCGGTTGACACAAAACGAAAAAGAAAAATACATCAAGACAAACTTCAATTAGATACTACCTCTTAATTAATCCTTTTTTAAATAGACACAAATTAAAGAAGTAGTAACAATTAACCCATTCGCCAGTGTCTTCAAGCTCATATCTTATTTTTTGGAAAACCGACACTGGTACTTGGAGTGGCTGATAATCAAAGAACCAAAACTCTTTTAAGGTAAACTTAAAAAAACTACGCCTCTTATCTGTGTCACTATTAGTGACACAATCTTTTTGTTTTTGTGCCTTTTCTAATAATTCATTTATCCCCTGACTGCATACAACATCGGGTTTTATGCTATGCTGGCTTTCCCCTGTAACTTCGGCTTTTTGTTCATTATCATCAGTTATCCCGTCCTGACGCTTTAATTCATCTTTCTGCATATATTGTAGTTTTTTTGCTCTTTTGGGCTGTTATCAAGCTGACTGTTATAAAATATCAGCACAGCATAAAGCCCTACCGTTAGCGGCAACCCTTTTGGACATCCTACGCTAAACTAAATAAGCAGACAAAATAAAATAACGAAGCAAAATGAAACTCATACCAACATTCCAGGAATTTGTTGACAATCTTGAAAAGCAAGAAAACAAAAAAAAAGCAGCACAAGAACTTAAGCGTTTTAAAGAACTTGCGGGGCTTGAACAGTCCGACACTTTTAATGGTGTTTATGCTATTCAAGTAACAATCAATGTACCGACTGATTTATTACTTGAACATGAACAATACACACAATTTAAAAAGACAACTAACAGATATACATTTCATCCCGAAAATCCATCAATTCCTGTGAAAGCACATTATCACGTTTTTCCTTCCAATAGCAAAAAGGAATTGTATGCCGTTAATGTTGATGACGGCAAAGCACATCACAAATCTAATCGTGGACACATTGTTCCGAGAAAAGAAGCTGATGAGTTAAGAAGTCTTGGAGTAAATATTCCAGCGACCAATCTTTTAGAAGCACGACAGTTGACACTTAATGAAAGTAAAGCAGACAACACTTTTACAGCTTTCATCATTATCCATCCAGACGAGTAATTGACATCTAATTATTAATTCAACATAAAATTCAAAACAATGAGTAAGAAAGTAACACCACAGCAAAATCAAGCTAATCAAGCCAACTCTAACAAAGGAACGAGCGGAACAAACAAACAGAATGCTCAAGCTCAAGGTAACAGAGGAAAACAAATGAACCCTAATCAAAATCAAGCTACGAAAAAAGGTAAGTAACAAATTTTAAAGCGGCAACTCTTATGTAGACACAGATAGGGTATGCCGCTAACATGGGGTTTGCTGCAAGTGTGGCGTGACGTTGTCAGCATCAGCAGCAGTTCGCTATTCAGCTTCAGTTCTGGCTTGACGGAATGCTATTAAACTTTAGTTCTTAACTTGTACTTTTAAATCATTAATCAGCGGCGGCTACGGGCAGACGGAATACTAATGCCACACCTGCAGCAAGCCCTGTTCGTTGGCAGTAATTTTAAACGACCTCACTTTCCATAATTATGTTTTGCAAATCCTGCGGTAGACAAATAGACAATGACAGTACTTTCTGTTCCTTTTGTGGGACAAAACAGTCGACTGACCTAAAACCACAAGTTCAGGCAGATACAAACCAATCTATCAACACTACTCAAAAAGTTTATAGTAACGAAACTAATTTCAACAATACGCCAAACATAGTTCGCCAGCCAAAGTATGACCCGACTTACAAGAAAGAGGATGACGCAATGACCGTTGGTATTATTCTTTTGGTAATCGCTGTGATTTTTGCAATTGTTGGACCTATTCAATTTGAAGACAGAGAATCTTATGGACAATTCAAGGCAGTTACAGCAATTGTATCGTTAATACTTCGGATTATTATTACCGTTTGGGTCGTAAATATTGCTAAACGACAGAACCGAGAAACTTTTGGGTGGGGACTATTTGCCTTTTTTTTGCCATCAATTGCATTAATTGTAATAGCAACAAGGAAAAAACTTTTCGCCAACGTTCAAGTTGTTGAAGGGTTAGATAATGAACAAAACAGTAAAATTCTTTCTGACAAAGCCCAAGAATATTACAATGACAATAAATACTCAGAGAGTATTAGGTTTTCAGAAAAGGCAATTGAACTTAACCCTGAAAACGAAATAGCAAAAGAAGTTCTTAAAAAAAGCAAAGTGGCATTTGCAGAGGCAAACAATGTAAGCAGTTCAGTGCAGACAGTGTTTAGAGAAACAACTGACGGCAGACTCTTAAAAATCATTTCTAAACTTAATCAAACAATCGGAGCAGATGTTTTTATAGACGACTTGCCTGCACCTGATGGTGTTTACAACTACAAATCAGGGACACATAAGTTAGTCATTGAAAACGGGAAAATCAAAGAACGTTATTTTATTGAAAGAGTTAAAAATATTGTAGTTGAAAAGACAAACGAACATTCTGCTCAAAAGGGTGACAAAGTATTTTTGGACACAGGAAACCCTGCACCGACAGGAAAATATAGTATGGGATTTATGGCTTCCAAACTAATAGTAGAAGACGGCAAATTTGTGAGATATGAATAAAACTACTGCCAACAGTGGTATTGCCAATAGTGGGGCTGGACATTGACACAATCAGCAGCAGTAATTCTGTTGTACTGCAGCTCGGGGCTCGACGAATAAAGCCCAGCTTTAGTTCTTAACATTTAACTTTATCAAAAAGCTAGGCAGCGGTTCCGGCGGACGAATATAAAATTCCCCACCATCGGCAATACCTGCTCGTTGTGCGTCACCTTAAAGCGACTACTTAATCTGACAACTACTTTTAGTGAGAAAGATTTTTATAATTACACTTTTATCAGCACTATTTACTTCCATTCCAATAACGATTATGTGGACACACCATTACTTCGTTACTGGTTTAAATCCATTTTTAGCCATTGTCATCACGCCGTTGATGTTATTGATAGGAATTCTTGTCTACCGTTTGCTTGTAAGGATTTTTAGAAAGTATATCAACTTGACACCTGATGTGCTTTTTACAATTGGCTTATTTAGCTGCCTTATTTTAATTTTTTTGCTACAAATCTTTTATGGAAATTCTGCTTTAGACATTCATTTGCATGACACATACTTTGTAATGCCAAATTTTTTCCCTCTTTTCTTTGTCGCCTTAGCATTTGCAGTTTTTGCCGCAACTTATCATTGGTTTGACAAAATGTTCAAAAAGCAGATGAATTATACCTTAGGATACATTCATTTTTGGACTTCATTTTTAGGAATAAGTTTTATTGTACTTCCAATACAATATGCTGGACTTGCTGGAATGCCTCGTCGTTATTATGATTACAGCGACTCCTCTAATTTTGACGCATTTAGCAATCAAATCACACTTGTTTCCGTTTTGACGTTTCTCTTAATTATCGCACAGTTACTATTTGTATTTAATTTTATTTATTCAATTTTTAGAAGACCTAAGTAAGAAAGGCGAACGCACAACATTGGTATTGCCAATAGTGGGGCTGGACATTGGAGCAATCAGCAGCGGTAATTCTGCTGTACTGCGGTTCGGGGCTCGACGAATAAAGCCCAGCTTTAGTTCTTAATATTTAACTTTATCAAAAAGCCAGGCAGCAGTTCCGGGCGGACGAATATAAAATTCTCCACCATCGGCAATACCTGCTCGTTATGCGTCACCCTATTGGAGCATTCCGCTAATAATTGGGGTGGGTTGACAGACTTCACTTGAGCAGACTGACATAAATTTGCAACATGAGAAAAATCACATTGGTATTTATAAGTTTTACAATCTTCAATATCGCTTTTGGTCAGACACAACAAGACACAACAAAAGCAAGGGAGTTAAAAGAGGTAATCATCAAAGCATGGCAGCGGCGTGACATAGCCCGTTTGCCCGAAGAGCAAAATGGCTTTTTAAACAGCGGCAAAAAAAATGAAGTAATAACACTTTCAGGAACAAATGCCAACATTGCCATAAAAACAGGTAGACAACTCTTTGCTAAAATCCCCGGCGTATTTGTTTATGACATGGATGGCAGCGGCAACCAGTTAAATATTTCTACCCGTGGGCTTGACCCACACCGCAGTTGGGAGTTCAACATCAGGCAAAACGGAATAATTATCAACTCTGATATGTATGGTTATCCTGCAAGTCATTACAGTGCTCCTATGGAAAGCTTTGAGAAAATTGAATTAGTCAGGGGAACAGGTTCATTGCAATACGGTGCACAGTTTGGCGGCATGATTAACTACACTACAAAAAAACCTGACACTTCAAAAGCATTTACATTAGAAAGTATTAACACAGCAGGTTCATTTAATTTGTTGAGCAGCTACAATGCAATTAGTGGTACTTACAAAAAGTTTTCTTACTACGCATATTATTACCGAAGACATTCCGATGGTTACAGAGACAACAGCCAATCAGACGCTAATGCACAGTTTGTACAACTAAACTATCAATTCAATTCAAATATTTCATTAAAGGCAGAGTTAGGTCGTTCAAAATATTTATACCACATTCCGGGTCCGTTAAGCGACAGTATGTTTAATGCAGACCCAACGATGAGTACAAGAAGCCGTAATTATTTTAGCCCTGATATTTATGTTCCATCAATTACATTGAATTGGAGATTATCACAACAAACAAAAATAAACCTCACAACATCAGGAGTTTTTGGAAATAGAAGCAGCGTACAGTTTGACGCATTTGCCAATGTTCCAGACACCATTAACCGAACAACAGGAACTTACAAAAATAGGCAGGTTGACATAGACCGCTTCAACAGCAGAACGGTAGAGTTTCTTTTGTTGCACCAATACAACATAGGGAAACTTCAAAGCAAATTAGCAACAGGATTTGCCTACATGAATAATGATTTGCACAGGCAGCAATTAGGCGTGGGAACTACAGGAACAGATTATGACCTGACACTTACAACACCCGGCTTTGGCAGAGACATTCATTTTAAAACAAACAATATTGCCCTGTTTGCAGAGAATATTTTTCAAATAAATTCCCAGTGGACAATTTCACCCGGAGTAAGATTTGAGAAGGGCAATTCAAAAATGGATGGAGTTATTAAATATTATACTGTAAACCCATTACCCAATACCATCAAACATAATTTTGTTCTGTTAGGCATTAGTTCACAATACTTGGTTGACAAAGAAAATACCTTGTATGGCGGCATCTCACAGGCTTACCGACCTGTTATATTCAAAGACATTGTTCCTGCATCCGCTTACGAACAGATTGACAAAAACCTAAAAGACGCTTTTGGTTACAATGCCGAAATAGGTATAAGGGGCAAATTGTTTAACCGTTTGCAGTATGACGTAAATTATTTCAGGGTGCTTTACAAAAATCGTTTAGGTACTTTGGTATTACAAGACAATGCAGGGCAACCATACACTTACAAAACAAATATTGGCAACAGCCTCACCAACGGTCTTGAAATGTTTATACAATACAAATTTCCGCTTACCAATAAATTATTTGCAGGGTTATTCACATCCACTTCTTACATGAACGCAAAATATATTACAGGACAAGTTTCAACAGGCACAGCCAACAAATCAATAACAGGAAATAAAGTGGAAGCAGTACCAGAATGGATAAGCAAAAATGGCGTTGACATTTTATACAAAGGTTTTAGTTGTACTATTTTGTACAGCTATACTTCATCAACTTTTTCAGACGCTTTAAATACCGTAACGCCACCAGCAAGCGGAGCAAAAGGTTTTACACCTGCCTATTCTATTTGGGACTTCAACGCATCCTTGCGGACAAATTCTCTTTTTACAATCAGGGCAGGCATCAGCAATATTTTCAACAAACAATATTTTACCAAGCGACCAACATTTTATCCAGGTCCAGGTATTTGGTCAAGCGACGGAAGAAATGTTTATGTAACAGTAGGCATCAAAATTTAATGGTGCAGTTTGACAGACCGAGAAGAAGGGCGAACGCATAACAGGGGGGTTGCTGCTATGCTGGCTGACTTAGTAACAATGAGCTGCATATCGCTATCAGCTATTATCGGGCTTGACGTAATTCTATTTAGCTTTTTGTTGTTAACTTCAACTTCAGTTTTTCAATCAGCAGCGGTTCCGGGCTGGACATTATAAAATACCAGCACAGCAGCAAGCCCTGCTCGTTGTATGTCACCCTATTGGGACACAGTATTTCACTTTGACACAAACTAAGACTTTGCCATGCTGCTCCAAGCAATTTTTAGCACATTGCAAGGAACACAAAGCCGACACACAAAAGCCAACCTTGCAAAGAGCTAAAAATGCCAACTCCCCAAGCCCACCCGCCACCCAGCGGACGGAATTCTAATCATCATTAACCTAAACCTCTGCCAGAAAACAATTATCAACTACAACTCATATCATAGCACCTTGCTAAATTATTTGCTAATATTTTTGGTATTTTAAGTTTAAACCCTTTAAATTTGGACAATTATTGTCAAGACTTAAATATGTCTATGGTAACACAACAAACCTTTGGTGAGACTCTTCGCAAACTTCGTGAAGATGACGGTATGCCATTGAGGAAGCTTGCAGCATTGCTTGATATCGACCAATCAACATTAAGTAAAATTGAGAGAAACGAACGGAAAGCCAATCCCGACATGATTGATAAGCTTTCTAAAATATTCAACGCTGACAAAAAAGAACTTCATATCAGTTTTGTAAGCGATAAAGTAGTTTATGAGTTATTAGATGAAGAAAGTTCAATCGATATATTAAAAGTTGCAGAGGAAAAAATAGAATATTTAAAATCAAAAGGAACGACGAGAAAATGATATTAACAGAAATTGGTTTGAAAGAGAAATTGGAAAATTTGAACTGGGACTTTCAGGATTCAACCGCTGAAGCAATTCATTCAATACATCCTTACCCAGCTAAGTTTATACCAGAAATTCCGAGAGCTTTAATATCAAACCTTCCAATTCCTCGAAATTCAATAATTCTAGACCCGTTTTGTGGGAGTGGTGTTACATTGGTTGAATCACAAAAAGCAGGAATTGAATCCGTAGGTGTTGACCTTAACCCTATTGCCTGCCTTCTCTCAAAAGTCAAAACCCAAAAGCTGTCATCTGAATTTTTGAATACTGTAAATGAGATAATAAATAATTGTTCGGCTCATAAAGGGAAAATAGCTATTCCACAAATACCAAATCTTGACCATTGGTTTAAAAAGGAAGTTCAAAAGGGATTAGCAATAATTTTAAATGAGATAAACAAAACAGAAAACGAATCAATTCTAAATGCGTTGAAATTTTGTTTATCAAGCATAATAGTAAGAGTATCCAATCAAGACAGCGATACCAGATATGCAGCAGTTGAAAACCAATGGGGAAAAGATGATGTTTTCAACTTGTTTAAACTTTCGGCTGAAAAGCTTTGGAAAGCGAAAAATCAAAATATTTTCAAAACACCTTCCAAAGTAATAAACAAAAATTCTCTACTACTAGAAAAGAGTGATTTTAGTAAAAAGGTTGGATTAGTAATTACATCACCACCATATCCTAATGCTTATGAGTATTGGCTATATCATAAATACAGAATGTGGTGGTTAGGTTATGACCCGATTGATGTAAAAGAAAATGAAATAGGTGCAAGAGCTCATTATTTCAAGAAGAATCACCAGACGGCAGATGATTTTATTACCCAAATGAAAACATTGTTTACTCATTTATGGGATGTATGTGCAAACGATGCATTTATTTGCTTTGTTATTGGACAATCAAAAATTCATGGAGAAATTATTGAAAATGAAAAACTCATATCAAGAATTGGAAAACAAGCTGGCCTAAATCATATTACAACTCTAAAAAGAGTTATACGACCCGGAAGAAAGTCTTTCAACCTTTCACATGCTCGTATAAAGGATGAATTTATTGTAATACTTCAAAAATAGTTAAATGAAAACTCAGGAAATAAATCTATATTGGCATAACTACAAATTTTTCCCTTATGAAAAAAAGTTTGCCGTAAGAGAAGTTCAATCACTTCTAGAGCCGAAGAACTTAAAAGAGCTTGATGACAGGCTTCTTATATCCGGCTTAAAGAACAGCGAAAGCATAAATAAGTTAGTTTACTTTTCACATGCTGAAATCGAAAAAGAAATATTCCCAACGATTCAATTTCACTTTGAAAATGGAAGCGGAACAAAAATCAGACATAAAAAGCAAAACACTCGATACTCTGTACATGGCTTGCATGAATACAAAGGAAAATTTAATCCACAAGTAGTGAGGTCATTGTTCAACATTTATAATGTTAAATCTGGAGACAATATTCTTGACCCATTCTGCGGTAGCGGAACTACATTAGTCGAATCCGCACATGATAATATTTCTGCAAATGGAACAGATATTAATCCATTAGCAGTATTTATTGCAAACGCCAAAATTGATGCACTAGGTGTTTCGGCCATGGAGATTGCCAAGAGCAAGGATTTTTTTTTCAAAAAATATTTATCCATTAAAAGCAGAGTTATTCTTGATGATACTGACCAACGAATACAATACTTGAAGAACTGGTTTCCACTTGAAATATTAAAAGATATTGAGGCTTTAAGGTTTTCAGCCTTGGAACTAAATGATTCAATAAAAAATATTTTCTTAGTTATAATTAGTAATCTATTAAGAGATTATTCGTATCAGGAACCCTCTGATTTAAGAATTAGAAGAAGGTTCTCTCCCTTTCCTGAAATACCACTTATTCAACAGTTGAAGGCATCCATTGATTTTTTTGTTTCAAATCTAAATGAATTTCAAACTTCTTTTATTCCGATTAAGTCTTCAAATAAAGCATTCAACGCTGATATAAAAAATTCTAAGAAAGTTGAGGCCTTTGCAAAAGATTGTAGTTACGATTTTGCAATCACAAGCCCTCCTTATGCTACAGCATTACCTTATATCGATACACAAAGACTTAGCCTTGTGTGGCTTAATTTAATCTCTGCAAAAGAAATTAAACCTTTAGAAAGCGATTTAATTGGAAGTAGAGATTTTAAAGCTAAATCGGAACAGCAGAAATGGCAACATTGTTTACAGCTTAACAAACAAACTCTTCCAAAAGAAATCCACTCTTTTTGCCTTGACCTAAATAATAAATTAAAGCCAAGTGAAGGGTTTAGAAAAAAAGCACTGCCTTCATTATTATACCGCTACTTCTATGATATGAGCTTAGCTTTTAGTGAAGTTTATAGGTTATTAAAAAAAGAAAAGTATTTCTGTTTAATAGTCGGCCACAATCACACTAATATTGGAGGTAAAAGAACAGATATTGATACGCCAAAATTTTTATCTTACGTTGGAAAGCAAATCGGTTTTACGGTTCATGAGATAATTGAACTGGATGCATACCAACGCTACGGCCTTAATTCATCAAACGCTGTTCAAAAAGAATCACTAATCGTATTTAAGAAATAGAATTATGCAGTTTGCCATACACCCAAATGTTTATAACACAGACACAAAATCAAAAGGTCTCTTACACATGCTTGAACAGACATGGGTAAGAGGGAAAACGCCGGGTGATGGAACTTTCTACATTGTTTCAGGATTTTCAAACTATAATGGCGGAGTAAGGTTTTATGATACATTCAAACATCATATTGACAATGGAGGTAATTGCGTTGCTTTTTTAGGCGGTAGTACTTCACAAAGATTATCAAGCCAACAAGTTGTTGAACAATTGCTTGAAGTTGGTTGTAAAGTTTTTATTATTAATAGAAAAAGACTTTTGCATGCCAAATGTTACGGGCACAGTTCTCAGAAGGGAGAATCTCTGGTAATTTCATCAGGAAATTTTACCGGACCGGGAATGTCTCAAAATATTGAAGCCTCCTTATTTCTTGAGGAAGGACATGTCCAGCAAATGGGCTTTTCTTGGCAGAATCTTACTGAGAATTTTTTTAAACAAAATTGGGATATTTACGAACCAAAATTAGAAGACAAGGCACACCCTGCCTGGAAACTACTTTATGATGAAGTCGGTGGAGCAGTTAAACTGGAAGAAGAACAGGATGTTACTATGCTTATTACATTGGTACATGCTGACACTGCTCGAATACAAGCAAATCCCGGAGAAGCAGCTGGTTTGGGGACACAATATTTTTGGCTCAGTAAGGATTCATATGATTTCTTTCCTGCATTAACTATAAGAAATGTACGAGGAGATAAAGCCACTTATTCCGCTATAATAAATATGAATTATATAGACATAGGTGTAACAGACAACGAATGCAGAGTAACATTTGAGGCAGAAAACAATTTAGATTTCCGACTTGGAACTGGAAAATTGAGATATACAAAAATTGCTCAGGCAGGAGATTTAGCAGCCATTACAAGAACCTCAGAGTACGATTATGAACTCAGAATTATTAGACAAGAATCTGATTTATTTGCAAGATTAATCCCGAATGCAATAAATTTTATTGGTCACAGGGGTAAGAAGTACGGATATATTTCGAATGCCGAATTCGCTAGAACAATTGGTTAGTCCAGCACACCAAGTCAGGCACATTTGCAAGGCACACAAACCTGCCACACAAAAGCCAACCTTGCAAAAGAGCCTGCCTTTTTCCTACGCTTCCGGGACACACTCTGCCACGGTCGACACAGTCCAAAATTTTGACGAAACAAGACGAAGGGCGAACATACAACATAGAGTTTGCTGCTATGCTGGCAGACGAATATATTCTCAGCTTCATATAGCTATCAGCCCATATCCAGCCGACGGGATTCTATCAGCTTTTGTAGTTATCTTCATCATCAGTTTTCAATCAGCAGCAGCTCCGGGCTGGACATTAAAAAATACCAGCACAGCAGCAAGCTCTGACCGTTAGCAGCGATTTTACGGGACAGTGCAAACCCGAACTTTTCTGCAAGTAAAGGACAAACAAAAAAACGGGGAAGCTGAAAACCGACCAGAGTAAGCATCAAAAAAATAAAAATCAATAACATGGGATTTTTTGACTTTCTAAAACCAAAACCTAGTCCGATGAATGACATGCTTGCACAAATGCACGCAAAGATTTTCCCCAAAGGACAAAAAGACATGGACGCAGTAACGGACGCTCTGCTCTATATTCTTGACAACAAAATCAGCCGAAGTGAGGCACAAAACATTGCAGTCAAATCCACAGCAATCAGCAGAATTTCAAAAGAGTTCAGCAAGGAAAGATTGAAACAACATCTTGCTGGGTATTGCTTACAGCACTTCAATGACAAACAGATTGAAACATTTCATGGCTACTTAGCATTCTTAATTGTTGCTGACATGATGTTTAGAAAAACTCCTTCAGAACTTGTTCGCCAAGGTGATGCTTGGGTAATTCCAAAATAAACACATGGGATTTTTCGACTTCTTCAAATCTAAAAAACCAGAACTTCCCAAAGAGGACTGGACTACCCTTTTCCCAAAGGAAATGGTTGACGGACTATTAAATGAAATTAAAAGTAATCCTCAAGCATGTAGGACAGACGAAATTCCACAAGGCATAGGAGAGTTTGGATTAGAAAAGACAAATCCAATTCCAACTTATGGCATTCCTGAAAACGAAACGTATCTCCATAGTTTAAGAACTTTAAATGGTGAAGTTCTTCGTTATCGAAGAACAGGAAGTATTGAAGTTGAAAACATTAGCAAGAGAGTTGATGAATATGAAATATTCAATTTTCAAGGAGAAACAATTGCTTTCATATACCTCTCTCCTTACCACTGGACAACATCCAAAAAATCTCCAATCGGATTTTATGTAATAGGGGGTTCAAAGAAAACCGCTAGAATATCTTCACCGCCAATTACCGCTTTCAATCAGCATTCAGCTTATGCAGAGTTCCAAGAGAAGCAAGAGAAAGAGGAAGCAAGAAAGTATCAAGAACAGAAGAAGCGAACAGAGAACTTCAAACCTGATTGGGAAGAATACAAAACAATTCTTACAATAAATGGCATACACACTCTTTATCACTTTACAGACAGGGCAAATCTCAAATCAATTAAAAAGCATGGCGCATTGTATTCGTGGCATCATTGCGTTTCTAACAACATTGACATTCCTGTTCCAGGAGGCAATCAACTTTCAAGAGACCTTGATACACGAAAAGGTTTACAAGATTATGTAAGAGTTAGTTTTACAAGAAGTCATCCAATGATGTTTGTTCAACCAATTAGAAACAGAAACAATGTCATTTTAGAAATTGATACGGAAGTGATTTATTGGCAAGGAGCACAATACGCAAATAAAAACGCAACGAGAAACGATGTAAATGTAGGTTCAACTTTACACGACTTCAACCAATTAAGATTTAATCTTTTTAAACTTCCAAATCATTTTGGTTTGTCGGAAACCGACAAACCATATTTTCAAGGGGAAATTCTTGTGCCTACAAAAATACCAGCAAAATTTATTAGAAATTTGAACGAATTAATTTCACAAAATGATATTCATTGAGAATAAAAAAAAGGGAGCAAAAACTTTAGCGAAACTTTATCCGAAAGCCGAAGTGATTGATGTAACCTCGAAAGGTAAAGAACCGTTTGTTCGGTTAAGCCCCTTTTATCCTCATGGAAATATTCCAGTTCCATTTTCTACCAACGCATTTGCATATTCAGTAGAAGGTATTTGGCAAGGGTTAAAAGTTTTTGAACAAGCCGATATAGACACCTCAAAGTTTGAGGTTCAAAATATGAAAGGCATAAAACGGACAGTGAAAAAATTCGGCAAACCACTTGGACACAGAAAAGGAATTAGAGGAACAGAATTGCTTGACTACTTGACAGCGAGAAAGCAAATTTATCTACCAACCTACGCTTGGTTGTTGCAAAACAAAACGACCAGTGAAATTGACCAACTAATTCAAATTGCGTTAAGACAAGATTTAGTTTTACTTGACTTTGAAACTAACGCAGACATTGACAACACAAAGAAGCCACTATCCCATGCTGCTCTAATTAAAAAGTTCATAGACAAAAAATATCCCGAGTTGACAGAGAAAAGATTTACTCAACCCATAGAACCTAAGTCGAAAAAGAAAAAGGCGGACAATGACAACAAGCCGAAAACAAAGCGAACAAAAAAAATGGTAATTGAAAAACCTGACGACCAATCTCAAATGACACTAAATTTTTAACAACATGATGCTTGAAAAGCTAAATGGACAAAGAAAAACCGCTGCTAACATGAACTGTGTAAAAAACCAAGCAATTTTCTTTTTTTTTATGGCTTCGCTGAACAGTAATTTGGCTGATACAAGCTGTTGTTTTTTACCACTGCAAACACCTGCTTCAACAGTTTGTTCATCACAGCAATTAACGCTTGCTTTCCGGTTTTCCCATTTGCCTTTAACCGCTCGAATAATTGCTTGCAGGCCACATTGGTTTGCTTGGCATTCATGGCACACATGTACAGTACATCTCTGATTGCCTTTCCTCCCTTTTTGTAAATACGGTTGTTCCCTTTTATACTACTGCCGCTGCTGTACTCCGTTGGACTTAATCCTGCAAAGCTGATTAACTGACGATGATTTCTTGTGTGCCTGAAGCCTTGTGTATAAATGATGAGCAATGCGGTGGCTCGCTTGCCAAGGCCTTTGATGCTGCTAATACTTTTATACTGATCCGGTTGCCATTGCTTTAAACATGCTTCCAGTTTCTTTTCCAGTAATGCCATTTCTTTTTCAAGGTTTGCTTTCATCTTTTCGATAGACCGGATCGTTTCTTTACTGGGTACAGGTAGTAATTTTAAACTGTGCAGTTGATTATTAAAACGCTTTACCTGCTCCGCATATTCCCGGATGGTGTTGAACATCTGTTTGCTCTCAAAGTAAGTACTGTCGGGCATTTCCCAAAAGCATGGACGCTGCTCAATGGCGTACTTACAGATCCAGCCACTGTCTTTCTTATCGCTTTTATTACGCTCTAAATGCATTTGAATATAACGCTTAATACTCATTGCATTCACCACACTCAAGCGGCAACCCTGGCCGTGCAGATAAAAGGCCAGCCGTATGTAATACACGCCTGTTGCTTCCATCACAAAATGATAATCAGTACCGGTATGCTCCAGTATTTTTTTGAAGCCTGCAATGTTATTACCTACCTGTAAGTAAAATAAATCACCCAGATTGTTTTGATAAGTTACATCCAACGTGAGATGCGATACATCGATGCCACAGCATAACATTTTTGTGTCCATAACTAATTTTTTGTTGGTGAATAATTTAACTTAGTGTCAAGGAAAAAAACAACAGGAAGAACAACCTTACACTGTGCTATCTATCCTAATACAGGCTTTTTAATAAGCACGTTGAACTGTTCAGCATCGGGTAAGAAAAGGGGCGGTGGCTATCATGTTAGAGTGGCTCAGGGCCAATGCGGTTTTACGGCCTTACTCCGCCCTTTGTTCTTTCTGAATTGATTCCTTATCTGACTATTAAATTTATTAATTTGTAAACATAGGAGGCAGTTTTGCGTCAGCTGGGGCTGACGCAACGTCGAGCCCAGGCAGCGGTAATTCTGTTCATCTTCAGTTCGGGCTCGACGGAATACTACTTAGCTACACAATATATTCTGTACTTTAGTAATTACATTGGGCTGCAGTACCGGGCTGGACATTCTTCGAATGCCCAGCCGAACGCAAAGCCCTTAACGTTACTTGCAATGCTATGACAGTCTTCGAAACATCTGAACTACGCAATATTGACCCACTCGACGTTTCAGACGTATTGACAAAGATTGAAAAATCATTTGGTTTTACGTTTGATGACACAGAACTTAAAGACGTAAAAACATTTGGTGAACTCTGCGACATAATAACAAGCAAGGTTCAGGGTGACAATTCAAACGACTGTACGACTCAACAAGCATTTTACAAGTTGCGTAATGCTATTGCTGACACTTTACTAATTGACAAAAACAGCATAGCTCCAGAAACAGACTTGCAAAAACTGTTTCCGAAAAATATCCGCAGACAATCGTTCAAAGCCATTGACGGACTTTTAGGCTTCAAGACAAAGGTTTTAAGACCAAAACATTCAATTACCGGCACACTTGCAATCATATTTATTGTATCACTTATAGGACTCTTTGCATTTTGGCAAATAGGACTTGTTGGCTTGACTGCATCAATAATTTCAATGACAATAGCAATGAAGTTTGGAAACGAAATCGACTTGCTAACTGTCGGACAGTTTGCGGACAAACTTTCAAGAGAACATTATTTAAAATCAAGACGAGCTACAACGACAGTAAATAAAACAGAGATTGCACAAAAAATTAAAGACCTCTTTATTGCTGAATTAGGATTACAAGAACATCAACTGACAAGGCAAGCATCTTTTGTGTGACAGAGAAGCACTGCAAGTAACAAGCAGTTTTGCGGCAGCGGGGGGCGACGCAAAGCGTCGGTCATTACTTGTAATTCTATTTAGCTTTTGTACCGGCTGACAATTATCTATTAAGCTTTTGAATAAAATTTTATCTTTAGTATCACCGTTCAGCACTCGTCGCCAGGGGCGACGTAAAAAAATTGCCCCGCCGACCGCAAAGCTGTGAACGTTGTGCGTCACCTTAAAGCGACTACTTAATCTGACAACTACTTTTAGTGAGAAAGATTTTTATAATTACACTTTTATCAGCACTATTTACTTCCATTCCAATAACGATTATGTGGACACACCATTACTTCGTTACTGGTTTAAATCCATTTTTAGCCATTGTCATCACGCCGTTGATGTTATTGATAGGAATTCTTGTCTACCGTTTGCTTGTAAGGATTTTTAGAAAGTATATCAACTTGACACCTGATGTGCTTTTTACAATTGGCTTATTTAGCTGCCTTATTTTAATTTTTTTGCTACAAATCTTTTATGGAAATTCTGCTTTAGACATTCATTTGCATGACACATACTTTGTAATGCCAAATTTTTTCCCTCTTTTCTTTGTCGCCTTAGCATTTGCAGTTTTTGCCGCAACTTATCATTGGTTTGACAAAATGTTCAAAAAGCAGATGAATTATACCTTAGGATACATTCATTTTTGGGCTTCATTTTTAGGAATAAGTTTTATTGTACTTCCAATACAATATGCTGGACTTGCTGGAATGCCTCGTCGTTATTATGATTACAGCGACTCCTCTAATTTTGACGCATTTAGCAATCAAATCACACTTGTTTCCGTTTTGACGTTTCTCTTAATTATCGCACAGTTACTATTTGTATTTAATTTTATTTATTCAATTTTTAGAAGACCTAAGTAAGAAAGGCGAACGCACAACATTGGTATTGCCAATAGTGGGGCTGGACATTGGAGCAATCAGCAGCGGTAATTCTGCTGTACTGCGGTTCGGGGCTCGACGAATAAAGCCCAGCTTTAGTTCTTAATATTTAACTTTATCAAAAAGCCAGGCAGCAGTTCCGGGCGGACGAATATAAAATTCTCCACCATCGGCAATACCTGCTCGTTAGCGGTCATTGTAAGACGACCACAGCGAATATTGACAAACAAATGGCGACAGCAGAAATCGAATATGGCTATAACTGACAATCTCTTGAAGACAAAAGAATTTGCTTTTATTGACAGGGTAATAATTTATTTAACTTGGACTAAAATAAAATGGTATGAATTTTACAAAATTAGTATCCAGTGTATTTTATACTGACCTTTCAGACGGACTTAAATTGTTTGTGGACTGTCTGCAATTTAAAATTGTACACAAAGATGTGAATGCTTCACAACCATACTGTGTTTTAAGTAAGGATGGAATAGACATTATGCTTTTTCAAGACGAACAATTAGCCAAAGAACATAATCCAGAATTAAGAATTGTAACGGATAATATTGAGGAAGTATATGCAACCGTGTCCGCATCGCATTCGGATCTACTTCATCCAAATCTTGACAAAGTTACAGTTAGACCTTGGGGAGCAAAAGAATTTGCTATTATTGACAAGCAACTTGGTATAAGGTTTCAACAATGGTGACATCAAATTGAAAACAACGAACCGCTAACATTGGGTTTTATGCAAGTTGGGCTGGACCAGCAAACATCAGCCAATTGCAAATCTAGGCTGTGGTTCGGGCTGGACAAACAACTTTCAACTTTAGTTCTTAAATTCAACTTTATATTTTCAATCAACAGCGGTTGTGGGCAGACGGAATACTGATTCCCAACCTGCATAAAGCCCTGCTCGTAAGCAGCAAGGCTATCGGACACATACCCTAAATTTGACACATGGCAGAATTTTTGACAACCAACGGAACATCTTACCATATTGAGAACATTATTATCGAGGCAAAGACAAAACTCGTTTTGGTTTCACCTTATCTTCAAATCTCAAAAACATTTTACGAAAGACTAAAGGACGCTTCAAACAAAGGTGTAGCAATCAAAATTATTTACGGGAAGGACGAGTTAAAACCAAACGAACGGAACTCACTTGCAGAACTGAAAAATGTTGAACTTTTCTTTTTCGAGAATCTTCATGCTAAGTGCTACTTCAACGAGACGAAGATGGTTATCACATCCATGAATATGTATGAGTTCTCTGAAAAGAATAACAGAGAAATGGGTGTTCTAATTGACCGTAATGTTGACAAAGACCTTTTTGACAAAGCAGTTAACGAAACACTTTCCATCATTCAATCTGCAGAACAAATTGCTTTAAGAAAAACTGACCGACCAATTTATCAAGACAATAAAAAGCAGGCAGACACTAAACCGACAAAATATAAAAAAGTAATCAGAGGCTATTGCATCCGTTGTGAGACTCGTATTGATTACGACCCAAACAGACCATATTGTGGCGACTGTTATTTAATTTGGGCACAGTTTGAAAATCCTGACTACCAGGAAAACGTTTGCCATCGCTGCGGACAATATGAGACAACAAGTATGAACAAACCTCAAGACTATAAATGTTATTCAGAGTGGCAAAAGGAATTGGCAAAAAACTTTTAGTGTGACACAGAAGCCCATGCTGCTTACAGGGACAGGGGGTTTTGCGGCAGTGGGGCGGGACGCAAAGCGTCCGTCATCAGCAGTAATTCTGTTCAGCTTTTGTCCCAGCCGACATTTATCTATTGAGCTTTTGTACTTAACTTCATCTACATATTTTCAATTGGGCTTTCGTCGCCGGGGGCGACGTTTTTCAAATCCCCCACCGACCGCAAAGCCCTGTTCGTTAGCGGTAAATACAGCTGTTTAAGTTGGTTCGCTCCGCCATTTTAACTCTCTTCCTTTATTTCAATTACTTCTTTTGCCATGGTTTTGTTTGCGTATTCTTACTGCAACATCTTCATTTCCTATCTTAGAAGTTGAAATATCAGAGCCATGCGTTTCCGTTTTATCTCTTTGTTACTGCTCATTAGCTGTTGTGCCCGGGAAAGTACCGCACAACAATCTTATTACCGGGAGCCTTACCGTCCGCAGTTTCATTTTTCACCACCTACGCAATGGATGAACGATCCCAACGGACTGTTCTATTACGAAGGGGAGTACCATCTTTTTTATCAATACTATCCTGATGGTAACACGTGGGGGCCGATGCACTGGGGCCATGCTGTAAGTAAAGACCTTGTGTACTGGCAACACCTGCCCGTTGCACTCTATCCTGATTCGCTTGGTTATATTTTCAGCGGCAGTGCTGTAGTGGATGTAAACAATACCAGCGGTTTGGGTAAAAACCATCAACGTCCGCTGATTGCTGTTTATACCTATCATGATATGGCAGGTGAAAAAGCCGGCCGCAATGATTTTCAATACCAGGGACTTGCTTACAGTACGGATAAAGGAAGAACCTGGACCAAGTATGAAAAGAATCCCGTGCTGCCGAACAAAACAGGCATCAAAGATTTTCGTGATCCCAAAGTAACGTGGCATGAAGCCGGCAAACAATGGGTAATGACATTGGCCGTGAAAGATCATGTAGAGTTCTGGACCTCACACAACCTGCTGCAATGGCGTTATGCCGGCAGTTTTGGAAAAGAGCTGGGGGCACATGGTGGTGTGTGGGAATGCCCGGATCTGTTTCCCATGCAGGTGAAAGAAACCGGCGAAGAAAAATTTGTATTACTGGTGAGTATTAATCCCGGCGGACCCAACGGCGGCAGCGCTACTCAATATTTTATTGGTGATTTTAACGGCAAAGAATTTATACCGCACCGTACGCATCAAAACAAACAACCCGTATGGCTTGATTACGGGAGAGATAATTATGCAGGTGTTACGTGGAGCAATGTACCTGCAGCAGATGGCCGACGCTTATTTATTGGCTGGATGAGCAACTGGGATTATGCACAGGTGGTACCCACAACGGTGTGGCGGAGTGCAATGACGCTGCCCCGTTCTTTAACACTGCGAAAGCTGAGAAATCATTACTATTTACAATCCACTCCTGTTTCAGAACTGAGTGCATTACGAAATGAATTTGAAGGAATGGAACTTACGGATTTGGTGAAAGGGGCAATGGATATAACGCCTCATACTGCAACCGTACATCAAAGCGAATGGATACTTGATCTGGAAATAACAGATACAAAAACAGAAACATGCTACCTGCAATTTTCAAATGGATCGGGAGAGCGTTACCGTATTGGTTATGATGTAAAAAAGAAGCAGTACTTCAGCGACAGAACAAAAGCCGGTAATCATTCCTTCTCAGAGAAGTTTGGAACCTCTGTTCACACAGCACCACGGTTGTTAAAGAGTAAGCGTATTAAACTTCATTTGTTTGTGGATGCCTCTTCGGTTGAATTATTTGCAGATGATGGAACAGTGTGTATGACAGAGCTGATCTTTCCTTCCACACCTTTCAATAAAGCTGAGCTGGTGAGTGAAGGCGGAGCCGTGAAACTGATCAGTGCCACCTGTTATTCCTTAAAAAAGATCTGGTAATAAAGCGTTTTGTACTTTCTGCTTCCTGTATTATTTTGCTTTTTTAAAACACCATGAATATGAGACTTTTCTCTTTCCTGTTTTTATTCTTAGCTGCTTCAACTCTCTGTGCCCAACAAAAAGAACTTTTTTACGATGCTGACTGGAAACCCTGTGATGTATCAAAAGCATCCTTTGCCAGCTTTATTATCAAAACAGACAGTGGCTGGGTGATGAGTGATTATTACATTGCCAACAAACAAATACAGATGAAAGGACTTTTTGCAGATGAAGCATGCAAAATAAGAAACGGTCTTTCTGTATGGTATCATGTAAACGGTTATCTTTCTTCCTACGCTTATTTTAAAAACAATAAAAAGGAAGGCCCCTGCTATAGTTATCATGATAATGGTATGATGCGTGACTCTGCTTTTTATAAAGACGGTGAAGTAACAGATACTTATTTAAGCTGGCACCGGAATGGTGTAATGAGAGACAGCATAAAACGCTTAAACGACAGCACTACTGTTTCTGTAAGCTGGTTTGAAAACGGAGTTCCCTCACAGGCGGGATTTTTTATTGAGGGCTTCCGCCATGGAAAATGGAAGTATTTTCATAACAACGGCATTATTGCCTGTACTGAAAATTATCAATATGGCGAACTATTGGAGGCCGCATATTTTGATGAAAACGGTAAGGAAGACCGTTTGGCAACAGGCGACAGTACAGATGCCGTTTATAAGGATGGAGAAAAAGTAAGGCAACGTAAAATGTATTCAAAACTCAGCTGGCCGGAACGTTACCGGCTGGAAAACACCAATGTGGCTACTACGGTTGTTGATGTGTATCTTAATGAAGAGGGTAAGATAATACATGCACAGGTTGTTGTTCCTTTTCATCCTGAGTTTGATAAGTCTGTAATCAATGCTGTAAGAGGTATTGACAACTGGATTCCTGCACGTGCCAAAAACAGAAGAATACCATTTGTGATGCGCCATACCATTCGTTTTAAACAACCGGATTAAACAATGCTGCAATTAAAGAGAACCGATTCAACCGATGCAGATTTTATTCATCTTGTGCAATTGCTGGATGCCGATCTTGCCGTACGTGATGGTGCTGAGCATGCTTTTTATGCACAGTTCAATAAAGTACATATGATACAGCATGTAGTGATTGCTTATGAAAACAATACAGCAGCAGGTTGTGGTGCATTTAAACCATTTGATACAGACAGCGTTGAAATCAAACGGATGTATGTGTTACCTGCCCACCGTAACAAAGGAATTGCTGCCGCTGTATTGCAGCAGTTAGAACAATGGGCTGCGGAAGAAGGTTATGTTGCCGCTGTACTGGAAACAGGGAAGAAACAACCGGAAGCCATCCGTCTTTATGAAAAATGCGGTTATAGCCGTATTCCCAATTACGGACAATATGCAGGTGTGGAGAACAGTGTATGTATGAAGAAAGAGTTGTAGAGACTCTTTACATCAGTAATTATTCCTCTCCCGCTACACTTGGCACATTTATAGTTCCTCCAAAGAACAAAGCATTTAAAAACACCTTATTACTACCGTACCAGGTACCCCGGAAGTTGGGATTATCGCTGAATAAGATTACCCGTCCGTTTCCTTCAGCACCTAAAAGAATAGCTGCGCTGTTTTTTACTTTCTTCAACGTTGTGGGATGAATATAACCGCCAATCAACGGATCATTGGTGTATTGTGCTACTGTACTGTAAGGGTTGGAGCTGTGCTGTAAAAACGTTAAGCCGTTTCTGTACCATGAAAGGGTTTTGTTTGTTAATCCGAACCCGATGGGATTGGTGGTATCCACATCTACTCTAAAGATAGAGCCGCCCATTGCTTTTGCTCCTTCTATGTACACTGCATTATCGTATAACTGACGGGCCGTTGCAGTTCTGCTGCTGTCGCCGGATAATAATTTCTCTCTTGTAAATCCATTACGTATAGCCCACTCACTTGCAGTTTTAATGGTAATGAGTGTACCACCGTTTTGCACCCATGCTTTGATTTTATCCGCCATATTTTTATCAATCAAATTATAATTGCCGCTCACCATGATGAGGGTATTGTAGCGGTTGAGATTGGCCCTGCCCAAATTGAGAATATCAATTTTGCTGATGGGCATTTGCAAACGCTGATCCAGCAAGTGCCAGATTTCCCCTGCCTCCGGTGCGGCTACTCCTGTACCAATGATCATAGCTACTTCGGGTTTTTGCAAGGTACGCATATAGCTGCTGCCCATATCCACACCGCCGGCATTATAACCGGTGCCGAGTGAATAAATCTGAATATTGGCGGATGCACTTACGCTGCTCATTAAGTTGTATAATGAATCAACACTGATGCGTTGTTGATTTACCGGCACCACAACTGAACCATAGCCAAAATTTTTCTTTTCATTATTAATGATTGCAGTAAACGGACGAAATGCTGATTGTACAATGGCTCCGCCTTTCTGCAACTGATGAATGGCTTTGTGTGCATTGTAATCTGTTAATTCAAACACATATACATAATTACTTTTGGTAACTGTATAGGTTGATGCTTTTAGATTGGTAACACGATTTGTTTTAGGCAACAGTGTTTTTACTTCTGTGTATGGAAGATTATAGGCGTGTACCAGGCTCCATGCAGAAGCATCATAAAAAGAACTGTCGATATACGTAATTGCTTTTTCAAAAACCGAACGAACCATAATGTAATTATCCTGATCTGTTGGCACATAAAACTGTTTGCCACTCTCATACACTTCTATATCATGCAGCAACAACATATCAACAAAAGCTTTGGTACGTGCAGCATCTTTTACATCGCCAAACAAATAACCTTTAACAGGTGATGCTGCTGCCTGTGCTTTGGATGTTTGATAAAACAGCTTACGCATTTTAAGCAATTGTGCTTTTTCTGCCAGCGATGCTCTGATGGTGGTAAGTGATGCGGTAAACTGATTACGGATGGTAAATGCAAATGTTATTGGAATGGTAGGCGTTTCCTGCACATGACCCCTACTGCTGGCCTGCTCAAATAAAAATCCGGCGCCACCGTAGAAGTTAATATAACTGCTGCCATAGCCGGGATATAATTTATCATAAGCTTCTTTGGTAAAATACATGGAACCGATTTTATCAGTTGCATTTGCAAAGTATTGTGCATATAACGGATAAATAGTTTTGTATAAAAAGTCGGGCACTATGGGATTGTTGCTCGCATCTTCACCGGGATCAAAATAGAAAGTGGAGTTCGTGCCCATTTCATGATGATCTGTTTGAATGTAAGGGCGCCAGTGATGAAAGAAGTTGATGCGGTTTCTTGTTTCAGGAAAGGTGCCTAAGAACCAATCACGGTTGAGATCAAACCAATAATGATTAAAACGACCGCTAGGCCATATTTCTGTATGTTCTCTGTCCAATGGATCGGCTACAGGTGGTTCTGCTTTGTGCATATTAGCCCAATGGGTATGACGGTCTCTGCCATCCGGGTTAATCACGGGGTCCATCGTAATTACCATATCATTCATCCACTTTGTCGCTTCTTCACTTTGTGAGGCAACAATATAATAGGCAGTAAGCATGGCTGCTTCGCTGCTGCTGGGTTCATTTCCGTGAACATTGTAACCCAGATGGATGACTAAAGGAATATTTTCGGTATTGCCATTGATTTGTCCGGCAAGATGTGCTTTGCGTATTTCTTCAATACGTGCATGATTCTGCGGCGATGTAAATACTGCTGTAATCTGCTCTCTTTGTTCAAATGTTTTACCGATGATGCGTGTGGTCATACGATCGCTCAGCTCATCGAGTTTTTGAAAGTAGGCAACAATCTTATCATGCCTTGTGTGTTGCGCACCAATGGCATAACCTAAAAATTGTTCCGGCGTGGGAATGGAAGGATTAAAACTTCCGCTGTTGGGATAGAAATAATTTTGCTGGGCAATGGCAGTAGTACTTACAGTAACTGCAAGTAACAATGTGAGCAGACGTAACATGGTTTTGGTTTTGGGTGAAGTTAGTAAAAAAGAGTTCCTTTAAATCAAAGCGATGCTGAAATACACAGGCGGTTTATTAAAATCAATCAATCCTGTTTTCAATGATTATTACCTTGTTTGAGTTACTTTTACCTGTATGAAGCAGGAAGTTTTTTCTTCTCTTTTTCCGGTTAAAGCATACAGGCAGAATCGCTTCATTTTCTGGCTTACGGGTTTGTTTCTTGTTTGTCAGTTGGCAGTAAGTTTTACAAGAGGTGTGTTTACTCCATTTTACAATTTTGGTATGTACTCCGCTGTATTCAAAATAAAACCTGCTTATACTGTACTTGAAATATACAGTAAAGGTTCGCTTGTAAATTATAATGATTACACCCTGCACCAGTGGAACCGCATTCTTATTGCTTATGATTATGGTGTAAACCCGCAGTTTAATGATTCTTTTTTTCAGCACCGCATAGAACCGATTATGGGGATGGCAGGTTTACATCCTGACCGTTCTTATTATGTAATGGATACTTCCGCCGCTGCACAGCAAAAACGGCTGGAAGCATGGAAGCAACTGGCTGAAAAAATACTGGAAATAAAAATTGATTCTTTCCGCATCAGAAATTATAAATGGAACGGCAGCACACTCACAGTACAATAGCGGCATTGGAAACAGCGCCTGTGTTTACGCATGAAGACCGTAAACGCTATACCTTGTTTTTTGTGATTGTATTTTATGCTTTAGCTATTTACAAATTCATCAACGGTATGTGGCTGTTTCAAAACACGCCCTTTGCTTTCCGTCCGTATTTTGATGGTTCTTTGTGGATGTTTTTACAAACAGGAATACATCAATGGCTGCTCTATAATTCATCTGCCGCCCTTGGTATGGATCTGTTGTTTTACCTGCTGCCCGGTATTTATTTTTTTGTGTTCACCCGTTCTGTAAAAGCTGCTGCTGTTATTGCAGGGCTGATGCTGTTGATCAATTTAGTTTATGTCTGGTGTTATACTGTCTTTCCTACTAACTCGCCGGAGGGTCATACTGCCTGGTTGTTTACACCTGTATTGTTTATGAGCATTGGGCTTACCGGTTTTTATTTATGGATGCATGCGCTTCGTTATTTTTTCCTGTTCTTCTTTTTTTCTGCTGCCTTATGGAAGTTTTACCAGGGCGGTGTATTTGAACCCATGCAGATGAGCGGCATCTTACTGGAGCAGCATAAAGATTTATTGGTTACTGATGCTCAGGGATGGTATGCTTCTTTTATCTATTGGCTGATTCAACATCCGGTAGCGGGCAGATTACTCTACCTTGCTGCCACAGGCATAGAGCTTGTTTTTATAGTGGGCTTTTTTACAAGAAAATATGACCGCCTGCTGTTGGTGCTTTTTTGTGTATTCCTGATGATGGATGTGCTGGTGATGAAGATTCCTTATTACGAGGTGCTGGGCCTTACACTGCCACTCCTGTTTTCAAAAAAAGCCGATCCGTTTTAAATGCAGCTGTTCATGCATGCAACTATGGAATCAAATTTGTAATCTCTTTACCGTTGCTAAAACAACATTGTAAAATGAACAAACTTCAATCTTCACTTCTCTTTTGCCTGCTGATGGATGCGATTGGTTATGCCACTTACGCTGTACCATTTTTGGGTGAGTTTGGCGATATTATCTGGGCTCCCCTTTCAGCCATAATCTTTTTCAAAACCTTTGGTGGTTGGAAAGGCGCTTTTGGTGGCGTTTTCAACTTTATTGAAGAGTTGTTGCCATGGACAGATTTTATTCCCAGTTTTACCATTATGTGGGCCTGGCAGCATTTGATAGCGAAGAAGAAAACAGATATTATGATGAAGGCTGCGTAAGATGTTTACAGCTTTCTGTTAAAGCCTCTGCGGGATGTATCACCTGCGGAGGCTTTTTGCTGCCGGTTATTACCCGGATGAAGGGCTGCACCGCTTAGCCGGAAATCCTTTTTGTGTGAGCGGGCTTTTTTGAAGAGCCACAAAAAGATTGCAGGCGGGCGGTGGTAATAGCCAGTGGTTGTACAACAGCTTACAGCCCGAAATTTCTTTATCAAATCTTTCTTTTTTCAACAAACGGCACCTTGAAGTGTTACTCCATTTACTACATTCGCCACTACTAAAAATTAATTTACTGTATGAAGATTCAAACACTTTTGATTGCTTTTGTTGTTTTGTGCAGCAGTGCGTTTGCACAAACAAAGCTGGTTGAAAAAGTTGTTCGCAAAGGCAACGAACTGGTAATACCGTATGAAAAATATGTATTGCCCAATGGATTAACGCTCATCATTCACGAAGATCATAGTGATCCACTGGTTCATGTGGATGTTACCTATCATGTGGGCAGTGCCCGTGAGGAAATCGGTAAGAGTGGTTTTGCGCATTTCTTTGAGCACATGATGTTCCAGGGAAGTGATAACGTAGCCGATGAACAACATTTTAAAACAGTAACGGCCGCCGGTGGTACACTCAACGGAACAACGAACCGTGACCGTACCAATTATTTTGAAACAGTGCCCAGCAACCAATTGGAAAAAATGTTGTGGCTGGAAGCAGACCGTATGGGCTTTTTATTAGATGCGGTAACGCAAAAGAAATTTGAAGTACAGCGTGCTACCGTAAAAAATGAACGTGGACAGAATTATGATAACCGTCCTTATGGTTTAGCACAGGAATACCTGGCCAAGAACATGTATCCGTATGGTCACCCGTACAGCTGGTTAACCATCGGTTATGTAGAAGATCTTGACCGTGTGAATGTGGATGATCTGAAAAACTTTTTCCTGCGTTGGTATGGGCCCAACAATGCTACGGTAACTGTAGGTGGTGATGTAACTCCTAAAGAAGTGATCAAACTGGTTGAAAAATATTTTGGTTCTATTCCCCGTGGTCCGCAGGTGAATAAAATGCCGCCGATGGTTCCAAAAGTTGATAAGACACGTTTTGTTTCTTATGTTGATAATTATGCACGCATTCCTATCATGTTAAAGACCTATGCTACCGTTCCCAATTATCATAAGGATATGGCAGCGCTTGCATGTTTGGCTCAAATCTTAGGACAGGGAAACAATTCTGTGTTGTATCAGCAGCTTACCAAAAAACAATTGGCCTTGCAGGCAAGTGCGGGCAGCCAATTAAGCGAGCTGAGTGGTGAATTTGTTTTTACCATTGTGCCTATGCCCGGTAAACCACTGTCAAATGCTTACTCATTATTCAAACAGGCATTAGATAGTTTTGAAGTACGTGGTGTAACGGATGAAGATATTGAACGCTTTAAAGGAGGTATTGAAGCACAACTTGTAAACAGTTTACAAAGTGTGAGCGGTAAAGTATCTCAATTAGCCGCACTGCAAACTTTTACCGGTAAGCCCAATCAAATTGGTCAGTTTTTAGAGATGTACCGGAGTGTAACCAAAGAAGATGTACAGCGTGTATATTTTCAATACATCAAGAATGCACATGGAGTTACATTGAGCATTGTACCTAAAGGACAGGAAAAAAATATTGTAGCAGAAGATAACTATGTGATCGATAAGAGTAAATACGTTGCTCCCGATTATGGTTATGCAGGTTTGAAATATTTTAAAGCAAAAGATAAATTCGATAGAAGTAAAATGCCCGGCAACGGAGCCAATCCCATTGTAAAAGTTCCTGCCTACTGGACCAAGAAGGTGGATAATGGTGTTTCTATCATTGGTGCTCAAAACACAGAATTGCCTACTGTTACTTTATCCGTTAAAATACCCGGTGGTCATATGCTGCAGGGTAATGATTTAAATAAAGCAGGACTTGCAGATTTCTTTGCAACGATGATGAATGAAGACACAAAGAACAGAAGTGCAGAAGCGATGAGCCGTGCTATGCAAAAGCTGGGAAGTAATGTAAGTGTGTTCAGCGGAACAGATGGCATCACCTTCCAGGTACAGACGCTCAAAAAGAATTTAGATGCAACACTGGCGTTACTGGAAGAGCGTATGCTGATGCCTAAGTTTACAGATGATGCCTTTAAGCGTTTAAAAAACCAGGCCATTGAAGGATTTAAGCAGCAAAAATCACAACCCGCAGCTATTGCTGATGTTGTATTTGCAAAAATCAATTACGGCAACAGTATTTTAGGAATCAGTGGTGATGGAAATGAAACGACTGTTAAGAATCTGAAACTGGAAGACATTCAGAACTACTATGATAACTATATGACTTCCCAGGGAGTGAAGGTAGTTGTGGTGGGTGATATTACTGAAAGTGAAATCCTGCCCAAGCTTTCTTTTCTTAACAAACTGCCTAATAAAAAAATCAACATCCCTGCGCCTGCTGCAGCCCCTGCGATTGAAAAAACAAAGATCTACCTTGTGAACGTGCCTAAGGCAGCACAAACTGAATTCAGAGTTGGTGCCGTTACCAATTTACAATATGATGCCACCGGTGAATTTTATAAAGCAGGCTTGATGAACTACCCGCTGGGTGGCGCCTTTAACAGTCGTGTTAATTTAAGCCTGCGTGAAGATAAAGGCTGGACCTATGGTGCCCGTTGCGGTTTTGATGGTGATGCTTATACGGGTTCTTTTGAATTCAGCAGTGGCATTAAAGCAGAAGCTACTGACAGTGCCTTAGCTGAGTTACTGAATATTTTCAAAGGCTATGTGAGCAATGGTATTACTGCTGATGAAATGGAGTTTATGAAAAGTGCAATCGGTCAGCGTGATGCACTGCGTTATGAAACAGGTTTCCAGAAAGCAGGTTTCATTGGCCGTATTCTGGAATACAATCTGCCCGCTAATTTTACAGAAGAGCAAACAACTATTTTAAAGAATATGAAAGCAGAAGAAATCAATGCCTTAGCTAAGAAGTGGCTGAATCTTGATAAAATGAATATTCTGCTGGTAGGTGATAAAGCTAAAATTTTACCCGGTCTGCAAAAGATGGGCTATGAAATTGTGGAACTGGATGCAGATGGTAAGGAAGTGAAAAAGTAAAGCACAATTACATGTTATAAAGAGCGGCCCGTTATGGGCCGCTTTTTTTATTGGTATGAAATTCAGAACTTGTGTAAAAAGTAGAACTGATGAGATTTTATTTGATAGTTTGTAGCTTCTTTATTTCTGTTCCGTTGATGGCACAACTGCCTGTACCCTCTTTAGGCAAAATCATCCGTCATGATAGCTTTCCTTCACAGTTTGTAACGGCACGCAATGTAGATGTGTGGCTGCCTGAAGGTTATTCACCTAAAAAGAAATACGCTGTGTTGTATATGCACGACGGGCAGATGCTGTATGATTCATCCATTAACTGGAACAAACAGGAATGGGGTGTAGATGAAACGATAACCCGTTTAATGAAAGAGAAAAAGATTAAAGATGTGATTGTAGTTGGTGTTTGGAACGGAGGTAAGTATCGTCACACAGATTATTTTCCGCAGAAGCCGTTTGAAAGTTTATCAAAATATGAACAGGATACACTGTATGATGCCAAGCGGCCCAACGGACAAATTGCGTTTCAAGGTGAAAAAGTACATTCTGATTTGTATTTGAAATTTTTAGTAACAGAGCTGAAACCGTTTATTGATAAAACCTATTCAACCAAAACAGACAGAGTCAATACATTTATTGCCGGCAGCAGTATGGGCGGGCTCATCAGCATGTACGCCATTTGCGAATACCCTGATGTATTTGGTGGCGCTGCCTGTTTGAGTACGCACTGGCCAGGAATATTTACAGTACAAAATAATTCGATACCTGCCGCTTTTATGAATTATCTGCGAAATCATTTGCCTTCGCCTGATACCCATAAAATTTATTTTGATTATGGCGATGCAACTTTGGATGCATTGTATCCGCCTTTACAAAAGATGGCAGATGAGGTGATGAAAGAAAAAGGATTTACTTCAAAGAACTGGATGACAAAATATTTTCCGGGTGAAGAACATAGTGAAAATGCCTGGCGGAACCGATTAGATATTCCTTTGTTGTTTTTGTTAAAGAAATAAATGCCAACCGCAGAGAACAAGAGATAAGGAGTAATCCGCAGAGTAACTCTGCGGCAAAAAAGATTAAAAATGGAAAAGATTAAAAAAGAATTCATTAAAGATTGCATCCGGCATTTGAATGAATACACCAAGCGTGTAAAAATATGTCTGGATTTATTGAGCGAAGAACAAGTGTGGCAAAAACCAAATGAAGCATCCAACTCCATTGCCAATCTGATCTTACACCTCTGTGGTAATATGACACAGTATGTATTATCCTCATTGGGCGGGAAAGCCGATTGGAGAGAAAGAGATAAAGAGTTTTCTGCAAAAAGCGGATATACAAAAGATGAACTGTATAAAAAACTTTCATCCGTTGTACACAGTGTTATTGAGGAAATTCAAATACATGATGAGGACTCTTTGCTTAAGACAAGAACGGTTCAGGGTTTTGAGAAAAACGGCATTGCCATCATCCTTCATATCACGGAACATTATTCTTACCACACAGGACAAATTGCCCTGCTTACTAAATTAATGACGAATGAAGATCTGGGATTTTATAAAGGGCTTGATTTAAATCAAAAGAATGTAAATTAAAGCACAGCGGCAAAGATTGATGCGTTTATGCCACTGCCATTTTCTTTTTCTGTATCTGTTTTACCAAATACAATATTTCATCACTCAAATAAGGAACTGTTTTTTCTATTGAGGGGGTTAATTCAATGCCCTGCTCCTGAATACTTTCAATGCTCACCACATACAAATGAATACGTGGCATTCGGTCCAGCAATTGCAAGGCGCCCACTAAGTCTTTCAGACCAATATCATGCGTACTCATAGCTTGCGGAAAATCAGAAGCAAATTTGGGTTTGATCAATCGAAAGGTACCCGGCTCTCTTTCATCGAGTGTGGCATCAATCAAAATCACATCTTCATACTGTTCAAAATATTCCAGTAAATGAAAACCTCCTGTACCGCCATCCAGCACATCTACACCATCAGGCAATTCCATTTGTACTATCGCATTTGCAGTATGCACGCCTACGCCTTCATCGGCCATCAAATAATTGCCAATGCCCAGAATTAAAATATCTTTTTTGTCATTCATGATGATGTTGCTGTTTTTGCTTCCATAATTATTTCATCTTTCTTCTCTGCTACTTTCGTCATAGTTTCTTTTTGTGCCTTTGCTTTATCAAATACTTCTTCTTCAATAAACTTCCAACCACCGAACATGCTTGATACTTCACCTCTTCCTTCCACATAGTCATGATAAAACACTAAGTAAACGTGCACTACTGTAAACAAAATAAAAAACCACATTGTCCAGTGATGTACCTGTCTTAATAAAATATCGCCACCAAACAAATAAGGAACCCATGTAAACAGTTTTGCAAACCAGAAATCACTCATGGCGGCATATAAACCAAACCCGGTTAAACATTGAATGAGAAACAAAATGAAGGTGAAGAAATAGGTAAAACCTGCTACAGCATTATGACCCACAGCCATGTGTTCTTTACCACGAAGCATCAGAATATCCATCTTCAGCACCTGCCACATTTCTTTAAAATATTTTTTATTTGTGGGAATGAAGTTTTTCCAGTCAGCATATTTGTTACCCACAAATCCCCAGTAAATGCGGAATAAAAAATTAAAGAAGAAAAGGTACGCTGCAATGAAGTGGATGGTTTTTATCCATCCCATCGTAAACATACTGTTGGCTTCTTTACTGCTGATGACAGCCAGCGGATTACCGATGTAAAATCCTGTTACAATCAATGCAAGAATCACCAAAGCATTCAGCCAGTGATAAATGCGAACGGGTAACTCCCATACATATACACGGCGCAGTTTGTGTACTTTTTTTGAAATTATTTGAGTTGCCATTGTTATTCATTTAACGGTTGATCAATCTCCCAACACACTTACCCTGTTAATGTGCTTACCATGTTCATCATACAAATGCACAGCACAAGCCAAACATGGATCAAATGAGTGAATGGTACGTATGATCTCCAGTGGTTGTTGGGGATCATGCACAGGAGTATCCATCAATGCCGCTTCATAAGCACTTTGTTTACCATTGGGATCACGTGGTGAAGCGTTCCATGTGGTTGGTACCACTAATTGATAATTGGCAATTTTTCCTTTGTCAATATTGATCCAGTGTGCCAATGCACCACGTGGCGCTTCGCTATGTCCAACGCCGATTGCTTGATCAGGCCATTTAGATGGCTCAAATTTTTCCATTGCTGCCATGCGGGTATCACCGTTCTTAATATTTTCAATAAGCTTATTATAAAATTCAAGCGCCCAGTCTTTAACAAGCAAAGATTCCAATCCACGTGCAGCAGTGCGGCCCAATGTAGAGAAGAGTGCTGTTACGGGTACCTGTAAGTCAGTTAATGCCTTATCAACAACTGCTTTAAAGTCTTCTCTTCCTCTTGCATAACCCACCAGCATTCTTGCCAGCGGACCTACTTCAACAGGATTTCCTTTCCACCTGGGTGTTTTTAGATAGCTGTATTTTTCATTGGTATTTAAATGTTCAAATGGTGGTTTAGGTCCTGTATATTTTACTTTGCTTTCACCTTTCCACGGATGCAATCCTTTTTCATTACCAACTGAATATTCATACCAACTGTGGGTAACAAACTCCTGCACTTCATCATCTTTACGTAAATCCACATCATACACTTTGGAAATATCTTTATTGAGTATAACACCAGCCGGGAATTTATAAGATGCTGTATCACGGTAACCGTTTACACCCAAATCGCCATACACCATATAGCTTCCAAGACCACCTCCAATAGCACCCCAATCTTTATAGAAAGAAGCAATGGCCATCAGGTCAGGAATGTACACCTGCTCAATAAATGTTTTCGCATTTTCCAATTGTTGTTTTACAATGGCTAAACGTTCAGCGTTAATACCGCTTACATCATCAATACCAATGGCACAAGCCATACCACCAACGAGATAGTTGGGATGCGGATTCTTACCGCCGAAGATGGCATGGATCTTTACTATTTCTTTCTGCCATTCCAATGCTTCGAGATAGTGTGCCAGTCCAATTAAATTCACTTCTGCCGGAAGTTTGTAGGCAGGATGACCCCAATAGCCATTGGCAAAAATGCCGAGCTGTCCGCTCTCTACAAATTTTTGAATACGTTTTTGAAGGTCGCTGAAATAACCGGGGCTGCTTTTGGGCCAATTGGAAATGCTTTGAGCAATTTCACTTGTTTTTTTAGGGTCTGCTTTCAATGCAGCTACAACATCTACCCAATCCATTGCATGGAGGTGATAGAAGTGCACCACATGATCATGCATGTACTGTGTACAAAACATAATGTTACGTACCAATTCTGCATTTGGAGGGATGGTTATATCCAGTGCATCTTCCACCGCACGTACAGAAGTGAGAGAATGTACAGAAGTACATACACCGCACACACGTCCAACAAAAGCCCATGCATCACGTGGATCACGACCTTTTAAAATTTCTTCCAACAGACGCACCATGGTTCCGCTGCTATAAGCATCTTTAATTTTTCCATTTTCTATATCGGCCTCCACACGGAGGTGACCCTCAATACGTGTAATAGGGTCAACAACTATACGCTGGCTCATATAATAATTTGTGTATGATGATTAAATATTTTCCAGATCCTTTTCGCTCTGCTTTCCTTCTTTCTCCAAAGTGCCGATGAGTTTGCTCTTGCGCACATTTGTCATAATAGCATGGCCCACAACTGCTGCTGCAGTTACACCCAATGCTACCTTGCCAACTTTATCAGCTGTTGCTTCAATACCAAAACCGGGGAATGCAGCTGCACGGTCATATATTCTTCCGTTATCCCAGAAGTTGGCTTCACTGCAACCAAAGCAACCATGCCCGCTTTGAATGGGGAAGGATGTACTGCCGTTCCATTTTGTAACACCACATGCGTTGTAGGTAGATGGTCCTTTGCATCCTACTTTATATAAACAATAGCCCTTCTTCGCATTTTCATCATCAAAGGTTTCTACAAACAAGCCCGCATCGTAGAACGGACGACGATAACAGGTATCATGTACACGTTTGCTGTAAAATGCTTTCGGGCGACCGATACCGTCAAGTTCAGGAATACGTCCGAATGTGACTACGTGTACAATTACACCGGCCATAACTTCACCAATAGGCGGACAACCGGGCACTTTAATAATTGGCTTTCCTTTTACCAGTTTATGAATAGGAGTTGCTGAAGTAGGATTCGGTGCTGCTGCCTGTACACATCCATTACATGCACAACTGCCCCAGGCAATGATGGCTTTTGCACCTGCTGCCGCTTCTTCTAATATCTGCATCGATGTTTTTCCACCAATCATGCAATACACACCATCTGCATCTGTTGGAACACTACCTTCCACACATAATATGTATTCGCCTTTATATTTTTCCATTGTATTCTTCATGGCAGCTTCTGCCTGATGACCACTGGCGGCCATGAGTGTTTCTGTATAGTCCAGTGAAATCTGATCAAGCAGCATATCAGCAACGAGAGGATGTGATGAACGAATAAAACTTTCACTGCAGCAGGTACATTCCTGGAAATGCAGCCAGATAACAGGCATCCGTGGTTTGGTTTTCATGGCTTCTGTTACCTGTGCCAGACCACTTTGATTAAGGCCCAGGTAAGCGCCCATCATGGTACAAAACTTTAAAAAATCTTTACGGGAATATCCTTTGCGTACAGCCTCTTCATAATAAGTGGGCATACGCTGCTCGGTAAGATTCGTCATATGACAAGTATTTAAGATGAAAGAGTGGTTAAAGATTGAGAAGAGTTTTACTGACTGAAATGACTTTCGTCAATACAATTTATGAGCATGCTCATTGATGTTGTTCCTGTGTTCGTTTAGTATTGAAACTTCAAATTTGGTGATGTGTTGAGTCTTGTCTTGAACGTTCAATGCTTCCGCTAAATGAAAAAATTAAAACTATAAGATATGAAACGATTCTTTGCACTCCTGCTCACTATGTTGCCTTTTATTACAATGGCGCATCCGGGTCATGGTGATGATGAAGGTTTTACTATTAAACATTATTTCACTCAACCAGAACACATTGTATTTACACTGGCTGCGTTGGTACTTGTAGCATTCGTGTTGGGTCGTAAATCATTTGCTAAAAACAAGGAAGAAGAAAACAATTAATCATGCACGAGCTGAGCATTGTACTGAGCATTGTTGACATTGCCACACAGCAGGCACAAAAAGCAGAAGCGCAGGCTGTAGAAGAAATTGAGTTGGATATTGGTGAGTTAAGCGGAGTGGAAATGCAGGCTTTTGATTTTGCTTGGGAGCAGGGCATTAAAGATTCCGTGCTTAAAGATGCTGACCGTGTGGTAAACCGTATCGAGGGTGTGGGTATGTGTATGGATTGCGTTATTGAATTTCACATGCAAAACCTATATGACAGTTGTCCGGTTTGTGACGGGCATTTGATAGAAATCAAAAGAGGGAAAGAATTAAAAGTGAAGTCTTTGGTAGTTGCGTAATTCAATCCTTCATTTATTAACCAATTCAATCATTAATTATGTGTGCCACTTGCGGATGCGATAGCGAAACTTCTGTTTCAATACATGGTATGGAACAACACTCCCATGAAAATCATTCAGCGCATGAGCACCATCATGCACATCCTGAGGCCGGAAAAAAAATTAATCTTGAGCAGGATGTATTGTATCAAAATAATTTATTGGCCCAGCGTAACCGAGGCTATTTTGAAGCAAAGAAAATTCTTGCGCTAAACTTAGTGAGTTCACCAGGCTCTGGTAAAACAACCCTGCTTGAAAAAACATTAGTTGATACAAAGGGAATACTCAGCAGTTATGTCATTGAAGGCGATCAGCAGACCAGTAATGATGCCGATCGGATTCATGCCACAGGTACACCTGTTGTGCAAATCAATACCGGTAAAGGTTGTCATCTGGATGCTCACATGGTACTTCATGCGCTGCAACACATGAAACCCAAAGACGAGTCGATCATGTTTATTGAGAATGTAGGCAACCTGGTTTGTCCCGCTATGTTTGATTTGGGAGAAGGCGTGCGTGTGGTAATTGCATCCGTTACAGAAGGTGACGATAAGCCGTTGAAATATCCGGATATGTTTCATAGCTCACAACTATGCATCATCAACAAAATTGATTTACTGCCGTATGTGCCATTTAATGTGGCGCAGTTTAAAGAAAATGCACAAAAGGTAAATCCTAAAATAGAGTTTATTGAACTGAGTGCCTATAAAGGTGAAGGGCTGAATGAGTGGTATAATTGGTTGAAGCAAAAAGTGGAAAGCAAAGAGTTTGCACATCATTAATGTTTTTGTTTCAGTAACCTCATTGAGCTTTTAAAAAAACATGAACAGATTCCTCGTTCCTCGGAATGACAATACGGGTCAACAATGCAAACATGGCATATTCATATCGGCGGATTGGTGCAGGGCGTAGGCTTTCGTCCGCATGTGTACCGTTTGGCACAGGAAATGAATATCAAAGGAACTGTTTGCAATACCACGAATGGTGTACACATTTATGCAAGTGCCGAAGAAGCTGCCTTAAAGACTTTCTATCATACGCTTATTGAGCATTCTCCAATCAACGCCGTTATCACACATCATGAAGCTTTGCAAATAGAGCTTAAACAATTTTATGATTTTTTAATTGTTGAAAGTGAAGAACATCAAGCGCCACAATTACTGTTGACACCTGATTTTGGTTTGTGTGATCACTGCCGCACTGAATTGTTTGATGAAAATAACCGTCGTTATCATTATCCGTTCATTACCTGTACAGAATGCGGTCCACGTTATTCCAGTATCAATGCATTGCCTTATGACCGACTCAATACCACGATGAGTGACTATGAACAGTGCTGGCAATGCAAAAAAGAATATCACAACCCGTTGCACAGAAGATATTATTCCCAAACTAACAGTTGTGATGTTTGCGGTATATCCATGCATCTTTATAACAAAGAAGGAGAAAACATCTGTAATGATGCCGATTGCATTCTCATTATGATAAAAGATGCACTCTTAAACGGACATATTGTAGCTGTGAAAGGTATTGGTGGTTATTTACTGATGTGTGATGCCACCAACTTCTTAACAATAAAAACTTTAAGAGAACGCAAGCACCGGCCGGCAAAACCATTTGCGGTTTTATATCCTTCGCTGCAAACTGCTGAGCGTGATGTTCATCTTTCTACCAAAGAAAAAGAAGCACTGCAAAGCATGGCGGCACCTATTGTGCTTTGTACCATGAAAGAACAATTACCCAGTGGTTTGAGCAAAGAAATGATTGCGCCTTCACTTAACAAGCTGGGAGTGATGCTTCCTTATACACCATTGCTTGCATTGATAGCAGATGCTGTGCAAAAACCAATGGTGGCTACTAGTGGAAATATCAGCGGTTCACCTATCATTTATAAAGATGATCAGGCACTTGAATACCTTGGAGAAATTGCTGATTTTGTTTTGACCTACGATCGTGAAATTGTTGTTCCTCAGGATGACAGTGTTCTGCAATTTTCTACTGAGCATAAGCAAGCTATTCTTATACGTCGTTCAAGAGGCTTTGCGCCCAATTATTTTCCTGTTCCGTTTAAAAGTAATTACAAACTTTTTGCTGCCGGTGCAGAACTCAAAGGAAATTTTGCGTTGATGAGCGGAGCGTATTGTTACATCAGTCAATACCTTGGTGACCAGGGAACTTATGATGCACAGCAATCCTATAAACAAACGCTTCATCATTTAAGCGGCTTATTAAAGTTTGATGCAGATGTAGTAATAGCAGATAAACATCCCGGCTATCATGTAACAGAATTTGCAAAAAATTATGCAGCAACAGAAGCATTACCACTCATTGAAGTACAACATCATGAAGCACATTTTGCAGCCGTACTTGCAGAAAACAATCTTCTTGAAACAGAGGAACCTATTCTTGGAGTAGTGCGGGATGGCACAGGTTATGGTAATGATGGAAACATTTGGGGTGGAGAATTTTTTATGATGCGTGATCATAAAATCAACCGCTATGCATATTTTAATTATTTTCCTGTACTGATGGGTGATAAGATGTCTAGAGAACCCCGGCTATCTGCATTATCACTTTGTCATTTTGAAGCAGAGTTCCGGCATTTATTCACTGATAAATTCACACGGTCTGAAAGCACACATTATAAAAACATATTGCTTTACCAGCAACCCCAGTTGTTTACTTCAAGCATGGGCCGTTTGCTGGATGGTGCAGCATCATTGCTGGGTCTGTGTGATGTGATGAGTTATGAAGGTGAAGCTGCGATGAAACTTGAGGCATTGGCCCTGCAATGTGCAGAACCACGTAACGAATGGTATGGCTTTAAGATTTTCAAAAACATTATTTACTGGAAACCGTTGCTTGAGCAATTAGCTGAAGATCTGCTGAAGGGTATAGCTAAAGAACAAATTGCTTACAGTCTGCACCTATCACTTGCAAAGCTTGTAAAGCAACTGGCTATCACTGCAGTTGTACAGAAAATTGCTTTCAGTGGCGGCGTGTTTCAAAATGCATTGTTGGTTGATTTGCTGAAGACAGAATTAAAAGATGATCATATGTTGTATTTCCATCAGCAGTTATCGCCTAATGACGAGTGTATTGCTTTTGGGCAACTGGCGCATGTGCACTTACAATTAAAGAAAAAAGAATTAATTAAAAATGAAAAGCAAGTCTTGATTTCATAAAACAAATAATATGTGTTTAGCCATTCCCGGAAAAATTGTATCCATAACAGGAGCGCTTGATGAAACCTTCCGTACAGGAAAAGTTTCTTTTGCAGGTATTATGAAAGAAGTAAACCTGTGCATGGTACCAGAAGCAAAGGTTGATGATTATGTTTTGGTGCATGTAGGTGTTGCTATTAGTGTAGTGGATGAAGAAGAAGCCAATAAAACATTCAGCTATCTGCAACAGATGGGTGAAGTGGAAGAAATAAGGACTGATGGACTGAATGAATGAAGGACTGAATAAATTAAGGTTTGAGTTAAAGAATGATTGAAGGATTGAGTAATTTAATGTTTGAGTTTATAATTATTTGTAAATATCTAAAACATTAAGTTATGAGTTATGAAAAAAACCAGTTTGCTGAAAAGTTTAAAGCAAGGACAAAGAAAAATGCTGTTGAAATTATTAAGCTCTTTTGCTCTTTTCCAAAAACTGAAGAAGCAAGAATTGTGGGCAGACAGTTAATACGAAGTGTTACTTCTGTTGCAGCAAACTACAGAGCGGCTTGCAGGGCAAGATCAAAAGCGGAGTTTCATTCAAAGCTGAGCATTTGTGTTGAAGAAGCTGATGAAAGTGTTTTTTGGATGGAAGTAACTAAAGAAAGTGAAATACATCAATCAGATAAACTGATAACTATAAAAAAAGAAGCCGAAGAGATATTGAAAGTTTTATCAACTGCACGAAAGTCTGTGTCTTCCTGATTCAATCCTTCAATTACTCATTCCTTCAATCATTGAACTATGAAATTTCTATCAGAATACAGAGACCCGGAATTGGTTCATCAATATGTTGATGAAATCAAACGTATTACTACAAAAGCATGGACCATCATGGAGATATGCGGTGGTCAAACACACAGTCTGGTGAAGAATGGTATTTTAGATATGTTACCAAAAGAAATCACTATGGTACATGGACCCGGTTGTCCTGTTTGTGTTACACCGATTGGTATTATTGATGAAGCTATTTTTTTGAGTGAAAAGCCAAATGTCATTCTTTGTTCATTTGGTGATATGCTGCGGGTGCCCGGCACAAAAAAGAGTTTGCTGGAAGCAAAAGCAGCCGGTGCTGATGTTCGTATTTTATATTCACCATTGGAAGCAGTTGAATTGGCAAAACAAAATCCAACTAAAGAAGTGGTGTTCTTTGCAGTTGGCTTTGAAACCACCGCACCTGCCAATGCGTTGAGTGTGGTACATGCAGATAAAATGGGTGTGAAGAATTACAGCATTCTTGCTTCGCATGTTTTAGTACCTCCTGCCATGGAAGCTATATTGAGTGATAAAGAAAATAAGATAGATGCATTCCTTGCTGCCGGTCATGTTTGTACCATCATGGGCATGGATGAATATTATCCCATTGCAGAAAAATATAAAACGCCAATCGTAGTAACAGGTTTTGAACCCGTTGATTTATTGCAAGGCATTCTCATGGCTGTTCATCAATTAGAGAAGGGTGAGTACAAAACAGAAAATCAATATGCACGGAGTGTGCAACGTGAAGGAAACCGTATGGCGCAGGAAACGATTCATGAAGTATTTGACATCAGCGACAGAAGCTGGCGTGGTATTGGTGAAATACCCATGAGTGGTTATGAAGTGAATGAGCATTACAAACAATACAATGCAAGAGTAAAATTCAATCTGGGTGAAACTGCTGTTAACGGAAACAACGAATGCATCAGCGGTGAGATCATGAAAGGATTAAAAAAACCTTTGCAATGTCCGCATTTTGGAAAAAAATGTAAGCCTGAGCATCCATTAGGTGCTCCCATGGTAAGCAGTGAAGGCGCTTGTGCGGCGTATTATCATTATCATGGCGTAGAAGAAAAAGAATTTACTGTATGAAATTAGAATGTCCCTTACCAAAATTTGACTTTGATATCATCACCCTCGGTCATGGCAGTGGTGGATTGTTACAACAACGTTTATTACAAAGCGGTGTGTTTGATATTTTAAAAAATGATTCGCTGGAGCAACAACATGATGGCGCAATGCTTGAGTTGAATGGAAGAGTGGCGTTCAGTACAGACAGTTATGTAATAAGTCCTATCTTTTTTCCCGGTGGTGATATTGGTGATCTGGCGGTAAATGGTACGGTGAATGATTTAGCTATGTGCGGTGCATCGCCTAAGTATCTATCATTGGCATTTATTTTAGAAGAAGGATTACCTATTGAAAAATTCTGGGAAGTATTGGTAAGCATCAAATTTGCTGCACAAAAAGCAGGTGTACAAATTGTAACAGGCGATACCAAAGTTGTTGAAAAGGGAAAGGGTGATCAAATCTTTATCAATACCAGCGGTATCGGTACCATTCATCCCAATGCATCGATTCATCACAAAAGAATTGAAGCCGGAGATAAAATTGTCATCAGCGGACCCGTTGCTGCACATGGTATTGCTATTATGAGTTTACGCAAGGGTCTGGAATTTGAAACAACCATTGAAAGCGATACAAAAAACCTCAACCATATCACACAAAAATTACTCGATGTATTTGGAATGGATATCCATTTTATGCGTGACCCGACACGTGGAGGCGTTGCCAGTGTATTGAATGAAGTTGCGGGCTTAACACAACTCGGATACGCCTTAAATCAAAAAGCAATACCCATTGATGAGCAAGTGGAAGGCGCCTGTGAAATGCTGGGGCTTGATCCTTTGTATGTAGCGAATGAAGGATTATTTATTGCTGTAGTAAAAAATGATATTGCTGACGCTTATTTAGAAATGCTCAAGCGTGAACAAGGATTTGAACATGCAGCAATTATTGGTGAGGTGGTGAATGAACATCAAGGTAAAGTGGTGATGAAAAGTAAAATTGGCGGAAGAAGAGTAGTGAACTACTTAACAGGCGAACAATTGCCGAGGATTTGCTGAAATAAAAAAGCCACACACCTGCAGTATATGGCTTCAAAAATTTGATTGGCTCTCGTAGTTATTCACCAATGTAGCTTTTCCAACGCTTAAATTGTCTCGTCTGAGGGCTTTCAAAAGACTCCATCAAGAGATGAACAATTTGCTTAAAGGAAATAATTACAGCAGAGCTTTTGCGGATAGCTGTTTTCATAATTATTGGATTTGAGCTATAAAGATAATTGCTGATTCTGTGTTTTGCAATAGTTAAAGTCTTGTTTTTTCACTTGAAAATGATAAGTGTAAACCTTTAATAAATTTTCCAAATTGTTATGTGAATCAGGAAAAACAATTTAATTTGTTCACAAATCCATTATTCATGTATTCAAAACTTACTGTCTTTATTCTCAGCATCTTGTGTGTGTCTTTCCACTCTTATTCGCAGCTCAAACAGGTTACAGCTACTCTTCGTCCGCAACTGGAACAGGTAATAAAAGAATTTCCGAATCATTTTTCAGGAATACGGGGAGCGGCATTGGTTGAAGATGAAAATGCTGCAGAATTTGAAAGTAAAGTAATTGTAAAAGATGCGATCGAAACAAAGCTGATTGCCTTTTCCAATCAAAAATATAAAAGCTGGGTGTGGGAATGCCGTTTGTTTGAAACAGAAAATATCAACCTGCTGAAACGGCAATACAAAGCTTTCTACAATGATATTTCCGGTAAAACGCTGATCAGCAAACCGAATCTCCGAAACTTAATACCGGTATCTGACTATACAGCGCCCGATGGTGAACTCCGTCTTGTAAGCAATCAGTTCAGAATGGGTGGTTCAGATGATGTTTTTAAACATCTTGTTGTGGACCTGGTGGCTGAGTATATTAATTTCCAATGGTCAGTTTATGTAAGGGTGTATGACAAAGAAAAGGATGAAGAGATAAGGCCTACCGAAAAAAATATCAGGTACTAAGCTTCAAATTTTCTCAACACATTCTGCATTTCATTTTTTATTTCATCATTACACAAATTGCCGATGCTTCCTTCATGTGTATGATGCAATTGCTGAAGATCGTACCTGAACTCACCTTTATTGATAGCATTACCAACCTGCTGGTAGGCTTCACGGAACGGAACACCTTTATTCACCAGTTCATTCACAGCTTCCACACTAAACAGGTATTGATATTTTTCATCCGTCAAGATGTTTTCTTTGATGCTGATGTTTTGCAGCATCAGCTGCATCAACTGCAGGCAAGCTTTTATTTCTTCAATGACAGGAAAGAGAATTTCTTTTGTGAGTTGTAAATCTCTATGATAGCCGCTTGGTAAATTGTTCAACAGTAATGTAAGTTCATTGGGAATGGCTTGCATACGGTTACACTTGGCACGGATCAATTCAAACACATCCGGATTTTTTTTATGCGGCATGATACTGCTGCCTGTTGTTAATTCATCAGGGAAAGAAATGAAACCGAAATTTTGATTCATATACAAACAGCAATCCATTGATAGTTTGCTCAAAGTTGCTGCAATGGAACTGATTCCGATGGCGGTGGCTTTTTCAGCTTTACCTCTCGTCATTTGTGCATAGACACTGTTCCAGTTGAGGGTTGCAAAATTTAAAAGATGAGTTGTTCTTTTTCGGTTTAAAGGAAATGATGAGCCATAGCCGGCACCACTGCCTAAAGGATTTTTGTTGACGATATGATAAGCAGCTGCCAGCAGTTCCAGATCATCTACCAAACTTTCTGCATAAGCGCCCAACCATAAACCTGCAGATGAAGGCATGGCTATTTGCAGATGCGTATACCCGGGGATGAGTTTATCTTTATGTTCTTCACTTTTGTTGATGAGCAGATCAAACAGCTTTTTAACTTCATCTTTTATAGTGCTGATCTCTGCACGGAGGTATAATTTAATATCAACAGCCACCTGGTCGTTACGGCTCCGGCCGCTGTGAATTTTTTTTCCGGCATCTCCTATTTTTTCGATGAGGAGCTTTTCTACCTGTGAGTGAACATCTTCTACACCTTCTTCTATAATAAAAGAGCCCAGTTCAATTGTTTGTAAAATTTCATTTAATCCTTTAATGGCTTGTGTTGCTTCTTCTTTAGTCATCAAACCAACTTCACCGAGCATGGTTACATGTGCAATGGAGCCTTGTACATCATATTTTGCAAGAATCAGATCAAACTCTTTGTCACGACCAACTGTAAATTGTTCTACAAGCTGTGAAGTGGACGTGTTTTCTTTTTGCCAGAGTTTCATTGTTTTGTTGCTGGTTACTGGTTTCAGGTTACTGGTTATTACCCTCCGAGTTGGGGAAATAGTTCCAATTATCGTCAACCCATTGAATAAAATTATTAATCTTCTTGCTCAAAATGACATACCTGTCAAGTAAGCTGGTATAAAGTGTTTTATCTTTCAAAGACTCCGTTTCATACAGAAAATCAAGATGAACAATTGTCTCGTCACACTCTGCCTGTGCATAAATAAGGTGTTTAATAAAATCCTGCTTATATCTTTTTCTGCCATATCCTTCAACAATCATTGAAGTTACAGCTTTCGAGGAACGCCTGATTTGACTACCTTCTTCATATAACTCAAACTTTGGAAGCAACAAGCTCATTTTGTGAATTTCAAATGCAAGTTGCTTTGATTCTTTATAAACTTCAAGTTCTCTATAACTTTTCATACTGTTTAAATTATTTACTTGCAACCTGTAACCAGAAACTTGTAACAATTATTATAAGACTCTTTCTAATAACTGTATATACAATTCAATTCCCTCTTTTATTTCGCTCAGAAAAATAAACTCATCTGCGGTATGGCTTCTTGCGCTATCGCCGGGGCCCATTTTCAAAGCCGGGAAGGGCATCAATGCTTTATCACTTGTAGTAGGTGAACCATAACAGGCTCTTCCCAATTCCGTTCCTGCTTTTACCAAAGGATGATCCAATGGAATGTTTGTTGATTTTAATCGTGTACTGCGTGGAGTAATTTCGCCCTGCACATTGTCTTTGATGATTTGGAGTAACTCTTCAAAACTGTATAATTCATTCACACGCACATCTACAACAAACTTACATTGTGCAGGTACAACATTGTGCTGCTTATTTTCTGTTTCAATAGATGTAACCGTAAACTTACAGGGTCCCAGTAGTTCACTGTTTTTTTCAAAGCTGTAGCTTTTAAACCACTCAATATCCTTCATCGCTTTATACAACGCATTCTCACCTTCATTGCGTGCTGCATGACCAGCTTTTCCTTGTACAACACAATCCAGCACCATTAAACCTCTTTCAGCAACAGCCATTTGCATTTTTGTAGGTTCGCCAACAATTGCACAATGAATCTTTGGTAAATGAGGCAAAGTCATTTCAATACCACCTGTACCACTTATTTCTTCTTCAGCCGTTGCAGCAATTGCAATATTGTATTTTAAGTTTTCCTGCGGATAAAAATGCAGAAATCCAGCGATCAATGAAACTAAACATCCACCCGCATCATTACTTCCAAGTCCAAAGAGTTTTCCATCTTTCTCAATTGGTTCAAATGGGTTGAGTGTATATCCTTTATTGGGTTTAACTGTATCGTGATGTGAGTTGAGCAGAATGGTGGGCTTGCTTTCATCAAAGTATTTGTTTACCGCAAAGATGTTATTGCCTACCCTGCTGGCGGCTATTCCTTTGTGTGCAAAAAACTTTCCAATAATAGCAGCAGTATCACTTTCTTCTTTGCTGAAGGAAGGCGTACTGATGAGTTGTTTCAACAATTCAACAGCTTCAACATACAGTATGTTTACTTGCTCACTCATTTATAATGGTTGTTCCTTTTTTTCCTTGCACCAGTTCATGCAGTTCTTCTGCTTTGCCAATCATCACTTTATGTACACCACTGAATACTGCAGCAAAAGCATTATCTAATTTAGGCAGCATGCCTGCAAAAATTTTACCCTGAGCTTTTAGCTGTTCATATTTTACCGGGTTGATGAGCGGAACGACAGAAGCATCATCATTCACATCCAGCAACACACCTGCTTTTTCAAAACTGTAAATAAGATCCACATCAAATAATTTACTCATTGCCTTAGCAACTTCCTGTGCAATTGTATCAGCATTGGTGTTGAGCAATTGCCCGTTACCATCATGCGTAATAGGTGCCAGCACAAGAGCTTCGTTGATCTGTAAAAGTGTGTGTAACAGCTCGATGTTCACTTCATCTATATCACCCACGAATCCATAATCAATAGCGGCAGAACGTTTATGGGCTTTTATAACATTGCCATCTGCACCACTTAAACCAGTAGCATTACAATTGAACGATTGCAGTTGGGCTACAATGTTTTTATTGATGAATCCTGCATACACCATCGTTACAATCTTCAATGTTTCTGCATCAGTTATTCTTCTTCCATCAACCATCTGTTGCTGAATGCCCATTGCTTCAGCTATTCTTGTTGCAAGTTTACCACCACCGTGTACCAATATTTTTTTCGCTTCCAGTAAAGCAAATGATTGCAGGAATGATGAAAGCTTGGCTTCATCATCTATAATATTCCCTCCAATCTTAACAACGATTAGTTTATCCATTTGCTTTTAGTATTTCACTTAAAACGGCCTGTGCTGCCCAAACACGATTGCTTGCCTGCTGTGTTACAATACTGTGCTGGCTGTCCAGTACCTCATCACTTAACTCCACATTTCGTCTTACCGGTAAACAATGCATGATGCGTGCATTATTTGTATTCTTTAATTTATCCTCTGTGAGCATCCATTCCGGATCGTTGCAATAAATTTTTCCGTAGTCAGTATAAGTACTCCAGTTTTTTACATACACAAAATCTGCTCCTTTCAAAGCTTCGTCCTGGTTGTGTGTAATGGTTGCGCCTTTTGTAAACTGCTCATCCAGCTCATAATCCTGCGGATGCGTAATTACAAACTCAGTTTTATCCCATGCGTTGATCCATTGCGCAAAACTATTAGCAACACATTGAGGAAGTGGTTTGATGTGCGGAGCCCAGGTTAAAACAACTTTTGGTTTTTTCTTTGCTTCCCATAATGGAGTTGCGCTATTTGACAAATGTTTTATTGGCCACCTTTCTATTATTGTAATAATATCAGTTAGCGATTGGAGAGGATGCAGCGTTGCGCTTTCCAAACTTACAACGGGAACGCCAGCATATTTAATGAATTGTTTGATGAACATTTCGCTGTAATCATCATCTTTTATTTTTAGTCCGGGAAATGTACGGATAGCTAACACATCAAAATAATTACCCAGAATAGGTGCGGCATCTTTCACATGCTCCACACTTGTACCGCTCATGATGGCTTCTTCTTCAAACTCCCATGTCCAGCCTTCGCTGCCAACGTTGAAAACGATGGGTTGCATACCCAAATTCTCAGCTGCAATTTGTGTGCTGAGGCGTGTACGCAAACTGGGATTTAAAAAAATCAAGCCTATACGTTTGCCTGCTCCTGATGCTTTATCGGCAAAGGGGTTGGCCTTGTATGCAAGCGCCTTTTGCACCAATGCATCAATATTATTTACATCATGAACGGAGATGAATTGTTTCATTTTAAACAATTAACTATTAATATTTTCAATTTCTTCTTTCAAACAATCAATAAACATCTCTGCATCTTTCTTCTTCAACGCCAGACTTGGGAGCAAGCGAATGACATTTGGCTTTGCTTCACCTGTAAATATTTTTTGATTGAGAAGGAGATTCTTTTTTAAATCTTTCAAGCGATCGGGTACATCAAATCCAATCATTAATCCTCTGCCTCTTACATTTTCTATTCCATCAATTTGCTCTAATTGTTCTTTTAAATATTTCCCCATCATTACTGCATTACCCATCAGCTTTTCTTCATCCATTGTTTCCAATACAGCCAATGCAGCCGCACAGGCGAGATGATTACCTCCAAACGTAGTGCCCAGTTGAAAATGTTTGGGTTTGATATGCGGTGCAATGATAAGACCGCCAATGGGAAATCCATTACCCATGCCTTTTGCCATTGTATAAATATCTGCATTCACGCCAGCATAATCATGACTGAAAAACTTGCCGCTTCTTCCGTAGCCACATTGTACACTATCGGCTATATACACAGCTCCGTGCTTATCACATAAGCTGCGTATCTTTTTGAGAAAAGAATTTTCAGCAACATTAATACCGCCAACACCCTGGATACCTTCAATGATAACCGATGAAATTTCATCGCCCTGTGTATCAAATGTTTCTTGTAATGCTTCTTCATCATTAAAAGAAAGAAAGATCACATTCTCTGTTTCATTAACCGGTGCGATGTAATTTTTATTATCGGTTGCACTTACTGCCAATGATGTTCTGCCATGAAATGCTTTACTAAAGGCAATTACTTTTTTTCTGCCATTATGAAAGCTGGCGAGTTTGAGTGCATTTTCATTCGCTTCTGCACCACTGTTACAGAGAAAGAGTTGATAGTCTTCCTTGCCACTTATTTTTCCCAGCTTTTCTGCCAGTTGTTGCTGAATAGGAATCTTAATAGAGTTGGAATAAAAAGCAATTTGATACAACTGCTCTTCTATTCGTTTTACCCAGTGTGGATGTGTGTGACCGATGCTTATAACAGCATGGCCTCCATACATATCTAAGTACTGATCCCCTTTATCATCCCACACATAAGAGCCTTTGGCTTTGGAGATGGTAATGTTATTGACTGGATATACGTCGAATAAATTCATATTTGCCTCCCCAAACCCCTCCTGAGGAGGGGCTTTAGTTGTTTATTATTTTTAGTTAATTACAAAGAGCAGCGTCTCAATCCTCCCCCTTGGGGGGAGTTAGAGGGGGCTGCCTTTTAGTTTTAGCCCTGTTGTTTCATCAATACCAAACATCAGGTTCATATTTTGTACTGCCTGCCCACTGGCGCCTTTCAATAAATTATCGGCTACTGAATGAACAACCAATTGCTTTCCCACTTTTTCCAATTGTATCACACACTTGTTGGTATTCACCACCTGTTTTAAAAACACAGGCTCTTTGGTGATATGTGTAAACGGATGCTCTTTATAAAAATCTTCATACAAAGCGTGCAGTTCTTTTAAACTATTGTCACACTGCAACTGAGAGCTGATGAAGATGCCCCTCGTGAAATCACCTCTCCACGGTACAAAATTTACCCCCCCATCCCCTGAAGGGGAGTTTGGAAAGCTTGCTTGTAGCTGCTGCAACGATTGGTGTATCTCACCCAAATGCTGATGCGTTAATGTTTTATAGGCTTGTATATTATTGGCCCGCCAGCTAAAATGTGATGTGGCTGCTAAACTTTGCCCTGCTCCTGTACTTCCTGTTATACCTGTTGTATAAATTTCTTTGAGCAATCCTGCTTTTGCCAGCGGTAATAGTCCTAATTGAATCGTTGTGGCAAAACAACCCGGGTTAGCTATGTTAGTTGCTGATTGAATCTGTTCTCTGTTCAACTCAGGCAAACCGTATACAAACTTTCTGTTTTCAAACGAAGCGTTTTGTTGCAGACGAAAATCATTGGCCAGATCAATCACTTTTATGTTCGCATAAATCTTGTTTTCTGTTAAAAACTTTTTTGATTCCCCATGACCCAAACACAAAAACAAAATATCAATATCATTTGAGAGATCAGCAGCAAACTTTATTTCTTCACCTATCAAATCATGGTGCACAGTTGAAACCAATTTGCCGGCATTGCTTCTGCTGTGTATGAATTTGATTTCAGCAAAAGGATGATTGATGAGCAAACGAATCAACTCACCACCGGTATACCCGGCACCGCCAATGATGCCCACCTGTATTTTTTTTGTACTCATCACTTATTATTTTCTTCCTGAACGGAATTCCAGATTCTTGTTTGATTGCCGAAGATGGTGCTGAAGCCTCTCACATCTTCACCTGTATAACCGCTGTTCATTTCACCATACTTTCCAAACTTACTGCTCATTAAATCAAACTTGCTTTCAATGCCTTCAATCATAAAACGATACGGCATAAGTTGTACAAACACAGTACCCGTTACGTTCTGCTGACTGTTTTCAAAATACGCTTCAATATCTCGCATTACAGGATCCAATATTTGTCCTTCATGCATCCAGTTACCATAGAACTGTGCCAATGTATCCTTCCATTGTAATTGCCATTTGGTGAGGACATGTTTTTCCAGTGCATGGTGTGCTTTTAAAATGATCATGGGAGCAGCTGCTTCAAAACCCACACGGCCTTTAATACCAATGATGGTATCGCCCACATGAATATCTCTGCCAATAGCATATGGACCGGCTATTTTTTGTACTTCTTCAATTGCTTCAGAAGGATGGCTGAATCGTTTTCCATTAACGCTGTACAATTCCCCTTTCTCAAAACCTAATTCCAGTTGACCATTTGTTGTTGCTGTCATCTGTGTTGGCCATGCTTCTTCAGGGAGCAAGCCTTTGCTGTTGAGTGTTTCTTTACCCCCCACACTGGTGCCCCACAATCCTTTGTTGATGCTGTATACCGCTTTTTCAAAATTCATCTCCACTCCTTTGCTTTTGAGATACGAAATTTCTTCTTCACGGCTCAGCTTCATATCACGGATGGGAGTAATGATTTCAACGCCGGGCAGCATGATATTAAAAATCATATCAAAACGTACCTGGTCGTTGCCCGCTCCGGTGCTGCCATGTGCAACAGCAGATGCAGTTAGTTTCTTTGCGTGTTCAGCAATATGCAATGCCTGCACCAAACGTTCCGCACTCACACTTAGAGGATAGGTATTATTCTTTAAGCAATTGCCAAACACTAAATATTTAATAATGCGGTCATAATACCCTTTTACTGCATTAACAGTAGTATGTGTTTTTACACCGAGCTTATATGCATGTGATTCAATGCGTTTCAACTCTGCTTCATCGAAGCCGCCGGTGTTAACGATGATGCTGTGCACTTCATATCCTTTATCATCACTTAAATATTTTGCACAATAAGTGGTATCAAGACCACCGCTAAAACCGAGTACAATTTTGTTTGACATGTATATTATAATTGAATAAAGTTAAGAATGTAAAAGAGTGGTTCTCCCCTTTTCTTTCACCGAAAGAAAAGCTTGCAAACTAATCTTCGATTGCAACAGAAGTAAAATAGCAACACAACTGTCAGTTACACAAAATCAAAAATGAAAAAAATGATGCAGCAGTTTCTTTGTTTTATTTTCTCCGCCGCCATTAGCTTCTTTATCTTTTCGTCGTAGTGCCTTAATAAATTTCCATTCTTTAAAACGCAAGAGCCGCTCCAATCCACTTTTATTTTCTTCAAAAAATTGTTTGGTTTCTTCAGGCTCGTAATGATCTGCAGGGTCATACAACATCGCTGTGCACATACAGTTCTTCCGCTCCTTACTCATGAGAATATCATAATTCACACAACTTTTACAGCCGGCCCAAAATTCTTCATCCTGTGTCAGCTCGCTGTAGGTAACAGGTTCATAACCTAAGTCAGAATTTATTTTCATCACAGCAAGACCTGTTGTTAAACCAAAAATTTTTGCTTCGGGATACAATTGTCTGCTCAGTTGAAATATTTTTTCTTTGATCTTTTTGGCAACTCCGCTTTTGCGGTAAGCAGGCGAAACAATTAAACCACTGTTGGCTACAAAAGCACCATGGCTCCATGTTTCAATATAACAAAAGCCTATCCATGTACCATCATTGTGATGTGCAATCACTGCTTTACCTTCATTCATCTTATCAGCAACGTATTGCGGGCTGCGTTTGGCGATACCTGTACCACGTGCTTTGGCGCTTTCTTCCATTTCGATGGTAATGGTTTCAGCATAATGAATGTCGCCACTATTGGCTACACGTATAATAATTTCCTCGTTGTTCATGATTGTTTCAAATGCTTATTGAAAAGCGGATAACCAATCCAGAAAAGAAAAAGTCCGGGGGAAAGATTCACTGACAGGGGCCATGGTGAAGGGCTCGTCCTGTCAGAAACCACGTCGGGGTCGTGGGGAAAAAACAACAAAAACAGAAACGGGCTGAACTGCTTCCATTATAAAAGTTTGATATGTTGTTTCGATAGTCATGAATAAATGAAGAACAAAAGTACTTCTTTCAACCGATTGTATGATATAAAATTTTCAAAATAGTTTAATAACGGCTGTTTGCAAACTCCTGTTGGCTTTTGGAATGATGGGCATCATTCTTATCAAGGTTAACAGAGTATACATTCGTTTCTTCCGGAATTCTCTCTTTACAAACGGAACATCTGAGTGAACAATCTTTAACCATGATTTATGAATGCCGAAACCCATCTGAAGGAAGCCCTATCAAAAACTGACCCACGGGTAAAGCTGCTGGCCGCCAAGATGAAAAAAGAAAACTATCAGCCCGGCGCATTAATTGAAATATTGCACAGCGCTCAAAATGCATTTGGATATTTACCAAAGAATGTGCTTTCTTTTATTGCCAAAGAACTGCATCTGCCGCCATCCCGTGTTTTTTCAACCGTAACTTTTTATCATTTCTTTTCTCTTAAATCAAAAGGTGAACATACCTGTTTGGTATGTACCGGAACTGCGTGTTATGTAAAAGGAGCACAGGCCTTACTTAATAAAATTGAACAGGAATTTGGTTTAAAACCGGGGCAGGTGAGTAAAGATGAAAAGCTGGGTGTGCAGGTAGCCCGTTGCATTGGTGCATGCGGATTAGCGCCTGCTGTGGTCATTGATAATGAGGTAATGGGCAAAATAACCGAAGAACAAATTGCAACATCCATTCACCAAAAAACTGGCGTATGAACAGGCAGGAACTGCATACCATAGCCGAAAAGGCCAAAGAAAAACAACAGCAGTTTAAACACCGTGTTTGTGTATGCTGTGGTGCAGGATGTATTTCATCCGGTGCTGAAGAGGTGTTAAAGAAACTGCAGGATGAAGTAAAAGCCAAAGGGCTGGAACAGGAAATTGAAGTGATTCCGTCGGGATGCATGGGGCCCTGTAACCAGGGACCATTGGTAAAATATCTTCCGGAGAATATTATTCATCAGCACATCAACTGTGAAAATATTGAAGCCGTTGTTCAACAACTACTCATCGAACAAAAACCAATTGAAGAATTGTTGTTGTTTGCTGATTCAAGAGAAAAACCGTTTGTAAAAGCAGATGAAGATCCGTTCTTCAAAAAGCAATTGAAAATAGCCTTGAAGGATTGTGGTGAAATCAATCCTGAAAGTCTGGATGATTATCTGGCTGCCGGTGGTTATGAGGCGTTGGAAAAAGCATTGTTCCGTATGAGTCCGGAGGAAGTGATTTCAGAAGTAAAACACAGCCGTATTCGTGGACGTGGTGGCGCCGGTTATCCTACCGGTTTAAAATGGGAGAGTGTATATAAATATGTAAGCGATCAGAAATATGTGATCTGCAATGGTGATGAAGGTGACCCCGGTGCATTCATGGACCGCAGTGTACTGGAAGGAAATCCGCACCGTGTATTGGAAAGCATGGCTATTGCCGGCTATGCCATTGGCGCCAGCAAAGGTTATGCGTATATACGTGGCGAATACCCGTTGGCCATTAAACGTTTTGAACTCGCCATCAAACAGGCAACCAAAACGGGTTTGATTGGTAAGAATATTCTGGGCAGTGCCTTTTCATTTGATGTAGAAGTACGCATCGGCGCCGGTGCCTTTGTATGTGGTGAAGAAACGGCACTCATCTCTTCCATTGAAGGAAAAAGAGGAACACCCAAACCACGCCCACCTTTTCCTGCTGAAAGCGGTTTGTGGGGCAAACCAACACTCATCAACAATGTAGAAACATTTGCAGCCATTGCACCGATTATTTTAGATGGTGGTGAGTGGTACAGTGAAACCGGTACTGCTAAAAGTGCAGGAACCAAAGTGTTTGCACTGGCCGGAAAAATAAATTACAGTGGTTTAATTGAAGTGCCAATGGGTACAACGCTCCGTGAAATTGTTTTTGAAATAGGTGGCGGTATTCAAAACAATAAAACATTTAAAGCGGCACAAACGGGTGGACCTTCCGGTGGTTGTATCCCTGCGGAACACCTGGATGTAAAGATGGATTATGAATCTCTCGTAAGCCTTGGTTCTATTATGGGTTCCGGCGGATTGATCATTATGGATGAACAATCTGATATGGTAGATGTGGCCCGTTACTTCATGGAGTTTTGTATGGATGAAAGTTGTGGTAAGTGTGTGCCTTGCAGAGTTGGTACGAAAATGATGCATGATCTGCTGCAGAAAATTTATGATGAAAAGGCAACGGTGATTGATTTGAATCGTCTGGAAGAACTGGCATTTTATGTAAAAGAAACCAGTTTGTGCGGTTTAGGAGCTTCTGCTCCAAACCCACTATTGAGCACACTACGTCATTTCAGAAATGAATATGAAACCAAGCTGCATCATCATTAATTGAACAACAATTAAAACAGCGGAATGAACAAGATTTCTGTAACTGTAAATACTAAAAAGCTGGAAGCGCTTCCTTCACAAACCATCTTGGAGTTGTGCAGGCTGAACGATATTGAAATACTCACCATGTGTCATTTAGATGGCATCTGTGATATTGGCGCCTGCCGTTTATGCCTGGTGGAAATTGAAGGCTTCAATAAACTTATGCCTGCCTGTACAACCAAAGTTGCAGAGAACATGGTGATACAAACGGAAACAGAGCACATTAAAAAATATCAACGCATTACTACTGAATTATTTTTTGCAGAACGTAATCATACCTGTGCGGTTTGTGTGGCCAATGGAAAATGTGAATTGCAAAACCTGGGTTACAAAATGGAAATGGATCATATCCGTTATCCGCATCTGTTTCCGCAATGTGAAGTAGATACATCGCATCCATGGTATGTAATGGATCACAACCGCTGCATCATGTGTACCCGTTGTGTACGTGTATGCAATGAGGTGGAAGGGGCTCATAACTGGGATGTGATGGGACGTGGTCACGAGGTACGCATCATTTCAGATTTCAATACACCCTGGGGCGAGTCTGTTACCTGTACCTCCTGCGGTAAATGTTTACATGCCTGTCCTACCGGCGCCATATGGCCGAAGGCTATTGTACAGGGGCAACTGGATAAAAAACCTGAAATGATCAATGAACTGGTAGAGCGGCGCAAGATGAAACTCTAAATGTGTAACAAATGGAAAGAAAAAAAATTGCAACGATCTGGCTGGGCGGATGCTCGGGCTGCCACATGAGTTTGCTGGATATTGATGAACGCATACTGGATGTTGCAAAGCTGGCAGATATTGTAAAGTGCCCATTAGTTGACGGTAAAGAAATTCCACCTATAGATATTGCATTAGTTGAAGGCGCAGTAACAAGCGATGAGCATTTGAAAGAATTACTGCATATACGCAAGCAGGCCAAAACATTGGTTGCATTGGGCGATTGTGCTGTTATGACCAATGTTACCGGCATGCGCAACTATTTTCATTTAAAAGATGTGTTTGATACGGCTTATGTAAATGCCATCAGTAATGATGAGAAAGGCGAAGTGCCGCATCATCCTTCTCTTTTGCAATTGAATGAAAAAGTATTGCCCTTGCAGGATGTGGTGGATGTTGATGTAGTACTGCCCGGATGCCCTCCCGATGCAGATGCCATTTTTTATGTGTTGTTTGAATTATTGAATGATCGTGTTCCTAACCTGAGCAGGGCTAAAAAATTGAAATATGGATAAGCGCAAAATATTTATATCACCTGTTACTCGCATTGAAGGACACGCCAATATCACACTGGAATTAAATAACAGCGGTGAAGTAAGCAATGCGTTGTTTCATGTAAATGAGTTTCGTGGGTTTGAAAAATTTTGTGAAGGACGCATGTACACAGAAATGCCCACTATAACACCCCGCATCTGTGGTATATGCCCCACGAGTCATACACTGGCCAGTGTAAAAGCCTGTGAAATGATTCAGGGTATTCAGCCAACTTATACTGCTAACCTATTGAGAAGGTTAATGCATATTGGTCAAAATCTTTCATCACATGCATTGTCGTTCTTTCATTTATCGTCGCCTGATTTTTTATTGGGTTATGACAGCGATCCTGCTAAACGAAATATATTGGGTGTTGCTGAAAAATTTCCGGATGTGGCAGTGAAAGGAATCCGTTTGCGCAAGTTTGGCCAGGAAATAAGCGAACGTATTACCGGAAAGAAAATTCACATTATGGGTATTGTGCCCGGTGGCATGGCTATGCCCTTAACAGAAGAAAACAGAAAAGCATTACTGGACTGGATACCGGAAGCTTTACAAACTGTACAATTGGGCATCAACATCATCAAAAAATTTCATGAAGAGAATGGTGAGATGGTGAACAGTTTTGCCACCAGCCCTACATTATATCTTGGTACAGTTGGGCCCGGTGGTGAACATGAGCTGTATGATGGGAAGCTCCGTTTCATGAATGAAGAGGGGATACTTTTGAACGACCAGGTTTCACCGGCTGATTATCTCAACTACATTGCAGAACGTTCTGTAAACTGGTCCTATCTCAAATATCCATACTATAAACCGCTGGGTTTTGAAAGAGGAATTTATCGTGTTGGTCCATTAGCACGGTTGAATGTTTGCAGCCGTATGCGTACACCAATGGCACAAAAAGAATTCGAATTGTTTCAACAGCTCAACAATGGTAAACCGGTACATGGTACATTCTATTTTCACTATGCAAGGCTTATTGAGGCGTTGAGTGATGTGGAAGATGCCGAACGTATTTTAAACGACCCGCAGGTTACCTCTTCGCATATACAACATCATGGCAGATGGAACTATGAAGAAGGGATTGGCAGCAGTGAAGCACCACGTGGCACTTTGTTTCATCATTATAAAACAGATGCCACAGGAAAGTTGCTCAAAGTGAATTTATTGATTGCTACCGGGCAAAACAATCCTTCCATGAACCGATCCATTTTAGAAGTAGCTCAACAATATGTAAAAGGAGAAACAATTAAAGAAGGAATGCTGAACCGTGTTGAATCAGCTATTCGCTGCTATGACCCCTGCCTGTCCTGTTCAACTCATGCAATGGGACAAATGCCGATGGTGATTGAGCTTAAAACAGCAACGGGTGAAATCATCAAACGAATTGAACGTTTTTAATAGCTGAGCAGCGTAATTTGTTGTTGCAGCAGTTGAACAGCCGTTGCGGCGTGTTGTTTTGTTAGAGGAGAAAGTTCGTTTCCCAATTCAAAATTTACAGCAGGAATGGCACAGGAATAAAGTTCAATGGTTTTACCATAAAGCTGTTGGGCCAAAGCCTGCATCATGGATAAGTTCATATGATGTGATGATGATGCGGCTGTTCCGCCGGCTTCCACTTTTTCAAAACAAACTTCAGTTGTTGCAATAGAAGCATCAACAACAATCACTGCTTTGTAATTGAACATTTCTTCTGCCAGTTCCATTTGCAATTGTTGTGCCGTTTGAATTACGACGTTCTTTAATTGCAACTGCTGTAATTGTTCACAAACATAAATGCCCACACCATCATCAGAACGAAGTGTATTGCCAATGCCAAAGAGAAGAATAGGGAGCATGTTATTTTGTTTCCTGCTCCGGTTGTGTTACTTGCACACTAAAATCAAACGGTACTTTCATTTGAAAGCCCACATTCTCATCTAATGAATCATCCAATGTATCAATACCGTAGCGGATTTTCTTTACATCATCATATACCAACGTTCCAAACACTCTGTCCCAAATTGAAAAACTGTTGGCAAAATTCATATCTGTCCATGGGCGTTTGTAATGATGATGAAACTTGTGCATATCAGGCGACACAAACACTAATCCAATTGTTCTGTCCAGCCATTTGGGTAATTGAATATTGGCATGATTAAAATAAGTGAACAAGGCCTGGAAGCTGCGGTGCATGAAATACAAACCGGTGGGAACACCCATGAGCACCACACCCAGAATGGTAAAACTTTCACGAATGATCCACTCGCCGGGATGATGGCGGGTGCCGGTGCTCACATCCACATGTGTATCACTATGGTGCACCACATGAAAGCGCCACAAGAATTTTACTTTGTGCAATAAATAATGTGGAATGTATTGAGCAAACAAATCCATGATGAACAATGTAAAGAGCACCTTAGCCCATAATGGAAATGCAACCCAGTTCATCAATCCAAATTGATGTTCGGCTGTCCATGTGGCTGCTGCAACAGTAACAATTCCAAGAATAAGATTTACAATAAATGAAGTAAGGAGAAATACAAGATTAACACCTGTGTGTCTGATTTTTTTATATCCTTTGTCAAATGCAACCAAAGGAATGATATACTCAATCAACCAGAAAAATAAAAGCGGTATTAAAACAGTAACAAGCCGTTGTGCAGGCGTAACATTGTTCCAGAATTCAACAAAACGTTCCAGCATAAAGCAATCATTTTAGAAAGGAAAGTTACGAAGAAGGACGATGATGGTGATTAGGCTGTTGAATCTTCTTTTTCTGCAGGGGCATCAAACTCAAACCCGCAATCAAAACAGTGATAGACTCTGTGCGGCGCCATTGCAAAATCACCTAAGACAAACGTAGTCAAAGCACTCAGCCAATTGCCTGCTTTGCGATTGGTGACGATGTATTCCACATTCAATGAGTTGCAATTGGGGCAGGGAGTAGCTTTTTGTTCTTTGTTTTTCATGATACGGAGCAGGTCGGCAGCCCGTTCCAGTTGAGATTCATGCACCATCAATTTGATGCCCCCGATGGCGTTGGTAAGAATCGGATCAATCGTTACTGTGTTTTCATCCTTGAGCCAGCAGTTGATGCCTTCTTCTTCCAGGTGCATCTGGCAGAGATGGGCATCCATGTAATTAGTAAAGGTGGTGAGGATTTGATAACTCATAGAATGAATTTATTAAAATTTCATTGAATCGTGTTTATAATTCTGTTCATCATACAACCAAAAAAATCCCGCCAATACAGGCGGGATCATATATGACAGTTAGTATTGGTACCTTTTTATTGATTCAGCATCAGAGGCATTACCAGCATCAGCACATCCTCACCTTCATTCTGCTCCGTTGGTTTAATTAAACCGGCTTTGGTAGGCGTACTCAATTCCATTTTTACTTCATCTGTTTCTACAGCACCCAGCATTTCTACCAAAAACTTAGCGTTGAATGCAATCTGCATATCCTCGCCATCATAAGAACATTTCATACGCTCGTTTCCTTCAAAGCTGAAGTCTACATCCTGTGCGGCCATTTGCAACTGGCTTCCGTTAATGCTCAGTACCACCTGGTTGGTGCTCTTATTACTGAACACACTCACACGGCGGAGTGCTCCCTGGAAATCATTGCGTCCTACCACCATGCTGTAAGGATTATCAGCCGGTATTACCACTTTATAATCAGGGAAGCGTGCATCAATCAAACGACACACCAGCTCTGTAGTACCATGCACCACAAATAAATGATTGCTGTTGTAAGAGAGTGTTATCTCATCAGCATTATCAGGCAGCGCTGTTTTTAATAAGTTCAATGGTTTCTTGGGAACGATAAAGTTTTCTGCTTTAGGGCAACTCACATCGGTACGCTTGTAACGCACCAAACGATGTGCATCGGTAGCTACAAACGTCAACCCCTTTTTATCCAGTTCAAAATAAACACCCGTCATAGCAGGGCGCAGATCATCATTGCTTACTGCAAATAATGTTTTGTTAATGGCATGTACCAATACACTCGATGTTGTGGTAAAAGAGGTGGCATCATCTGCCACAGGTTCTTTGGGGAAGTTATCAGGATTCTCGCCCATCACTTTATACTTACCGCTGTCGCTGGTAATCTCAATACCAAAGTTTTTATCAATATTAAAAGTGAGCGGCTGATCAGGAAGATTTTTTAAAGTGTCCATCAGGATGCGTGCAGGAATACAAACACGGCCGCTGTCTTTTGCTTCAATATCCATATGGATCTTCATTACCGTTTCCAGGTCAGTAGCTACTACGGTAAGTTTGTTCTTATTGATTTCAAACAAAAAATCTTCCAGGATAGGAAGCACTGTGTTGGCATTGATAACACCGTTGATCTGCTGCAGTTGTTTCAATAAAGCTGAGGAGGAAACAATAAACTTCATGTGTTTATTTTTTATTTTATATTATGGTCACATAGTATGCCCGTAATTATTTTCAGTTTTAACTAATTGCTTCCGGGCATTTCATTGCTCTGTATTGATTTGCGTTGGAAGGTAATTAAAAATGACTTCTAACCCGTGCAAGATAAGGGTTAAATTATCAACTTCCTGCACACTGCAGCAATGAAAATGCCGTACATTAGATGCTCACAATTTGCAGCTATGCTCAATAAGCTTTTTGGCTGGGGAAAAAAGAAAGTAACACCGGAGGCAGTAACGCCTTCCATCCGCTTTGGCCGCTACAGCGACAACAATAAAACGGTGGAAAAAACCCGGTACTGGACCGATGCAGACAACCTCTTTAAAGAAAAGAAATACCACGAAAGCATTCTCACCTTTTTCAACTACCTGCGGGATGATGCCCTGCAAAATGTAACTGCTGTGCGTAAAGGCGATGCATTGGAATTTGAATTTTACCAGGGCAGCAAGGTAGTGCGGGGTCGTTGTGATGCGGCTTCTTTACATGCAGAAGTTACACTGGCCCGTATGCCACAGGCTGCCGTGCCGGTAATGCGTCGTTTGCTGGAACAGAATTTTAATTTGTACTACAGCCGCTATGCACTGCATAACGATACACTTTGTATGCGGTTTGATTCTGATATTGAAAGCGCTAACCCCAACAAACTATACTACTCATTTAAAGAACTGGCTACCAGGGCCGATAAACAGGATGATTTGCTGGTGCAGGATTTTACAAGTTTACAGCCCGTTGATACAGCACATATTGAAACCATTCCTGATGCGGAAAAAGAAATCAAATACAAATACCTGCAGCAGTGGATTCATGAAACAATGGCATTGATTGAACCGCTGGATGCAGAAAAATTCAATGGTGGTATTGCGCACCTGCTGCTCAATCTTGCTTACCGTATTGATTACCTGATTGTGCCGGAAGGCAGATTGTTGTATGACCTCGAAGATCTTGTTGCCAAATACTTTGCAAAAGATGAAAAGCCTGTGCCCGAAAAAAACAAGGCCATGATGGCGGCTTTTAAACAAATAGCGGCTAAAACAAGAGAAGAAGTGTTTCCTTTCCTCTTCCGCAGCAAACACACTTTTGCCATTACCATGCCGCAAACGCAAAAAACGATTGCTGATACGATTTACGGCGCCAATCAGAATATGTTCTGGTACCGGGATAATCAATATCCTGTAATTGCCCAACAGGTAAGTGAATACGGGCTTGCATATTGCCAGTATAATTTCAGTTTGCCAAAACCCGTTACCGAACTTTATCATATTCTGATGCAGGTTTGTTACAGTGATTTTTTTAAAGAACTCGGCTTTAGTGGAATATTGTACAACAGCAGCATCAACAGTTTTGAAAAAGAATTGATTGAAGAACAGATCAGCCGCATCATCAGTGAATGGAATAACAAATACCCCCAGCTGGCATTTAAAACAGAAAACCTTAAATATGATAGTCTGCTGAGTTTTACACACAGCTTTACATCAGAAGTAGAATTTGTAAATACGGAAGCACGATAAGCCATGACGAACAAAGACATTATTGAACAATATCAAACCGCCATCATACAGATTGCTACGCAAGGTGGTACGGGTACAGGTTTTTATTTAAGAGACTATGATCTCATTGTTACCAACAATCATGTGGTAGAGGGATATGCAGAGGTAACCATTGCCGGTAAGCAGTTTGATAAAATGTTGAGTCGTGTGTGGTACACAGACCGGAAGCATGATCTTGCTTTTCTGCAACCACCTGCTTCCCATGAAACAGCTGATATCAAACTCGGCACTTATGACCAGTTGAAAGATGGAGATGCAGTCATTGCCATCGGTCATCCGTTTGGTTTGAACTATACCGCTACACAAGGTGTGGTTTCAAAAGTGGATCGTGTAAGAGACGGGTTGAAATACATTCAGATTGATGCAGCCATCAACCCCGGTAACAGCGGCGGACCATTGGTAAATATGAATGGCGAAGTGGTGGGTGTCAACACCTTCATCATTCGTGGGGGTGATAATTTAGGTTTCGCCTTACCTGAAAGCTACCTGCGTACCGCACTGGATATTTACAAGCCGCATAAAGGTGTGCCGGGCGCACGCTGTGCCAGTTGTGAGTTCCTGGTATTACCGGAAAACTTAGACAGCGGTAAGTATTGTCCTTCTTGCGGCAGCGAAATACAGTTGCCTGAATTACCCAAGGAAGAATATGAACCCGTGGGCGCTGCCAAAACCATTGAAACCATTTTAAAACAGTTGGGCAAAGATGTACGGCTGGCCCGTGAAGGTGTAAACATCTGGAGTGTGAAAGAAGGAAGCGCCAAGATTGTAATCCGTTACAACCCGGAGAATTATTTTGTTGCTGCCGATGCATATCTGTGCCGCCTGCCCAAAGAAGCACAATACATCAAAGCCTTATATGAATTTCTGCTTAGGGAAAACTATAACAGCAACGGATTGGTGCTGAGCTGTGTAAAAGAGAATATCATTTTAAGTATGATTGTTTATGATTTAGATCTAACACCCGAAGCCGGTGTGAACAACTTTAAACATTTATTTCAGAAAGCAGATACGTATGATGATCTGCTCAAGCATGAGTATCATTGTCTGGAGCGGGTGGAGGAGTAGAATTACGAATCCCTTTGACCATGAACTCATTTGTACTGTTCAATTAACTTTTCCAACTTCTTCTCTACGTCTTCTGCTGCAAGTCCTCCATGATAACAAATCAGTTTTTCCGGCTTTAGTGCTTTAATCAATGCTACAGATTGCACCGCCTTTTCCAGGTCTAACGTAAACTGTGGGTTGGCGATGTTCAACGCATCGTTTTCAACCACTACGGCATCGCAGGCAATGACTGTTTGCTGAGCAGGAATATAAAACGATACATGACCTTTGGTATGACCCGGCGTGGCAAGCACCTGAAGCTCACCTTCTATCCATTCACCATCTGTAAACATTCCGTCAGGTTGTATGCGTTTGATCTGTTTCAGCTGTTGTATAAACTGCCGGGCCCATGGCAAATGTTCAGCAGGCAGCACTTCTAAGGAACGTTCTGCCTGCTCCAGCCGCTCCGATTTGATGGCACCTGAAACAGATGCCTCTTCCACATCACTGCAATACACCAGCAAACCGGGGTGTTGTGCTTTGAGTAGCGAAACTGCTCCTAGGTGATCAATATCGTCATGAGAAATAAGTAATGCATACAGATCGCTTACAGCAATCCCCAAGTGTTGCAGTTGCTGTACAAGTTCAGCATAAGTTTCTTCATAACCGCAATCAATAAGATAATGTCTGCCGTTGATAGTTAACAGGACAGGATGCAAAATCACCTGTAGCCCGTTGAGTTCTTTTTCAATGCGGAGTAGTTGAATATTCATACCTGATGCTTGGCTGCAAAAGTATTGATTGGTGATTGGTTGCTTCTATTCATTGGCTCTTTTAATCTCCAGCAATTCTTCCTTTGTAAACCCATTCAAAGCTAATACTGAAAGAATGAATTCTGTTTTCCGTTGGTTGTAAATGACTCTCGTCATGCCCGGCTCATTTGCCAACTCCTTTTTTAATTCTACATATCGAGTTGCCAATTCAGGTTGCTGGAGCAAAGTGTTTCTGAACAAAAGATGATTTTTCAACGCCAGGCTTCCGGAAAAACATACATACAAATGATGTTCCTGCCATCTTTTATTCAAACCGTTAGCCGGAGTAAACGCATTGGTTTGTGCAAAAGCAAAACGTTCCGCTATACCCTGCTCACCTTTGCTTCTGTAGCCTGCCTGTTGCAGGCGGGTTGAAACAGTAGTAAGAAATTCCTTTTGATGCAGAATGATATCAATATCCAGAATCGGTTTGGCATACATGCCGGGTATGGACGTGCTGCCTACATGCTCAATGGTTACCGGTAAACCATCGAGTAGTTGCAACAGTGTTTGTTGAAGTTGTTCAAAATTTGTTTTCCACTGCGGGTTATAATGCTCAAGCAGTAATAACATAGATTGAAGGTGCGTTTACACTGATTGTCCGAAGGTGAGCAGATTATGATCCGGATCCAGCAATGAAAATTCTTTTTGCCCCCAGGGTTTTATCTGCAAAGGATCGTTGGGATGAATGGCTACTCCGTTTTTCAAAAAGGTTTCATATACGTTTTCAATATCGTTGGTACGAATATAAACCTGTCCGTAGTTCTCCAGCGGGTTCAATTCTCTGAACAGAAAAAAATGAATTTCTATATCGTCTTTTGCAAGTATTAAATACGCTTCATAGTCTGCTGTTCCGATATCCTTAAAGCCTAATTGATTCACATAGTAATCCAGGGTTGTTTTTTTATCCCGCATGGGCAGTTTAGGGTGAATAGTGGTGAGCATAGTGGTGAAAATTATTCGTTACTCAAATGTAACCCGACCTCGTAAATAACAACTACTTTTGCACCGCAAAATTCAATCGAATGAAACTTTCCTATCTCTCCGAAACATTAGTGGGTTCTGAAATTGTAAAATTGGGTAACCAGATCAAAGAACGCATCCGCAACGGAGAGCGTATTTATAATTTCACCATCGGAGATTTTGACAGCGCTGTATTTCCCATCCCGCAGCAACTGGAAAAAGAAATCATTGACGCTTACCAGCAACGTTATACCACTTACCCTGCTGCTGAGGGAATCCTGGAATTACGTAAAAGTGTGGCTGCGTTTATAAAAGAGCGGGAAGGATTGGAGTATGGTGTGAATGAAATACAGATTGCCAGCGGCGGACGTCCGCTTATTTATTCCATCTTTCGTGCTATCGTTGATAAGGGTGATAAAGTAGTGTACGCTGTACCAAGCTGGAACAACAATCACTATGTGCATTTTACCGAGGCGCAGCATATTGTGGTGGAAGCAACACCTGAAAATAATTTCATGCCGAGAGCAGAGGATTTAAAGCCCTTGATCAAAGGCGCTTCCCTGCTTTGTTTGTGTACACCGCAAAACCCAACGGGGACCATGCTCACAAAAGAAGAGCTGGAAAAAATCTGTGATCTAATCGTAGAAGAAAATAAAAGCCGTGCGCCGCATGAAAAGAAATTGTTCCTCCTGTTTGACCAGATGTACTGGACATTAACATTTGGCAACAATGAACATTACAACCCGGTAACACTACGTCCTGAACTGAAAGAGGTAACGGTGTTTGTGGATGGCATTAGTAAAGTATTTGCAGCTACGGGTGTTCGTGTAGGTTGGAGTTTAGGACCTGAAACCATTATTTCTAAAGTGAAAGCCATTCTATCACATGTAGGTGCGTGGGCGCCCATGGCAGAACAGGTAGCTACGGCTAAATACCTGTTGCAAAAAGAAGCAATTGATGCCTATCTTGTTGAATTCAAGAAAGCCATTCACTACCGCCTTACCGAAATTGCCAAAGGCTTTCAACAATTAAAGAGTGAAGGCTTTGCGGTAGATGTAATTGAACCGCAGGGCGCCATTTATCTCACCATTAAAATTGATGCAGCCGGTAAGAAAAAAGCCGATGGCACTTTGCTGGAAACACAGGCGGATGTAACACAGTATTTATTAGACGAAGCCAAACTGGCCATTGTTCCCTTTTATGCATTTGGTGCTTCTAAAAAATCGCCCTGGTACCGTTTAAGTGTTGGTACTTGCAGGGAGGAAGAGATTCCTGAATTTTTAGGTAAGTTGAAAGAAGCGCTGGGTAAGTTGAGCTGAGATAGAAACGGCTTTATACGAATTCAAATTATTGCAATATCGTAGAGTAGTAACTACCGTTGATAATCCCGGCATTCGTATACAAAAAATTTACGCAGCACTTCTCCCTCTTCATTCTTTAATAAAATAGGTTCCAGCTCGGTTACTGTTTCAAAATGTTCCTCTAATTCTTCCGGTATCTCTTTGCTTTTACCTTCATCGCTAAACCTTGGCTCCGAGTCGAGGAACAATGCATCTTTGCCCGCCAGCTGTTGTGGTGCGTCTTTATCTACAATCATGTATTGTAAAGCAGGTTCTCCAAAAATATTGCCGCTGTACACTTTTCGTCCGCTTATAAAATGTAATACTGCCGATGTTTTATAATCATCATGTGCCGCTAAAAAATAACCGGGACGTTCTTTCAACAAGAGTTCCACTTTATCGTTCAGTTGATTCCATCCCCACCAGGTATCATCCGATCGTACAGGCACAGGGTAGGTAACAATAAATACAATCCCCAGTATTTGCAGCGATAATGCAGCATAGAGTTGTATCCTTATCCATCTTGCATGCAGGTACGTACTCACCCATATTATTCCGGAAATATAAGCCGGCATCATCCAGTTAATCTTTACCCAGTACCAGATGGAAATACCAAAAAAGAACAATACCATCGGCAAAAAGAAACTCAGCAGAAAAAGCCGGTTTGATGGCAGGCTTTGCAGCTTATTCCATCCCCGTTTTACATATTTCCAGGTAAACACACATAGTGCTGTAAACAAAACCGGGATGAGAATAAATAACTGATGACCTAATGTTCCTAAAAAATTCAATGGTGTAAGTTGCGACCAACTCATCTGGTTCAATCGGTTACCTCCCTGGAACCTGAAAGAAATAAAATCGTTTTGTACGTTCCAGATTACCACAGGAGATGCTACCAATGCAGCTGCTATACAAACCATGATGAATTGATAGCTCCACAGTTTGCTTCTGTGTTCCCTGCTCAGGAGCAGAAACAAAAACAAACCTGCGGGTAAGAACACAGCTGTGTATTTACTTAAAAAAGCACAGCCCATCATAAAGCCGGTAAGCAACCAATCACTAAAACGATTCTTTGTAATAGCTTTATGTGCAAAGAATAAACTTAACGACCAGAATAATAACAACGGCACATCCGGCGTGGTGATAATACTGAGAATACTCACCATAATAGTGGAGAAAAAGAGAATAGCTGCCCGGGCTGCTCTGTCGGGTGATAGTACCTGCTTTGCCAATAACCATACACTGTACACCGTTGCCAGCGTTACCAGGAAATCTGCTCCATGAACTGTATAGATAGATTTGCCGAATACAGCAGTAAACAACCACAACATCCAGCCCACCATCGGTGGGTGATCAAAATAAGAAAGTGCTAAATGTTCGCTGTAAAAATAATAATACGCATCCTGCGGCATGATGCCCATAACAGCCACAGCAACAATACGCAGCAGCAACAGCAGCAATACAATGAGTAAAACCGGTTTGGGTAGTACGGGCTTCAGAAAAGGCATGCTTTTACTTATTGTACGAATGTATTTAATTTAGTTGTTATGAACATTGAAAGCATCCGGGAATATTGTTTGAGCAAAGAAGGAGCAGAAGAAACATTACCTTTTGGGCCCGATGTGCTGGTATATAAAGTAAACAACAAAGCATTCCTGCTGCTGCCGTTAGATACAGATACACTTCGTTTCAATGTAAAATGTGATCCTGAGCTGGCGTTGGAGTTACAGGAGCAATATGAAGCGGTTCAGCCCGGTTATCATATGAACAAAAAACACTGGAACACCATTTTTGTGGATGGCCGTATTCCTGCAAAGCTTATTCATGAATGGATAGATCATTCGTATGAGCTGGTGAAAGGAAAAAAGAAACGATAAAATTTGTTTCCTAGTTTAAATGCTGCTGAATGATGAGCTGGAGTTTATTGGCCGGCACAACACCTGATTGACGCCACAGAATTTTTCCTTCTTTAAACAGTACTAATGTAGGTACGCCCTGTATGCCGTAATGCATGGCAACTGAAGGATTTTTATCTACATCTACTTTGATGATGGTGGCGCTATCGCCTACCTGTAATTTCAGTTCTTCCAATACCGGTTTCATCATTTTACAGGGACCGCACCACTCTGCAAAAAAATCAACCAAGGTAGGTTTACTGCTGTTGATTAGCTCAGAAAAGGAGGATGCCATTGACTTTGTTTTTCACAAAGTTCGTACAAGATAGCAGCAGGAATTGTGACAAAAGTCATGCACAATTCTGAACTTTCTTAACTTGCCTCCATGCACATCCAAAGCAAACTGCCCAACGTAGGCACTACCATCTTTACTGTTATGAGTGCCCTGGCCACCGAGCATAAAGCCATCAACCTGGGGCAGGGTTTTCCGGATTATCCCATGAGTGAAGAGCTGATTGCGAAAGTGAACGAGGCAATGCGACGTGGCAACAATCAATACGCACCCATGCCCGGCCTGGTAGCATTGAGAGAAAACATTGCAGAAAAAGCATCTTACTTATACAACTGCAGCATCAACCCCGATACAGAAATCACCATTACACCCGGCGGTACTTACGCCATTTACACCGCACTCACTACCATTTTACAACCCGGTGATGAAGTGATCATTTTTGAGCCGGCTTACGACAGTTATATTCCTAACATTGAAATCAACGGCGCCAAAGCAGTTCCATTGCCCTTAACCTATCCTGATTACAAAATTGATTGGGACCTCGTGCAGCAAACCATCAATCATAAAACAAAAGCCATCCTCATCAATTCACCACACAACCCAACAGGAAGTGTCATTGATAAACAGGATATTGAAGAGTTGAAAAAAATCACAGCCGGCACCAACATCTTTATCATAAGTGATGAAGTGTATGAGCATCTCATCTTTGATGAACTGCAGCATGAAAGCATGCTCAAGTATCCTGAGCTGCTGGAACGGAGTTTTGTGTGTTTCTCCTTTGGTAAAACATACCACTGCACCGGCTGGAAGTTAGGTTATTGTATAGCGCCTGCTCCGTTAATGAAAGAGTACCGGAAAGTACACCAATTCAATGCGTTTACCTGTTTTACACCAGCGCAGGTTGCATTGGCCGAGTATTTAAAAGATAAAGACGCTTATTTATCCCTGCCCCGGTTTATGCAGCAGAAGCGTGATTATTTTATTGAATTGATGAAAAATACCAAGTTTGATCCGCTCACTACACATGGCAGTTATTTTGTTTGTGCCAGCTATGGCCGCATCAGCGATGAAAGTGATAAAGAATTAGCCATCCGTTTAACCAAAGAAGCGGGTGTAGCCACAATTCCTGTATCTGCTTTTTATCATAATGGAAAAGATGATAAAGTGGTACGCTTCTGTTTCAGCAAGCAGAGCAGAACATTGCAACAGGCGGTAGAACGGTTGATGAAGTTGTAGTACAGGGCCCACACAGAGCAAAAAGAGGGCACAGAGAAACCCTCTGTGTACTCCGTTCTCTCTGTGTGCCAATCCCCCTTATCTCCTCTTGCTCTTCAAATACTTTTCATACACCACTTCTTCCATCGTTTTTCCTTTCACCTTACTTTCCGCCCAGCTGATGATGTCTAAATAAGCAAAGGCTCTTGTTTCGTGCCGGCTCTTCTCAAGATGTTTGATATCATCGAGCAATTTGTTCAGTGCTTTGTTGATCTTGTCCGGGCTTTCATCAAAACTGTTCTTCAGAAATTTCAGCAATGCTACTTCTGCCTTGGTAAAGTTTTTCATCTTTTCCATAAAGCGCTGTACACTTTTGCTCAATGAATCCAGTATCTCATAATTGCCCAGTTCATAATGACTGAGCAAATGAATCAAACGGGCATAACACTGCAGATCAATCCGCAGCTCCACCGGTCCGTTCATGATGCGGTGTACATAATCAATGGCTTTATCATAATTACCGCTGCCGAAATACAGTAATGCAATTTTATAGTTGAACACAAGAATGCGGTGACTGTCTACAAACAAACTGTATTCACTCAGCTTGGCCTCTATCTCCGGCACCATCTTTAATCCTTCTTTAAACGTACCGCTCATTAAATGCCCGTTGATGCGTGCCGTGTTAATATAGATAGAAGTATGAATGCGGAAGTTGTCATTCTTCTGTGCTTCCGGTGTAGCTTCATACGTTTCAAATTCTTTCAGCACTTCTTCATGTGCTTTAAAGTTGCGCAAATCAAAATGTGAATTCAACAAGGCCTGCATTCCTTTGATGTAATGCCCTGTTTCAATCTGTATGAGATACGGATTGGCACGATAGAGATTCACCCACTTTTGTGCGTAACGGTAGTACATTAAAAAATCCTGGCGAATGAACGCATACCAGCAATAACTCTGGTAATAATACAGCTCTTCATAAAAACCATTGAGCTGCGAAACATCTTTGGGCAGGTAATCTTTGAAAAAGGCTTTGATATCTTTCTCATCTTCCTCATCTCTTGAATGACCATTTATCACATACCAACGGTAGAGCAGCAACGCAAGATTGCTCAACCTTGTAACACGGTCAATATGCTGACTGATCTGCAATGCTTCCTGCGCCATCTGCTCCGTTTTATCCGTGCTGCTGCGGGTAATGTGGAGTGTTTCTATTTTCTTTTCCAGCGAAATCAGTTGCACCAGTGTATTGAACTTCTGATTGGCCCTTGCCTGTTCCTTTGCTTTTTCAATAATGCGGAGCGCCTGTTGTTTCAAACCTTTGTTGTAGAGAATGCGGGCATTGTCTAAGTGTTCACTCAGCTGCAGGTCCACATTATCGGTTGTTTTTAAAAGACGTAACGCTGCCAGCAGTTCTTTATAAAGATGGGTTTTAAGATTAGCCAGTTTGGTTTTACTGTTATCGCTGATTTTTTTGAGCAGCACCGCTTCGTCGTATTCCTGCATTTTATCCAGGGCATCAAACAACTGCACCACTTTCAGGTCTTCCTTACCACTGCTGCGTTTAATATAGAGTTTAAAATGCCGCTTCTCGGCTTTTTCCAGCGAGTGAACCAATTGAAAAAGGGCGTCTGTAAAGCGGTTGGCCATAAAATTGTTTTACTCTCAAATCCTTTACCGGTAAGGGTTTCAGCAAACGGGCGGAGTTTTGCCGTCATAAAACTCCCTGGTTTTTTGTTTTTGGCAAAATTCCATCCGCTCTACTTTTACGCAGGATTCGGGAAATTGATTTTTATATGGCAGGCAATCGTTAAGGCAAGAAATCAGTTACGGCCTCGAATCGAAAGCACGAATTTACAGAACTATTTTTTTATATGGCAAGCAATCGTTACGGTCGGCTGTTTCTACAGCGGACCGTTTTTCTTTTTATGCACTCTCTATGCTCTCAGTATGCTTATGGTATGCTCCCGGTATACTTGTACCGGCTACCCGGGAAGCTGTTTACGGGCATAGGTTCATACTTTTTCTTCCCGCTTCATATGTTTATAAAAACCAATCAGCACCAGCACACATACAGCAATCATGCTCAACGCCAGTGTTACCAGTAAACCCGTTATGAGTATTTCTGTAACACCTGTTCCTTCTTTGCCGCCGGCAATGGGCAACATTTTTCCTTCGCCGGTAGCAGCAGCTAGAATAATAGCAACGAGGTTTGCAAACGTGCCATAGAGTGCCAGCCGGAAACTGAGGGTAAGTAATTTTGTACCCAGCAAGAGTTTATTCCACAGCAGACCTAGCAATATTAAAAACATACCGTTCATGACTCCCTCGAGATGAGCTGATAATCCCATGCGTGGGTTTTTAAAAAACGGAACGATCAGCCCGGTGATTAATCCAAGGAGAAATAAAAGCAATCCCAGAAATATCAATTGTCTGGATTGCCGGTTTTGTGTGTGGTTGCTCATGTATTGATTTTAGGTATTTACGAATTTATTGTTTGGGTGACCTTTTAATGCAATTTCTATTCAATAGCATTCTTGCTGTTCTTTCCCCTTCAGCTCTTTTTACTTTACAGCGAAGCAATAATCAATGCGTTTTTTGGCTTATGATTCGTTCTCTGTTGTTTGCTCAAGGTAAATACAATTGCTGAAAACAGGAACGGACAATATGGGAGTCTCCGCCGTTTTATTCGTGACTTCTTATTTCTTGTAGTATACACAAAAGACCTGGCTTTACATTTAAATCAGCATTTGTTGTACACAACATTACCTGCAACGCACCTTCATGAAAAGTGAACAGGTGTATAACAAACTCAGACAACTATCAATATGTTTTGAATTCTGGTTTTTAAAAGTTAGATTTAAACATTCGTTTCCCTCCCGGCCCAAATCCATTTCCACATGAGAAAAGTGAGTATGCTTTCCTTTTAATTCCTATATGCTAATTTGTTGTGCTTTTATAAAGTATCTGCATTTGTATAAATAAACCATCAACATGAGAAAAATAGTTCTGGCTATTGCCTGTATTCAGGTATTTATTTCTTTTACAACGGCACAAACAACAAAACCCAACAAGGGCATAGCAGGTATCTGGAAATTGGTGGAGTTTGCTGATTTTGATTCTGTTTCTCAAACCTGGATGGATCGCTACGGTAAAAACCCAAGAGGTTATTTCATTTATTCGCCCGGTGGTATTCTCAGCATCAATGTTTCCAGCGATACGCCGCTTAAGATAACAGAAGAAGGTTCTAAAAATTACAATATCAATTTTCATGAGTTTTTCAGTAGTCATTCGTTCGGATACTTCGGCACCTATACTTATGAACCTGCCAAGGGGCAGGTGATCCATCATGTAAAAGGAGGAACCCTTCCGTGGTATACGGATACCGAGCAGCCCAGACAAATTCAACTGAAAGGTGATACCGCCATTATTGGTGATAAGATCAGAACGAGAAGAGTATTGGTGCGGGTGGAATAATCATTAATTCTTTAATCATATAATGAATACAGCAATAACCAAAACAAGAATAGAATCTATTGATCTGCTTCGTGGCCTTGTAATGATCATTATGGCACTGGATCATGTAAGAGATTATTTCCATGCCGATGCTTTTCTTTTTGATCCTCTTGACCTGGAAAAAACAACACCAGTTCTATTTTTTACACGTTGGATCACGCACTTTTGTGCTCCGGTATTTATGTTCCTTGCAGGTACATCAGCATCACTGATAGGACAGCGAAAAAGTAAAAAGGAACTCTCAATATTTCTCTTCAAACGGGGAGCCTGGTTGATCCTGCTTGAACTCACAGTTGTAAATTTTGGGTGGAACTTTGATATTGCATTTACCAATATCTACTTTATTGTTATCTGGGTACTTGGTCTTAGCATGATCGCCTTAGCCGCTGCCATTCATTTACCGAAAAAATGGATTTTTATCCTTGGACTCCTCATTTTAGCAGGGCATAATCTTTTGGATGGAGTTCATGTACAGGGAAATACACTTGCTGCTTTTGGCTGGGCACTTGTTCATGATCAAAATGTATTTACATGGGCAGGCAAAACTGTTTTGGTAGGCTACCCGGTATTACCATGGATTGGTATAATTATGCTGGGTTATTGTTTTGGCGGATTGTATTCACCGGTTTTTACTGCAGAAAAAAGAAAAAAATGGTTGATCAATATTGGTGTAGGTGCTGTACTCTTATTTTTTGTTATACGCTTTGCCAATTTTTATGGCGATCCCGGCCTCTGGAGCAAGCAAGACAATTTCTTAAACACTTTCCTCGATTTTATCAGTACCACCAAATATCCACCCTCGTTGTTATATGCTTTAATGACACTTGGGCCTTCTATCTTATTCCTCGCATTTACAGAAAGAGCAAATAATCCCCTTTCAAAATTCATATCAATTTATGGAAGAGTGCCTATGTTCTATTATATACTTCATATTTATTTGTTGCATGCTGCAGCTATGATAGCCGCCGGATTATTTACCAATTTCAGTTGGCAGGTATGGATATTAAAAGAACCTTTATGGTTAACGCAAACATTAAAAGGTTATGGGTTCCCATTGAGCATTGTTTACATTGTTTGGACAGGTGTGATATTGATCTTATATCCTCTTTGTAAGTGGTACGATCGTTATAAACAAAAGCACAAGGAAAAATGGTGGCTAAGCTATTTGTAAATTAAACATTTAAAATTCTAAATATGAAGACGTTTATTTCTGCAATTTGTTTTGTTATGCTCACAGCTTGTAATGCATCAGAGCAAACTGATCCTGCAACTCAAAAAGAAAGCAGCCCGATAGCAATTGATACACCGGAATATTTTTTACTACGTCCTGAAGTGGAGAAAGCTTACGGCTACAGCCACGCCGTAAAAATTGGTAATGTTATAAAAATATCAGGCGCTGTAAGCATGGATGATAAAGGCAATTTAACAGCGCCGGGCAATATGGAACAGCAAATGAAAAACTGTTATGCGGATTTGGAAAAAATTCTCCAACACTATGGCTGCACGTTTGATGATGTCATTGTTGAAAATGTTTTTACCACCAATATGCAGGAGTTCATCAAAGTATCGGGCTATAGAAACAGTGTTTACAAAAAGCAATTCCCTACAGGCACATGGCTGGAAGTTAAAGGACTTGCATTGGTTGGTCAGCTAATTGAAATAGATATGGAAGCGCATATTTCGAAATAAGTAATGAATCATACAGATGGAATTCTTACAAAAACTGGTAGCTATAGATCTCAACTATATTCTTATAGGCTTGATCGTTTTGTTTTACAGTCTTGAATATTTTTTGGAAAACCAGATTCGCATCACAAACAGAACTGCTCACTGGGGAAACAATATTGTTTTAGGGATGGTTTTTGTGGGACTTAATTTTTTGTGGGCCTATGTAGTAGTATTCTGTGTAGAATGGACCAACAACCGGCATATTGGTTTGTTTTATTTAATAGACATTCCTTATTGGTTGAAATTGATAGTAGGTGTAGCCATGCTGGATTTTGTTTCTTACTGGTTTCACAGGCTTGGTCATATTGTTCCTTTTCTCTGGCGGTTCCACCGTATACATCACAGCGATACAAAGATGGATGCTTCCACTAATTTTCGGGGGCACCCTATTGAATCGTTTCTTTGGTTTGGCAGCAGTAATATTTTAGCAGCCGCTGTTTTCGGACTTGATCTGTTTATATTGGGTTTATACTTTTTTATTGTAACGCCTTTGTTCTTCCTGGAGCATGCCAACCTTCGTTTCCCCAAATGGCTTGACCGAACAGTTGGACTTGTGTTCACCACACCTAATCTTCACAAGATTCATCACGACCAGGATCAGCATTACACTGATTCCAATTTTGCTGATATTTTTATTTTATGGGACAGAATCTTTGGCACATTTACTTACAAACCTGTTGAGGAAATACAACCCGGGCTTAAAGAATTTGATACGGATCAGCAACAAAGTTTTTGGTATTTATTGAAAGCTCCTTTTATAAAATTGAACCGGCAGAAATAAAAAAATCGATTCATGATCTATAAGTCCATTTTTACTGTATTGGTATTCATGTTAATTTCAACAATACATGCACAAAGCACTTCTCAAATACAGGAAAAAATACAGCAATCAGTAGTAAACTTATTTACTGCATTAACAAATGCAGATACAACAGCTTTAAAACGTTCCTGTACAGAGGATGTTCGGTTTTATGAGTACGGACAAATATGGACGATTGATACATTGATTCAAAAAGTAATGCAGAATAAATCCATTCCTGATTTTAAACGTACCAACAGCTTTAAGTTTGTAAGTACCACCATCAACAAACAAACAGCATGGGTTACGTACTACCTCCAATCAACATTTACCAGGAACGGAAAAGAGGAACTTGTAAAATGGATGGAGACGGTTGTGCTGCTAAAAGAAAAAACGGATTGGAAGGTAACTGTATTGCATTCAACAAGGCTTCCTAAAAATTAAAACTACAATCAGCAATATGAAAAAAATAACTATACTCCTTGTTTGTTTTTCTGTATTTATGCAAATATCCTTTGCACAAAAACCCAGAGCAAGAGATATCGGAATTCCATTTGACGGAACACCGGGAAAGTTCAATGCTATTACGGATGTGAAAGGTGTGCAGGTAGGTTACAGCACCATCATATCAGGACAAGGAAAAAACATAAGAGGCAAAGGTCCGGTAAGAACCGGAGTAACAGCCATCTTACCAAGAGGAATGAACAATAACCCTGTTTACGCCAACTGGTATTCACTCAACGGCAATGGTGAAATGACCGGTACAACCTGGGTAACAGAATCAGGTTTTTTAGAAGGCCCGGTTATGATTACCAACACAAATAGTGTGGGCACTGTAAGAGATGCTGTATTAAAATGGTATGTAAAGAAAGGATGGTACAAAGAAGATTTCTGGTACACCTATCCCATTGTTGCAGAAACCTATGATGGCTTCTTAAATGATATCTACGGGTTTCATGTAAAAGAAAGCAATGCGTATGAAGCATTAGACAGTGCAAAGAGCGGTTTTATTAAAGAAGGTAATGTGGGCGGTGGTACCGGTATGATGTGTTTGGGATTTAAAGGCGGAAGCGGCACTTCATCAAGAGTAATAAAGATCAAAGACTCCACTTATACATTGGGGGTTTTTGTACAGGCAAATTTTGGAAGAAAAAGAAATCTCCTGATTGCTGGTGTGCCTGTTGGTAAAGAATTGATAGATACTTTAAATAATGAACTGAAAGCGCCTCCATCTTACCGGCAGGAAGGTGATGGTTCCATAATAGTTGTAGTAGCAACCGATGCGCCATTGCTTCCGCATCAGTTAAAAAGAGTTGTACAAAGAGTATCGCTTGGTATTGGAGCAGTGGGTGGACAAGGCACGAATGGCTCAGGCGATATTTTTATTGCATTCTCCACAGCAAATCCAACCGCTTTTCAAAGAGAAAACTTTACCAAAGTTGAAGTATTGCCCAATGATGAAATCAATCCGTTGTTTGAAGCAACGATACAGGCAACAGAAGAAGCTATCATTAATGCCATGGTGGCAGCAGAAACCATGGAAGGCATCAATGGAAACAAATCGTATGCATTGCCACATCAATTAGTAATAGAACTGTTGAAAAAATATAAACGCATAAAGTGATAAAAGAACAATCCAAACTCTACGGACTCGATCATTTAAGAGCATTGGCTATTTTATTGGTGCTGGTATTTCATTACTTGAGTTTTGGCCATCCGCAATGGGCAAATGCTTTTGCTGATATCGGATGGACAGGCGTTGACCTCTTCTTTGTACTTAGTGGATTTTTAATTGCATCCCAACTCTTTGCACAAATCAAAAAAGGGAAACAGGTTTCATTAAAAGAATTTTTTCTGAAACGTTTGTTCCGCATTATCCCTGCTTACTTAGTTGTAGTGGCCCTTTATTTTTGCGTTCCGTTCTTTAGGGAGAAAGAAGCATTACCACCGCTATGGAAATTTTTAACCTTTACTCAAAACTTTGGATTAGACAGGGGCAGTTATGGCACTTTCTCTCATGCATGGTCACTTTGTGTGGAAGAACATTTTTATTTATTGCTCCCTTTTACATTGGTGTTTCTCCAATTCACCAACAGTTTTAAAAAAGCATATTGGATCATTATTATCTTATTTATTGCAGGTTTTGCATTGCGTCTTTACAGTTGGCATTATCTCTATCTGCCAAACATAGATTCAAATACCAAGGTAGATTACTGGGCCATGTACAGTTATTATCCCACGTACAACAGGCTGGATGGATTGTTAATCGGAGTGAGCATTGCAGCAGTATATCAATTTTTACCTCAGCTTTGGCTACGCATTTCAAACTATGGCAATTGGTTGATTCTTGCCGGTGCCCTCATTCTTGCGCTTTGCTTTCAGTTTTGCTCAACCCTGTATCAATACAATACTGCTATTTATGGGTACACATTGATTTCTGTTGGTTATGGTTTTATGGTGGCAGGTGCACTGAGCCCGGTAAGTTTTTTATACAAATGGAAATCGGGTATGACCACTTTGATTGCAACACTATCTTATGGGATGTATCTTTCGCATAAAGGAATCATTCATATGACACAGGTGATATTTGGTGATTGGGGTATTGATAAAAACTCAAGCCTCATGCTGCTCATTTGTGTGTTGCTTTCCATTGCAGGTGCATGGCTTTTACATTTGATTGTTGAAAAGCCATTTATGCGGTGGAGAGATGTGGTGTTGAAGAAAACTAAAGATTGATTTTACAAGCCAGATATAAACTTTAAATACTAAAAAAATGAAAATAACATTCTTGCTTATCACTTTTATCAGTCTTTTGTCTTTCCAGCTTTCAGCACAAAAGAAAAATCAATCAATTCAACTGGAGTCATTGCTGGAACAATATTCAAAAGAGTACTATGCGCTAAACCCTTTAGAAGCCACACGGGCAGGCATTAACGAGTATAACGATCAAATAGAAATTAAGATTAGCGAGGTGTATATAAAAAAAACAAAAGTACTCAATCAAAAATATCTCACCCGATTAGCTGCCATCAACAAAAAAGAATTAACCTCTTCCGAAATTTTAAGTGTTGATCTACTCACATACAAACTGAAATCTGAGAACGAACAACTAAATAATTCATTAATCTTTGCTGCAAACATATACCGCCCCGTAGACCAATTCGTATGGAACTTTCCAACACAGTTTGCAACCTTAGGTTCCGGCGCAGGGATAGTCCCTTTCAACACCGAAAATGATTACAGGGATTTCATCAGCCGTATGAAAGGTTTTAAATCATGGGTTGACCAGGCCATTGCCAATATGAAAAAGGGTATTGCCCAAAATAACACCAACCCAAAGACTGCAATGGAAAAAGTACCTCCACAATTAAAGCCATTATTTGAGGCTGATGTAGAGGCGAATGTTTTTTATAAGCCTTTACTAAAGCTACCAACAAATATCGATAGTGCTGCTGCAATACGGTTAAAGAAAGATTATGCTGCTGCAATTGAAAATATTTTAAAACCGGCCTATAAAAAATTGCATGACTATATTGTTACTGAGTATATTCCAAGAGCAAGAACAACATCAGGCTTATTAGATAATGCTAATGGCAAGAAAGAATATGAACTGTGGTTAAAGTATTACACAACGACAAACATTACAGCGGAACAACTTTTCAATTTAGGACTTAGTGAGGTGGCCCGTATACGCAAAGAAATGGATTCCGTAAAAACACAAGTGGGCTTTAAAGGGGATTTGAAGTCTTTTTTTGACTATGTAAAAACCAATCCTGAATTTTTTCCATTTAAAACAGAAGAGGAAATATTGGATAGATATAGAAGTTTTCTTGATAGAATGTCTCCACAACTGAATAACCTTTTCAATTTAAAACCCAAATCTAAATTTGAAGTAAGGGCGACTGAAAAGTTTCGGGCTGCGGGAGCTAACGCTCAATACAATCCTCCACCAAGAGATGGAAAAAGACCGGGCATTTTTTATGAAGTGATAAGAGATCCGGTTCAATACAATTATTTTGCAATGGAATCTCTGTTTATTCATGAAGCCATTCCCGGTCATCACTACCAGGTGGCTATTCAACAGGAAGCCGATATACCTGAATTCAGAAAATCTTATAACACGAGCGCTTTTACGGAGGGATGGGCATTGTATGCAGAAAGCCTGGGCAAGGAATTAGGTATGTACACAGACCCTTATCAATACTTGGGTAGATTAAATTGGGAAATAGAACGGGCAGTTCGATTAGTGGTAGATGCCGGCATCCATTACAAAGGATGGAGCCGTGAAAAAGCCATTGCTTATGTGTTAGAGAACCAACCGGTATCATCTGTTGAAGCGGAACAACGGATAGAACGGTATATGGTTGTAGCAGGACAGGCCGTAAGTTATAAAATAGGTGAGTTAAAAATTATTGAACTGCGTGAAAGAGCAATGAAGAAACTGGGGAATAAGTTTGACATTAAAGAATTTCATGATGAAGTGTTGAAAGATGGCAGCCTTCCCTTAATTATTTTGGAAACAAAAATTAATACGTGGATTGAAAGTAAAGCAGTAATTAAAAATTAAAAATACATGCTGAAAAAAATTTCCATTGCTGCTTTTTGGTTTGCCTTCTTCAGTTTCTTTTTATACAAATTGATACCGAAGTACAAGTATCTTACAAATAGTTCACTTGAACATTGGGGAGATAAGAGTACATTTGACAACAGCTTTTTTGCGCTGCATATTGTTGCCGGCATCATCGTTTATTGCACAGCCATCCTGCAATTCATACCTTCCATTCGCAACAAGTACATTTCGTTTCATCGTACTACAGGTAAGCTTTACATTCTTGCATCGCTGATTTGTATTACCACGCTGTACATCATGATACCGAGAACCTGGTGCATTGGGTGCAGGCCATCACAACTTACCGTAACCAGTTTATGGCTGCTTTTTATTACACTTGCTTTTTATTTTATTAAGCAACGAAAAATAGTATTGCATCAACGCATGATGATCAGCAGTTTTATTTGTGCGGCATACTTTGTAACGATCAGAGTAATTGATGCCTTTGCTATGGATGCCTTCTTTTATTTGTTTCCAAATGAATCCACTGCATTCCTGGTTTCAGATTTGTTTGTGTGGGTGGTACCGTTGTTCCTGTTTACTATGTATTGGGTTATAAAAGATAAGAGGCAAATTGTATGAACCATCATTTAAACTGAATCTTTTATAAAAATCCGACAGATATTAGAACGTTCGGTTCTCGTTTTATTTGTACCCCTTATCTACTTTTAAAATTGTTTGTAACAATACATTCGCTCCGTTTTCCATATCGGTTGCCGTAGAAAATTCTTTGGGCGAGTGGCTGATGCCGCCAATGCTTGGAATAAAAATCATAGCTGATGGTGCAATGTCTGCCATGTGCTGTGAATCATGCCCTGCACCACTTTGCATAAACTTTGTACTGAACCCTAATTCTTTTGCTGTTGTATTAATGAGCTGTTGAAGTTTTTTATCCGTTAATGCCGGTTTTGATTCATTGGGCTGTCTTTCAAAACTGATTTTTGTTTTTGACTCTCGTGCAATCACAGCCGCACGCTTTTCTATTTCTTTAAACAGCAGTTCAATTTTATCAGCATTCAGATCCCGTATTTCCAAACCGACTGTTACTTTTCCGGGAATCACATTATAAGCACCTGGCTGTACATTAATTTTTCCAACAGTGCCCACCTGGCTACCCTGTACACTGTTGATGACCTCATTAACGGCAATGATGAACCTGGATGCCGCCAGCAATGCATCCTGCCGCATGTTCATAGGTGTAGCGCCGGCATGATTGGCAAAACCTTCAATCAATACTTCCCAATGCACAATGCCTACAATTCCTTCCACCACACCAATCTGTATTTTTTCTCTTTCTAAAATACCGCCCTGTTCAATATGCAGTTCCAGCCAGGCATACACATCTCCTTTTCTGCGCAAACAGGAAGCAATGTTCTCCGGATCACCACCGATTGCTCTGATCCCTTCAGCATGGGTGAGACCGCTCTGGCTTTTCTGCTGCAGTCCGTCTTTCGTTAATCCTTCCGTCATGGCTTTGCTGCCAATGGTGCCACCTTCTTCATTGGCAAAAATGATGAGCTCCAGCGGACGTTCTGTAACGAACTTGTTTTCATTGAGAATTTCAATTACTTCCAGTGCCGCAATGGAGCCGAGTGTTCCATCATAGTTGCCGCCATCGGGCACCATATCAATATGCGAACCCAAGCTGATGGGTTTTAGTGTATTGTTTTTTCCGTTTCGTCTGCCGATGATATTACCGGCTGTATCAATCGTTGGATTCAATCCTGCTTTTTTCATCAGGTCCATAAACCAGGCACGACCTTCTATATCACCTTTGGTATACGCTACACGGTAGCCACGGCCTTTTTCATCCACACCAAATTTGGCAAGTTCAAAAATGCGGCGTTCAATGCGTTTACCATTTACGGCAAGTTGATTGCTGCTGAACGGATTGTTTGATTGCGTGTTCGTAAAGCCCAAAGCTGTAACACCGGCTATTGACAAGGTGGATGTTTTGAGAAATGCTCTTCTGTGCATAGAAAGGATTGAGCTATAAAGATGGATTTATTTTTTGGAATAGTGGAATGTGATTGAATGATGCGTCATAAACTAAACGCTTGCGACTCTTAGAGAGAATGAATTAAAAGCTCATACACAGGCAGTTTGCTTGTGCCATTACAAATCGTACTATAAAAAGATGAAAAGTTTATTCCTTGATTACAATTTCGTTGCCGGTTGCTCTGTTGGTAAGCCGGCTTCTTTCCAGGCTTTTAAACCGCCATCCATATGCGCCACCTGCTCATAACCCATTTCTTTAAGTGTTACTGCTGCCAGGGCGGAACGGCCACCGGAGGCACAGTGTAATATAATTCTCTTGCCTTTATCAAACTCCGGTTTATGATAAGGCGTGGCAGCATCTGCATAAAACTCCAGCATGCCCCTGGAAGCGTGGAGTGAGCTGGCAATTTTTCCGTTTTGTTTCAGCTCCTCTGCGTCACGAATGTCTACCAGGAGGACATTCCCTTTTGATAATTCTTCCGCTACCTGTTGCGGCGTAAGATTTTCAATTTGCTGTTTGGCTTCTTTTACCAACTCGGCTGCAGACTTTGCCATAGTATTCTGTTTTTGTTCGTAGTAAGGTAAACAAATTCCGGAAGAATCAATAGCTAAGTAAGATACAAGTGTCCCGCTTGTGGTAGTGAGGGACAGTTATTCCGTTATCCAATGAAAACCGTTCTTTATCAATCGGAAGTTGTTTATTTCTGCTGATTGCTTTTTAGCAGTGATGAATACAGAGTCTTTTTTTATCATGCCTTTCAGCAATAGCGTAGAAGAATCAATGAGCTCGAACGTAAACCGGTTTTTTATTTGCCGTGCTGCTAAAATTGAATCCACATCTATGTATAAACTTTCCTGTAAACCCAGCTCATCGTAAAGCTTCTGCTCATTTACTGCTAAATGGATTCGGTCTCCATATACTAATATTTCCTTCTTATCAATGGATACTTCCATGTATGCAAGGCTATCGCCCTGCAGGCGAATCCTCTCCCGTGCACCTCCTATTATAACCTGATTCCACCGTAATGAATTTTCATTGGATAAAGTGTCGTTATTTATAACAAATGTGTGAACATCATAAATTCCGGATAATCCGGCTTGTTTTTTATTTCTTTCTCTAGTGTCCTTTCTTTGTTTATACCCAATATAGTCGTTCACGGAAAAGAACATGAAGTAACCTATCAACAAAAGCTTTAGTGCTGATTTTAAAATATTCATCCATCTTTTTTGAAACACGGGGGCTTGTATTACCGGCAGTGAGGTTGATTGATTGGTAAAGAAAAATTTGTACAGCCTGTTAATATGAGGCATTAACAGGAACAACGTCATTACGAATAAAGCAGTTGGGTACATTTTAGCATGAACATCATAATTAAAATTTACCGCCATTACATTTGCAAGAGTAATCATGGTAAGGATTGTCCCAAAGGTCATAGTTCTTCGGAACAGAAGGAGCAATGCAGCGCTTTCGGCTATGCCCATAAAAATATTGTAGCCGTAAGAATAGCCAAAAAAGGCCCAGGCTAAACTCATAGGCGACATGTTTCCAACGGGTTCTGTTAAAACATAAACACCAAGGTCGGGAAATTGCACTTTAAAAAATTTTTCGAGAGCAAAAAGAAACAATGTGAATGCCAGGTAATAACGAATCACTGTCGTAAGCCAGTAATATAGCGTTTGATAGTTCCTACGCTTCCTGTCCAATACACTCCAGATCATTGTTCCCAACAGGGCAACTAATGCCATAACGAAATAAAGCAAATAGATAAATGTTCGATCATTGTGTTGTCCGTCATAAGGGGATATGATCGTTTGCTCAATCCGGAATAAATTCTTTCCTGTCCACCTAATGATTACATCTAACAATTCTGCCATACCTCTTTCATAGTAGAAATAGGATAAAACCGGATTAACAGACCAGTCCAGAAAAATGATAAACAGTATGAAATATATAAATGCAAACCGAAATGCAATCTTTTTATAACGATTCCAGCACAACGTTTCTGGAAGATTCATTTCCATATTAACTATTTTTAGTTATTGGTTTCGCTTGTTGTTTGTACAGACATCTGAACTTTTACATCCACTGTGTCTGTATTTAGTAGGGAATCAGAACCTTGTTCCTTTTGGCTGTAGTAACCAACTACGAAGGGCTTTGTTAGGCTTTTCAATTTGCTGTTTGGCTTCTTTTACATGCTCAGCTGCAGATTTTGCCATTGTATTCCGCTTTTGGTTAGTAGTAAGGTAAACAAATTCCGGAAGAATCAATAGGGATTAAGGGAGCAGCACTGTTTGTTTTCTCTTTTTAAGAATTAAGAAGTTTATGATCCAGGTGCTCAATATCGGCGTCAATAAGATTGTAAAATAAATGAGATAAGATACATTAACAACCGGCTGCTCTTTAGCAGGTACAAACATTCCTTTTCCGATAGGGCCCTGAGAAAAAATGAAACCTTGTGTCAGGTTCCATCCTAAGTGTAGGGCGCATGGAATGAATAATGAAAATGATTTTGTATAACCATATGCATAAAGTGCGCCCATTATTCCGGTTAGTAAAAATGTGATGGCCATTTGAACAGGCTGGCCAAAAACTTCCTGTGAAAACCAATGATAGATACCAAATGCTATGGATGAAATGATGATTGCTTTAGAAACACCCAGTTTTTTTATGAGAATATAAAATAACACACCTCTGAAAATCAACTCTTCGAACAAGACAGATTTTATGTTCCACCAAATGGCGTTCAGGGCAATCATGGTTGTAAGGGATTCATTCCGGTTCCATACTTCTTTTCCAAAATACATTCTCAAAAAGAAACCACTGGAGCAGCAAAAAGCAGTAATTAAGAAGAAGAGTATAAAATCTAAAATTCTTTTTTTAGTGGGATAAAAGCCGAGGAATGATAAATTTCCCTTTTCATAGATCCAGATAATCAACCAGGAAATTGCTAATTGAAAAATAATTCCTAACATAATGGTTGTTTAAGCAGTAATCGGTTTCGTTAGTTTGTGTAGTACAAATAAATATACGCAACTCCTTTCCGATCCCAAATTTTCAACACATTGATTATCATCTCGTGTCTATAACACAATTTGTATGGTACATTGCGTCAGTGCTCTTTCTTATCTTCACACAAAACCTTTTCCCATGCATCGTTTTTTGTTAGGCTGTTTCCTGTTTTTATCGTTTTCTGCTTCCGCCCAGGTGCTGCCCCTGCGGGAGCAATCCAAAGTGATTGATGAAATCCTTGCGGACCGTTTCAATAATTTATTACCCGTTCTCATGGAAAAGAATGGTATTGATTTGTGGGTAATTGTAAGCAGAGAGTACAATGAAGATCCTGTGCTGCGTACCATGCTGCCCTCTACCTGGATCTCTGCAAGGCGCCGCACCATCCTTGTGTTTTATTATAACGCAGAAAAGAAAGTAATGGAAAAGCTGGCCATTGCCCGTTATAATGTGGGCGACAATATTAAAGCGGCCTGGGATCTTACCAAATTTCCCAACCAGTGGGATGCACTCATGGACATCATTGCCACACGCAACCCCAAAAAGATCGGCATCAACACTTCCACCCATTACGGCCATGCAGACGGGATGGATGTAACCGACTACAACGAATTCATGAGCAAGTTGCCTGCTGCCTTTAAATCAAAAGTTACGGGTGCAGAAACGCTGGCGGTAAACTGGCTGGAAACAAGAACCGAACGGGAGATGCAGTACTATCCGCAGCTCATCAGCATCACCCATAAAATTATTGAAGAAGGTTTTTCAGAAAAAGTAATCACGCCCGGTATTACCACTACCGATGATGTGGTGTGGTGGTTCCGTGAAAAGATCAACAGCCTTGGTTTTCAAACATGGTTTCATCCTTCTGTATCCGTGCAACGCAACGATCCGCAGAATTTTGAACACCTGCGCAGTTTCAGCAACCGGCCTAAAGATGATGTGATACAACCCGGTGATCTGCTACATGTAGACATTGGTATTACCTACCTGCGCCTGAACACCGATGTACAGCAACATGCGTATGTGCTTCGTCCCGGCGAAACGGATGTGCCGCAAAGCATTAAAGAAGCGTTTGCCAAAGCCAACCGACTGCAGGATATTCTTACTTCTCAATTCAAGCTTGGCAAATCAGGCAATCAAATCCTTGCTGACGCCCTCGCACAGGCGAAGAAGGAAAATATTGCTGCCACCATTTATACACATCCGTTGGGTTTTCATGGTCATGCTGCAGGGCCCACCATCGGTTTGTGGGACATGCAGGGCGGTGTACCCGGCCCCGGTGATTTCCCCATGAACTACCGCACGGCTTACAGTATTGAACTCAATGCCGCTACTGATCTTCCGGAATGGAAAAAAAGCATCCGCATCATGCTGGAAGAAGATGGCTACTTTGATGAAAAGGGTTTTCGTTACATCGGCGGACGGCAAAAAGAAATTTACCTCGTACCGAGAGCCAATAAGAATATCGGGCAATAGTTTTTCAACACAGAGGTAAGGAGGTTCTGAGGTCACGGAAAAAAAGAGCATACTTCAATAATAAAGAAGTATGCTCTTTTTTATTTTACTTTTTAACTGTTACAACTGCACTGTCTGTAAAAATGCGGTTGTTTTTAATGGAGTACGTAGCGTGTACATTTCTTCCGTTGAACACAGTAACAATAATTCCGGTACTGCCCAGCTCTGCTTTGTTGAGCATAAATTTCCGGCTGAGGTTGGTACCTGCCATTGTTTCTTCATACATGGGTGCACCATATTCATCTGTGATCACAATGGTGTACCTGCCGTAAGCAGTGTTACTGATGCTGAGCTCATACACGGGTTCGTTTTTAAGAAAGCCTGCTGTTTTTATTTCGCTTAAGGGTGATTCGTTGGTTTGTGCCTCTGCGGCAAATGCTGTTGTACTTAAAAAGAAAAGGATAGCAACGGCCGGTTTAATGAAATGCTTTTTCATAAAAAGTTTTTTTAATAGGTTTTAATAAATGTTTTTCTTTCTGATGGCAGGCCGCCGTTGGGAGTATTTGCAAACAGGTGCCCGGTTTTACGGAGGAAGGCGTTTGTGTTTTTTTGCCTTAGCTGGTGTAAAAGTAGAGTGTGTTACTTTGCTGTTCAAACCAAACAAAGGTTGTTTTGATTGTGTACAAGAGTCTTTTTTTTGCAGAAAACCCTTGCCCATCAAGGTTTTGAGCGCTTGATTTCCATGATGCCCAGCTACTTTGTTATGCAATTGTTACTGAATAAAAATACTTTTGCTGCATGCCTTCTGTTGCTCCTCCCTACCGTGGAATTTTTTTTATGCTGCTGGCGGCATTGGGTTTTTCCATTATGGGTGGTGCGGCCAAAGCATTGAAAGAAAGTTTCAATGCGGGTCAGTTGGTGTTCTGGAGAAACAGTGTAGGGCTTATTGTGCTTATCATCAGCTTTGCACAACGGGCACCTGTAAACGCAGGCAGCAAACCGTTGCGTTTGTTATTCCGTGGGTTGATGGGCACTACTGCATTGTACACACTGCTCTATTGCATCATGCATCTGCCGCTGGGTACGGCCATGAGTTATAATCTTACGTCGGCTTTGTTCATTGCTTTGTTTTCGTTTTTCCTGTTCAGAGAATATGCCGGCAGTAAGGTATTGCTGGCGGTGTTGATTGGTTTTAGCGGTATGTTGCTTATTTACAAACCCAATATTGATCTGCCCTGGTATTATCATTTAGCAGGACTCATCAGCGGCATCAGCTCGGCCGTTGCTTATTTAACCGTTGGTAAACTCACACAGTATTATGATACAAGAGTGATCGTTGCTTCGTTTGTGGTAACAGGCGTTGTAACACCGTTGCTCTTTGTGCTGGTGAAGTTTCTGTTACAACTCCCGGCAGATGAGTTGTTTTTTATTGATTGGCGCTGGCCATCGGGCACAGAGTGGTGGTGGGTGCTGTTGCTGGGCACTGCTGCTTTGTTTGGACAATACTTTGTAACCAAAGCTTATGGCGCTGATAAAGCAGGAATTGTTTCTGCCATCAGCTATGCCAATATTCCGTTCAGCATTATCATTGGTATGCTGCTGGGCGATGCGTTTCCGGATGCATATTCGTTCATTGGCATTCTCTGCATCATCAGCAGCGGTGTGCTGGTTTCGTTTTTAAAAAAGCGTAACGCTGCTTAATATGTTACCAGCCGGTTACTCTCCTTATCCTGTTAAGTACATCGTTGTAAATATTCCGCATCAACTGTTCAAACACTTCTTCCCGGTTGGGTAATGGTTGATTCTGTCCACGGTTAATGAGGTTCCAGTCGTTGTTCTCCAGAGCTCTGCGGTCACCGCTGTAAGTAGCAAACTCAATGCTGGTGCGGTAGCTGGCAGGAATGGTTTGCCAGTCAACCTGTGTTCTGTTTTTAGCATCGGTAAAAATAATGTTCATATCTGCATTAGCTTCGAGGTAACGTTCGGTTACATACACGGTTGCTGTTACGGTTTGATAGATGGGTTTGTTGGCCGTATCTCTTCCCGTTTCAATTTTTTTGCTGCGGTTGTAGTTGCGTGTTCTGTCTCTTGGTTGATCAGAACGCATGTTGCGCCAAACCATATCAATCACCATATCAGGAGCACGGTTTTCTCTCCGTAAATCCCACTCATTAAAATAAAAAGCCGGAATGTTTCTGTTGTTTCTTCCACCAAGGTCACGGATGATTTGATTTTGCAGTTGCTGATCCCTGCTGTTGTAATTGTTCCAGTTCCAGTTATTATTAAAACCAAATCCATCGTACTGCACCTGGTTCACGAGTACATAGATGAGGCTGCGGTCAAATGCTTCCTGCATTTTTTGACGTGCCTCTTTATAGTTGGGCACATAGCTGATGGATTTGTTATACGCCTCAAAAGCTTCTTTGTAATTGTTTCTTCCGGCACGTTCAAAATAATCATTGGCATAATTATACCAGTCTGCAGCAGCGCTGTCTTTTGCCTCGGCGATGTTGCGGTAAAAATTTACCGGCTTAATCATGCGCACTGCATATTGATTGGTGTTAATGATATCAAACATCTGCTGCATGGCCTGCATTTCAGGAATCATCCTGTCCCATTTTTGCGGTGGTGCATCGTAACGGTAATTGCTGATATTCTGCTGTGCCCGCTGCAGCGCCGGTTCATATACAGAGCGTATATCAGCCAGTATTTTATCATCACTTCCTTTTTTAGTGAGGCGCTTGATGAGTGTTTCCAGGTCTTTTGTTTCGCTTTTATAAATGCCCCTGCTGCAGGCGGCCAATAAAATGATGCAGGTTATAAAAAAGAGAGGTGTAAAAAATTTCTTCATGTGATTGAATTTTGGGTGATGCCTTCTTTTAAAACAAAGGATGTACCAAAGCTTGATTTCTTCTTTTCTTTAACGTAATTCCTGCTATTGTATTTTGGGTTCAAAATAGTGCCATAGTAATTTACTCAGCTTTCGGGTAAGCTCCCACGCTTCGTTACCGGCGCCCCAGCTCTGGTCTTTGTTGTTTTTAGTGATGATGCAGAACACATAAGGATGGTGGGGTGCATTCACCAGCATTACTTCGCTGCGGCTGGCATTAACCGCTCCGTTTTTACTGAACACTTCAATGGTGGGCGGTATTTGTGACAATCCTTCTTCATCCCAGTAATTACGACCCAGCATGCGCATCATGGCGATACAACTGCTGTCATCAAAAATTTCTTTGTTGTAAATACGCTCCAGCAATGTGGCCATTTCACGGGGTGTGGTTTGTCCCCAGCCATAGATAGTGCGGTTGCCTTCTCTGCCAGGTGTTCTGGAGTTCACTCTTGTATGCATAAAGCCGAGACTATCCATAAGTTGGTTGATGCGTGTGCCGCCGCCGGCTAAACTTTGCAACCAGAGACTGGCAGTATTATCACTGGTGGTAAGCATGAGCATGAGCACTTTACTCAGTTCTACTTTTTCATTGTTTTTGTAAGAGCCGAGAATATCCACTCCTGCATACAACAATGAATCTTTATAGATGAGTTCCTGGTGATAGGTGAGTTCTTTGGTACGCAGTTTATCCATAATGCCTAACAGTATCGGCACTTTTACCATGCTGGCTGTGGGGAACACCGTATCTGCATTTACAGCTACAATCTTTCCGGTTTTTAAATTTTTTACATACACACCTATGTCACCGTTAAAACCACTGATGAGTTGCTGAATGCGGGCTGTTAATTTCTGATCTGTTTTTTGCGCCTGTGTAATGGTACACAGGAAGAAAAGTACAAGCAGAAGCGGGGTTGATTTCATACTGATGATTCTGACCTAAAGCTACATTACGCTTTTGAAACTTGTAAACCGTTTGTTTAAATTCGTTGTAAATTGATGCAATGCGGAAAGCCAACTCTTATTTAGATCTTGTATTGAATCCTTTCAATCTCTTCCGCACCAAACGGATCTTAAACATTAACCCCACGGTTATTCCGCAACGCAAGGAGCCGGATGAGATCAATCTTTATGTGTATGATTACGATGCGGAAAATATTCATGAAGAGCGTTTAAAGAATGTAAAAGACTGTTTCACTTATAAACACTCCAACCGGGTTACCTGGATCAATGTAGATGGTTTGCGGAGAAGTGATGTGGAAGTGATCTGCAATCATTATGGTATTCATCCGCTGGTGCAGGAAGATATTCTCAGCATCGGGCAGCGACCCAAGGTGGATGAAATTGAAGGCGTGATGTTCTGTCTGCTCAATATGCTGTACTTTAATGAAAAAGAATCGGCTGTTGAAGTAGAGCAGATTTCCATTGTGCTGGGTGAGCAATTTGTACTCAGCTTCCAGGAAGATGCTTCCCGTGATGTATTCAATCCGCTGCGGGATAAAATACAGTTCCGTCAAAACAAAATCCGCCAGAGCGGAACAGATTACCTGTTTTACACCTTGATTGACCTGATCGTTGACAGCTATTTTGTGGTGATGGAAAGGCTGAGTGATAAAATTGAAACACTGGAAGAAGATATTGTCCGCAATCCCAACAAGCGAACACTGGCACGCATTAACCAACTGCGTAAAGAAATGATTGTGCTGAAACGAAACATTGCTCCCGTGCGTGATATGGTGAATGGTATCTTAAGAAGTGAAAGCAATTTGCTGGAGGAGCGGACCGGAAAATATTTTAAAGATATTTATGATCATATTGTACAGGCCAATGACCTTGCAGAGAACTACCGTGATATGATGATGAACCTGCATGATCTGTACCTGAGCAATGTAAACCTGAAGATGAATGAAGTAATGAAGGTGATGGCCATTGTTACCTGTTTACTGGCGCCCGCTACGGTGATCGGTGGTTTGTTCGGGATGAATTTTGATGTGATTCCCTATGCACATCACCGATGGGGTTTTTATATCGCCTGCAGTTTGATGGTATTAATTCCGCTGGCGATGCTGTATATATTCCGCAGACGGGGATGGTTTTAAATTTTTAAATCAATCAACATGAGAAAATTTTTCGTTGTTCTTTTAACGCTTACTGCCATGACAACATTTGCTCAAACTCCTGAAGAGAAAATAAAAAGTAACGGTTTGGTATTGCCGCCTGTGAGCAAACCCATTGCCAACTATGTAAAATACGTTCGCACGGGTAATTTGATTTTTTTAGCGGGACACGGACCCACCAAAGCTGATGGCAGTAATGTAACCGGTAAAGTAGGAAAGGATTTAACCATTGAACAAGGTTATGAAGCAGCAAAGATTACTGCGTTGAGTTTGATTGCTACGCTCAAAGATGCAGTAGGTGATCTGAGCAAAGTAAAACGTATTGTAAAAGTGAACGGTTATGTAAACTGCCTGCCTGATTTTACAGAGCAACCGAAAGTGATCAATGGCTGCAGCGATCTGCTGGTATTGGTGTTTGGTGATAAAGGAAAACATGCACGTGCTGCGATGGGCATGGTAGCACTGCCTTCTAATATTGCTGTAGAGATTGAGATGGTGGTAGAGGTGGAAGATTAATGAAACGAATACTTCTGCTTCAATTTTGTTTTATACCTCTTTGTGTATTTGCGCATGGAGAAGATGTTTTGTCTTATTTTTTTATACAGTTTGTGTTTATTAATCTCCTGATTCTTTTCTTATTGTTCATAAAGCTGCAGCTTAAAAAGAAAATCTTTCTGTTCTTAATATCCTTTACCTCATTGATTATAAGTAATGCTGTTTTATTCATCCTTAATTTACCCTATTCAAAATACAGCATATTGATAAACTCTTTGGTTGTAGTACTTCCACTGCTTACAACATTAATTGGTTGGAGATTTTTGAAAAAAGCGGAAGATTAAAAATGCTCCATGCTCTTGAGCATTTCGTATTCGGTTTCGTAGCTGCTGTGTTTAAACCAGCCGATGACAAAACCACCGCCGAGCCAGAACATAATTTCAAACAGGAGAAAGATTAATCCGCCGATGCTGGTGTATAAATTCAGGAAGCCTTTATAGTCAAAAAGAAGCTGGGCCAGTTTTATTACAAAGAATAAAATCATTCCTTCCCGCAGCACCCCGTAATACAAAATGTATTTCCAGCGGGGCATGAGGCGGCGTTTTTCCCAGTGTTTGAGGAAGCGCCTTTGCTTCAGCGTTAGCCGGTAAGGGTGATAGTTGGAGAGGTCGTTGATTTGCATCGGGACTTTGGGGCCTCGGTTGGTTTTGGTTTATTTATGCTTAAATACAGGAACCGTGCTGCAGGGTTCTCCATACATAATGCTCTTTGCTACCGGTTGCATCTTACGGGTAATTTCAAAATAGGCTTCAGCCGGTATCGGTTCATCTCCACAACCTTTTACTACTATTCTTTTGCCGGCATATGCTTCACTGTTTAACCTGTTAATGGCTGCCAGCAGTTCCCTTTGCTTCCACTGTTCCGGTGTTTCCATAAACAGCTGCGTGGTTTGCGGTGACAGGTAAGAAGCCAGTAGCATATACGCCCACACCGGAATCACTGCATCTGCACTGCAAACAATCAACACTGTTTTTTGCCGGTATTGCTCCCAATCGGTATTTTTCAAAGCCTCCCGAAAATCTTTTTCTTTTAAGATCAACCCCATGAACAGGTAGTCTTTTAAATCAAAAATCACGGGTTGCTCCGGGGGCAATAATTCTTCCAGGTCAATGGTTACAAGGGCGCTTTCAGCAACTTTGTTTACTATCGGTTCACTCATATCCTCTTTGCTTTGTTGATAGTAAATCTACGGCAAATATGAAACATCGATTTTAAGAACGGTACACCATCGTATTTTTTCATACTGTTACTCGTAGAATTACTGTTAATAAAAATGGGCATAACTCAAAATTATGCCCATTTACTTTCTTATGAATCAATGTTATTAATAGAAGTTGATCCTGTTGTCTTTTATAGTAGCTGATTTACGCAATCCTTCTGTGTACTTATAACCAATATTTCCTTTGAGTGATTGCTCCATCTGCATACGGCGCATCAGGTAATCACCATCTGTTGATGGTTTTAAACCGATGGATTCGTTTTTCACCAGGAATACGCCTGAATTACCGGCGATGGGTTCTGATACTTTGCCTTTATTTTTTGCATCAAAAGATACACCGGTAACTTTTGACTCCTGGCCAATGCCCGGAATAAAAGGTGATAAGAAAGAAATACTGTCAGCTCTGTTCACTACTGTTTTAAAATCAGCAGCAATGGCGTTCAGATCTCTCTTGGTTCCGATCTTCTTAATAATCTGTTCGGCTTTTTTATAATTACGTACAATGCTTTCTACCTGCATACGTACATCTTTTGCACGTGGCACACCTTCTTCTTTTTCTTCAGTAACAACTGCTACTATATATTTATCACCAATGCTCTCCGGTTCAGATACAGCGCCTATTTTATTTTCATACGCCCATTTGATTAAACGGCGGGCACCGCCAATACCTATAATAGAGTAATCATTCGGTTTTACTTCTGCCACACGGGTAGCAAGTTTTTTCTTTTGTGCATTGGCATCAAATGATTTCAGATCCCTGCTTTCAGACGCAAACTGTGTAGCGGCGGTGCTGGCAGCATTGATGGTTTCATCACTTGCTTCTACCGGCTTGGCATAGTAAGCAATTTTATAAGCAGGCTCAAAATTCTTTTGACTGATTACTTCAATATAGTGCCAGCCAAACTGAGTTTTGATTACTTTTTTAGTTCCTGCAGGATTGTAGAAAATAAATTCTGAAAACTCTTTTGCCAGTGTTCCGAACTGCTGACTGGTAAATTCATATTCACCGCCGTTGTCTTTACTTCCCTGGTCGGTGCTGAACTGAGCAGCCAATGTTTTAAAATCGCTACCTTTTGCAACAGCAGCAGCAATACTGTCTGCTTTGGCATGAGCAACACTGTCGCCCATAATTTCTGCGCCGGTTTGCGGATCTCTTGTACCAAATAAAATATGACGGCATTTTACTGAATCGGGTAAGGTACGTTTACCCACCATACGTGCCAGTACAAAGTTGGTTCCGTCAAGATATGGACCAAATACACCTCCATCTGCAAGACCTTGAATAGAATCTGCATTAGGCACCTGCATTTTTGATTTCAATACAAATCCATCAAAATAAGTTACAGCAGAACCGTTAGCATTTACAAACTGCGCTGCATCTGTAGCCTGTGCAAATTGAGACTTCATTTTAGCAACTGCATCTTTTGCAGCGGCTGTATCAGACGAAGTAGGAGCCGCATCAAAAACGATGTAGGATATGGTGCGACTTTTTTCCTGTTTGTATTCTGCTTTATGTTTTTGAAGATAGTTGTCAATATCTCCATCAGTTACCGCTACGGTACTATCCGGAATGGAAGCATAAGGAATAGCTACATAGCTGATAGAAGCAATTGCGTTTTGATCATTTCCATCTTTATCACTCAGCCATTTGGGGTAGTACACACTTCCGGCAAGCAACGCATTGTATTTATTTCTTAAGCCGGTACTCACCAGGTATGCAATCAGGTTCTTTTCAACGTACTGGCGCTGGGGATCGTTGGCTTTTTTCTTTTTTAATGAATTGATGAACTGGCGTGCCGCATTGGCATCATAAGTTCCCTGCGGTGTTTTAAACTGCTGGGCCAGAACAGGAGGCGGGTTATCACCATACAACGCTTCGTTCATATCAGTTGCAGAAAAAGTAAGACCCAGTTTATCATATTCATTCTTAAGCAGGGTTTCCTCAACCTCATTATTCCATAAGGCATCAATGATCTGCTGACGCATTTCCTCATTTACTTCCATACCTTGTGAACGGTAATTGGCTTCCATTTCTTCCACACGGGTGCTGAAGGTGGCATACTCAATTTCCTTACCGTTTACTTTTCCTAAAGTGGTGCTGTTTCCGCCAAAAATATTGGTACGGCTGCTTAAAGCATCCATTAAAATAAATCCGATCAGGCTTAAAGCAATCACAGCAATACTTACCGCTGCATACCTTTCCCTGATCTGCTGAATAATTGACATAATATTCTATTGTGTACGTTAAAAAAGTGAGCGGCAAAAATAGGGGAAAAAAGAGTTGGAACAAATTGTGGAAAACTCCGCAAAACAGCACAGGATAAGCGTTTTAGGAAAATGATAGGGTGGATGCTTAAAACTTGAGATATGGTTGTTCACACAGGGGTGTGAATGACTGTGGATTAAGATGGATAACCTGCTTAAAAAGTAATTTGTATATCTGAACGGACGGTGGATTAAAAACGAAGTTGCGGTAAGCCGGCCCGGAGGTCTTAATTACCGGCCATTTATTCCACGGGTTTTCACACACCTGTGAAGCAGAAAGAACTTTCAATTTTTACAGTGATTATATAATCCACAATTGTGCACAACCAACATAAATCTTTTACGGTACTGGATTTTCTATGTGGATTGAATTGTGAATTACAGTGTATAAACTTCAGAGTTCTAACTTTGCAGGGATGTAAAAAAGAATCTATCCACAAATTCACAGCCATAATAGTAATAGTGTTTTATATAAATAAATATCTATTAATAGTTATTATGTGAAATAAAGGACTGATGAATCAATAACAGACTTAAATTCAATCAAAGAAAAAAATAAAACAAATGATGAATGAGGTATTGGTTGGCGCCGCCAAAGCAGAGGTGGATAAGAAGGGCTTCCTTGACCTGGCGCTGGATCCCGAGCTGGATCTCTTTGCGGAAATAGAACGTCTTAAAAAGGAAAAGAATGCCATTGTGCTGGCACATTATTACCAGGAGCCCGATATCCAGGATGTGGCAGATTATATTGGTGATAGCTTGGGGCTGGCCCAGAAAGCTGAAGCCACCAATGCGGATATGATTGTGTTTGCCGGTGTGCATTTTATGGCAGAAACGGCCAAAATCCTAAACCCAACCAAAAAAGTAGTCATCCCCGATTTGCATGCCGGATGTTCTTTGAGTGATAGTTGTCCGCCGCCTTTGTTTGAACAGTTCAAAAAGCAATACCCGGATCACCTGGTAATTTCCTACAGCAACTGCAGTGCAGGTATTAAGGCGCTAAGTGACATCATCTGCACCAGCAGCAATGCACAGAAGATTGTGGAAAGCTTGCCGGCTGATCAAAAGATCATTTTTGCACCTGATAAAAACCTTGGTGCTTACATCAATAAAGTAACGGGCCGTAATATGGTGCTTTGGAATGGTGCCTGTATGGTGCATGAAATTTTTAGTGTTGAAAAGATTACAAAGCTCAAAATGCGTCATCCCAATGCTAAAGTAATTGCACATCCTGAATGTGAGGAACCGGTGTTGAAACTGGCTGATTTTATAGGAAGTACCACGCAGCTTCTAAAATACTCTATGACTGATAACAGCAGTGAATACATAGTTGCTACAGAAACCGGTATTCTGCACCAGATGATGAAGAGCAGCCCGCAGAAGACTTTTATTCCTGCACCACCCAATAACAGTTGTGCCTGTAATGATTGTCCGCACATGAAACGGAATACACTGGAAAAAATTTATTTATGTATGGAGTATGAAACGCCTGAAATTATTATGGATGAAGCATTACGGTTGGCCGCTAAGAAACCTATAGATAAAATGCTGGAGCTAAGTGCTCAGTTTGGATTGATATAAAAAATAAAGGGCTGGATAGAAATCCGGCCCCGCTTTAAAATCCAATATCCTATGAAAAACCGAGTGTAAGATATAAACTGTTTTGAAAAGGTTGCAATATTTTCCCGAAAAAAATTATTGTGTCCTTTTTAAAAAAATTAAATTCCTAACTAAACAGGTATTCTACATCTTCTCTTGTGAGTGATTTTACAAAGCCTGTATCATCTGTAATAAGGTCTTTGGCCAATGCCCGTTTCCGTTCCTGCAGCACCAGAATTTTATCTTCAATGGTGTCTTTACAAATCATTCTGTAGGCAAAAATATTATTGGTTTGACCGATGCGGTGGGTACGGTCAATCGCCTGTTGTTCTACAGCCGGGTTCCACCAGGGGTCAACAATGTACACATAATCAGCTGCTGTGAGGTTCAAACCCACACCACCTGCTTTTAAAGAAATAAGGAATACACGCACTTCTTCATTGTTCTGAAATTCATTCACTGCTTTTTCTCTGTCAGGTGCTGAAGTACTTCCATCAAAATAAACGAACGGAATTTCCAGCTCGGTTAATTTTTCTTTGATGAGGCCGAGCATTCCCAGGAATTGAGAAAATACCAATGCTTTATGATGCCCCATGTTTTCCTGCAGTTCACGTGCCAGCTCATCTAGTTTAATGGAAGCATTGGGTAATTTCTCCGTTTCATTCAGAATAGAAGGCGAATCACAGATCTGGCGCAACTTCATTAAACCCTGCAGGATGGTGAGTTGTGAACTGCCGATGCCCTGCTCTTCAATAGTTCCTAAAATTTTAGAACGGTATTCATTACGGTACGCATCATATATTTTACGTTGCTCATCTTCCATTTCACAATACAAAACTGTTTCTGTTTTCTCCGGAAGATCTTTCGCTACTTGTTCTTTCGTACGCCTTAAAATAAAAGGATATAATAAACGACGCAGATGGTCTTTCTGCTCTTTCTCACCAAACTTATCAATAGGTGTTGCAAAATCATTCCTGAAATGTTCTACACTGCCCAGCATACCAGGATTTAAAAAGTTCATTTGTGCAAACACATCAAATGTATTATTCTGCAGCGGTGTACCACTCATGCACAAACGGTTCTTTGCTTTTAATAGACAGGATGCTTTAGCTACTTTACTCTGCGGATTTTTAATGGCCTGGCTTTCATCCAATATTACATAATCAAATTGCTGCTCGGTAAAGAGTTTAATATCGCTTCTTAATGTTCCATAAGTAGTGATGATGACATTAAAACCGTCAAATGATTTTACATCCCTTGTACGTTGTGCACCATGATGAATGTAATAAGTTAATGCTGGTGTAAATTTTTTAATTTCATTTTCCCAGTTAAACATTAGTGTAGTGGGGCAGGCCACCAATGCTTTTAAGTTGCCATTCTTTTCATTCAGATGATGCAGAAAGGATAATGCCTGAACGGTTTTACCTAAACCCATGTCATCTGCCAGAATCCCACCCCAGCCCACTTCATTTAAAAAGTTGAGCCAGTGAAAACCGCTTTCCTGGTAAGGACGAAGAATCGGTTGCAGATGCTGAGGAGGTGCAACTGCTTTAATTCGGTTGAACTCACGAAGACGTTCATATTTTTCTTCCAGTTCAATCATTAACTCTGTTTCATCTCTTGTTTCATAGAGTTGATCAATAACGCTTATGTGATACTTTGATAAACGAAGTTGCTCCTGTTTGTTCTCTCCAAGTCGGAAGAGCATAGAATAACGCTTAATCCATTCTTCCGGCAGCACACCTAACGTGCCATCCTGCAATTGCACAAAACTCTGTTTGTTCTGCAATGCTTTCTTTACCTCTGCTATTGTTACACGCTGATCGCCAAACACAACATCCACTTTGGCATCAAACCAATCCACTCCGTTGCTGATGTAGATTTGAGTTTTTGGTTTATGTGTATTGAAACGGAAATTCTTAAGTACCTCCCATCCTTCTACCGGTACTTTCATTTCCTTCATAGCATCCACAAACAAAAAGAACCAGTTATTACGTAACACTTCTGTTCCTTTTAATGCCAGTTGTGCGCCACCTTCAGGTCTTATAAATTGTGAATGCAGGTTTTCAACCTTGGTTAAAAATTCTTTTTCTTTTTCCCTGTTACGGTGTACCAATACCAAGCCATCATCCTGTTGTAAAATTATTTCATCCTTATCACTGGGACGGATCTTATATCCTTTATAACTGAAAGTAGGGTTTAATATAAGATACTCACCACGTTCCTGCAGCTGCAGAGTTACTTCAGGCTCACCGGCTTTCACTTCTTTAATCAGGCTTTCATCAAACTCTACATGGTAATCTTTGGCCAGCCGTAATGCTTCTTTTTGAAGAAAGTTTTCCAGCTCTTTGCCATTTACAGTTGTATTGCCATTGCCCACAAACGGAAGAGCCAGCAAGGCATCTTCTTTCGTTTGCCAGGTACGCATTTCATTATTGAGTAAAAAAACAAGCGGACTATTCCATTCATTCTCGGCCACATCTACATCAGCGCTGTTTACTTTTACTTTATAACTCCACAACCATTTTTTATCCTGTTTCTTCAGTTCAAAAAAGGGATGCAGAAAAACGGAAGACAGCGAAACCTGTTGCAGGGCTTTTGTTTTAAATTCTTTTCCCTTTGGTAACAGATAAACAGGGCCACTATGTTCAGAAAAAAGTTTCTGCAGGCGGGGAAGCATGTAATCTGTAATTAACTCCCTTGTATCTTCCGGTAAATCATCTTCTTCATGATGGATAATGTTTTCCCAGATACCGGAAAACGGAGAATTACGGTTAACAAACTTGCTGATTTCAGCCGGTTGTAATCTTCTTAAAAGTTGCAATAGCTGTTTATCAGTTTCTGCTAAATCATTTGTTTCAACAAACCTTGATATATCCAGTTTTTCTACATTCCCAATAAAAACAACTCCTTCTTCATCAGCCTCCCCTTTTACAACATCAACTGTGAAATACGGAAACTGTTTGTGATTATTATTTAACACCACACCTAACCGAACTCCTGTTTTTATTTCTTCCGCTTCTGCAACAGCTGTTACTGTTTCTTCCTCTACAGTTTTAGGTTTTTTAAGCGTAGAAGGATCCACACGTTTTACGGTTTGATCCAGCACTCGTAGAAAAGGTTTGCCGTCTTTATAGATGAATTCAAACTTATCCTGCCAGTTATCTTTTAAACTGTAGCCATAAATTCCTAATAACTTATCTTTTTCTTTATCAATATTGCGGATACTGTCAAAGTACAAAGGACCATATACATTGAGCAGTTGAATAAACACAATCGCTTTATGCTCGCAAATAGCATGTTCTGTTTCAGCACAGGTACAGCTGGTATCAAAGTTGCGTTCATCATTTCGTTTGATGGTTACAGGCCAGGATTCACCTGCGGTTGTTACTTCTGCGTTCACTACATCATCTTTTGCAGAAAGAATGGATGCTTTATTGGTTCTTAAAAACTGTTCCGCATCATGCAGGGCTGCAGGTGCTGTAAGTGTGCGTATACTTTTAAGATCGATGGTTTTCATTTTTACCACCGTGTGGCGCTGATCATACACCGCATCTTTCAATCCCAGAATATTCCGGTCAATTAAATCCTGCAGGTAAAACAGAGAAGCTACTTCATGCCGGCAGATATCGCCCAGGTTATAAGGACAACTGCAACGCACGTTCATCGAGCGCTCATCCTTGTACTTCTGAATATATACTTTGTAAAACGTGGCGTAAGAATCATCTTTTACACGAAACACAACAGTACCCATGAGTTCATCATGCTCCACCAGTTCCACAAAACCAATTGCATGAATTTTTTTTCCCCTGCGGATGACTTCTTCTGTTCCGTGATTGTAAGCGAATTTTAATAAGTGCGGTAGTGCCAAGCCAAGTAGAATTTAATGAATGACGAAATACAGTTTTATTGCACGAGTTGAATCAGGGGCAATCGGCAAATGTAAAAGCATTTCCTGCATATTTCCATTGGAAAATGCAAAGAAATAAAAACAAACGGTGAGTGAAATTAATTCAATGAAACTGTCTTATCTTTAAAGGTTTTTATCCCCGTATCAGCAAACCTTCTTTGTACAACGGCAGCACATTTGCTGCATTTTCAGTTAAGCAAAAACGGATGTCTTCAATTAAACCAAATCGCTCCACCAGGCGGTGATAATGCGTAAGCTTTGGTGCAAAACCAATTAAATCATTCTTTTGCTGCAAATACATATTTTCGGCAGTTAACGAACTGTCGCAATGAATGGTAAAATGTTCTTTGATGCTGTTGATAACTGCACCGGCAAACAAGGTGTCTTCCAAATTGTAACGGTCTTTCCATCCGGCGCAACCCAGCACAACGTTTTTATTTTCTTTGATTAAAAATTCACACACCGCACCAAGATTGGGAAACGAACCGGTAATAATGGTTTCAGCCTGGTTATCTAATGCCATTTGCAGCAGTCTTGTACCATTGGTTGTAGTAAGAACCAGCGTGCGGTCTTTTATAAACTCCGGATGATATTCCAACGGCGAATTGCCATGTTCCAATCCTTCTGCAATTTTTCCATCACGCTCACCGGCAGCAATGCCGTTTACATTTTTACTGAGCGCAACAGCTTTGGGAACACTGTCAACCGGAATCACACACTTCGCCCCGTTATTTAATGCAGACGCTATGGTTGATGTAGCACGAAACACATCAATAATAACAACAACAGCTCCTTTCAAATCATATAAATGAAGTAAAGCGGGAGATAAACAGGTAAACAGTGTGGGTTTTTGTGATGACATAGCTGCAAAAATAAGGTTGCCGGCGTAAAACACCGGCAACTGAACAAAAGCGAACTATTAAAAAAGATTCGTAAGCTTACCGCTGATTATTTCTTTTTTAGTAACCAGGCGATAGGTATAAACAGCGTTGGAAGTCAATTGAACGGGGAACGATACAGAAGAGGATGTGATTTGCTTTGAGAATACAAGCTGCCCGCTGCTGTTAAAGAGTTCCAGCATTGCCGGTTGTTCCAGTGCAATGCTGTTGTACAAAAACAAAGTTGATGCGCTGAGCCATATCTTCCATTTTGGTGTAGCATCTCCGTTTATAGTTACAACAGTAGAATACGTGACCTTTCCGTCATAATCTTTTTGTGCCAGCCTGTAATAACGCTTGAAAGGACCGGCCCCGTTATCGTTAAAGGAATAAGAAGTTTTTTCAGCAGAGCTTCCTTTGCCTTGAATAAATTTCAGTGGTGAAAAAATCCGGCTATCGTCGCTACGCTCTACGGTAAAGCCATCATTATTCAACTCCTGTTCTGTTTCCCAGGTAAGAAGATTGGCTGTATTACTGATTCGCTTGCCGGAAAACAATGTCAATGTTACCGGTAAAGTAGTACAGGAGCCGCCCGGTACTGCGGTCATTGGTGTTCCTGCACCGGCGGGATTGAAACAGGTGGCCGCTGTGGAATAGCTCATTTTCGCATTGCCTGCTGCAATATCTCTTGCTGCCAGTGTACGAACAGAAGCTCCGTTAGATATGGCATAGTGCATTACAAGACCTGGTGCAATAATATGTCCCAATCCATGTAAGTGTCCTACTTCATGCAGTGCAACAGATTCAAAATCAAATTCAGAGCCTGAAGGCGCAGCAGGACCGTATTCCCAGGTGAAACCGGCGGCAGGAGGTTCGTTAAACACTATATCAATTTCTTCTAACCATAAAACAGTATTGGCCTGATCGCAAACACCACCAATTCCCGATCCTGAAAAATATGAAGTGGCTCTTGCTAACACACCCACAGGCAAACCGGAATCAAAAGAAACAATATTGATATTATCGTTTGCAGCCGTAGCCACAGCAGAAGTTGTTGAAGAGGTATTGATATTAAAACCGGTATTACAGCGCCAGGTTACTAAAGCACGGTTAAAAGAACTTTTTGCAGCCGCATTACTGTTGAATGTAGTATTAAAGGTGAGTGAATAACCACCCTGCCCGTTTAAGTTCCGGAGGTAGTAACGTTGCCTGGTGCTGGTGGCGAAGTTCAAAAATGTATTATCAATGCTTGTGTGTGCATAGTTAATTGTAAGATTAGAGGGAGAAAAGAAATCTATTCCGCCATTGGTTCTTACAAAAAAATCACCGGTGCCGGCATTAGGCGGAACTTTTACGGTAATGGAAGTGGCGCTCCACGAAACATAATCTGAAGCAACTGCGGGTATAATGTAATTCGATCCTCCGTTATCAGCATTTCTGAATGCTACAAAACCGGCGCCTCTTGCTGCTTCAAAGTTGTTTCCTGTAATCGTTAAAAAATCTCCGGGTACAATGGTTCCGGCATTGGTGGGCGAAGGAGAAAAACCGGAAACAGTATTGATAGCTTCTGCTTTAAACATTTGTTTGCGTGCAACAAATAAAGAACCATCTGTTGTAAGGGCAGGTACACCGGTTAGTTTTTCAATGGTAGCAAACAGCTCCTCTTCGTTGAAACTTCTTTTATTCACAACATCATCATAAACGAGGTTGTTTTGTAAAAGGGCTCCCTGCGCATCCGCATATGTTTCAAATACAGGCAAACTATTCTGCGGAATACTTTTACTGATTGCTTTTGTTTCACTCTCAGCCGCCAGCATAAAAACATATTCACTTCCTGTTTCTAACTGCAAGGCCGGGTGTGCAATCATGGCCCGGTCTCCGTCAACACCGCCGAGTGTAAGCACGGCCAGTTTCGTTTCTGCAAGCCTTCCCTTAAGCCAGGCTTTTATCACAACTGTATTGCGGGTGTAGATAAGCCCGTTTTCTTTTTGCGTAAAACAATCTTTCGAAACCACTTCACCAAGTGCTATAACTGCAGCAGCATTAACCCTTTGTTCCAGCGGAACGGGATAGACCATACATTGTGCAAACAATGTTGTTTTAATACCTGTTAATAAAAGCAGTGAAAGAAAGACGGCCGTAAGATGTTTCATTTGTTTTGATTGAGTATTCTAAGATAGAGCGGCTTTTCGTAGAAGGAAAATTTAGTTATTCAGAAGCGCTTCCCATTTTTTGGTTTCGGCATATTCTTTAATGGTCCTGTTACGATGCACCAGCAGTTGCTTCATGTAATTGGTAAGATAAACACGGTTAAATAAACGACCGAAGACGCCATAAGGAGATTCAAATTGCAAGGTATCAATAACAATGGTTCCGTTTTGTACCGGTTTGAAGTAATGCTGATGCTGAAATAATTTAAAATCCCCCTCTTCCATTACATCTTCAAAAAAGGAGAAGGGTTTCATTTCTGTTATCCTGATTTTGAGGAAGCGGGTTTTAAATAAATGCTTTGCTTTCCAGGTAACAGATTCTCCTTTTTGTATTAAGCCGTTGGTTATGCCGCTCACGGCCTCTTCTTTATGCTTTTGCTGTGAAATTTTATGAAGACCAATATGCCTGCTTAAGTCAAACACCACTTCCGGTGGAGCAGCAATAAAAGTTGTAATATGAATGGTGGGCATGTTTAAAGCGGTTAAACGAGTATCTCTCCATGCTACAGCAAACAACGTGCTCAAATAATCATTTACAGAAACGGAACCTTCACCACTTTTGCCTTGAGTAGTTTATCACGTACCTCTACGTATATCTCCGAGTCAAAAGCACTGTGCTCAACCGCAACGTACCCCAGGCCAATAGCTTTCTGTAAAGAGGGGGACTGGGTGCCACTGGTAACCTTTCCGATTTCATTACCTGCCGCATCTTTGATTTTATAATCATGACGGGGAATACCACGGTCAATCATTTCAAAGCCCACGAGCTTGCGTTGCACACCATCAGCTTTTACTTTTTCAATAATGTTTTTAGCTGTGAACTCTTTGGTGAACTTGGTAATCCAGCCCAGCCCCGATTCTAATGGATTGGTTGTATCATCAATATCATTTCCGTACAGGCAGAATGCTTTTTCTAACCGAAGTGTGTCACGTGCACCAAGACCAACTGGTTTAATACCACTTGCTTTTCCTGCTTCAAAAATGGCATCCCAGATTTTATCTGCCGCACCATCTTTATCTTCAAAATAAATTTCTACACCACCGGCACCTGTATAACCGGTAGCGCTTACTAAAACATTTTCAACTCCTGCAAATACACCTTTTGCAAAGGTGTAATACTTAAGATTGAGAATATCCATCTCTGTTAACGGCTGAAGAATTTTGGTAGCGTTGGGTCCCTGTACGGCCAGCAAACAGGTTTTATCGCTGATGTTGTGCATTTCAACATTGGCTGTGTTGTGTTGCTGAATCCAGTTCCAGTCTTTCTCAATATTACTAGCGTTAACCACCAGCATATACACCTTATTTTCTTCTACACAGTACACTAATAAATCATCAACAATGCCACCGTTGTTGTTTGGCAGACAACTATATTGTGCTTTTCCATTAGTGAGTTTGGAAGCATCGTTGGTGGTAACACGTTGTATTAAATCCAGCGCACCTTCTCCTTTCAAAATGAACTCACCCATATGGCTTACATCAAACACACCACAATTGTTACGTACAGCCGCATGTTCATCATTAATTCCGCTGTAAGAAATAGGCATATTGTATCCTGCAAATTCAGCCATCTTGGCGCCAAGGGCAATGTGTTTGTGTGTAAACGGAGTTTGCTTCATATTGTGTCAATCGTTTAGAGTTGCAAAAGTAGGAGCAAGGGGTCAATAAAAAGAATTAACTTGTTACTGTTTCTGAAAAGCAAAACCGTATGATTGATACAAACATTCTTTTAGCCTGGGGGGCTACCTACCGAAAGCTGTTGCCGGGCGAAATCCTTTTCAGGGAACAAACGCATTGTCATTTTTATTACCAGGTAGTGAGCGGACAGTTACGTTGGACAAATGTGGACGATGAAGGAAGTGAATACCTGCAGGGACTTGTTAATTCGGGCGAATGTATTGGTGAGTTGCCTTTATTTGATGATGAACCTTATGCTGCTACGGCAATTGCCAATAATGAAGTAACGGTATTGTTTTTGGAGAAGACCACTTTTCTGAAGTTGTTACAAGAGCAACCGCAGATTCATTTTCAGTTTTCAAGATTGCTTACCCATCGGTTGCGATTTAAATTTCACATGCTAAAAAGCTTGGCCCAGCACAACCCCGATAAAATCATTCGATCCCTCTTAGCCTATTTCAAACATACAGGCAACCACAAATGCCACAGCTGTCACAAAATTTTATTGACAAGAAAGCAAATAGCTGAAATGACTTCGTTAAGGGTAGAAACGGTTATACGTGTAATGCGGAGACTGGAAGCCCAAAAGGAAGTAATTATTGCAAGGGGTAAAGTTTACCTTGGTGAAAGCGCCTGTTGCCTTAAGGAAAACTGCCCGGCAGATGCAATGTTTAAAAAGGAATAACTCGGATTTGATTCAATAGACCGCAGTTCTTTTTATAAATAAAGCTGTTAACAATACGGCTAATAAAATACTTCCCTCAAGAACCCGCTGATAGAAACCGCCATAAGGCGAGTTTAACTGTGTAAAGAAAAGAATTGAAAACACAATAGCAAGAAAGCCGCATAATGTCATGAATGAGCCTATACCTTTTGCATCTTTCCATTTGAGCGCCGCAAATCCCAACAGCAGCACGAGGAAAGGAACGGTTATATACGTTACCAATCCCGAAACACTATGAATCAACTGGGCAATGCTTGGGTTAATCATTTCTTTATTACATCCTGAATCGCAGGGAAAAATGGCTGTGAGCATAGTACCACCGCCATAAAGCAATCCAATACCTTTTAACGCAAAAGAACAAGTCTTGCTTTTTGGCAAACGGGTTACGGCAAGAAAACAAAAAAGTAATATCAAAATACCGGAAGGTATATAACCCAGCAACCGGAGGTAAATACCATACTTTGTATCTATTGCATATGACTCGCTAAGGTATTGAGATAACTGGCTGTACCCTGGAATGATTAATGCACCGACTACAGCAGCAATAACAAACAACGCAACACCCAATAAGCCAATTACAGAAACCGAAAGTTTGCTCATGCTTTACTATTTTATGAAATTAGAATTAATGATCCACGCTGATAATTCTCGTTACTTTCCATCCTTCGACTGTTTTCCTCCACACATGAATAAATTTAAAAACGCCACAATCCATCTTTCCATTTTCCATATGGCAAAAACGATGTTGTGCTATTTGTACGGCACCATAGTTGGGCACAGGATACACCTCCATACTTTCTTTCAGAAGTGTTCTTGCCAGGTCTGGCACATTTTTAAGGATGGACGTAAAGGCGTTGATATTGTATTTGTAATCGGTTAATCCGGTTTTGTCGTGATAAAACTCTAAAGAAGAATCAATAAACAATGAAAAAGTTTTCAGGTCTTTTCTATTAAACGCATCAAACCACAGACTGTCCTGTTTAAGTATTATGTTGAATAGTTCCTGGTCTGTATGTTTTTGCGTTTGTGCCCGCAGCAAGGCTGACACCAAAAGCAGAATAGAAATGATTGTAATTTTTTTCATGTTTTTAATTTTAGAATTACACACCGTGGCAGATTAAAAAGCCCCGCCGCTTTGTTCCGAAGCATTGGGGCCGTTGGCTGTTCCAACTTTAACCACTATGTTGAAATGAGTGCATTGGTTGATGATGAGGTTTTATTTTGACGATGATAAGGTTGTAATGGTTACAATGCACTCACTGTAATGGGCTGAAATAAAAGGGAGTTGTTTTCCTGATGGTTTGCAATGGCCTTGGTTTTTGCAGTGTCTGCAGCAGGTTTGCCGGGCTGATAGCGGTAGCGGTTGGTATCAATTTCTTTTTTGATTTCCTGCTCACGCTCTTTCAATTCTTCTTTGCGGCGCTCAATTTCCTGCAGTTCATCCTGTGCATCACGGTTGTTGTACTTGTATTTTTCATTGTCTTTACCATCTGTACGACGTAAGCCATCTACTGTCATCACATAATCCACATCGGCACTGTAATCAAAATCAGTGTATACATCCACATCCCAGTCTTCATCAAAACGGTTCCAACGGTTTTTATGTGTAAAGCGATAGTTTACAGGGTTGAGCTTGCGTTCAATGGAACGGTCAAAGCGGATTTGTTTACCTACAGGAACCTTTACAACTACGGTTACCTGTTGACCACGGAACTTATCAGCCTTTGCAATAGCCATGTAGCTGCCTAAATCCAGCACACTGTCTTTATAGCTTACATGATAATCTATTTTTTCAGCTTTTGACTTAGCATTTGATTTGCTTTGGCCATAACTGCGGCGCACCATCTGAACACTATAAAATGAATCTGTGCTTTGTTCAATCTGCAAACGAACGGTGCTCAGCTTCAAACTATCATCATTAATATCCCATCCGCTGGCATCGTTATCATCATGCAGCCACCAGTAATGCCCGCTGTAGTTTACTTCAGGTTCAGTTACGGTTACTGTCATTTTACCTTTTACCGGTTGTGTTATAGAAACTGTTTCTGTAACCTCAGTGCGGTTGCGGAAGTTTTTGCTGATGCTGCTGATGAGCATGATCACACAAACCCAACCCACAATCCATAATCCACCAAACACATAACCCAGGTAGCTGTTTTTAGATTTGATGCTGAAAATTTTACGGATGATCCATGTAAAGAAAGCAACGGCCGGTACTAACAGGAAGAAGAACAAAGTGCCCCACACAGCAAAGTTTTGATAACCGCCTTCAAAGAAAAAGTCTTTCAATGGCCAGGCTACAATACCCGCTACGCTGATTCCAAACAAGGCCATTAGTAATCCAAATGCAATACAACCGGCAATGAACAAAAAGAATGCTTTGAACAAAATACCGATGGCATTACCAATACCACTGGCGGTGCTTTGTGCTACAGGACGTGCTTCGCTTGCAAAAGCCTGGGCACGCTCTTTCACTTCTTCGCCTACAACAGCGGCACCTGATTTCATTTGTTCACTTACACGTTGTGCACCTGTTTTCACATCATCGCCCATTTTTTTCAAATCTTCTTTTACTGCTTTGCTGATGCTGCCCACATCAATCTTTTCACCTCTCATCTGCAACTTATCAGCAGCAGTAGTTGCTTTGGGCAACACAATCCACAATACCACATAAGTAAGGAACAGTGTACCGCCAATACCGCTGGTAAAGAAGAACGGTGCTGGTGAAAAATCAAATATGTTAGGGATAAAGCCCAATGCAAAGGGCAGAACAAAAACTAAACGGGGAATCCATACAGCGATGTTGAAATATTTGGCCAAACCGCTGGCTACACCGGCAACAACTTTCTCATCCGGATCACGGAAGAGACGTTTTTTGATGTTGGACACCAGTTCACGTTGTGGTAATACTGCCCACAGGATGATGTAGATCAAAATACCTGCACCAAACCCGCCGAATGATACGAGTGCAAACAACACACGAACAACGGTAGGATCAATTTTGAGATAATGAGCGATACCACTGCACACACCACCAATAATTTTATCATTGGCATTGCGGCTGATACTGCCACGGGGTTCTTCAGTTGCTGTAAAAGCAGAGCCACTGTTAGCGCCGGCACCGGCAGCAGAAGAAAGCGATGGTTCGCTGTCCATCTGTTCAAAATCTTCTACACGGCCCATGCTGTTAAGGATGGAGTTTACGGTATCATCTGTAATACAGGCAGAACCTTTTTTCAGATCCTCTTCAAACAACTCGGCAATACGGTCTTCAATATCATTGATGATTTCGTCTCTTCCTTCCTCATTGGCAAAGTAGCGGCGTAAACTTTCAATGTAGCGCTGTAATTGTTCAAAAGCAGTTTCCTCTATAGGAATCACCCGTCCTTTGAAGTTTATATTAATTACCTTTTTCATCTTTAAAAAATTTAGAGTGGTGGTTAAAGTGGATTTTCACCGGAGGAAGGATGAACAGTTATGGTTTCCCCTTCTACTGCTTTGTTGGCTACACCGTTTTTCTGCGTTACCGCATTCACGGAATTCACCATATCGTTCCAGGTGGCCTGGAGTTCTTTGTAAAAGGCAGCCCCTTTCTCTGTGAGTGAAAAATATTTGCGGGGAGGTCCGCTGCTGCTCTCTACCCAGCGGTAGGTGAGCAGGTCGGCATTCTTCAGGCGAGTTAAGAGCGGATAAAGGGTACCTTCAAGGAGGGTTAGATTGGCTTTCTTCATCTCCTCGATGATATCACTTGGGTAAACTTCGCCCCGTTGTATAACGGAGAGTATGCAAAACTCCAGCACTCCCTTTCGCATCTGGCTTTGTGTGTTCTCGATATTCATAACCTCTGAGTTTTGTTTTTTTGATATGGTGGCCCTGTAGCTATCAGGGCGGGAGGATGGCTCAACTTGCGCTTCGTTCAGTACCCTCTTTCACCACTTTAATCATTGACAACACAAACATAAGACAATATTTGGTACTATGCAACACATAGTACCATCTTTTTTTTAGTAGTTGGCAGAAGAAGATAGCTTAGAAATTTGTTAAGTATTTCTATTTCAATTACTTAAGCAATTATTTTCCTTCAAAAATAGTTTAAAAAAATTTTTTTGATAGCTTGACAAGATGCTGTTTTAGCGTTCTTTTTTGAAGAAATGGTCTGATTTCTGTTGTTCCTGAACTCCAGAAAATGTTCATTTTGTGGTCTTTAATCGTTCGACGGCAGCCAATAAAATTCATACAATCATCAAACAGCAGTCATTGACCGTAAATGACCAATGCTGAACTTTGCATTTATAAACACTTATAACTATGTGGAAGCTGATAGCGCTGATAGCATCTCTCACAGCCCTGGTACTGCTGGCCAGCAAACTCATTGATAAATGGATGAATGTACCGGGTGCTGATTTCAATAAGATGTATGATAAAACGATGTTGTGACTTATTGCAACAACCAATACGCCGCCATGCTCAACAGATATGCAAGACCTGTCATGTAAAGGAGTTGAATAACCGGCCATTTCCAGCTTTGTGTTTCTCTTTTTACAACAGCAAGAGTGCTCATGCACTGCATGGCCAGTAAATAGAAAATCATCAGGCTTACACCCGTAGCTAAGGAATAAACTTTTGTACCATCAGCTTTCACTGCTGCATTCATTTTATTACGCAGCGTTTGTTCATCTTCTTCTCCACCTTCAACTGAATACAAGGTAGCCATCGTGCCTACAAACACTTCACGTGCTGCAAAGGAGGTAATGAGTGCAATTCCAATCTTCCAGTCATAACCCAGCGGTGCAATAACCGGCTCAATGGCTTTGCCCATGATGCCGGCATAAGAATTTTGAAGCAAGGCTGCCTGTTTTTCTTTTTCAAGTGCTGCAGCACTGTTGGGGTATTGCTGAATGAGCGTTTCATATGTAGCAGTGGTTTCGCTCATTACATTTTCCGGACCATAGGAGCTTAACACCCATAATAAGAGCGAAATCACCATGATGATTTTACCGGCATCAAACACAAACACTTTCGCCTTTTCAATCATAGTGTACAAGACATTTTTCCAGCGTGGACTTCTGTAAATGGGTAATTCTAAAATGAAAAAACTTTTGTCTTTAATCTTTATGAGACGTTTGGCTACCCAGGCCACTGCCAATGCAATCACCAATCCGAAAATATAGAGCCCCATCATCACCAATCCCTGCAGGCTCAAAAAGCCTAAGTAAAACGTATTGGGAATAACCAAGGCAATTAAGATAGTATACACCGGTAGCCTGGCACTGCAACTCATGAGTGGAGTTACGAGTATGGTGAGCAAACGCTCTTTACGGTTTTCAATATTACGCACACTCATGATTGCGGGTACTGCACAGGCAAACCCGCTGATCATGGGCATCACACTCTTACCATTGAGCCCCACTTTACGCATCAGCTTATCTGTAAGAAAACTGATGCGGGCCATATAACCTGTTTCTTCAAGAACGGTAATTAACCCGAACAGAATCATAATCTGCGGCACAAATACGAGAATGCCGCTGAGACCGGCTACCACACCATTAATCAACAAATCACTCCACCATCCCTCATTTAATACTGTACTCAACCAGGTTTGCAGTTTGGCAAAGCCGGTTTCAATCATATCCATGGGGTATTGTGCAATCCAGAACACGCTTTGAAACAGAAGGAATAATACAGTAAGCAAAATGGCATAGCCCCAAACTTTATGCAACAGAATTTTATCTAACTGTTCGGCATACAGTTGTTTTTCACGCTGTGTTTTTTCAATCACCGTGTTTTGCATTACCTGGCGAATGCGTTGGTAACGTTGTACAATTTCAGTACCCTGCACGGCTGTAGGTTGAAATTTATTATCTGTTTCAGCAGCTTCTATCTGTACCTGCAGCGCATCAGGCAAAACAAAATTTTCATGATTGATGAGATGGTGCAGGGCGCTGTAATCACTAAGACCGGGTATCAATTCTTTCACCGTAGCGATAGCTTCAGGCGCCAGTTCTTTGTTTTCAATAAAATCATAGGCCGGCGGTTTCCAGGTTTGTGTAGCGGTTTCGTAAATGCGTTTTTTCAGCAAATCAAATCCTTTGTTTTTCCGTGCATTTACAGGCACCACAGGTACACCCAGCTCCCGCTCTAACTGCAGCACATCGATCTTCATTTCTTTCTGTCGGGCCAGGTCCATCATGGTAAGCGCTACCACCACAGGCTTTTTTAAGTCGATAACCTGTGAAACGAACAAAAGGTTTCGTTTCAGGTTGCTGGCATCCGTTGCCACCACCACCACATCCGGCTTAATGGAAGCATCCTGGTTCATGAGCACTTTATAAGCCACCCACTCATCGCTGCGGCGGGGATATAAACTGTAAGAGCCGGGCAAATCAATCAGTTCAGCTTTCACCGTTTCATTCAAAAGCACAGTGCCGGAATGTTTATCCACTGTAACACCGGGAAAATTGCCCACTTTCTGGTTCAATCCCGTTAAAGAATTGAACAGGGAAGATTTTCCGCTGTTAGGGTTACCGGCTAATGCTATCTGGATGGTTTTGCTCATGCGTGTGCAAAGGTAACGGCAAAGCATGTTTGCCATTTACGAAGATGGAAAAAGAACAAGCCTGTTTTAACTGATGTATTGGAGCTAAGGAATGCTTTTTGTAATTAAATACAGGGGTTGCTTAAAAAATTTGACAAATTAATTTTTAAACACTGAGTGAAAAGAAGCAGCCGCTACCTTTGCATATTCTGTTTAACCAACAAATTACTATGAAACGATTTCTTTCTCTCTTTTTGCTTGTTCTTCTATCTTTTTCAACCTCTGCACAAAAATTAAATAAAGCAGATAAGGTAACGCTTGCCAATTTAAAAGAGCATGTTATGTTTTTGGCTGATGATAAGCTCGAAGGAAGACGCACCGGCACTAAAGGAGAAGAATTAGCGTATCAATACATCAGTAGCCAGTTTGAGAAATACGGACTGGAAGCCAAAGGAACCAATGGCTATTTACAACCATTTGAAGTAAATGAAGGCAAACAGATTCTTTCTTCCACAATCCTGATTATGGACGGCGAACATTTTAAAGTGGAAAAAGATTTCTTTCCATTAGCATGGAGCGGAAACGGCAGCGTAGAAGCCATTGCGTCGCCCAGTCTTGCAGAGAATGGCGGCCCCTGGTTTTATGATCTGAAAGAGTTGCTGGAGCAGAATCAAAACAATCCGCATTTTGATCTTTCCAGTGCTTTGCGTGAAAAAGAAAAAGCTGCTGTAAGCAAAGGTGCATCAGCCTTGTTGCTTTATAACAGTGGTTCTATAGCAGACAATCTGAAATACGACAGCAAGGATCGATCAGCAGTTTCTGCTATTCCTGTTCTATATCTCACTAAAAGCATTACTGCAAAACTGCAGAAAGATATTTCACACACATGGGATATTAAATTGAAAGCGGAGCAGGGCGATAAATTACGCAAAGGACATAATGTGATAGGTTATATCAACAACAATGCACCTATGACCATTGTGCTGGGCGCACACTTTGATCATTTGGGTTATGGAGAAGATAATAACTCCCGTCATACAGGCGGCAGCGCTATTCATAACGGAGCTGATGATAATGCCAGCGGCACTGCTGCATTAATGGAGTTAGCACGTCTTTTGAAAAACGGAACTAAGAAAAGCAACTATCTTTTTGTTGCTTTCAGTGGAGAAGAACTCGGTTTGTATGGTTCTAAATATTACGTTGATCATCCAACGATTTCACTCAGTACTGTTAATTACATGATCAATATGGATATGGTAGGCCGCTTCAGCGATTCATCTAAAACCATTACCATTGGAGGTGTAGGTACTTCTCCCAGCTGGGGTAAACTCCTGAACGGTGAAAAGAAAATGCCCTTTTCTGTAAAGGTTGACAGCAGCGGTACCGGGCCCAGCGATCATACTTCCTTTTATCGCAAGGACATTCCTGTTTTGTTTTTCTTTACCGGACTGCACACAGATTATCACAAACCATCTGATGACTTTGATAAAATCAACTACAACGGCCAACTACAGATTGTGAATTATATAAATCGTTTGGTAAGTCGTACGGAAGCCGAAAACAAATTAGTGTTTACCAAAACAAGAGAACAGCAAACCACCACTTCTGCCCGCTTTACCGTAAGCATGGGTATTATGCCTGATTATACATACAGCGGAGGCGGAGTTAAAGCGGATGGCGTGAGCGATGGAAAAGCGGCACAGAAAGCAGGCATTAAAGCCGGTGATGTGATTGTACAACTTGGTGATTTTTCCATCAGCTCTGTAGAAAGTTATATGCAGGCGCTCAGTAAATTTAAAAAAGGCGATGCTACAAAAGTGAAAGTGAAACGGGGCAACGAAGAGCTTTTGTTTGATATTGTATTTTAAAGAACATACGGCAACACGTTCATGAAGCTTAAAGTTGATAATGAGTTACTGGTAGATGAGTTTTTTGAAGACACGCATCTGCTGGGTATTATGGCGCCGGTGGAGAGTCATCTTTTTGTATGGCAAATCAACCAGGGTCTTGGTTTTGATTTCCGTATTAATGATGATCTTGAAATTCAACTCAACAAAAAGAGCCGCACTTATTTTTTTAAAGTGTATGAATTTAAAGAATCGCTCCGCACCATTACTTATTATCTCTACAAAAATCATTGCGATGGCGAGTACCTGTTACCGGAGTTCAAACACCTGGATTATTTATGGCTAACAAAAGGGGAAGCATTAACAACAACAGAAACAACGGAGCTGCATAAGGGTTTAATGAGTATTCATCATGTGCAACTGGTGGTAGAGCTTACGAATGAGAAAATCAAGAATAAGCAGCATTTGATTTTGTAATATCAACTTCAATTTTTATGTGGACCGAAACCAACAACCAACTGTACTGCAAGTTTGAATTCAATAATTTTTCTGAAGCATTTGCTTTTATGACAAGAGTGGCTATTGAAGCAGAAAAAGCCAATCATCATCCTCTATGGACCAATGTTTGGAACAAGGTGGAAATATGGCTGAGCACCCATGATGCAGGCAATATTGTTACAGAAAAAGACCGGCAACTTGCCAAGGCTATTGACGGACTTTTGTAAAATACATCAGCTTATTTAATAAATTGAAACCACTGCTGGTACATCGGCCCAAGTACAGGAACCGGTTTTTCTTCTCCGTTAAGCGCTGCTATGAGTCCTAATATCCACAAAACCAACACTACCAGCCATACAACCGAAAACAGCAAAGACATAAAAGGAACAGCAAACGAAAGAATCATTAAACCAAAGTACAGCGCAAAGCTGGTTACAACAATTCCAAAGCTTTGTCTCAAATGAAAAGTAGCGAGTGAGCTTTTAGGATTGGTGTTTCCATATTGCACAAAAGCAATAATCCATCCGATAATGGTGATGTAAGAAACCCACGAAATGGTTTTGGCGTCCATACGATGAAGTTTTAAAGTAAAGAATCAACATCAAGGTAGGCAACATCAAAACCAATTACAATAGTCAGGGAAGAATCTTTATAAGTTTTTCTCCTGCGGGTATGAGCTTACCGATAATCACTGCATCTCCGTTTATTTTTTGAATTTCTTCAACAGCATCAGCCGATGCTGCAATAAGTAATCCGCCATTGGTTTGCGGATCAGGCAGCAGGTTAAAGGCTTCCATTACATTCACTCCGGTTTCAAAACCAACTTTTGTACTGTAGCTGTTCCAGTTACGGTAGGTAGCATCGGGCACAATACGTTGGGCCAGGTAGGTTTTTGCTTCTTCAATCACCGGAATAGAAGCATAGTTTAGTTCGGCACCCAAACCACTTCCTTCAGCCATTTCAATTAAATGCCCTAAAAGTCCAAACCCTGTAACATCGGTCATGGCATGTACGCCGGGTAAAGATGAAAGCAGGGCGCCTGCTTTATTTAATTGCGTCATCCATTTCACAGCAATGCCGTCGTGTTCCGGTTGCAACACTTTTCTTTTTTGTGCGGTTGAAAGAACTCCTACACCGATGGGTTTGGTGAGAAGTAATACATCACCCTCCCTGGCAGTATTATTTTGTTTTAACTGATGATTGTTTACAAGACCGTTTACCGCCAGTCCGAAAAAAGGTTCCTTACTGTCAATGCTGTGACCGCCTGCCAATGGAATATTGGCTTCTTTGCAAACAGCTCTTGCACCATCTAATACCTGTTGCGCTAAAGAAGCAGGTAATGTTTCCACCGGCCAGCCGAGAATAGCAATAGCCATCAGCGGAGTGCCACCCATCGCATATACATCGCTGATGGAATTAGCAGCAGCAATTCTGCCAAAATCAAAAGCATCGTCAACAATCGGCATAAAAAAATCTGTGGTTGAAATCAACGAACTGCCGTTTCCCAAATCATACACAGCAGCATCATCTTTACTGGCATTTCCTACCAGCAAGGAAGGAAAGTGAGCTGCGGATTCATTGGTTTTTAAAATTTCTTCCAGCACAGCAGGCGCTATTTTACAACCACAACCGGCACCATTTGAATATTGAGTGAGGTAAATTTTTTCAGTTTGCATATTCATAAAAAAACAAAACCAAGTGGTTTTGTTTTACAAAGTTGGGGGTTTATTGTAAAGCTTTATTCTCTTTTTAATAGTACAACAGCACTTTTATTAAGTGTGGATGTAAAGAACACCTGGTAACGTTGATCGCCGCTGTATACTACCAGCAATCCTGAGTTTGGCGGAATAGCTCCGAGATTTTCAGCAAACAATGTTAACTGAACGGTTTCTCCCTTTTTGAAATAGACAGTGTGTTTGTAAGCACTTGCTTTTAAACCAATATTGTTAATGATTTTTTCATTGTTGAGAAATACACTCACGGTGTCACCATCAATCTCACCATTATCATACAAAGCCAGCGTAACACTGTCTTCAAACACACTCAATGTTTGAATTACTTCTGTTTCTCTTTTGGTGATAGCCGGATTATTGATAACAGGAGGCGCACTTGGTTTTTGAATGGCCGCAGCGGAATCTCTTGTTACAGCTTCATTGGTTTTTGATATAGCTACCTCCATTTTTTCTGGTGCTTTTGTTACAACAGGTTGTGGAACAACAGGCGGCTGCTGAACAGGTTTTTGAACGTTCACCGGTTGTGGATTGTTCTGTGGTGCAGGTTTCGGCTGATTGTTGGCAGCAACAGTTGGTTGTTGTTTGGTAGGCGCCGGTACCGGTACGGATGAATTGTTTTTAGGTTCGGTAACAGGCTTAGAAGAATTCTTTACAACTGTGTTTGATTGCACTGAATCTTTTTTAACCGCAGGTGGCGTAGCGGTTGTGTTGTTTTGATTGATAGGTTTCGTTTCCGGCTGCTTTTGTACAGAAGCAGTTGTTTGTACTGTATCTTTTTTTACAATCGCAGTTGAAACCTTTGGATTGGTGATTACTTCAGGCTCTTTACTGATAACACCGGCAGGTGGCTTTGAGGTTATTGTTGATTCCTGTTTTACAGGTTCTTCAGTTTTAGTTGCAGGAGCAGGATTTGATTTCGGTTTATTTACAGCCACATCAGCCACTTTGAAAGCCGGTACAAATGCAATGGAGCGGTGCAGTTGTTTTTCTTCCAGTCGTTTAAAAAGCTGTGTGGTTTCGTAGAGCGGCTCTTTCTTTACTTTTACTTTTCCGCTGATGGACATGTATTTGTTTCTGAAACGGCTGGTTGTCCATTCTCCACTCATCGTATCTGCATCGGGTTGTTTTGGATTGATGTTAAAAAAATAAGCCGCTTTGATTTTTCGGTTGGCACGCTCGTCAAAATTTCTTGATACTGATTCATCATCTTCCACAATCAACATATTGCCCGATACCCTTGCAGTTACACGAACCGTATTGTAAATAAGTGAATCGTTTACGATGAACAGGCGGTACAGATAACCGTTGATCTTACCTTCTTTCTGCTCCAGTACCATTTCAAAATCAATACTCACTACGGGGCTGTCCTGTATCATAGTTCCTTTCCAGGTTCCTTCAAATTTTTGTGCATTGGCAGCAAGAAACAGGCCGCAGAGCAGGGTTAAAAGAAAAAGTGGTTTTTTCATCTTTTTGAATTAAAGAAGTTTCTGATAATTGGATATGGTTACGCTTTCGCAGGGTATCTTTTGTAATAACGTTTCCAGCTGCTCTCTATTATTCATTCCTTTTAAATACCATTTGTCATAATAGCGGAGCAGGATACGGAAACAGTCTTCCACACGGTCTTCTATCAGTGCGTTGATGCTTTCTTTTGTTTCCAGTCCGCCCAGTCTTTTTTTGATACGGATGATGGAGTTCACCAATCGCTCCCGTTCCAGTTTGCCGTATTCTTCCGTAATATGTTTCAGCCTTTCCTCAAAAGGAATATCTAAAAAGTAAAGCGGTTGTTGCCGCCATTGTTTCCATAGCACAATAGGGATATTCACATCTCCAATCCGCTGACTTTCATCTTCCACCCAAATGCAACGATGTGCTTTCCGGTGCAATTCCAGTGCCAGCTTATTTTCAAACTGTTCCTGTGAGGGTTGCGGCGGCATACCAATATTTCCAAAAGCAGAGCCTTTATGATGTGCAAGCGTTTCCAGGTCAATTACTGTTTGGCCGTTTTGTTCCAATGCCTTCAATACATAACTCTTTCCACTACCGGTATACCCTCCTATTACTTTAAAAGAATAGTTCTTTTCAAACTGTTCCAAGACCCATCTTCTGAATAATTTATATCCGCCAATTAATGTGTATACTTTAAAACCATAAAGATCCAATAACCAGGCCACGCCTGCACTACGCATACCACCCCGCCAACAATGAACAAGTACTGTTTTTGAATCTACTTCGGACTTATGGCTATCAGCAATCTTCTCCGCTTCCTCCACCATTTTCCGCATTTTCACACCAAAATAATCAAGGCCAATCTTTATTGCCTCTTCCCTGCTTTTTTGTTTGTAAGCAGTTCCTACAACTTTTCTTTCTTCATCTGTAAACAAAGGAAAAGAAACAGCGCCGGGTATATGTGCATGTTTGTACTCACCCGGACTACGCACATCCAGCACGGGATGCTGTTGCGCTAATTGTAAAAACTCCTCGATATGAATTTTAGTAACTGCCATTGCTGCTATAAAAATAATTACTCCTCTTCATCTTTTTGAAAACGGCTCATAATCAAACTGATGAACCAAAGCAACAGTGATAAGGCAAAGAACAGAATTGTAAGCCTTTTGGCAATTACAAAGAAATGAAGATCGGAGGTATAGAACCACAGATAGCAGGTGAGCAAAAAGCAAATCACTCCCAGTCCCCGGAACATATAATTGAGCAGTTGCAGCATAAGAAAAACCCCCGCAAAAGCAGGGGAGTTATTTAGTTTTCTTTGATGTTAATGTTTACATCTTTACCTTTCTTTTCAATCTTTATCTTGCCGCCATCATCCGTTTTCAGCTCCACCTTTCCGTCTTTGCCTTCAATCTTTATACCGTCTTTTGAGTTGATTTTAATACCCACAGAATCTTTACCATCTTCAGACGACTGAATGCTGATGCCATCTTCATTGATTTTTACTTCGCCGGAATCAGTTTTGATTTCGATTTTGGTTTCGCTTTCAACTTTTTCATTATCTGTTTTATCACCACCGTCATTACAGGCAATCAATAAAACAAATGCAAAAGGGAAAAGAAGTTTTTTCATATGTGTTTTTTTATTGTTTAACCGTTCATGCTGGTTAAAAATTCATTATTGTCTTTAGTGCCTCTCATATTTTGAAGCAGCGTGTTCATAGCTTCCTCTGTATTCATATCGCTCATATGTTTACGCAATACCCACATACGCTTGGCAACATCTTTATCCAGGAGCAGGTCATCTCTTCTTGTACTGGAAGCTATAATATCAATCGCAGGGAAGATGCGCTTGTTAGCGAGCTTGCGATCCAATGCTAATTCCATATTACCGGTTCCCTTAAACTCTTCAAATATCACTTCATCCATTTTACTTCCGGTATCTACAAGTGCAGTTGCAAGGATGGTAAGCGAACCACCGTTTTCAATTTTACGGGCCGCACCAAAAAACTGTTTTGGTTTTTGCATTGCATTTGCTTCCACACCACCACTCAGCACTTTACCACTTGCGGGAGCTACGGTATTATGTGCACGTGCCAAACGTGTAATGGAATCAAGCAGGATAATTACATCATGACCGCACTCCACGAGGCGTTTGGCTTTTTGCAATGCAATCGTACTAACCTTTACATGTTTTTCAGCAGGCTCATCAAACGTACTGGCAATTACTTCAGCTTTTACGCTACGTTCCATATCTGTTACCTCTTCCGGACGTTCATCAACAAGAACAATCATGAGGTAACAATCAGGGTGGTTTTCAGCAATGGCATTCGCCACTTCTTTCAGCAGCATGGTTTTACCTGTTTTAGGTTGTGCTACTATCAATCCACGCTGACCTTTACCGATGGGTGTAAACAAATCTATGATACGGGTGCTGTAGTTGTTGCTCGACGTAAACAGATTTAATTTTTCATACGGGAACAAAGGCGTGAGATAATCAAAAGGCACACGGTCTCTCACTTCATCCGGACGCTTACCATTGATGGTATCTACCTTGAGCAGTGCAAAATATTTCTCACCTTCTTTGGGAGGACGAACAGCGCCATAAACAGTATCTCCGGTTTTTAAACCAAACAATTTGATTTGAGAGGGCGACACATACACATCATCAGGGCTGGATAAATAGTTGTAATCACTGCTTCTTAAAAAGCCATAACCATCAGGCATCATTTCCAGAACGCCTTCAGCTAAAATCACACCATCAAATTCAATATTAAATACCTGTTCTCTTTTGTTGGGATATTGCGGACGTTGCTGTACCGGGGCTTCAGGCTGTGCTGTTTCGGCACTCTGTGTATCAGCAGTACCTGAGTCTTCAGCAACATAGTTATCATCGCCGGGAAGTGAAATAGCAGACAGGAAATTAGCCGCCAGTTCAGCCGGGTCGGGAGCTGTTTCCGTTTTCTTAACCACTTTTTTGCCTGCAGGGGCAGCGTCTTCTTTTTTCTTTTTGCCCTTGGCGGGAGGAGTGGTATCACCACTTTCCACTACCGCCTCTTCAGTACCTGTAGAGGTGGATGTTTTTACAATACGTTTGCGGCGGGATTTTTCTTCACCTCCGGTTTTTGTTTCACTTGCCATAACTGCCTGTTTGTCGAGGATTTTGTAAATAAGTTCCTGTTTGTCCATTTTTTTGGCGCCTGCAATCTTAAGTTGCTCTGCTATGTCCAGCAGTTCAGGAACGAGCATGTCGTTCAGTTGGAGAATGTCGTACATAAAAATTTTAGTTCATTAAATCAATAGCTTAACAGAAAAAGCCAGATACGAAATTGATTGATTATTATAAGTTGGGAGTGGAAAACGACTTATTCAGACGAGCTTGATTTTGAAGAATCGGATTTTGAAACCAGTCTGTTTCCGATGCAATGTTACGGCATTTTTGAAAAAAGCAAAAAAATAGTTGGTTTGATGCTTCCGGGTGGTTTGATGTGATTTTTACAAGGACAATGCTGTTTTAGCTGATCTTATACGAAGCAGTGTCCTCTAAATAAGGTTTCGTTGGCTATCTTTGCCCCCTCAAAATCAAGTCTATGTTTAACAAGAGAACGAAGATTAAGGAACTGCTCAGTTGGGAGCCCGGCGAACAGGAAGTAACCGTTATGGGATGGGTGCGTACATTTCGTAACAACCAGTTTGTGGCGTTGAATGATGGTAGTACCAATAATAATCTTCAGGTAGTGCTGGAACTGGGTAAGTTTGATGAGGAGCTGTTGAAACGAATTACCACTTCTGCTTCTTTGAAAGTGAGCGGTGTGATAATTCCCTCATTAGGCAAAGGACAAAAAATGGAATTGAAGGCAACTGCCATTGAAATATTAGGTGATAGTGATGCTGAAAAATATCCTTTGCAACCTAAAAAGCACAGTCTTGAATTTTTGAGAGAAATTGCGCACCTGCGTTTTCGAACCAACACGTTTGGTGCTGTATTTCGTGTACGTCACTCCATTGCGTTTGCTGTTCACAAATTCTTTCACGAAAAAGGATTTGTTTACCTGCATACACCCATCATTACTGCCAGTGATGCTGAAGGTGCCGGTGAAATGTTTCGTGTAAGCACGTTGCCCCTTGATAACCCTCCACGTAATGAAGATGGAAGCATCAACTTCAAAGAAGATTTTTTTGGCAGGGCTACTAACTTAACGGTAAGCGGTCAGTTAGAAGGTGAATTAGGAGCAACAGCCTTTGGTGAAATTTATACATTCGGGCCTACGTTCCGTGCAGAGAACAGTAATACAGCCCGTCACCTTGCAGAGTTCTGGATGATAGAACCGGAGATGGCGTTTCATGATTTAGAAGACAATATGAACCTTGCTGAAGAGTTCATCAAATACATCATCCGTTTTGCAATGGAAAACAACCGTGAAGATCTTGAGTTTCTTGCACAACGGTTGGCTGATGAAGAAAAGCAATTGCCACAGGATAAACGCAGTGAAATGGGTTTGATTGAAAAATTAGAATTTGTTCTCAATAATAATTTCGAACGCATTACTTACACAGAGGCAATAGATATCCTGCTGCAATCTCCTGCCTATAAAAAGAAAAAGTTTCAATACGATGTAAAATGGGGTATTGATATGCAGAGTGAGCATGAGCGCTATCTTGTTGAAAAGCATTTTAAAAAACCTGTGATTGTTACGAATTATCCGGCAGCTATTAAAGCCTTTTATATGCGCCAGGACGATGGATGTGAACCGGGCAGAGAAACTGTTGCCGCTATGGATATTTTAGCACCCGGTATAGGAGAAATAGTGGGTGGTTCCCAGCGTGAAGAACGATTGGATAAGCTCATGAATCGTATGGAAGCAATGCATGTACCGGCGGATGAATTATGGTGGTACCTTGATACACGTAGATTCGGCACTGTGCCGCATGCAGGTTTTGGATTGGGCTTTGAGCGTATGGTACAGTTTGTAACCGGTATGGGTAATATCCGTGATGTAATTGCCTTCCCCCGAACACCCAAAAACTGCGAATTTTAAACAACAAGCAGCAGGATAAAGGCGTTTTAGTATCTTACAGCAAAACCTGTCTTATGCAAAAAGCCACCCTTTTCCTGTTTTGTTTTTTTGTGTACATAACACTCAGTTCCAGTAACTGTAACAAAAAGTCCAATCAAACACCTGAGCCTGATTTTACTTATCAACCTACTACCACAGGTAGTCAATGGAATTATACTACTACAGGTACGGCAGGAGGCACATCTGTAAACGCTTCTTTTACGCTCACAGCCACATCAAAAGATACAGTTTCAAACGGGCGCACCTATAAAGTATTCACCAATTCGGCAGGACCCAATGAATATTATAACAAGTCAGGAAATGATTATTACAGAATTTCAAGCCTGGCCGCTTTACCACAACCGGTTGAGGTTTTGTATTTAAAAGATAACCAGGCCGCCGGCTTTGTATGGAGTGAAACAAAGAACTTCACCATCACCGGTGCTCCCTTCCCGATTCCTGCAACACTTACATTTACCAATGCACGTGTAAAGTATGATACATCCTTTAACGGTAATAATTTTAAAGATGTAATCAGGGTACGGTTATCAATAGCTATTCCGGGTATAACTATTGATAATAATGATATTACCTATCTGTTTGCAAAAAATGTAGGTATGATTGCTGATAAAGTAAATATAAAAGTAGCAGCTGCAGGCATTGATGTAAATACAGAAACGAAGTTGGGATCTTTTACAATTAAGTAATTTCAGTATCCGGCTCCACAGCATTTTTCTTTGCTTCTTTACGAAGCAGTTCAGTTGTTATTTGTTCCAGTCGCCTGATGCGGGCATATAGTTTAAGAATTACAAAGACAAACAGAACGATACAGGTATAAAAGATCAAATCAGCACCACGGCCCACTCCCATACGGTGGGCTATTTTGTTAGTCCATTCCGGAAAGACAATAAACAGTACGGCTAACAGTACCAGTACAAGTAACAGTATCAGATCGGTTAAACTGTTTCGCAGCCGCACAAAATAATACAGGGCAATAAACAGAAAGGAACCAATTAATAGAATCTGTATACCGCTCATTGAAAAAATTTATATAAAAGTAAATCAAAGAAAATTCGTACGCTGTTGAGGGTTGATTGCCCACGTCTCATCGGGTCATTTTTGTACAAAATGTTTACGGAAACTTCGCACCACCTCCATTGATAGCGCTTGATGTGAAATAAAAGTTCCGTAGCATGGCTCATTCTGTTTTCTGTAAACTTTAATTCCTGAGCAGTGTTCCTGTTAAATGCCCTCAGCCCATTGTGAGCATCTGAAAGAAGAATACCGGTAAAGCAATAGTTTACCCACCGGGCTGTTTTCAGTAAATATGTCCTGAGGAATGGAATTTTATTCGAGTGAGATAAGAAACGTGAACCCATTACAAGGTCTGCTTTGTTGTCCAGTAACGGTTTCAGCAATCCCGGTAAATCATTGGGCTGGTGTTGACCGTCTGCATCAAAGTGTATTATAAAATCAGCCCCTTTTTCAAGAGCAAACTCTGTTCCTGTTTGAAGTGCAGCTCCCTGGCCTAAATTAATGGCATGTCTGATATAATATACCGGTAGTGTTTTAAGGAATTGAAATTGTGAAAGCCGGGAGCCATCATCTACCACAATCACATTCATCTTCATTTGTAATAATGACAGAACAGTTTGATAAATTGTTTCCTGCTCGTTACAGGCGGGCACAATAACAAATACATTGTTTGCCGACATATTTTAAAGATATGAAGATATCAGCCTCTTATGCAGAGGGCATTTAATATAATGATGCAATAGAAGAGTGTTGAGGCACAATCAAATGGAAAATGCGCAATCTGCCATTCTTGAAAACTTCTTTAGCCCCCTTTGTTTGTACGAAGAATGCTTCATCTTCTTTTAATTGAGGTTGAGTAACTAAAACAAGTTGTACGGTTTGTGATGTTCGTAAACCTGTATCATTGATCTGTTTTAAAGTTTTTGCCACACTATATTCGCCGGCAGATGGGTTATACTGAAGTAACTTCATGGAGGATACAGCTACAACAGGAAGATTATATTTCTTTTTGAGCTCATCAATTTCTGTTTCAATGATTTTCTTTTCAGCCAAACTGATCTGATGAAGATCTTTAAGATTATTGGTGGCAGCATTAAAAAGGAATTTGCCAAAAAGCGTAAGATTTACAATAAGAACTGATGCAACCGTAAATCTTTTTATAGCAGTGAAGGAAGGCGCTTTAATAAATTGCAGGTTGTCCACAAGTTTTCCAAAATATACAAGCAATAAGAGTGAGCAAACAATGAAGTATCTGTCTTCACGCATATAAGTAAATACACTACCATAGTTCAGCTGCGGACTGTACAGAACTGAAAGGAAAACAAGCAGTGTAAGAATGGATATTATAATAGAAAGCAGGAACAGTTTGGAGATTAATAAAGAAGATCGTTCTTCTTCGAAATTCCAAAACCTGTTTTGAGCTTTTCTTACCACACGTACAAAACAGTAAGCTAACAAGGCAATGGACAATGTAAAGATTGAAAGATAATAGGGCACCAGTGTCCACTTTCCAATTAACAGTAATTTATTTTCTATGTAGCTGATGTTAAGAAAGCTTTTAGCTAAAAACGGATAAGCCCATTGCAGGTTTTGGAGGTAAAATCCTTTTTCGTCAGCAATATATGCTGCACTTCCGGTTTCCTGGTACAGCATCGCAACCTGGAAACTTAACAAACAGAAAACAACAGAAAGCGACAGCCAGCCACTTTGATATAAATGTTTTTGTTGCTTCCACCATCCTGTAAAAAGCAGAAACAATGGGAAAATAAATATCAAAGGATAATACTGATAGCGAAATGCTGCAGGTAAAAAGAAAAATATTGAAGCAATAAAGATTTGCGCCTTTGTAGCATAGGGCATTTGTAAGAAGCGTAAACTAAACAAGACACCCCATAACATAAACAGTGCACTGTAAAGATCAGAAATGCCAAGGTGCGCAAAGGGGTCGGGGTTAGCAGCAATAAGGATCCATAACAACACTTGTGTTTTTGCTCCAATCTGCATCAGTTGAAAGATCGATCTCAAAATGATTAACAGTAAAAACATACCGATACTCATCAACAATAAATCAGCAGCCGTGCCACTGCCTGTAATTGCTTTTGCAAACGAAACAAGGTAGGCAACCAGTGGCGGCCATTCATTCATTGGTTGGTATAGAATCGAGGAAAGATCGTTTGGATTGGCAGTTGTAAAAGAAAGTCCGTTACCGCTTAATAAATTATCAACGGCAGCATGAATCAATTGGTGATCCGTTCCGGCAGGAGGATACAAAAAAATATAAAGGATTCTGAAGAAAACGGCGAGCATGAAAAACGCTCCCGTGGTTTTTCCAGGATTCATGATATTGGAATTTCAATACTAAAATAGCTGAAACTTTGATAATCAGCAAGTCCAGCGACCATTTTTGTGTTTCAGTGGAGCAAACAGCGTAGTTCTACTTTTCCGGACGTTGAAAATACGCATCCAGCCTTTGTTTTATGTTATGGCGGATGTTCATATAGAAGAGATTGATATCTCCAGGGTGATAGTTTTTGCTGAAGTATAAAATACTGCCGGGAAACTTAGGACGCTCTACCCATAGAATTCCTTCATGTATCTGTGCTCCGTTCGGGTGTGGAATAATCTTATTAAAGTTGTATAATACCGCACCTTGGTTCCTGTCTTTTTGCGCCGGTAAGGAATTGAGGCTCCAGGTGAGTGGATTAGTTACCCAGGAACCAGTTATTTCATCTTTTATATAGGGTGGAATATATTTCCTTCGGTAAGTTCTCCAGCCGGTGAAACATCCTGTAGTAGTAGAATCAGCACACGGCTGCAGAAAAACAAATTCCTTTTTTGCAATTACTAAGCCCGGTATGTATGCACAAACCAATTGTTTTGACAAGGTCGTACCATCAAAATAATTTTTAAGTAACAACTGTGCATGCAAGGTGCCCTGACTATGGCCGGCTATTATAATAGGCCTTCCGTTATTGTAATGCTTCAGATAATATTCAAAGGCATTTTTTACATCTTCATAAGCAGTGCGTAATGCCATCTGGCCCTGCTCTTTGTCTTTGGTAAAAAAAGAATACAGATGCGCTTGTCTGTAACGTGGAGCAAAAACACGACAGCTACTATTGAACACACTTGCCTGGTATAGGATTGAGGAGTAATCTGTCTTTGCGTTTAAAGCAGCATCATTTATATCGGCATTCCACGTTTTGCCCCTTAGCTTTTTGGAAGTTAATGTTGTTGGGTGAACGAAGAACACATCAATCAATGAATCTTTAGGTTCATTCAATAATGGCTGTGGAATACTGTCTGACGGGTCTTTCTTCCACGGATGGGCTGCCCAGTAATTTAAGTTTGAATAGTCCGGCGTAGACGATGATTCGTTTTTGGGAAATGTTTGTTTGTATTGAGTAACGTAAGATTTATAAGTTGGTCTGCAAGAAGAAAAAAGAAAAAATAAAAACAGTGTTGTCCCAAAATGGATAAAATGAGTATCAATTTTATATGCCTTTAATTCGATTTTACTTAGCCGTATTTTTATCAGTTGCATGGAAAACGTATTGTGTTGAGAAATCAAATGTGCTCGGCCTTTTTTTGTAAACAAAGTGTATGATATTTATTTACTTTTATTCATCATCTCTTCCAGACCAAAAATAAGCAGAACTGATTCTAAAGCGTCATATACCATTTCTTAAAAGTGTATTAATGTACACGCTGACCGCTTTTGGGGGACCACAAGGCCATTATGGTCTTATGCTGAAGAACTTTGTAAACAAGCAACGACATGTAACACAGGAGGAACTTACGGAGTTAATATCTTTTTGTCAGCTCTTACCCGGCGCTTCTTCTACACAGACAGTTACCTTGATTGGATATAAGAGAGGCGGCGTTCCCCTTGCTATTATTACTTTGCTTATTTGGATTCTTCCGGCCTGTGCTATAATGACGGGTTTTTCCTTTTTAGTCCATTCCATTGATAAGCAGGCCTTGCATACTGACATTTTTAAGTTCCTTCAGCCAATGGCGGTTGGCTTCTTGATTTATGCTGCCTGGGGTACTTATAAGATTGCAGTTCATAATACAATTACAAGAGTAATTATGGTTGTTGTAGCAATCTTGATTTACCTCTTTTTTAAGTCGCCATGGATTTTTCCGATTATTTTAATTGCTGCAGGAATTGCTACTAATTTCAGTAATAAGCGGATACCGCAAAAAGGTCAGCCGCCAAAAAAAGTAAAATGGACAAACATCTGGCTCTTCGCTATTGTGTTCATCCTTGCGGGTTTGTTGAGTACGATTGCCAACAAACAGCAGTGGGAGAACAGAAAAGCATTTAATCTGTTTGAAAATTTTTACCGTTTTGGTAGCCTCGTTTTTGGCGGCGGACAGGTTTTAATGCCCATGATGTATGAGCAATTCGTGGTTCGTGAAAAAACACAATATGTTACCAAAGAAGAATTATTAACAGGGGCTGGTTTTGTGCAGGGTATACCGGGTCCCGTATTTTCAATGGCTACTTATGCAGGCGCCATGGCGCTACGTAAAGATGGACAGGGGATGCAGCTCACAGGCGCAGTAATTGGTACAGTTGCTATTTTTTTGCCAAGTGCCCTACTGGTTTTATTCTTTTACCCCGTCTGGCACAACTTAAAACGTTATGTGGTAATCTACCGGTCGCTGGAAGGAATTAATGCAGCAGTTGTAGGCTTAATGATTGCTTCGGGTGTTTATGTTACAAGGGATATAATTGTACTTGACTTCGATACTGTTAGCTATATTAATAGTATCGTAATCCTCAGCACTTTTTTAATTTTGAACTTTACGAAGATCCCAACACCGCTGATTCCTCTTGTATGTCTTTTATTGGGTTGGATACTTTAGTTTATAATAGTTATTCTGTTCAATTTCATCTTTTACAACATCAGGCACAAGGAAACGTATGGATTTATGCTGCTGAATAAGATCACGTATGTGTGTTGCTGAAATTTGTAATAATGGAGCTTTTACTTTAATAACCTTTGAATTAACGGTGGGTGGGAGCAGAAACCCGGGGCGTTCATAAACATATATTACATATCGGCTTTTCAGTTGTGCTGCATTTTTCCAATCATCAATATTCTGATAACTATCGCTACCCATAATGATTGAAAAATCATAGTCAGGGTATTTTTCATGCAGGTAGTGTAGCGTGTCAATTGTATAAGATGGTTTGGGTAATTTGAATTCAATGTCCACGGCTTTTATATCATTGGAGCCTTCGATCGCCTTATTAACAAGATGAAGCCGGTCGTATTCGTTCAATAGTGTTTTTTGCTGCTTTAATGGATTTTGGGGGGATACCACAAACCAAACTTTTGAAAGATCGGTCTCGTTTAATAGCTGTTGGGCAATGATCAAATGACCATTGTGTACAGGATTAAACGATCCAAAGTAAAGACCAATTTTCATAAAAAATTGAAAATCAATAAATTATGTGTGATTTACAATAATCGATTCTGCCTCTTCCTGGCGCAGGCTTAAATGATAACCGGCGACCTGTATGCATATAGGATCACCTAGTGGAGCAACTTGTTCAACAATTATTTCTTCGCCAGGGACACATCCCATTTCCATTAATTTCAAATAAAGATCTTCATTCTTAAAAGAAAGGATCATTCCTCTTTCACCCGGTAAAAGCTCTGATAGTTTTTTATTCATAAATCTCATGCAAAAGTATCATCCATATCCATTCAGGATTTCCGATTTTTGAAAATATGTCAAATAGAATCCGGTTTTTTTTCAACGATGTACAGGTCAATCTCAAAAATCGAGGCCAATTAAAGTTGTTTGTTAATTCTCTATTCAGAAGGGAAAAGCAAGCAGTTGACTATTTGAATATCATCTTTTGTACGGATGAAGCATTGCTTCAGATAAACAAAGACTTTCTCAACCATAACTATTATACTGACATTATCACATTTCATTATGCTTTAGCTGATAAACCAATACAGGCAGAGCTTTATATAAGTGTTGACAGGGTTAGAGAGAATGCGACTAATTTGGGAACCACCATTTATTCAGAATTGCACCGGGTTGTTTTTCATGGCTGCCTGCATCTCTGTGGATACGGTGATAAAACTTCACAACATATTAAGGAAATGCGTGAACGGGAGGATTACTATTTGCGTTTGTACTTTTCGAAACGTAAGTAAATATGAAGAACTTTTTGATTTTATTTCTCCTATTGATCAGTAATATTTCTTTTGCACAGGGCTCAATAACTCTTCTGGACAAACCATTTGTGTTTAATAGGCCCATTGATTCCTCTGTTTGGAGAACATTGGCAGCTGATGTTAGCTTCCGTGAGCTTAACGAGCAGGGGCAAATGCTCTTTTACTGGACGAATGTGATGCGAAAGAATCCCCTTTTATTTTATAATAATGTTGTTAAGGAGTTCATCAGGCAGTTTCCCGAGGCAAATAGGCCTGAGGTTAAAACCCTTGAAAGAGATATTCAAAAGCTAAAATCACCACTTCCGTACTTATTGCCCGATGCTAATCTTGTAAGAATGTCATTGCTTCACGCACAAGACTTAGCCAAACGAAACGGAGCCATCTCTCACATATCTTCCTCCGGAAAGAACTTCGTCCAGCGCTTGAAAGAAACGGGCACATACAGATGTGGGGCAGAAAATATTTTTATTGGAAACCCCAATCCACTGGAAGCATTGATTACGCTTTTGATTGATTATGGTGTGCCTGATAAAGGACATCGGGTTAATTTATTTGACCCAGCATTTGAGCGCATGGGAGTAGGTTTTTCCAGTCTTGCTGGTAAGAAGCTAGTACTTGTTCAGGTGTTTGCATGTAAATAGAAGGTTCCACGTGAAAAAAGAGAAAGTGTTCCCCGGCGGAACGTTCCACGTGAAAAAACCGATTTCAAAATATAGCCTGTTATCTTTGCAATCCCTTTATTAAAATGTTTCCAGAATACGATATTATAGTTGTAGGAGCCGGTCATGCAGGTTGTGAAGCTGCCGCCGCTGCCGCCAATATGGGCAGTAAGGTGCTGCTCATCACCATGAATATGCAAACTATCGCTCAAATGAGCTGCAACCCGGCCATGGGCGGCATTGCAAAAGGCCAAATTGTGAGAGAGATTGACGCATTGGGAGGGTACAGCGGTATTGTAAGCGACAAGAGCATGATTCAGTTCCGGATGCTTAACCGAAGCAAAGGACCGGCTATGTGGAGCCCCAGGACCCAAAACGACCGCATGCTTTTTGCTGCTACCTGGAGAGAAATGCTGGAAAACACACCCAACGTTGATTTTTACCAGGATATGGTAAGGCAACTACTCGTAAAAGATGGAAGATGTTATGGTGTGATTACCGGTTTGGGACATGAGATAAATGCGAAATCAGTAGTTGTCACCAGCGGTACCTTTTTAAATGGCGTCATTCATATTGGAGAAAAGCAATTAGGGGGTGGACGCATTTCTGAAAAGGCAGCAACCGGAATCACCGAACAACTGGTGGAGATCGGCTTTGAAAGCGACCGATTAAAAACCGGAACACCGCCCCGTATTGATGGTCGCAGTCTCGATTACTCCAAAATGGAAGAGCAAAAGGGTGATGAGGAAATCAGTGGCTTTTCTTACATGAACGTAGAGCGCATCAAGCCCGAGCAGCAAAGAAGTTGTTTTATTACCTATACGAATTCGGCTGTACACGAAATTCTTAAAACAGGGTTCGACAGGAGCCCGATGTATCAGGGACGCATTCAGGGAACCGGTCCCAGGTATTGCCCCAGTATTGAAGACAAAATCAATCGATTTGCCGATAGAGACCGTCACCAGCTTTTTGTAGAGCCGGAAGGGTGGAATACGGTGGAAATCTATGTAAACGGGTTTTCTACCTCATTACCGGAACAAGTGCAATACGAGGCGCTTCGTACGGTGCCGGGCTTTGAGAATTGCCGCATGTTCAGGCCGGGTTATGCCATTGAATACGATTACTTTCCGCCTACGCAATTACAGTACTCATTGGAAACCAAGCAGATACAAAACCTTTTCTTTGCCGGACAGATTAATGGAACAACAGGTTATGAAGAAGCAGCTTGCCAGGGTTTAATGGCGGGGATCAACGCACATCTTAAAGCCAGAGAACAGAGTCCGTTCATTTTGAAACGAAGCGACGCCTACATTGGTGTGTTGATTGATGACCTCATCAGTAAGGGTACCGATGAGCCTTACCGCATGTTTACAAGCAGAGCTGAATACCGCACCTTATTGCGTCAGGATAATGCTGATTTGCGTTTAACAGAGCTGAGCTACAGAATGGGATTGGCGAGCCAGGAACGCATGGAACAAACAAGATACAAGCTAGAGTCTGTTGAAATGCTGAAGCAAGTGTTGAGTGAAGTGTCCATTACTCCTGAGGAAATTAATTTCTTCTTAGAATCAAAGAACAGTGCACCGCTTACCCAAAAACAAAAAGCACAACAGATATTGTTACGACCCGGCATTTCACTGGAAGCATTTGTACAAGCTTCACCCACATTACAGAAACTAACGGCAGGCTATAACCGTGAAATTCTGGAACAAACAGAAATACAGGTAAAGTATGATGTGTATATAGAAAAGGAAAAAGATTTGGTACAGCGCATGAGTCAGCTGGAAGATTTAGAAATACCGGACTCTTTTGATTACAACAAGATTTCTTCTTTAAGTGCAGAAGCTTTGCAAAAGTTCAAGAAAATAAAACCCAGAACTCTCGGCCAGGCATCACGCATCAGTGGTGTAAATCCCAGCGATGTGCAGATATTGATGGTGTATATGGGAAGATAGTGTGATTGTGTTGTGAACCATTGACGCCATTGTTACCGAACGATGAAGTGTGCGACGCAAGGGACGATGCCATGAAATAAATAGCTGGTCAACAAAATTAAAAAAGCTCCCAAAGGAGCTTTTTCTTATTCAATGATTCTGAGCCTTGCGTAATTAAGCATAATCTTCTTCTCACCATTTAGTTCAAACTTCACGGTTGCAATGGGATTGTGTGCACTTCCTTCCATTTTAGTCACCACACCAAAGCCAAACTTTTGATGCTCCACTTTTTGACCTTCTTGTAAATTGCTGGTATCACTGGCAACAAAATCTGCTGCAGGTTTGTGCTCGATGGTTTGGTTACGGGACGGTGTAATTAATGAAGAGGTGGTTGTTTTCTTTTGAGAAGGCGGAGGTCCGTATTTTTTTTCTGCACGGGCTACATCATCATAATCATTTCCTTTATTGCCCCAGCCTTTCATACGATCGAAAGCAGAACCGCCACCAAAGGATGATTGATTTCTTAAACCGCCACCTGCATAACTTTTATCAATATGTGTTTCAGGTAACTCGTCTAAGAAACGACTGGGTTCGTTTTGTACAATCTGCCCGAACTTATAACGGGTATTGGCATAAGTAATCCAAAGCTTCTTCTTGGCTCTTGTAATCACTACATAAAACAAACGGCGTTCTTCTTCCAGCTCTTCACGGGTGTTAATGCTGAGTGCGTTGGGAAACAGCATTTCTTCCAGGCCGGCAGCAAACACACATTCAAATTCCAAACCTTTGGCCGCATGGATGGTCATGAGTTTTACACTGTCTGCATCGGGGTCTTTTTCGTCAGCATCGGTGAGTAATGTGATCTGTTGTAAATAAGCACCCAAAGATATCGGACCAACTTTCAGCTGCTCTTCTGTAGGCGCTGCTTCAAAGCTAAGTTGCTGTTGCGGTTTATCTTTTTCTTCAAAAGGATTGTCGGCAATTACCACACCATCATCATCAATCTGCTGACGGTTGGTGGTGTCATCTACCCATTCCTTTATAGAGTTGAGTAACTCCTGGATATTTTCATAGCGTTGTAACCCTTCCGTGCTTTTATCGTTGAACAGTTCTTTCACCAGGTTGGTTTGTTTGCCCACATGTACTGCCACTTCATACGCATTGTTTTTCTGCAGCATGCTGGCAAAGCTTTTAATCATGGTTACAAACTCATCAATGGCATCAGCAGTGCCTGCTTTAAAGCCCAGCTCTCTTGAACGGGTGAGCACTTCCCACATACTGATGTTTCGTTCATTGGCAAAAAGCACACATTTATCAACGGTGGTTTTGCCAATGCCACGTGCCGGATAATTGATTATACGTTTGAGCGCTTCTTCATCACGTGGGTTGACAATTAAACGCAGGTAAGCAATAAAGTCTTTGATTTCTTTACGTTGATAGAAACTGATGCCACCATAAATAATATAGGGTATGGCCATGCGACGTAAACTTTCTTCAAACGCACGGCTTTGAGCATTGGTGCGGTAGAGAATAGCAAAGTCTTTGTTACGGTAATGGTTGCGTAGTTTTTGTTCCTGTATTGTATCCGCTACATACTTGCCTTCATCGTTGTCCGTCATGGTGCGAACGAGACGAATCTTTTCACCATCTGTATTATCAGTAAATAAAACTTTTTCAATTTGATTCTTATTGTTGGCAATTACTTCATTGGCAACATGCAGAATGTTTTTGGTGCTGCGGTAGTTCTGCTCCAGTTTCACCACATGCACATTATCGTAATCTTTCTGAAACTGTAAAATGTTTTCAATGGTAGCGCCACGGAAGCTGTAGATGCTTTGTGCATCATCGCCCACCACACATACGTTTTCATGCATGGCACCGAGCAGCTTGATGATTTCATACTGAGCCGGATTGGTATCCTGGTACTCATCAATCATGATGAACTGAAACTTACGCTGGTACTTGCTTAAGCTTTCGGGAAAGTTTTTCAGCAGTTCATAAAACTTAATGAGCAGATCATCAAAGTCCATGGCGCCGTTTTTAAAACAGCGTTTGCTGTATGCATCAAATATTTGTGCAATGGCCGGACGGTTCGCCCGCATATCTTCCTGCTGAATATGCCAGTCGTTTTTATATTCTTCTGCATTTACTAAGGCGTTCTTGGCTGATGAGATTCTGTTATAAACCGTGGATGGTTTGTAGTGTTTATCATCCAGGTTCATTTCATTGATCACTGTTTTGATCACACTCTTAGCATCATCCGTATCATAAATGGTGAAGTTATTGGGGTAGCCCAGTTTGTTGGCTTCTGTACGTAAGATGCGTGCAAACACACTGTGAAAGGTGCCGATATATAAGTTGCGTGCTTCGTGGTTGCCAAGGATGTGCTCCACACGCTCTTTCATTTCTTTGGCCGCCTTGTTGGTAAACGTGAGCGCCAGTATATTGAATGCATCTACACCTTTTGCCATTAAATGGGCAATGCGTGTAGTAAGCACTTTTGTTTTTCCGCTGCCGGCCCCGGCTACAATCATGAGCGGTCCGTCAATGGTTTCCACTGCTTCTCTTTGCCGCTCATTGAGGCCTTTTAAATAATCCATCATGAGCGCAAGTTACTTGAAGCAGCCTGTAAAAATTGTTGTGTGAAAAATTAGTGAAGCATTCTGTCAGGCCCCACGTTGAGCACCGCCTACATGTTTGCCTGCGTTGTTCCCGGCTTTTGTATTGGCTTTACCGCCGCCTTTAGGCGCAATGAATCCTGATTTGCTTTGCGGGAGATTTCCTTTCTTTTTGTCTTTCTTGTTTTTTCCTGAGTTGAGTAACGACATGACTTTTGCTTTTAACCATAAATCTCTGAAAAGACGGGTAAAAAACAAAAAACAGGAACTGTTATTTACGGATTAAAGGATATGATCCTTTTGCAGCAACCGATACACCTCTTTCTCTGGCATTAATATTGTGCCTGTTGAATATCCTTCTGAATCAATTGTAACTCCTCTCCCCTTTTTCACATTACATTTGCAATCGTTTACGGTTGAAAAAATAAGTATTTATACGCTGGCTTTATAAAAGTTTACACTTAATTAACTGTGTGTTTCAGGTTATTTTGCACATTTTAAACTATTTAACATGAAAAGAGCTTTACAGCTTCTGGCAACTATAGTTGCCTTCCTTTTTTGCAATACAAAGCAGTCCGCAGCACAAACGGCAGTTACTGCATACAATATTACCTCACAAACACCTGCAACCACTTCTAATACTTCAGCAGGTTGGAACCTGGCCGCCCCTTATCCTAACAGCACAACTTATACAAACTTTTATGGTCAGCGAAACGGGGGTGCGGCAGGCGTAGAACGGGTGGTGACAGGCTTCAATATTGGCGCCAGTTCCTATATACCAAGACCAAGACCCGGAGGAAGACCTTTTGATAACGTTGTGATTAATCGCCATCCTTCCATACCGGGCGACACAGTTAACACACTTTATGAATACACTACCAGTTCCGGTAATAACCTTTACTTTGAGCCATCTTACCTTCCTAATTTTGAGGATGTGGTAAACAGTTTTGTATGTAACCGGGGATCTGATAATACCTTTTCCAACTCCCCGACAACACAGGCCAATATTGAACGGATTGATTTAATCATAAACGGAGGTATTATTTGTAACTCTCCCACCTTCCAGGGCTTTTTAATTAATGAAAGGAATGGAAATGATAATTTTAAAGTTGCCGCTATAACATCACTCAATGGATCTAACCTGGTGAACGGCCTGGGAAATCTTGTATCGGTAACCACGGCTAACTGGGGTGTTGTAGGCCCTGCCTTTGTGTCAAGGGTTATGAGTCGCCGCACCGGTAGCCAGCCGGATCTTCGACCCAAGCAGGATATAGGTTCACAAACTGTTAGTGGCGTTTATATTTCATTCAGTAACCTGGGTATTACCAATGGCACCCGTATTTACGGACTTGCCGTTTTTCCTAATGATGTAACATCAGCTATGGACTTGGTTAGTCTTACCAATGTTCCTACCAATACAGACGCCGGGGCTAATGGCGGACTTGATATGATGGCGGGCGGAGGCTACTTTGTACAATCGTCATTGCTGCCGCTTCAATTAAAAGATTTAAAAGCTGCTGTTAAGAATACGGATGTTGTTTTAACCTGGGCAGGTGAAAGCCAGGTGAATGTAAGTCACTTTGAAATTGAACGCAGCACTGGTGCGCCCGACAAATTTGAAAAGATCGGCAAAGTAGATGCCTCCGGTTTTAACCAATCGTATTCATTTATTGATGCGGTGGTACCGCAAGGCAAAGCCCTGTACTACCGTCTTAAAATGGTGGATAAAGATGACAGTTACAACTACAGCTCTGTTGTAAGAGCGGCAGTGAGTGTTAAACAATCCTACCAGCTAATTCCTTCTGTTGCAAAAAGAGGCGAAGTGGTTTATCTCTCGTCAAGAGAATTGCTAAATGGTTTTGTAAAAGAACTTACTATTATGAATGGCAACGGCCAGGTGGTGTACACCAGTCGCATGTTACAAAATAGTATTGTGCCTATTCAAACAAGTCAGCTTTCTGCAGGATTATATGTACTCAAAATACAAACGGAAACAGAAGTAACACTGCTGCGTTTTATGGTACAATAAGAAAGCTGCAAAGTTTCGCTGTTAAACTCTGTCGGCCTGCGTATCTTCAACGTATGATACAGGTTGGCAATTATAACCGTTTAATCGTTCAGCGCATCAAAGATGCCGGTGCTTATTTAGATGATGGAAAAGAGGGAATTCTGCTGCCGAAACGGTTTGTACCCAGAGGAACAAAGGTGGGCGATGAGTTAACTGTATTTATTTATCATGATGGAGAAGACAGACTTATTGCCACCACACAACATCCCACAGCTGTGGTGGGAGATATTGCTTTTTTAAAAGTGGTAGGCAACAGCAGTCATGGTGCGTTTTTAGATTGGGGATTGATGAAAGATTTATTTGTGCCCAAGAGCAAACAGATTTCACCCATGCGTTTGGGTGGTGAGTACTTGGTACATCTTTATATTGATACCCAGACCGGCCGTATTGCTGCCAGCCAGTATATAGAACATTTGCTGAGTAATGAAGAACTCACAGTGAAAGAAAAAGATGAAGTAGAGTTGATTATCTATCGTGAAACGGAACTGGGCTGGGCCGTAATCATCAATAATAAACACCTGGGATTGCTGTATGCCAATGAAGTGTTTCAACCCTTGCAGGTGGGCGAAAAAGTGCAGGGCTTCATTAAACAGATACGGGAAGACGGAAAAATTGATGTAGCCCTTGGAAAACTTGGTTATAACAAAGTGGAAGATGAGGCAGCCAAAATTCTCCGGCTCCTGCAGGAACATAACGGTTATCTTCCTTATCATGATAAAAGTGAACCCGAAGCCATTTACAATTTCTTTGGCATGAGTAAGAAAGTGTTTAAGATGACGGTGGGCAAACTGTACAAGGAACGGAAGATAGACCTAACCAAAACGGGTATGCAATTAATGGAAGAGAATTAATGCCTCGATGTGGTTTCAAAAATAATGCTATAACAGCTTTGTAGTAAGCAATAGTATCTTCAGAAGATATAACCCAGAAGAGAAGGTTGTAGTACAATTGTCGTTGGTCAAAACCAACAAGAGTGAAAAACAGAATATTGGTATTTAGCTAAAAAAGTAACTTGATTTTTTAATTTACATGGAAAGTCATTTGAATACATACAATGAAATTGTTGTAAAAAGTATTCTTGCTGATAACATTTTTGGAATTGAAAATGTGATTGATATTGAAGATATAAACTCAATATACTTTGTAAAAAAGGAATACTCTCAAATCGAAGAGTTGATTAGGAAATGTGATATTGATGTGTTAAAGAGACTATCTGTAAATCAAAATGAAGCATCTGGATATTTGGATATTATTAAATTCAAGGACCAATCAGAAAATTATTATATAGCTACAATTTACGATAGTGCTGAGTTATCGCAAGACCCTCAGCTCATCGAAATATACCCATTACTCAATAACCAAGATTCTCAATGAATGGATTTGATATTACTTTAATATTGGCGCCTGATCCAATATCTCATTCTTTATAGTAAATCCTCCGGCAGCACAAAACACTTGGTGAAATTTTCAGAATAGGAACATTATTGATAATATCTACATCACCCCCGATGTAAAAAAAGGACAACCACTCCACCCCCTGTTCTCCGTTTACAACAGCCTATGCATTCCTTATCAATATTAACTACGAAAAATATCGGATGTGGTTCATTTTTGCGGAAACTATTGTTTCATGAAAAAAACATTGAACCTTATCATCCTCTTTTTCACCGCCTTACAATTGTATGCCCAGTCTCCTGTAAAAGGCACCATTACCGTACGTGTATTGAATGAACAGCAGCAAGCGTTGGAAAGTGTTACAACCGCCTTATTGCGTAGTAAAGATTCTTCCCTGGTAAAAACTGCTATTACAGATCGTAACGGTGTGGCGGAGTTTGTGAATATTGCAGCAGGCAGCTATTTTATTAAAACATCTTTACTCAATCATCAGTCCTTTTTATCTGCCTCCGTTATAGTAACAGAAACGCAAACAACAGTAGCGGCGCCTGATATCATTTTAAAACCGGCTGCCAAAGAGTTAAAGGCCATTGAGGTAAGCGCTAAAAAACCGTTTATTCAAAAACTCACCGACCGTATCGTTGTAAACGTAGAAAACAGTGTTGTGAATGCAGGCAGTTCGGCATTTGATGTATTGGAGCGCTCACCGGGCATACTCATTGATAACAACGATAATATCAGTATGCGGGGCCGTGCCGGTGTAATTATTATGATTGATGGAAAGCCTTCTCCCATGAGTGGTGCGGATTTGGTGAATTATTTAAGAAGTCTTCCTTCCAATGCTATTGAGCGGATTGATCTTATCACCAATCCTTCCAGCAAATATGATGCAGCCGGTAACAGCGGTATCATTGATATACGATTGAAAAAAGATCAACGCTACGGCACTAACGGATCAATAACCGCCGGTTACGGACAAGGTGTTTATCCCAAAGCCAACAGCGGTATCAACTTTAATCACCGGAATAAGAAACTGAATTTGTTTGGTGGTTATAACTATGCTTACCGAATGAATTTAAACCACCTCATTTTAGACCGTAACTTTTTTGAAAACGGAAATTTTTCAGGAAAAGATATCAAGGATAATTATACCAAGATTCCGCTTAACCTCCACACGTTCAGGATGGGTGCAGACTGGTACCTGAGCAAAAAAACAATTGCAGGTGTGGTGGTAAACAGCAATTACAATCTTGTACAACCGAGAAACGCCAACAGCTCTGTAGTAATTAATAATAACTACGAACCCATCTTTACCTTCAACACGAATACCAATAACCGCAATAAGAATTTTAATACCGTAGCCAATTTTAATATCAAGCATGTGTTTGACAGCTCCGGCAGACACTTAACGGCTGATATCGATTACGGTCAATTTGGTATTGATAACTATTCAAGTGTTGCTACGAATTATAAAAAGCTGGATGGCTCTGTGCTCCAACCGGATTACATACTGGATGGTTACCAGGATGGCAAACTTCGCCTGGCTACTGCCAAAGCAGATTATACACATCCCTTACAAAAGCAAGCAACATTTGAAGCAGGTATTAAAACCAGCATCGTGCACACGGATAATGATGCCCGGTTTTTTGATATGAGCACCGGTGTTCCGAAAGATGATGTAAACAAAACCAATCATTTTTTTTATGATGAAAATATTAATGCAGCCTATGTAAATTTTAAAAAGCAGTACAAGAAGTTTGATTTTCAGTTAGGGCTCCGTGCTGAAAACACCCGTGTTAAAACCCGGCAGGTAAAAGGCAATGTGTTATGGGATTCTGCCTATACACAATTGTTCCCCAGTGCCTTCTTTAATTATCATCTCAAAGAAGATCAAACACTGGGCCTCTCTGTAAGCAGACGCATTGACCGGCCTAACTACTCTCAGCTGAATCCGTTTTTGTTTTTGATTGATGTAACTACTTATGGTACGGGCAACCCTTCACTGCTGCCGCAGTTTACCTGGAGTTACGAGTTAAGTTATACCGTAAAAAATATCAATATCACTTTTGGCTACAGTCACACTAACCGCAACCAGAATATTGTTATCACCCGTTTTAAAGATGTATTCCCTACTATACCGGCCGATGATAATGTTACAGTACAGATTCCCGTAAACCTCAGCTCCAGTGATTACTATGGTGTAACCATTGCGGCGCCTGTCAAGATTAATAAGTGGTGGAATATGATGAACAATGTGAATGTGTTTTACAATCACTTCAACGGCAATCTTGCGGGTACTACTTTGGATAACGGAAGAGCGGTGGCAGATATACGTACCAATCAAACCTTTACTTTCAAAAAAGGCTGGACAGCAGAACTTAACGGTAACTATAACACGGGAGGGCAATATGGTTTTATGGTTACAAGACCGCAATGGGGCGTAGGCGCCGGCGTTCAAAAAATTATATGGAAAGGAAAAGGACAGGTCCGTTTCAATGTAACAGATATCTTCTGGACCAACCTGCCCCGTGCTACTATTACGTATAACAATTACATTGAAATATGGAGAGCGTACCGAGAAACAAGAGTGGCCAACCTGAGCTTTACCTATCGTTTCGGAAATAATAAAGTGCAGCAGGCGAGAAGAAGAACCACCGGTTCAGAAGAAGAGCGCCAGCGAGCACAATAAGTTTCGTTTTCTCATGCTGATAGAACGGACCGGTAGTCTTACCGGTCTTCTTTTTTGTGCAGGTTTTTGAGCAGGTGCAGGTGTGGTTGCAGATCAATAAGATTTTGACGGGATAAAAAACGTCGCAGGTGTTTGTAAAAGTGACTGTGATCATAATAACCCCATGCTGCTGCATGAAAGTCACGTGGGTTTTGCAGAATCCTGCTGATGGCGCTTCGTATCCGCATTACCTGTAATGCGTGTTTATAACTTACACCGGTGCATTCTTTAAAATAACGCTGCAATGTTTTTGCAGAAACGCCATGTGCAGCAGCACGCTCCTGCGCCAGTGTAAGAAAATCATTATTGGTAGCAGCTTGCTCCAACACGGATGTTACAATATGAGCTTTGTGTAAAGATGTTTTATGTGTGTTGAGTTGTTTGAGATAATACTCCTGCAACAGTTGTACCCTTTGCTCAAAATCAAAAGCTGACCGTACCTGTTGCAGCAGTTGCGGATCCATGAGGTAGCTCAATGAAAAAACCTGTGCTTTGTATTCTGAAAAATTGATTCGTTTTTCAAACAGTACCGGGCTCACTTTAAACTTGATGCCAAACAAAAGATTGCCGGGTTGGTGAAAACATTCAATATGATTGAGCCTTGGTAAAAAACCATCATTACGTATAGGGGTGTTGATTTCGTTTACCTGCATTACCAGCGGTGTGCCCAGGTTAATGAGAAAAGTATAACCAAGATTAGGAAACAACACATCACTGAAACCCTGCGGGTGCTGTTTCCACAAAAGATCAAAATCTGTTTCCCAGAAAAAATCAATGAACAAGGACAGCTCACCCGTTGTGTACAAACGCCGGTAGTTATTTTCAAAATGATGCTGATGTATAAATTCTATATTCTGCACCGGTGCAAAATAAATTTCCCTTTCGGCCCGGAAGCGTTAATATGTATGAATGGCAACGCTGCCTCACATAAATATGTGAGCTGTTTCAAGCGGCCTGTCTTCTAATTTTACCGGCTTAATCAAACATATATGCCAAGACCACTTGAACTTTATATTGCCATGAGCCTGGATGGATATATTGCGGCACCCGGTGATGATCTTTCGTTCCTGGATGCAGTACAAACACCCGGTGAAGATTATGGTTATGGTGCATTTATTGAAACCGTGGACACTGTGATTGTGGGCAAACGCACTTATGATAAAGTATTGCAGATGGGTTATCCTTTTCCGCATGCAGATAAGGAAGCGTATATCATAACACGTACACCTCTTCCATCTATCGGCAACAATCATTTTTATACAGGTGATGTGCTCACACTTGTACAACAACTCAAAGCAAGAGAGGGCAAAACAATTTTTTGTGATGGCGGTGCACAGGTGGTGAATCTTTTACTGCAACACAGTTTGATTGATGTGGTTACCATTTCCATTATACCCGTACTGCTGGGTGGCGGCACCCGTTTATTTGAACAGTTTCCCGTGCAGCAACTGCAGCTGGTAAAAACCAATGCTTACAATAGCGGGTTGGTACAGTTGCGGTATCAAAAGAAATAATTTTTTGGAAGCGTTTGCAGAGCCGGTTTTCCCATTGCTGAAAAAAGGATCAATGAAGAAAAACAGCATCCCGCCCTCGTTGCGCCTTTTGACCAACGGGGAATTCATAAGGACTTAGATAAGTTTAATTTGGAGGGAGTAACAGTGGTTTGCAGATGTCGTTGGTGAAAACATTAAACGATGGCGGGCAACGTGTAGTTATAAACTAATTAATAAATTTACACTGTGTGCAAGACCAATAACGGCGAAAAATTTTCGGCCCTTTTTACTTTTGTAAAAACTACTTATACCCCAAACAAATAATTTTTTATGATAGTATTTGGTATTGCCTTTGGAATCAGTTTTATTACAAAATTTTTACTGCATATATATCTGGCAGATAGAAATAATAATAAAATTGTTGCATCTGGCGCAGCAGCGTCTATCGAAATTTTTTGGTTCTATACTAAACCTGTTACAGATGAATATAAAAGGTTGAAGAAAATTTGCAACTTTCTACATGTATATAATTTGATTTATTTTTTTGCGGAATTTGCAATCCTAACTATCAAAACTGTTAATAAATTCTAAGTAAAAGCAATTTTTCTCCCACTGGCGCAAGCGTCTCGCTTGTGCCTTCTATAAGTAAAGAACAAAAAGCTGAAAGCCCCAAAAGGAGTTTTTGTCAAAACAAATCCACCTTACTTTTGCCCCTATGCCAAAACCCATCATTTGTATAGGAGCTGCCTTGGTGGATGAACTCTTTCATGCCACAGAAACCATTCTCAACGCTACTACCAATAATGCACATGTAACCAAAACCGCCGGCGGTGTGGCCCGCAATATTGCCCACCAGTTAGCCCTGCTGGGTGTGCCCGTGCAATTGATTTCAGTTTTCGGCAACGACAGTGATGGCCACTGGCTCAAACAGGTATGTACACAGGCGGGTGTGCAATTAGATGGTTCCGTTACCATTGAAGGACTGAGTGGTAAATACACGGGCATCCTGGACCGTGACGGAAGTTTGTACACGGCCTTTTTAACCAATGCTGCTATACAATTGATTTCACCATCGCACCTGCAGCAGCAACGGGCTTTACTCCAAACAGCCGGCTATATCCTGGCCGATGCAAACGTGTCTGTTGAAACCATGGAATGGCTGCTCAGCTTCAGTAAGGAAACGGGTATTCCGTTTATTATTGAACCGGTGAGTGTGCCCCCGGCCAGCAAACTGGCGGCGTTACAATTAGAAGGTTTGTATTTAGTAACACCCAATGAAGATGAATTGCCGGTGATGTGTGGTGATGAAAGCAGCAGTACCAAAAAGCAGGTAGAAGAATTATTAAACCGTGGCGTGCAGCAGATATGGCTGCACAATGGTATTCATGGCAGCAGTATAGTGAGTAAAGAAAAAACAGTATCGCTTCATGCATCGCTGGTAGAAGTGGTGGATTGTACAGGTGCGGGAGATGGGTCCTTAAGTGGTTACCTGCTGGGGAAGCATTTGGGAAAAGAGGACCTGGACTGTTTGAAAATTGCCCATTCGCTGTCAGCTGAAATTTTACAGGTAAACGGGGCCATTGCCACTCATTTAAACCGGGAACAACTGCTGGAGCTGGTTCCTAAATATTTTCCTGAAGCATGAATTCATTTTTAGAAATACATCCGGACGTGCAGTTGGCCTTGCAGGAAGGAAGACCTGTAGTGGCATTGGAATCTACCATTATTTCGCACGGCATGCCTTATCCGCAAAATGTAGAAACGGCATTGGCCGTAGAACAGGTAGTGCGTGATGGAGGCGCTGTGCCTGCCACCATTGCCGTCATGAACGGAAAATGTTATGTGGGTTTAACCGCAGAGCAGATTGAATTATTTGGTAAAGCAAGGGATGTGTGGAAGGTGAGCCTGCGGGATATGCCCTATGTGCTTACGCAAAACAAAGCAGGCGCAACTACGGTGGCTGCTACCATGCGCATTGCTTCTATGGCGGGTATTGCTGTATTTGTAACAGGCGGTATTGGTGGTGTACACCGTGGCGCTGAAAAAAGTATGGACATCAGCGCTGATTTAACGGAGTTGGCGCAAACCTCTCTAGCGGTGGTATCAGCCGGTGTAAAATCTATTCTCGATATTGGTTTAACATTGGAATACCTCGAAACAAAAGGCATCCCTGTTGTAACGATGGGCCAGGATGCATTCCCCAGTTTTTATTCCCGTGAAAGCGGTTATGAAACACCGTTACGTTTGGATACAGCTGCTGCGGTGGCTGCTTTACTGCACAGCAAATGGCAACTGGGGCTTGAAGGTGCTGTACTGATTGCAAATCCTGTTCCTGCAGCCTATGAAGTACCGGCTGCACAAATGGAAGCACATATACAGGAAGCCTTGCAGGCAGCAGTGCAACAACAGGTAAAAGGAAAAGAGGTAACGCCGTTTTTATTGCAATACATTGCGGCGCACACAAAAGGCGAAAGCCTTGCCGCCAATATTGCATTGATCAAACACAATGCAAGGACGGGTGCTGATATTGCAAAGGCCTATGCCGGCTATCATAATTATTAAACAGACACACAGTTTTTTTGCTTTCCTGTAATTTTAAACAATAAACATCAGGCATGAATTTCATCGGCAACCTTATCTGGCTCCTCTTTGGAGGATTCTTCGCAGCGCTCTGCTATTTCTTCGGCGGTATTGTTTTATGTGTCACCATTGTGGGCATTCCCTTCGGTTTACAATGTTTTAAACTGGCGGGTTTGGTATTGTGGCCCTTTGGAAAAAAAGTCATCTCCTCTTCCTCTGATAGTGGTTGTTTAACGGTGCTTGCCAATATCATCTGGATTGTAGTGGGGGGTATTGCAGTAACACTCAATCACATTATTATGGGTGCTATTTTATACATCACCATTATTGGTATTCCATGGGCAAGACAACATTTTAAGCTGATTGAAATTTCACTGATGCCGTTTGGAAAGAAGGTGGTGGAGGAGTAAAAAGCCCTCAATTGCTACAGAGCTTTCGGGGTTTGTTTATACCATTCTTTTTTAATACAAAGAGTATTACAGAATTTACAATACATAGGTGCTAACTGGCTCATAATAGATTACACAAACAAATGCCATTATTATGCAAAGGGCGTGCATGCTACCTATGAGGTTACTGATTATATATTGATTTGACAAAACCGATAGAGAAGAAATAGTTGATGATAGATTATCTGTTAAAAAAATATTCACAGGCGATGTCTGGCGCAGCCGACTCGCCGTGATGTTCATTGCAAGTTGCGGATTATTTGTTATTGCGGGCTACCTTCTCCATAGTACGGCGAGTCGTGCGGCCGCTGCACAATGCTATTTGCACAGACATCGCCTTTGAACTAATTACTTACTTCAAAAACGAATGAAAGTTTTTCGATAATACATTGATTTCACCTCTTTCATTTTAACTTTTTTGTTATTGTAAACAGTATCAATAAAACTGGTTTGCTGAAATTCTACAAAGTCACTTGATAAATTTCCATAAGTAAAATTAAATTCGGTCATCTTTAATTCATCAAAACGAATAACAATTGTCTTCTTTTCAAAATCAGCTTTCCAATACCCTTTTGTATAGACTTTTTTTAAATCACTATACCCTTCAGGTTTGATAGCAACTCTTCGTATTTCAGATGTATCAGGTCCGCCATTTTCATTAAGAAGCCAATAAGTGATGCTACCATCTTTATGCAGCTCAAAAACAAGGTTCTTTTGCAAATCACCATAATCAACACCTACTGATGAGACTTCAACCTCGTTAATAAATAACTTTCTGTTATACCCATCTTGGTTAGTAATCTGCCAAGCGCCATTTACCAAACAACCTAAAGGTGTGAGTATATACCCCTTGCCATTGCCATCGGGTCTCATTAAGGATGAATCGTAACCCTGCCCGCAACTGTTAAAATAAAAAGATATTGTCGTGAAAAGAAAAAATAAAAAAGAGGAATGTTTATTATATTTCATGTAATGATATTTTTCCATTGTTGGCCTTGTACACATCATAAATTTATTAATTCGATCACAATTAAATTCCTCGTTGGTGAAAACAGTGAACTACGGCAGTGTGCAGTTTTTCATCATTTACTCATTTATCGGCTGCGGGAACATCAATTGACAACAATGCTTGTAAATGATGAATTAGTAAAATTTCAACATGTAACCTCTTCCAGCTTCATATGAAACCTTTTTTGTAACCTTTGGAAGTAGTTTTTGAGACAAAATGAAGTGTAAAAAGTGCATAAATAAAAAAAGCTCCGGATTGCTCCGAAGCTTCCTGCTCCCCCTTCAGGACTTGAACCTGAGACCCTCTGATTAACAGTCAGATGCTCTAACCAACTGAGCTAAGGAGGAATTTCCCGTTTTGGGAGGGCAAAAATAGGGGTTTTCAAAGTTTGTCCCCAACCAATCCACAACTTTTTTATTTAAAAAAGACCAAACAACCTGCTTTCTTCTAAACCTATATACACACCATCTTCTCTAATCTCTATCGGGTAGGTCTTTAAATAGTAACCCTCACCGCTTACATTACGGCCATTTTGTAAACTGAATCTGTAACGGTGCAGCGGGCATACAATATTGCCCAACGTATCCACAAACCCATCAACCATATGGCCGCCGGCATGCGGGCATTTATGAGCACAGGCAAAAACCTGGTCGCCATTTCTTGCTATACAAATGGTTTTGTCGTTTACCTGTAGTTCACAAAGCCGGTTTTCCTGCCAAAAAAAATCCTCCGCACTTTCTGCAATCTTATGCCAGCTGTATTGTTTTGGAGAGGCCATTAAAACAGGTATTCTGTTTTGTAAGGATAGCGGATGCGGTAAAGGTTCCGCACACTGTCTAATATTTTCGTACGCAGTTCATCAATATTTCTTCGTTCGGTAGCGCTGATGAATACACAATGCCCCTGTGTATCCTGCTCCCAGCGTTCTTTAAGTTCCCGCAAAATTATTTCCTTCACCTCATCTTCCAGCCATTCATCAAACTGGGTTTGCTCATACAAATCCATTTTATTGAAAATGGTCACCACTGGTTTTTCTGCACAGTTCATCTCCTGCAATGTTTTTAATACCACCTGCATCTGGTCTTCATAATGCGGGTGGGAGATGTCCACAACATGCAACAGCACATCGCTTTCTCTTACTTCATCCAGCGTGCTTTTAAAACTTTCTACTAAATGATGCGGCAGCTTGCGGATGAAACCCACCGTATCACTCAAAAGAAACGGTGTGTTTTCAAACACTACCTTACTCGTGGTGGTATCCAGCGTGGCAAAGAGTTTGTTTTCAGCAAACACATCACGCTTGCTCAGTAAATTCATGAGTGTGCTTTTACCCACATTGGTATAACCTACTAAAGCCACACGGATAAACTCACCACGGTCTTTGCGCTGGGTGAAAGCCTGTTTATCTATTTCGGCTAAACGTTTCCGTAGTAACGAAATTTTATCTTTTACAATACGCCTGTCGGTTTCAATTTCCGTTTCACCCGGGCCACGTGTACCAATACCACCACCCTGCCGTTCCAGGTGTTTCCACATGCCTTTCAATCGTGGTAATAAATATTGATACTGTGCCAGCTCCACCTGCGTTTTGGCCTGTGCTGTTTTAGCACGGCTGGCAAAAATGTCGAGGATCAAATCACTCCGGTCAATGGTATAAACACCCAACGCCTTTTCAATATTCATGATCTGGGCACCGGTGAGTTCATCATCAAAAATTACAAGGGTAATATTCCTGGAAACTACATACTGTCTTATTTCTTCCAGCTTGCCCTTGCCTACAAAGGTTTTACTGTCAGGGTGCGGCAGTTTCTGTGTAAACCTTTTTATAGTTTCAGCACCTGCCGTTTCCGCTAAAAACGCCAGTTCATCCAGGTATTCATTTACCTGTATTTCGGTTTGGCTTTTATGTACCAGTCCCACCAGCACAGCCCGTTCGCTACTTATTTTCTTACGTTCTATCATATTATTTCAGGATGGCAAAGGTAACAATACCCGCAGAGTTGGTGGCTTCTTATCTCCAATAAAAAAGCGGAAGCACTTGCTCCCGCTCTTAATAATAAGTTCTGTAAGGATTAAAGTCCGGTAAACACAAGACCTATTGTATAGGGGCGAATGGTGTTAGGTCCCTGTCCTTCTTTAATAAAATCGTTGAGTTGGTATTGTGCAAACAAGCCGATATTACCATAGCCGATTCTTGCAGTGGGCGCCAGTCTTAATCCGTTAAAATGTACACGGCTTTTGTCTTTACGGCTAAAATCAACATTGCCGGAAGCATCACGGTTAAACTTTGTTTTATCAACAGCGCTTAGCATGGTACCTACTTTTACACCTAAGGCAAACTTGAGACTTTTATTGGGTGTTTCAGGTTTGGTCATAAAACGTAACTCCACCGGAGCTTCAAAATAAGCGGTACCCAGTTTGATTTTTTTATAACTGATGGCTGTATCAGCTCCTGTATTTCTGGCAAAACGGAAAGCGGTTGTGTTGGTAATATTTAAATCACGGCGGACACCGTTATCAAAAAACATATGATCGGTACCAAAGCCCACACCAATACCTACACTGAAACGTGCATCGGTTTTAAAAGGAAAATCAAAAACAAAATACGCATTGAAGGAGCGGGCTAATCCTTTAGTGGCAATAGAATCGGGTGCCTGGGCCCAACCAAGGTAACCTAACTGAAACATCAGGTGATCTTTAGGACGGTTGTTGAGGTTGGCTTTGCTCCAGTCTTTTTTCTTAGAAGGAGTTGTTTCCTGGGCTTGCGTCATCAAAAAAGAAAAAATCAAACCCGTTACTAAAAAGCATTTCTTCATTGTAGTGAATTAGAGTTATTGCAGTTCACACAGAGGTGAAGCGCAAATGTATTGGTAAAGCGGTTAACCAAAGGTTAAACCTCCTTTTTAAAAAAAGCTCCGGCAAGGAGCTTTGATTTGCTGTGGATCCTGTCCCGCTTTAGCGGGACGACCCCTCTGTGGATCCTGTAGGATTTGAACCTACGACCCTCTGATTATGAGTCAGATGCTCTAACCGACTGAGCTAAGGATCCGGCCTTTTGGGCGGGGGCAAAGATAGAGAAAACCAACTTTCGGCTGAATACAATTTCTTTGCTGTATGAACGGTATCAGGAATATCATATTTGATTTAGGCGCCGTATTACTGGATATTGACTTCAAAGCTTCACAGCGGGCCTTTGAACAGTTAGGTATTTACGATTTTGAAACAATGGTTTCACTTTCGCATGCTAATGATTTGTTTCATGCGCTGGAAAAAGGAATGGACAGCCATCTCTTTTATGAAGGACTCCGGCATCATACTAAAACGAACTGGAGTGATGAAGTTTTGGAAGAGGCCTGGTGTGCGCTCTTACTGGGCTATCGAAAAAAAAGTATAGAACAACTCTGGCAGCTGAAAAAAAGGTACCGGAGTTTTTTACTCAGCAACACCAATGAAATTCATGTACAGCGGTTTGAAAAAATGTTTCGGGAACAGTTTGAAGGCAGGGAACTTTCTTCTTGTTTTGAAGAGGTGTATTACTCTAACCGTATTCAAAAAAGAAAACCTGCACCGGAAGCATGGCTGCACATCATGAACGCTCATGCATTAAACCCTGATGAAACATTATTTATTGATGATGGTGCTGCTAACATTGAAGCAGCAAAGCAATTAGGTTTACAAACCATTCACTTATTACCCGGTATGTACATTGAAGAACTTGGTTGGTGAAGTAATGACTGATAACTACCGGCTATGCTCATTTCACTTCTTCAAACTCAATATAATCGCCACCTTTTGCAGGTTCTTTAGGTGCTTGCTGTGAAGTTGATTGTTGAAAAGCATCAGCCTGCCCGTTCATTTGCTGCTGAAATTCCTGCATACGTTTTTTCATAGTACCGGCTACACGGGTTACCGGAATTATAAAGTGAAAGATAAAACGGTACAGCAGGTAAATGCCAAGAACAATAAGTAGAATGCGTATCATAGCCCTGCAAAGGTAGTTTGAATTGGTTCTGTTGTAATTAAAGGATTGATAAAACCTCCGGCAGCAACCCGAAAAAAGATTTGTGCTGTTAGGGTTCGATAACGTACATTTGCATCGGAAAAGAAGCAACAGAAGGGAACGGAATCGTTCCCTTCTTTATTTCACTTACATGAGTATTGAGAAAAAAACAGAAATTATCAGGGGGCTGGCAGCGCAAATGATTGCAGAAGAGCCAGGCTATTTTTTGGTGGATGTAAAATTAAAACCCGGCAACAGCATCCAGGTGTTGCTGGACGCAGACGCTGGCGTTTCGCTTAACAAATGTGTGAGCTACAACCGTTTACTCTACAAAGCCATTGAAGAAAACACCTTGTTTGCTCCGGGTGATTTTGCTTTGGAAGTATCGTCCCCGGGTTTGGATGAGCCACTCAAACTGCCCCGTCAATACCAGAAAAACATAGGCAGAGCGGTAGAAGTGGTGCTGAAAGACGGGCGTAAAATCAGCGGCAAACTGTTAGCAGCCGAACCGGATATCATCGTGGAAGAAACAAAGGGCAAGGGTAAAAAACAAGAAACTGTTCAACATACATTTTCATTGGACCAAATAAAAACAACAAAAATTCAAATTGTATTTTAAAACAATCCCGTAACAGGCGGGAACGAAAAAAACTGAGTTATGGCTAGTATCAACCTCATTGAAAGCTTCCAGGAATTTAAGGATGCGGAAAATATTGACCGTCCCACCATGATGAAAGTACTGGAAGATGTGTTCAAAACATTGCTCCGCAAAAAATACGGAAGTGATGACAATTTTGATGTGATTGTTAACACAGAGAAAGGTGACCTGGAAATCATGCGTCGCCGTACGATTGTGGAAGACGGACAGGTGGAAGATCCCTTGGCCCAGATCAGTTATACCGATGCGGTAAAAATTGAACCCGATTATGAAGTAGGTGAAGAGTTGTATGAAGATGTGGATATTCATGATTTCGGCCGCCGTGCCATCCTTGCTGCCAAGCAAACACTGGCCAGCCGCATCAATGATTTAAAGAAAAACGTACTGGTAAAAAAATACAGCGATCGTATTGGCGAAATCATCAGTGCAGAAGTGTACCAGGTGTGGAAGAAAGAAGTATTGCTGCTGGATGAAGAAGGCAATGAACTGTTGCTCCCCAAAAGCGAACAGATACCACAGGATTATTTCAAGAAAGGAGAAAATATCCGTGCTGTTATTAAGAAAGTAGATCTTAAAAACAACTCACCGGTTATTATTCTTTCCAGAACAAGTCCTTTGTTCCTCGCCAAATTACTGGAAATTGAAGTGCCTGAAATTTTTGACGGTTTGATCGTCATTAAGAAAATAGTTCGTGAACCCGGCGAAAGAGCAAAAGTAGCAGTAGAAAGCTATGACGACCGTATTGATCCTGTAGGTGCCTGTGTAGGTATGAAAGGTAGCCGTATTCATGGTATTGTGCGTGAGTTGAAAAATGAAAATATTGATGTGATCAATTTCACTCAAAACATCAACCTTTTAATTCAACGTGCATTAACACCGGCCAAGATCACCAGCATGAATGTAGATGTAGAAGGCAAACATGCTGATGTATATCTCAAACCCGACCAGGTTTCCCTCGCAATTGGTAAGCGGGGTGTAAATATTAAACTCGCCTGTGAATTAACAGGCCTGGAAATTGATGTGTACCGTGATACAGAAGATGAAGAAGATCAGTTTGATATTGACCTCGATGAATTTGCAGATGAAATAGAACCCTGGATCATTGATGAACTTAAGCGTGTAGGTTGTGATACAGCACGCAGTGTTCTTGAACTTACACTGGAAGAACTGGAGCGCCGTACAGATCTGGAAAAAGAAACCATTGCAGATGTACAACGTGTATTGAAAGAAGAATTTGAAAGAGAATAAATAGGAAATCAACTTTATAAAAGTTGCTGCCTTATAAAAACGCTTATTAAAGAAAAAGAAAATTTAAAAGAACTGAATGTCTGACAGTACCACACCACGTTTAATGGCCGCCGCCAAAGAATTTAATATCGGGAAAGATACCCTGATTGATTTTTTGGCCGGTAAAGGATTTAACAAAGATGACCTGAAACCTACAGCAAAGCTTACGGAACAGATGTACCGTGCCCTGCAGGCAGAGTTTTCTTCTGATAAAGCGGCCAAGGCAAAGAGTGATCAAATTGAAATTCCAAAGGGCGGATTAGCAGAAAAGAAGAAGAAAGAAGAGGAAGAAATCCTGTTTAAAAAAGAAGTCAAAAAAGCAGCTCCTAAAGAAGAGCCTGCTCCTGTGGTGGTGGAAACACCTGCGCCGCCTGTGGTAGAGGTTGAGGAAGTAAAAACTCCCGAACCACCCGCAGAACCGGAGGTAATTAAGGTAGAAGCTCCTGAAATTGAAGGACCCAAGATTGTTACCAAGATTGATCTTGATAAAATTGATACTTCTACCCGTCCTAAGAAAACAGTTAAGAAAAAAGAAGAAGCACCCGCTCCTGTTAAGGAAGAAAAACCAAAAGAGGTAAAAGAAGTAAAAGAAGTGCAGCCGGTTGTAGAAGAAAAACCGGTAGCAGAACCTGAACCTGAAGGCGAAATTGTTATTGAAAATATTAAAGCAGAAGTGCTGGAAGGTCCTAAAATCCTGGGTAAAATTGAATTGCCTGTAAACCCTGAAACAAGACCTAAACCATCAGCTGCTGATAAAGAAAAGCGTAAACGCAAGCGTATTCCTATTGATAAAAAAGGAGCGACACCTGCTATTGAGGATGATCGTAACCGTCCAAGAACGGGCGATGGAAACCGTGGCGGCAACCGTGGCGGTCAGCAGGGAGGCGGAAACAGACAAGGTGGTGGAAACCGTGGCGGATTTACTAAGAGAGAGGATAAGGTTATTGATGAAAAAGAGATTCAGGAAAAACTCCGTCAAACACAGGCTAAACTGGCAGGTGCCGGTGGCCGTGGTAAGAGCCTGAAAGCAAAATACCGTAAACAAAAGCGTGAAGAAGCTGCTGAAAATATTGATGGCAACCAGGAAACAAATATTCTCCAGGTAACAGAATTCATCAGTGCCAGTGAATTGGCAAGCCTGATGGATGTAACACCTACAGAAGTAGTAGCTAAGTGTTTTGGACTGGGCTTAATGGTTTCTATCAACCAGCGTCTGGATGCCGAAGTTATTGAACTGGTAGCCGGTGAGTTTGGATATGAAGTACAGTTCATTGATATGGAAAAGCAGGCGGAAATGGAAGAAGAAATTGAAGCAGATAGTGAAGATGAGTTGCAACCTCGTGCACCCATTGTAACCATCATGGGTCACGTTGACCATGGTAAAACATCTTTGCTGGATTATATCCGTAGTGCCAATGTAGTTTCAGGCGAAGCGGGAGGTATCACACAGCACATAGGTGCGTATGAAGTAAAAACAGAAAGCGGTAAAAAAATCACCTTCCTTGATACGCCGGGTCACGAAGCTTTTACGGCCATGCGTGCCCGTGGTGCCAAGGTTACGGATATTGCCGTGATTGTAGTGGCGGCGGATGATGCCGTAATGCCTCAGACAAAAGAAGCCATCAGTCACGCACAGGCAGCCGGCGTGCCTATGATTTTTGCAGTGAACAAGATTGATAAAGACGGTGCCAATCCTCAAAAGATTTACGAGCAGCTTTCTCAAATGAATATTTTGGTAGAAGAGTGGGGCGGTAAGTTCCAAAGTCAGGAACTCTCCGCTAAAAAAGGATTGAATGTAGATAAGCTTTTAGAGAAAATATTATTAGAAGCTGAGTTACTGGAACTCAAAGCAAATCCTGAAAGAGAAGCCTCAGGTTCAGTGATTGAAGCATCGCTTGATAAAGGTCGAGGTTATGTAGCCACCATCCTTGTACAAAACGGCACATTACACCAGGGCGATTTGATTGTGAGTGGTCAACACTTTGGTCGTATAAAAGCCATGTTCAATGAACGTAACCAGCGTGTGGAAGCGGCAGGACCATCAACACCCGTACAAATTCTCGGCTTGAATGGTGCACCTCAGGCGGGTGAAAAGTTCAGGATGTACGAAGATGAAGCAGAAGCAAAAGAAATTGCTTACCGCCGTGCACAAATCCTGCGTGAACAAGGTATCAGAACCAAGAAGCATATTACATTGGATGAAATCGGTCGTCGTTTGGCACTCGGTAACTTTAAAGAACTCAACCTCATCATCAAAGGTGATGTGGATGGTTCAGTAGAAGCGTTGACGGATTCATTGCAAAAACTTTCAACTCCGGAGATAGCAGTAAATGTTGTTCACCGTGCCGTAGGTGCTATCAGTGAGGCAGACGTAACATTGGCCAGTGCATCCGATGCGATTTTGATCGGCTTTAACGTTCGTCCATCTTCACAGGCAGCAAGGCTGGCAGAAAATGAAGGGGTTCAGATTAAGAATTATTCCATCATCTATAATGCCATTGAAGAAGTAAAGAGTGCGATGGAAGGTTTATTGGAACCACAGATCTCGGAAAAAGAAGTAGCAACTGTTGAAATCCGTGAAGTGTATAAGTTTGATAAAGCCACTGTTGCCGGATGTTTTGTTACAGAAGGTAAAATCAAGCGTGATGCCAAGATCCGTCTCTTCCGGGATGGTGTATTGGTGTACCCACGTCAGGAAGGTGCCTTTGCAGAGTTGGGAAGTTTAAAACGCTTTAAAGATGATGCTAAAGAGGTGCTTAATAATATGGAGTGTGGTTTAACCATTAAAAACTTCAGCGACATTAATGTGGGTGATACCATTGTGGCCTTTGAACAGGAGGAGGTGAAGCGTACGCTTTAACATCCATAAAAACATTCGTTAAATCAGGGATGGCGATGCTGTAAAGGCCGTCATCTCTTTTATTTTTGATTTATGCAATTATCCAGAAGTTTTCTTCTTTTGTTTTTAGTCTTCGGTCTTACTGCCGTTACATCTGCACAACGTAAAAAAGTGGTAGCAGATAAAATTATTGGTATGGTGGGCGACCGTATTGTGTTGAAGTCTGATATTGACAACCAATTAGCGGATGCCAAACGACAGGAAGTGGATCTGCCGCCTGATGCCAATTGCTTCTTAATGCAACAGCTCATCATTAACAAGATGCTGGCTATACAGGCAGAAAAGGATTCTTTACCGGTAAGTGATGAAGAAGTAGAAGCTGATATTGATAACCGTATCCGTTACTTTATTCAACAATATGGTTCCCGTGAAGTGATTGAACAGATAACCGGCAAAACCATTTACCAGTTTCGGGAGGAAATGCGTGGTCCCATTAAAGAAGGTAAACTTGCAGGGGCCATGCGTAACAAAATTGTAGAGAGTATTAAAATCACCCCCACTGAAGTAAAAGCTTATTACGACCGGATTCCGAAAGACAGTCTTCGTTTTTATGAAACAGAACTGGAAATTGGTGAGATTGTCATTTATCCGAAAGCAGGTCGTGAAATGGAAGAATATGCCCAGGATGAATTAAAAGAATTCAAACGCCAGGTTGAAGCAGGCGAAAAGAAGTTTGAAACACTGGCATCCTTATATACTGAAGATCCCGGAAGTAAACAGACCGGCGGTATGTATGTATTGAACAGAACAGATAAACAATGGGATCCTACCTTCTTTAATACCGCTATGAGTTTGAAAGAAGGCCAGGTATCACGTGTGATTAAATCAAAATTTGGTTATCATATTATTCAATGTGTGCTGCGCAATGGTGATGAGGTAACAGTTCGTCACATTCTTAAAATTCCACGTATTACTGAACCTGATATTGCTGCCGCACTTTACAAACTGGATACCATTCGTAACAGTTTAAAAGAAGGAAGAGTCAAATTTGGCGAAGCAGTAAGTAAGTATTCTGATGAAGAGCAATCCAAGTTTACCGGTGGTCGTAAAATGGGAGCTGATGGTTCTTCGATCATCACTATTGATAAGTTAGAGAAAGATATTATTCCCGTGCTGGATACCATTAAAGTGGGCGAATACTCAAAGCCAATTGCTTTTACGGATGAAAGAGGTAAAAAGGGCGTACGTTTAGTTTATCTTATTTCAAAAACCGATCCTCACCGGGAAAACCTGAAGGATGATTACAGTAAAATAGCAACCCGGGCGCTAGAAGAAAAAAAGGAGAAGGAACTTGAAAAATGGTTCCGGAAAAATGCTTCTACTTTTTTTGTACAGATTGACGATGAGTACCAATCCTGTAAAGACATTATGGAGTTGCTTCAGCCGCTTAATAACTAATAAATCGTTAAGAAACCCCGCATGGCGGGGTTTTGTTTTGAAAATTGCATGTATGTACATATATTTGCATTGTGAAATTGGAAGAAGCCATACAAAGTGTGAAATTCAAGAATCAAACCCATAAAGCCGGGCTCAATATTATGTACACGGCCTGGTGGCTCAAAACTGTTATGAGCCGAGAGCTAAAAAACTTTGGACTTACTCATGAGCAGTACAATGTGTTGCGGATACTGAAGGGAAAAAGTCCGGATGAAATGTGTGTAAAGGATATTGCAGGCAGGATGATTGAAAAAAGTTCCAATGTGCCAAGGATCATTGATCGGCTGGTTGCAAAAAAACTGGTGAAGCGATCCACAGATGCCAACGATAAAAGGCACACGGTTATGACCTTAACACCCGCCGGATTTACCGTTCTGGATTCAAGCACTAAACGGATTGACGAACTTTTTGCAGACCTCATTGCCATCAATGAAACGTCAGCAGCGGAACTCAATCAATTACTGGAACAATTCAGGGAAAAAGAAAGGTAATATTTTTTTAAACAAATACATGTACATACATGTAATTAAGATAAGGAGTTTACAATGAAAACAATTCTTCACAAGGCAGCATCAAGAGGTCATGCTAATCATGGCTGGCTCAACAGTTATCACACCTTCAGCTTTGCGGGTTATTATGATCCGTCAAGAATTCATTTTGGCGCATTGCGTGTGCTCAATGATGATACAGTAGCTGCAGGCATGGGCTTTGGCACACATCCGCATGACAACATGGAAATCATTTCCATTCCCCTCAGCGGTGATTTGAAACACAAAGACAGCATGGGTAATGAAGCCATTATCAAGCAAGGTGATATACAGGTAATGAGCGCCGGCACCGGCATCAGTCACAGTGAAATGAATGCCAACCGTGATAGGGAAGTAAAGTTTTTGCAGATTTGGGTGATTCCCAACCAAAAAAATGTACAGCCACGCTACGATCAAATTTCAATGGATGAAAGCAAAATGAAGAACAACTTTTTACAGGTGTTAAGTCCTGATAAAAATGATGAAGGCGTTTGGATTCATCAAAATGCATGGTTCAGCATGGGTTTGATTGAAAAAGGCAATACCGTCAACTATGCGTTGAAAGATAAAAACAACGGTGTGTATGCATTTGTACTTGAGGGTACAGTTTCTGTAAATGATGAAGTGTTGGAAAAAAGAGACGGATTAGGCATTTCAGAAACAGAAGCGTTCACTGTTACAGCAACAGACAACGCAAAAGTATTGTTGATGGAAGTACCCATGAAATAACAAGTAAACTATTATATAACAATAAAAACCTAAACAAAATGGTAACGTACAAAATTGACGCTTCGCACAGCGACATCCTCTTTAAAGTAAAACACCTGATGATTACAACTGTAACAGGTCAGTTTAAAAACTTTGATGCTACTTTAACTGCATCAAACGATGACTTCAGTGATGCACAGATCAGCTTTACGGCTGATGTAAACAGCATTGATACCAGGAGCGAACAAAGAGATGGTCACTTAAAAGCTGATGATTTCTTTAATGCAGAAAAATTTCCTGAATTAAAATTCACTTCTACTTCGTTTACAAAAAGCGGAGACGGTTATATTCTGAAAGGTGATTTAACCATTCGTGACGTAACTAAGTCGATTGAGCTGAAAGCAGATTATAACGGTGCTATGGTAGATCCATGGGGTCAAAAGAAAGTAGGCTTTGAAGCAGAAGGAACTATCAAGCGTAAAGAATTCGGTTTGAGCTGGGATGCAGTTACAGAAGCGGGTGGTGTTGTGGTAAGTGATGATGTAAAACTGCAACTGAACGTGCAGTTTGTACAGCAGAATTAATACACTCACAGTTGTTGAGTTTTCATCAACCTGTGAGTAATGCTCACAGGTTTTTGTTTGTTCAGAAGAAGAGTTGTGTGTTTGATATGAGACAAAATAATTGTGCAGCATTTAATTCTCTGTGCACCCTGTGCACTCTGTGTGCTAATTATCCCCACACAGAGCTTTTAAGAGAACACAGAGAGATGAAAAAGTGTATTATAGTTTATTTAAGTTCTTCAAAAAATGCTCAATGTTTATTATGAATAAAGCAATCAAATACATCCGTAAAGCCTCACCTTCACATATGGTGGGCGACGGATTTAAAGTAAAACCCTATATCAGTAGGGATATGTGGAAAGATGTAAGCCCTTTTCTTATGCTGGATTATGTAGAGCCCTGGAACTTAATGCCCACCGATCATCCCCGTGGTGTGGATGTGCATCCGCACAAAGGGTTTGAAACGGTAAGTATTTTATGGGAAGGAGCCCTGGCACATGAAGACAGCAGTGGAGGCAAAGGCAAACTCTTTGCAGGCGATGTGCAATGGATGACAGCAGGCAGTGGTATTCTGCACAAAGAATTTCATGAAGAAGAGTTCAGTAAGAAAGGTGGTGTGCTGCACAGTGCCCAGCTTTGGGTGAATCTTCCGGCGCAATACAAAAATGTGCCGCCGGCTTACCAGGATATTCATGCCAATGATATACCTGAAGTAATGCTGAATGATGGTAAGGCAAAGGTTCGTGTACTGGCAGGATCGTTGAATGGGGTTGCCTCTAAAGCAAAAACATTCACCCGCATTAATATCTATGATGTATATGCACAGTCGCATGCTGATTTTTCTTTAACCGTACCTGAAGGTGATAATACCTCCATTCTGGTGTTACAGGGCACCATTCATGTAAACGATGGTGAAGTTGCAAGGGCGGGTGATATCCTTGTTTTTGAAACAGCAGCAAATACTATAACCATTCAAACCAATAACGATACCCATCTGTTGTTACTGAGCGCCGAACCCATTGATGAGCCCATTGCAGCCTATGGTCCGTTTGTAATGAACACACAAAAAGAAATCATGGATGCCATTAATGATTATAACGCCGGTAAGTTTGGAGTTTTAAATTAAAAACTATGATTCAATCAACTATTGGCAGTGAAGCCTACAAAGTAACGCACAGTAACGGACGCCACACCTTTTATGCAGATGAACCGGAAACACTCGGTGGAAAAGACACAGCGCCATCGCCCGATGAACTGCTCGAAGCAGCGCTTGCCAGTTGTACTTTGGTTACACTTCGTATGTACACTACGCATAAGCAATGGAATGTGGGAAACATTCAGGTGAGCGTATCACTGGTTCGTGAAAAAGAGAAAAGCATTATTACCCGTGAATTGCAGTTTGAAAACGAACTGAGTGAAGAACAAAAACAACGGCTGGCACAGGTAGCCAAAGCCTGCCCGGTTTCTAAAACACTGGGTGGTATCAATGAACTTTTAGTAAACGTAAAATAAAAGCAATCCATGAAGCATATCCTTTTCAAAAAAGAAGACAGAGGTATTAAAGATATTGGCTGGTTAAAAAGCAATTTCACCTTCAGTTTCTCCTCCTACTACAATCCTGCCCGTAATGGTTTTGGGTTGCTCAAAGTATTTAATGATGATTTTGTAGAAGCCGGAAAAGGTTTTGGTTTGCATCCGCATCAGAATATGGAAATCATCAGCGTAATGCTGGCCGGTAAGATGAATCATATTGATACGATGGGCTATAAAGAAATGGTGGAGAAAGACTGGGTGCAAATTATGAGCGCCGGCAGTGGTCTTCGGCATGAAGAATACAATGTGGGTGATGAAGAAGTGAATTTTCTGCAAATATGGATTGAACCCAAATTGCAGAACATCAATCCCCGTTACCAGAAACGTTTCTTTCCCAAAGAAAAGCGTAAGAATCAACTTACCACCATTGTGAGCAATGAAGAAGGGCAGCACCACTGCTGGATTAATCAAAATGCAAAGCTCAGTCTGGGTTGGTTTGAAATAGATGCAGTGGCTGATTATCAGTTGAATCCTGTAAACAAAGGCGTGTATGTTTTTGTTATGAATGGTTCAGTAATGGTTAACGGTATTGAGTTAGGCACACGTGATGCGGCAGGTATTTGGGAGGCTTCAGCCATCCGCATTCACGCAAAGGAAGAATCAGAATATATTATTATTGAAGTCCCGATCAATCATTAAAATATGAACATAGAAATTATAGCAGGCAGCCCCAGAGAGAACAGTGTAACACACAGACTGGCTTTATTTCTCAAAACATTTTTAGAACAACATACACAGCATACCGTAAACATTATTGATGTGCGGGAGTGGAATTTACCATTGCTTCAACATGTATTTGTGAGTGAAGAGGCTACGCCTGACGCTTTTAAGCCGTTAAGCAGGCGAATGTTTACAGCCAATGCATTTATCCTGGTTACTCCGGAGTACAACGGCAGCTATACACCCGCTATGAAAAACCTGCTGGACCATTATCCCAAGCAAAGTCATAAAGCATTTGGCATTGTTACGGCCAGTCCCGGTATCATGGGTGGTATGCGTGCTACACAGCAAATGCAATTGTTGATAAATGCTTTGTATGGTATTGCCAGTCCGCACATGCTGGTAGTGGGCAATGTAGATAAACGCTTTGATGCAGAAGGCAATTTGCTGGATGATAGCTATCAAAAAGCAATTGATGTGTTTGTGAAAGAGTTTTTATGGCTGGCAGAAAGCTTGCATCCCGAAACAGTATTGAATTAAGCTCTTTTAAAACATGTAAGGGTTACATAGCCGTTCATCTGCAAAGTAAGCCTTATAACGTTTTCAAAACCTGATTTAATACGTGTATGTAAAAAAGGAGCTTTACATTTGCACTTTCAATTTCAAACGGCTCTTTTCCCAATACGTCATGAGTGATGAAATCAAACACGAATGCGGCCTTGCCTTCATTCGTTTAAGAAAGTCTTTCTCCTATTACCAAAAGCAATATGGTTCGGCACTGTACGGTCTTAACAAACTGTACCTGCTCATGGAAAAACAGCACAACCGTGGACAGGACGGTGCCGGCATCGCTGCTGTAAAGTTGAATGTAGAGCCGGGTTATCCTTTTCTGAGTCGTACCCGTAGTAATGCCAACCAGCCCATTGCTGATATTTTTCATAAGATAGGACAGGAAATCAATGAGTTGGAAAAATATCAACCGGATATTAAACAACATCCCGGCTTAATGAAAGGGCATATTCCTTTTTTGGGTGAAGTAATGCTGGGGCATCTTCGTTACGGCACACAGGGAAAAAATAATGTAGAGTTTTGTCACCCCTTCATCAAACGCAACACACATCCTTCAAGAAATCTGGCACTTGCCGGCAACTTCAATTTAGTAAATACAGAAGAGTTGTTTGGCCTGGTGAATATTGACCCGGGAGAGTTTCAACGTCAAAGTGATTTAGCCGCCATGATGGAAGTGGTGCATCATTTCTTGGTGAAAGAAGATGAAGTAACACCAAACAATCCGGCTATTTGCTCATTGCTCAAAAAAGCTACACCCTTGTTTGATGGTGGTTTTACTGTAGGCGGTATGACGGGCAATGGAAGTGGTTTTGTGATTCGTGACGCCCACGGAATTCGTCCTGCTTATTATTATATCAATGACGAAGTGATTGTGGCCGCCAGCGAACGTGCTGCCATCCGCACCACATTTAATGTGGGTGAAAATGAAGTGCTGGAACTAATGCCCGGCCAGGCATTAATTGTAAATCCTGATGGTAATTACAGTATTGAACAGGTATTGGAACCAAAAGAACGCAGGGCCTGTTCCTTTGAGCGGATTTATTTCAGCCGTGGCAGTGATGAAAAAATTTACAGGGAACGGATTACACTCGGACATAAGCTGAGCAAGCGGGTGCTGGAGCATATCAACTATGATTTAAAGAATACCATCTTCTCCTATATTCCCAATACAGCCGAAGTGGCTTTTTATGGTTTGGTGAAAGGCATGGAAGAATACCTTAACCAGATCAAAGTACAACGCATCATGAGTTGGGGTAATGACTTTGATGAAGAGAAGCTGAGTGAAATGGTGAACCGCAAGATTCGCCAGGAAAAAATTGCCATTAAAGATGTGAAGCTGCGTACGTTTATTACAGAAGACAGCAGCCGTAATGAAATGGTACAGCACGTGTATGATGTTACCTATGGTACGGTACGTAATCATGAAGATACACTGGTGGTAATTGATGATTCTATTGTACGTGGTACCACTCTCAAGGAAAGTATTGTACGCATGCTGGGAAGATTGAAGCCTAAAAAAATCATAATTGTTTCGAGTGCGCCGCAAATTCGCTATCCTGATTGTTATGGTATTGATATGAGCAAGATGGGTGATTTTGTAGCCTTTAAAGCAGCCATTGAATTATTAAAAGAACGTGGACAGGAATCCTTGATTGATGATATCAAGAACACCATTAAAGAAATGGCCCGCAACAACCAGTTGCATACAGAAAATGTAGTGCGCCGGTTGTACAAATCATTTACCACGGAAGAAATCAGTGATAAGATTGCACAACTCATTACACCGGCTGGATTTACCATTCCAGTGCAGGTAATTTATCAGAACATAGAAGACCTGCACGCCAGTTGTCCTACCAATACCGGCGATTGGTACTTTACGGGTAATTACCCTACACCCGGAGGTAATAAAGTGTGTAACAAGGCCTTCTTAAACTACTTAGATGGTAAAAATGTGAGGGGTTATTAAAGCAGTTTGGCTGAATTTTTGCATACAAATACATAGACCCGTCTTTAAAATCACTCAACGGTACCAAGAGAACAAACCACCCGGAACACAACCGGGTGGTTTTCTTTTTTATGAAACCCGTAGTTTTAATTCGGGATGAACAACAAATGAACTGCAATAATTTCTAAGGGTATAATGTAAACAGTATATGAAGCAGTTGCTTATTATCAGACATGCCAAAAGCAGTTGGGCCAACACTAATGAAGCTGACTTTGACCGGCCGCTCAATGACCGGGGCCGAAAGAATGCGCCTGATATGGCCGAAAGAATTTTAAAAAGAAATATACTGCCTGATGTTATCATTAGCAGTGCGGCAAAGCGGACCGTAGAAACATCATTACTCATGATGAAGCAATTGGGTTTGCAGCAACAGCAACTTGTTATTAAACAGGAGTTGTACCTGGCAGCACCCGAAACAATTATGCAAACCATTTTATCACTGAATGATGCATGGCAAACGGCAGCCATCGTAGCTCACAACCCCGGCGTTACTGACTTTGTAAATACCTTATGCGAAGTAAAAGTGGATGATATGCCCACCTGTGCGGTGTATGCGATTCAGATCAAAACGGATAGATGGAAAAACTTCAGTAAAGCAGCAAAAGCGTTTTTATTTTTTGATTACCCCAAACTACTCTAATACACTATTGCCATACTGCAAACCTTAGCTCCTGTGTAGTAGCAGCTTTATCATCCTTTAAATTAACCCCCGTAAACGAAGAACTGGAAACCTGCCACTCCCTGCTTACAAAATCAAGTTCAAATAAGGGAGATATGATGTCCATTGTAATAGTTTCAGTAACAGGATTTTCACTCCAGGTGCCATCATACACGGTAGTGCCGTCGTTTACTTTTAATTTTCCGTCTGCTGTAAATGTAAATTTCATACCGGTATATAACACGGTATAATTAGCGCTGAAGTCCCGGGCAAAACCCACTTTCCATTCCCTTGAAACCAAAACACTGGTAACAGTAGGTGGTTCTGTTTTTTTACGGCAGGCTGTTAGCAAAACTCCAAAAATCAGCAGTAGAGTAAAAGATTTTTTCATAAGAATTTATGTTTGGTTTAGCTATACAACGCATAATTATACCGCTTAGTATTAAAAAAGCCTCCCGAAGGAGGCCTTTACGTTTAGCGAATATTGTATTTGTACTTATACCGTTCGTATAACTGTTTGTGTTTATCATCAAGGCTCACCTGGCGGCCCTGGATAAAAGCATGGGTAATAATGCTGGTTCTTACATCCAGGATATCGCCTTCGCTTATAACTATATTGGCATCTTTACCTGCTTCAACAGATCCGGTTTTATCATCAATGCCTAGAATTTTAGCAGCATTGAGAGTTATGGCTGTTAAAGCCTGTTCTTTTGAAATACCATAAGCAGCTGCAGTGCCGGCATTAAACGGCAGGTTGCGCCTACGGGTTTGACCGTCTTCATCATTAATGGCAAAAAGTACCCCTGCATTTTGCAGGTAGGTAGCTGATTTATATGGTAAATCAATATCGTCATCAGGTGTGGTGGGCAGGCTGTGGCGTTGTGCCAGGATCACTGCAACATTGTGTTGCTTCAGTAAATCAGGGATGAGCCAGCTTTCTGTGCCGCCAACAATCACTACATCAAAGCCAAACTCTTTTGCAAAATCAACCGCTACCAGCATTTCTTTTACAATATCACAATGCACAAAGAGTTTCTGTTTTTTGTCAAACAGTTTTTTAGTGGCTTCAAACTTTAAGTTAGTGGCAGTATGTGCCGCTTCTTTATGATAAGCTTTTGCTTCACGAAAAAAGTTTTTGATTTCTTCAATACGTGCCAATCCTTCTTTCACAAAATCAGCAGCATTTCTTGTTTCAGCTAATCCTAAGAAAGCCGCAAAAGGGCTGGGTCTGAAAAACAAAGAAGGCATATTCAGGTGCATAGCACCGTCAGCATTGTACAAAGCGTCTTCCCAGTTCCATGCATCCAACTGCACAACAGATGAAGAACCGCTGATGGTTCCTCCCTGTGGTACAATATTGGCTAAAAGAATTCCATTGCTGCGCAGGGTACCAATCACTTTTGAATCGCTGTTATAAGCTACTACTGAACGGATGCCGGGGTTGTACGTTCCAATTTCAGTATGATCAACCGTAGCACGCACGCTGTTTACTTCTACCAGGCCTAATTGAGATGCGGAGAGTATAAGACCGGGGTACACATGTTTGCCTTTGGCATCAATAACTGTTACATCCCCCGCAGGAATAGAAACAGAGCTTCCCACTTCTGCAATTTTACTACCGTTGATTTTAATAGTAGCATTTTCAATAACCTGCCCGTTGCCTACATGCACCGTGGCATTTTTGATGAAGATCAGTCCTTTGTTTTCTTTAGCCGGGTAAACAGTTTCCTGGCTGTGTGCACCACTCCATACAAACAGAGCTATGCATATAATGATTAAATGTTTCATATATATCTTTTTATTGTAGTTATGAATACCTGCGTGTATCACTAAAAACAAGTTTTATTGATTGCTGTTCTGGGTTACTGCATCTGCTTCAATTACCAGTAATCCATGCTTATGATTATGTTCGCTGCAGGTGTGCATTACTTCCATGCTGGGCGCAAAAGGAACGGTTGGGTTACCCATCCGTTTTTCTCCCACCATTTTTGAAATAAGACGGGCACGCTCTTTAGCAATTTCAATACGCATCTGCTCATCTTTGGCACGGTCGTAGTACACAATACCATCCACAATGGTGTAAAGAGATTTACAATAAATACTCAACGGATGATCGCTCCACAGCACAACATCTGCATCCTTGCCAACTTTTATGCTGCCTACTTTATGATCTACATGCAGCATGATGGCGGGGTTGAGTGTTACCATCTTTAAAGCTTCTTCTTCACTCATGCCTCCGTATTTTAAACTCTTACCTGCCTCGTGGTTCAGATGTCTGGCCATTTCAGCATCATCTGAGTTAATGGCTACCAATACACCTACACGCTGCATAATGGTTGCGTTGTATGGAATGGCATCCACTACTTCCATTTTATAGTTCCACCAATCACTGAAGGTAGAAGCAGCAGCTCCGTGTTGCTTCATCTTATCGGCAACTTTATATCCTTCCAGAATATGTGTGAAGGTGTTGAGTGTAAACCCGAACTTTTCTGCCACACGTATCATATCTGTAATTTCACTTTGTACATAAGAGTGACAGGTGATGAAACGTTTCTTATTGATGATTTCCACCAGTGCATCCAGTTCCAGGTCACGGCGTGGGGCAATAGCTTTGGGGTTTTTCTTTTTTTCTTCTTCATACTTTTTCCAGCCTGCTTCGTAATCCTTAGCTCTTGTAAAGGCATCCATCAACACCTGGCTTACACCCATGCGTGAATCGGGAAAACGGTTGTTTTGAGTAGCACTGGTACGTTTTACATTTTCGCCCAGGGCAAACTTGATAAAGCCGGGCCAGTCCTGGAACTTCAATCCATTATCATTGGCACCCCAACGTAATTTGATGAGTTGCGTTTGTCCGCCGATTGTATTTGCAGAACCATGCAGAATGTGAGATGAAGTAACACCACCGCTTAACTGGCGATAAATATTAATATCATCAGGATTGAGGTTATCTGTAATACGAACTTCAGATGTTACACTTTGTCCGCCTTCATTTATAGAAGCGGCGGCAATATGTGAGTGCTCATCAATAACACCGGCTGTTAAATGTTTGCCGGTTCCGTCAATAATACGGGCACCGGGCTCGTTTATGTTTTTGCCGATGGATGCAATCTTTCCGTTTTTAAGTAATACATCGGTGTTTGAAAGAATACCTTCTTTCTCGTTGGTCCAAACAGTTGCATTTTTAATAAGGATGGTTTCCTGTACCGGCATTTGTTCAAAACCGTAACCGTTAAAAGGATAAGTCAACTTACCCATCTTAGGTGCAGCAGCTGTGCGAAAACTATCTGTTTTACTTTCAACATCTTTTACAAAACCGGCGGTCCAGGTAAAGCGGCTGCCATTTGCATCGTCACCTACCCCACTCCAGAGCTTATCATTGGCAATTCCGCTGAGACGAATGTTATTGCGGCTTCCTTTTGCATCCGGGAAATTTAATTTCACCTGTTTGCCATCAAAGCTGAAACGACCTGTTACAGTATCTTTCCCTATAACATTGGCGGCGCTGTTGTTTTTTACATCAAGTGTAAAAGTTTTGTTACCTGCGGGTGAGTACACTACCAGGTTGTAAACGCCTTTTGCTTCACTCCAGGCATCTTCTTTAACGGCATATTTTTCACCCTGGATCCAGTTTTGATAAATCACAGTTTTTTCATTGAAAACAGGGCCGCTGGTAATTAAGAAGTTGGCAATTTTTCCGGCATCCAAACTGCCGATCATATCGTAAACACCCAGCACTGTAGCCGGATTTTTTGTAAGCGCTTCCAATGCTTTTGTTTCGCTTAACCCATATTGAATGGCTTTGCGCAGGTTAGCCATAAACTGTTTTACATCCCGCAGATCAGAGCTGGTTAAGCAAAAATTAATGCCTGCTTTTTCAAAAAACCCCGGGTTGGCGGGCGCCATTTCCCAATGCTTCATATCAGCCAGCGATACATAGCGTGCATCATGCGGATCTTCTACATCCATGGCTGCAGGAAAATTCAATGGAAGTATAAACCATGCATTGGTTGATTTCATTTCATTGATACGTTGGTATTCATTACCTCCGGCCTTGATAATGTACTGTACACCAAATTCATCTCCAATACGATCGGCACGCAATACATTCCATTTGTCACCGGCATCAAAAAACTGAGGCAGGTTCTGCAGTTCATTCCAGTACTTGAGAGAAAGGTTCACTCCTTCTGCACCTGGATTTGTTTTATACCAACCGGCATCTAAATACGTTTGACGAAGCAGTGCAATACTTCCCATCATGGAACTTGGGTAAGATTGTGTGGAAAGACCTTTATTAAATGAATAATGAGCAGATGCTTTTTCTTTAAGAATTACTTTGTTTTCTTTTTCACCGGCAAGTGATACAAAAACACCACTACCTCTTGCAATTCCATCCCGCTGGTGTACCAGTGCCGCACCAAAACCGGTTTCCCTGAAGTTTTTTGCTTTACCATCATCCGTTACAAACAGGTGCGAAGCTGTTACGTCTGTACGGATAGCCTGGTTCCAGCCAAATGCTCCTTTTTGATTGCTGGTAAGCTGGGCTGGAGCGTTGAAGTTAAATCCACCCTGTGCTCTTTGCAGCGCAGGCATACCATAATCGGCATACACATCAATAAAGGAAGGGTAAATGTATTTGCCTTTGCAATCAATCACCACAGCGTCTGCCGGAACTGCAACGCCGTTACCTACAGCTACAATGCGGCCGTTTCTTACAAGCAATGTAGCGGAGTTAATTGTTGTGGATGCATCTTTAACAATGGTGGCATTTACAAATGCATAAGCAGTATTACGGGGATCTGCTACACCGTTAACAGGAAATGTTTCCTGTGCTTTGATACCTGTAATAAAAAGCAGGCACCAAATAAGGTTTCGAATTTTTCTCATTGCTGATTATTTTGGAAAGTTGGAAGATAAGCGATTCTGTTAAGTGATTTCAAACCGATTGATGAGCGGAAGTTGATTTCGTAAACTCCTCATTTTGATCGTGATTCTCCGAAAAGCACGGTTTTATTTTGTAGAAATGTTTCGAATTTTTCAAATTACTGGGTTATATGCTGCTCAAAAAAGGTAAACCATTAGGTAAAATCAGGAGTAATCGCTACTTTTAAACTAAATCCAATATTGTTTGACCTTGACTGCTATTATACCCGACTGCTTTCTCCTTTCCCGTAAGTTCTATTATGTACTTACAGGTGCCGATGGTAAGTTGGCAACAGCCAATCAATATTTTCTTGACACATTTGACCTGAACAGTGAAACCATACAGCATACAACGGTATGCCAGTTGCTGCATCCCGATGATGTTGTTGCGTTCACCAAAACATTTACAGATACTAAAAAGAATCCGGGAAAAATATTTTCTGTTGTATTGAGAAGAAGAGTAGCACAAAACAAATATGTACAAGTGCAATGGGAGCTTTCCGGTATTACCGATATGGCGAGTGATGAAATTATGATTCAAATCATTGGATCGGATATCGGCAGCGAAGAAAAGAGTGAAGAATCGCTGCAACAGTTAAAACACCAGATTCTTTCCGGAAATAAATGGTTTGAAAATTTATTGATCAACAGTATTGATGTGATACTGGTGGTTGATGCCGCCTGTTCTATTTCTTTTTGCTCTCCCAATATTACCCGTGAACTGGGCTTTACACCTGAAGAAATGCTCGGTAAAACAGGATTTGATTTTGTACATCCTGATGATTTAGAATCAACCTATAAAATATTTGAACAGGAGTTGAATTATCCTGATCAGAATAACTCCGTTGATATCCGTCTTCGTACTAAAACCGGCGAATGGGTATGGATGGAGGCTAAAGGAAAAAATTTGCTGGATGATGCACTGGTACAGGGTGTAATTATTAACCTTAACGACATCAGTGCACGAAAAGATGCTGAAAAAGCATTGCAGCAAAGCGAAACCCGGTACCGCAGTTTTTTTGAAAATCTGCCCTACCCGCTTTTCTTAGTGGATCCCCGCACAGGATTTATTGCCAACTGCAATATCAGTGCGTTACAAAAATATGGATACAGCTATGCAGAGTTGATTCAGATGCAGTTTACCGATTTGTTTGTGGAGCATCCGGAAGTAAGTATTGAAGAATTGTGCAGGCAACAAACCCTGGTGCGTCATCATAAAAAGAACGGCGAACTTATTATTGCCAAGCTTGAAAATTATAATGCACATACAGAAACAAATGGCTACCAATTGGTCCTGGTTCAGGATTTAACGGATAGTTATAACCGGCAACGTGAAGCACAGTTGGCATTTGATATTTCTGCTATTTTGATGGAAGATACCTCCGTTAATTCATCGCTTGAAAAAGCACTTCAGAAAATAAGAAAGTTTACAGGGTGGGATCTTATTGAACTCTGGTCACCTTCTTATGATCATTCTTTCATTAAAAATGATATTTCTGCTTTTTATCGCAAACACCCCGATGCTCAAAAGCTGAAAAAATTTGTTTTTGAAACCAGGTTAAATAACTATACAAAAGATCAGTACTTAAAGGTTCCGTCATATACACGGCAGCAGCCTTACTGGATTGAAAAATTAGAGAATGATCATACGCTTGTTCGTAGATCCATGGCAGTAGAAGCGGGCTTTAAGTCAGCGTTAGCTGTTCCTGTTCTCAATGAGGGTGTGATAGTATGTTCAGTTTATCTTTTTTCATTTGTAGAAAAAAGAAGAAATGAGCATGCTGAAAAAATGATTCAAACGCTGGGAAGTTTGATTGGAACGGAATTACAGAAACGAAAACGTGAATTAGAGCTGGATACTTTTTTTAAGATTAGCCCGGATATTATGACTATTGCAGGCATGGATGGTAAGTTTATGAAAGTAAACCCGGCATTTGAAAGATTTATTGGATACTCTGAAAGCGAAGCAAAAGATTTACACCCTCTTCATTATGTACATGAAGATGACCGGGCCGGTGTATTGGAAAAACTACAACAATTATCAAGCGGCAGCTCAGTATCCTATTATGAAAACAGGGTTATAACAAAAGATGGACAGGAAAAGTGGATTGCATGGACAGCAACTCCTGTTTTTGAAGAGGGTATGATTATAGCCACCCACCGGGATATTACAGAAAAAAAGCTTTTTGAAGAAAAACTACGACTCATAAATGAACGGTACGAATATGCAAAAAGAGCAACTACCAACGAAGCCATTTGGGATTTAGATCTTGTAAACAATGAAATAACATGGAGTGAAGTATTTACCAATATGTTTGGGTACAGTTCTCTAAAAGAAGATGCAACACTGGGCTTTTGGGAAAGTAAATTGCATCCAGAGGATAAAAAACGTGTCGTTGAAAGCTTTCATGGATTTTTATCGCAAACAGATACGGCCAACTGGTATTGTGAATACAGGTTTGAAAAATTAGATGGAAGTTATGCCTATATCATTGACCGTGGATATATGATTTTTGATGATCAAAAACGACCTATACGTGTTGTAGGAGCCATGGAAGATATCAGTGATCGGAAAAAGCTGGAAGAAGAATTGATACAAACAGAGCGCTTGCGGCAAATGCAGATTGCACAGGCGGCCGTTAATGCCCAGGAAAAAGAACGAGCGGATGTGGGCAAAGAACTGCATGACAATATCAGCCAGATGTTAACGAGTACCAAGTTGTTTCTTGATATTTTGCGTAATAAGACTCCCGATGAATTATTAGACCGCAGTATTAAAAACATTAATACCATCATTAAAGAAATCAGGAGTATTTCCCGTTCATTGGTGCCGTCAAGTATTGAAGATCTGGGACTTATAGCTTCTTTAAACGATTTGCTGGACAACATCAGGGTTACCAATATTATTGATGTTGAGTTTTATCCTGACACAGAAATAGAAGCCTTGATTAATGCAAACTATAAGCTAACTTTATACCGCATTGTACAGGAACAAATCAATAACATTGTTAAGCACGCTAACGCCAGCCAGGTATTAATTGAGTTGTATCATGAAGAAAACCGTATAGAGCTTGTTCTAACAGACGACGGCATTGGTTTTGATTTAAACAAAGTAAAAAAAGGGCATGGCTTAAAAAATATGAGAAGCCGTGCCGAGTTACTCAACGGAAATATTGAAATTATTACTTCACCCCAAAATGGCTGTAAATTAAAAGTTCACATACCTTATCAATAAACTGATTATGGAAAAAATTACAATCCTTATTGCAGACGATCACAAACTAATCCGGGAAACCTGGAGTTTTATTCTAAACAGCGATCCCCGTTTCCAGGTAATTGCTCAATGCAGCAATGGAGAAGAAGCCATATCACTGGCGCAGCAAATGCGACCCAAAGTGGTACTGCTCGATATTAATATGACACCGGTAAGTGGTATAGAAGCCACTGAGCAAATACGTAAATATTCACCTGCCAGTAAAATAATTGGTGTATCCATGCACTCACAGCCTGCTTATGTTAAAAAGCTGCTTAAGTTAGGTGCACACGGTTATGTAACCAAAAACTCACCGCAACAGGAAATGTTTGAAGCTATTGTAGAAGTGAGTAAAGGCAACCGATTTATTTGTTCTGAAGTAAAAACCATCCTGAGCGAACAGGCTTTTGAGGATGAAGGAGCGGGAGCTAATGCACTTTCAGCAAGAGAGTTGGAAATTATCAAGCTCATTAAGAATGGTCTTTCTTCTAAAGAGATATCAACTGAGCTCAATATTTCTTTAAAAACAGTGGAAGTACACCGTCATAATATTTTAAAGAAACTTAATCTTAAAAACAGTGCCGCACTTGTAAACTATATCAATGAGTCGGGCCTTGTAATTTAACCCAGAGAATCTTTAACGAACGGGAGGAAACAGCAAGCTGTTTCCTCTTTTTATTTTCAGGAGTTTGCTAATTTCACCGCCAAATCATTGCTATGGCCATACGCATCTTTATTACCGGCGGAACTTTTGACAAAGAGTACAACGAGATAACAGGACAACTTTATTTTAATGATACACATATGCATGATCTGCTGGAGATGGGTCGCTGCAAGGTAGATGTGGAGATACGAACGTTGATGATGATTGACAGCCTGGAAATGACCGATACTGACCGTGAACTAATTCTGCATCAATGCAATAATGCTGAAGAAGATCGTATTGTGATTACCCATGGTACAGACACCATGAGTGAAACGGCTCAGTACATTGCTCAAAAACTTACAGCTATAGATAAAACGATTGTACTCACAGGTGCCATGATTCCTATTAAATTCGGCAGCAGTGATGGATTGTTTAACCTGGGTAGTGCTCTTGCTTTTGCACAAACATTATCAGCAGGTGTATATGTAGCTATGAACGGCCGCTACTTTAACTGGGATAATGTGCGCAAGAATAAACAAACAGGGATGTTTGAAGAGTTGAAGTAACTACTTTTCTTTTTTTCGCTCTCCTTTCCATGGTAATACAAAACCTCTTCCTTCATTCAATGTAATTCCAAATACCTTATTTCCTTCAACATAACCGCTGTGATAGTAAGTGCCGCTTTGGTCTGCAGTGGTAAATGCAAAGTAAACTTTATCCCAATCAGTATTTAAAAAGCCTCCGCTGAAGGGATAACTATAAAACTCTCCGTCAAATTTTTTACCCTCTACTTTCGTGAATTTAAATTCTTTCAGATAAGGTTCGCTATCCGGTGTGGGGCGCAGGTCAATGATATATGTACCGAGGATATTATCTGTACGCAGCGTGTATTTATATTCATGCCGGTTAATCCATTCTGTTGTTCCTTTGAATAATACATCTTTACGTTTACTAAAAACAGTCTTTCCTATAATGTAAGTATGTTTGAATAAAGCAGGTTTCTTATCGTTGCCGTCAACTCCTTCTGTTTCTGTTATGATTTGCAGGGTACCATCGGGCAGTAGTTGTTTTGAACTAATTTTTTCATTGTCAATCATCCTGCCATCAGCTGAAATGGTGATGGTATCTGTCCAGTTTGCATTGGGTTCTTTAGGGAATGAATTGGAAAAAGCAAATTGATTACTTCTGCCGAGCTGCTTAATATCAACATTGGCAGGCATGGTGTAGGGTTTGTTGGTTGTATAATCCAAATAAGTTAAACTCCCTTGCCAACTCCCGACAACAGGTGCTATATCTTTTGCTGTAACAACAGGCGGCTGTTGTGCAAACGATGAAATACATAACAACAAAATGGCTGCCGTAACAGTAGATTTTTTAAAAACAGTTGCTGAATGTTTACGATTCATAATCCAATGGTCAATTGAGTATTTGCCTGCTCCTGAAACTGATATCAACACAAACCCCCAGAACAATAACTGCTGATAATACATACCAATAATGGGGGCAGGTTCATTGTACCATATAAATGAAACTACAAAAAATTGAAATGCTAATTGTATGGCTGAAAACCTTGTAAAGAAACCAAGAGCAATACAAAGCCCGCCAATAAACTCACCCCATGCGGCAGCCGCTGCCCAAAATGCAGGTGAAGGAAAGGTAAATCCAAGTTTACTTACCTGCTCAATAAACCAACCCGGTGCGCCAATGTCGTGCATCTTGGGCCAACCTGCTCCTGCTGCTATGCTGAAACCAATGTAAAAACGAAAGAGGAGCCAGGCGATATTGAATGCTTTGTTTCCTGTAAATGTGCTGCCGAAAAAAAACTGTTTCATAATAATTACTTCTAAGGTGAATTAATCGTTGATGTTAAAGGTTTGATTTTTGTCTTCTTTTTTAACGGTAAGAAATGGCGGCTGGTCAGAAATTTTTGCTCCACTCATGACTGTGTTTACCTGCTGCTGTGATGCGAGATAAATTTTTGTGCCTACAGGAAAACGATAAGTTCTGGTGCCATAAGGCATCATCACAAATGCAGTAGTGCCGTTGCCCGTTTCATCAGGACGGTAAGAGATAACTGTAACTTTTGAAGGAAGAATGCTGTTGTTTCTTAATTTGAAACGCACCATTTCTGTTATCCTTTCTTTTTTTACTGTAACTGATGCTGAAGGCCTATTGTATTCATTCACAATTTCAACATTGCCTTTTACATTTTGCTCAACCAGCTCTTTTGCATTGACTCTTATTTCTGAGTTGCCCGTAGTGTTGATTGTAGTTTTGTGTGTTACAAATTTTCCTGCATCAATATCGCTGTTGCCGTTTGATTGCAAATAGAATTCATTGGATGAGCCAGTTAATGAAATATCGGCATTACCGTCTGATATTAAATTAAACGAAGATTGCTTCATTTCTTTTACTGTAATAGAAGTATTGCCTTTGTTGGATAAAAGTTGGAGCGATGGTGCTTTAATTGTTACAACCGTATTGTTTGATGACAGCCAGCGCTTGTATGTACCGCCGCTTAAATCCATGGAAAGTTTTAAGGTGGCACCTTCTACTTTGTAGCGGAAAAAATCTTTTAAATTATCATCAATAGATACTTCCAGTGCACAGGTCTGTGTGTTGCTTTCCACCACAACCTGTACGTTCATGTGACTGATTTCAATATTGCTGAATGCTGCAACGGGTGTGTTTAACTGTACAAGTTTACCGCTGCCGCCCAGTTGCTCCCATTTTTCACCGTTGTACCTGGAGTAGGTGGACTGTGCTGTTACTGAAAGGCTGATTGATGTTGTGGCGATGATGGCCCAAAAAAACTGTTTCATGATTTCGAATTTTTTGGTTGAATGAATTTGTTTCAGCAAAGATTCGTTCATGAACAACGGCGGGTCGCCTCAAAAGTTGATTTGAGACGAAGTAAAGAAGTCTCAAATCATTTGCAGCAGTATCAAATGCTCTAAGTGATTGAAAACAAGCGGAGTAATATTTTAAAAAGTGTTGAATTTATGTACGGACTATGATGTGTGCGACGCAAGGAACGACGCCATATGCACTGTTGCTCGTATCAAAAAAATGTATTTATAAATTCTTCTCCATCCACTCTTTGGGACTGAGACCTGTTTGCTTTTTAAAGGCACGATTAAAGGTGGCTTTGGAATTAAAGCCGCAATCAAAGGCGATGCCGAGAAGGGTTTGATTTTTTTGCTCGCCTTGTTTGAGCTTTTCAAGCATGGCATTGATGCGGTACTCGTTTACAAAATCATTAAAGTTGATACCGAAACCGGTGTTGATGACCTTGCTGAGCAGCGAAGGGTTGGTGGAAAGTTGTTTGGCTAATTGCGAAAGCGTGAGCTCCGCATTTTCATACAGATGCTGCGATTGCATGAGCATGCTGATTTTTTCTTTCCAGTTGTCCAACTCAATGTTGTTGATTTTGCTTTCAACGATTTCAAACTCTGCTTCAGTTGTAGTTGCTGCAGTGAGTAAAGCAGGTGATTTGTATTGAAGCAGCAACTCTGGCTCAAATAATAATTTACGTAAAGGAACAACTACCGCATTAAAACCGTTGATGGCTACATAATACACCACCACAGCAAATACAAAAAAGGAATACCAGGAGCCTTTATAATCTAGATTTTGAAAGAAGGGGAAGAATGATAATAATTCCTCCAGCAACGGAAGAATGGTGATGATGGCAAACGCTATTAAAAAATTGCGAAGCCAGTTGAGATTGGCTACATCAACAAATGAGAACTCGAACATCACATATTGCTTGTACTGGCGGTAAAAGCGAATGGAAAGCACTAAGTAAAAAAGGATACTGATGTTTTGCAACCACTGGTACCAACCGTCAAAGTCAGGGTCGCTGTAGCCATCCATGAGAAAATATTTTTTGAGGATAAGCTTATCTGTAACAACTACTATCAAACTCCATAATAAATAAGCAGCACCGGGAACAAAGTGCAGCAAATCCTTTTTTGAAAACCGAAAATGAAAATTGGTAATGCTTCTTACATAGAAATACAACAAAGGCCCCATGAACAATCCATGTACAAAGGGTGTGTAAAATAAAATTTCACGATACACGGTGCCTTGTACATACCAGCCTGCAAAACCCGTCATCCAGGGAACTACGAATAATGCAGCAAAAAATAAAAACCAGCCGAGCAGTTTATCGCTCAGGCTATCCTGTTTGTAACCACGGCGCCATAACATGAACGCATACACCATAATGTGTACAAAAAAGATGAGCAGCAGCGAACTGTAAATATTAAAACTGAATTGCATGGAAGACTGAAAATAACAAACTCTGTTCAATAATGGCACTTGGAGTTTTAATTTAATCAAATGTGAAGCATTTGATTCTCTACGCTCTCATAGCCTCTGCGTGAGATTTTTTTGCACGCAGAGAAGCAGAGGTCGCAGAGAGAAATGACAATGAAATTGTCATTTCATAGCAAAGGATGTTGTTAATCTCAATGGTGTTAAACATGTTTTGTATTTTTAGCGAAATACATAGCATTGAATTCCAATCATCAATTTTTTAATGAACCGCAACGGGATGTAACCATTTCAGCAGGGGTAACCAAACTGCCCTGCTTCTTTAAAAAAGTACATTACACGGTTTGTTTATTTGCTACATCAAACGAGGCGTTGATGAACCTTTTGAAGGGAACAGGTTTAGTACCTGCATTGAAATGGGGAAGAAGTTATGTAGTAGCCATTGGTTTGGTGCAGTATGAAGAAAGTGATTTAGGCAGTTATAATGAAGTGATTGTTGCCATACCATCTATACCTGAAGGAATGAAAAAGCCTTTCAGCAGTTGGCTGGATTTAATCGGTTCATTGGAAAACAGAAAGGTGGGGCAACATATTATTCATATTCCTGTAACAAGTGAATTTTCAAGAGTAAGTGGATATGAATTGTGGGGCTATCCTAAAATTACTACGCTTGTTGAACATGAGTTTCAGGATGCATCATTGCATTCGAAAGTGTTTGACCCGGTGAGTCATGAATTGATTGCGGAGGTGGAAGGTCGTTTGGGCTTTGGTATTCCTTCTATTCCTTTGTCATTGATTACCTACTCGTTTATGAATGAAAGATTAATGCGAACCAAAGTGAAAGTAAGTGGTATGATGAAATTAAGATTGAATCATTCCATACGTTTAACTGTTGGCGAAAGTAATCATCCAATGTCGAATGATTTACGAATGCTGGGGCTTGATGGAAAGAAACCTTTTTTGGTGATGGATACTGACAAATTTCAGAGTGTGTTTCATGAAGCGTCCCCGTATGACGCCCTCGTCTGCACGGGAATATTTAAATCACAGCAATGATTGACTATACGAAATACCATTTGATTTTTGAAGATGACTTCAACGAACCTGCGTTGAATGCAGGTAACTGGCTGCCGTTTTATTTGCCGCAGTGGAGTTCACGGGCAGCATCCGCTCCGAACTATAAAATTGAAAACAGCAATTTGATTTTGCAAATTACCAAAGAGCAGCAACCGTGGTGCCCCGAGTTTAACGGTGCGGTAAAATGTTCATCGGTACAAACTGGTGTTTACGCTGGAAAGTTGGGTTCAAGTATTGGTCAGCATGGCGTGTTCAATAAAAATTGTGTGGTGCGTGAAGAACAAACAGCACAACATACTTTTTTGCCGAAGTATGGTTTGGTGGAGATAAAAGCAAAAGGCATTCATACTTTATCGAATGTTGTATCACTGTGGATGATTGGCTACGAAGATGAACCACAGCGAAGCGCTGAGATTTGTGTGTTTGAAATTAAAGGATGGAATGTGCAGCCGGAAAAAGCGGTGATTGGTTATGGCATTCATCAATTTGCTGACCCGAACATGAAAGAAGCATTCTTTGAAGAAACATTTGACATAGATGTGATGGACTATCATGTTTATACAGCGGAATGGATGCCGGGTAAAACTGTTTTTTATATTGACGGACAAAAAATAAAAGAGTTACCGCAGGCACCTGATTATCCTATGCAACTGATGCTCGGTGTTTATGAAGTGCCCGAAGGAGAAATAGATAACAGTGATTACCCGAAAGAGTTTGTGATTGATTGGGTGAAAGGATATTCTCTTAAATACTAAGCAGTTTATACTTTGTAGTACTTTGGCTTGGCGTGCAAACGGTGTCCCGGCTCATAAATCAAACGTATAAATGTGCTGAACCGTTGATTATTCCGTTGCAGCGGAATACCGCTAACAATACCCACCAGTAAATTTTCTGCCAGGCCTACCCGCATTTGCGGACGCATGACGGTATGCAGGTTGCGGTTTTCGATTTCTTTATTGATTTCAAGACCAACAAAATTCCTGGTACCCGGAATCATATAGTGCATACTTGTATTTACCTGCCAGTTAGTAGGGGCAGCTTTTTCACCTTGTGGTACAAATATCCGGGGACCTGCATACACCATGCTGTGAAAATTAGTGCCCCATCGCTTTGCTGCTACTACAAACGGGTTGTATAAATGTCCTTTGAAAATATTCTTTTTACCGTAGGTATTAAACTCCTTCAATTCCAGTTCATGAATGTAACCTGCTGCCAATGAGGTTTTGAGTTTTTCTGAAACAAAGAAAGAATACTGCATAGCCATTTTAAAACTGTTCAGTTTGCTGGAAGGTACAGAGTCACGTTGTGCACCATTTACCGGATAGTAAAACGAGAATGGTAATTCCACTTCAAGACCCAACCGGTTAACAGGTGCAAACTCATATTCAATAAGAGCTGTATAGAGGTCATACTTGTTGTTATCATTCAATCCCAAGCCGATGTTCCATTCTTTTTCACCTTTGCGTGCGCCTAAGTCTCTGATGAGGTCAATGAACAACGGCTCCGCATGTAATACTTTGTCTTTTCCTTTCTTATCACTTTGTACTTCTTCAATGTAAAGGCTGTCTGCTATTTTCCTGTATTCCTGAGTACTGTCAACTTGTGCAAAACCTGTTACAGTAAACAGAAGCAATCCCATGAATGCAGTAGATTTTTTCATGCCGCAAAAATATCTGATACTTATTGCGGACAAATAGCAATCACTATAAATAAGAAATTTTTAAGAATATCAACTTCAGTTATGAGTTGACTTGTTTTAATGCGCTATAAAATTTTCAATACGTAGTGCCACTGCTTCCCATCCTTCTTCCAGGTTCATATTATGTCCGCCTTTCATCATCACCAGTTCTGCACCGAGCTGTTGCGCATTTTTTTCAAGAGATTGTTTATGGATGAGAAAGTCCTCTTCACCACCTATCATAAGCAAAGGAATGGATGATGCTTTTCTCTTAGGCAAATTCAACAACATCATATCCAGGTAAGCCCTGAAACTTTCATCCTGCATCTTTGGTACCACTTCATCAATCAATGCATCACTTACTGAAGGTGCGAACATGAGCTTCTTTGCTTTTGCCTTTGAGTTGAATACAGGTTTAAAACTAAACGTAAACAATGCTTGTATAAAAGAGAGTGGGTACGTTTTCATCACCTGCCAGGTAGCACCACCAATGCCGCTTGCAGGAACTGAACAAAGCAACACAGCTTTTTTAATTTTTGCTGAAGGATGCTTTTGCAGATAATGCTGCACAATAAACCCACCCATGCTGTGACCAATTAAAAACACATCCGTTTCAAGTTTTGAAACTACGCTGTGCACATCTTCAATGTATTCGTTAATAGCTCTCCATCTCAATGAACCATTCTGTTCACTTCTTCCATGATTGCGGTAGCTGATGGCAATCACATCGTACCCATTTTCTGTAAACCACGGTTGAAAATTGGTTTGCCAGTACCATGCACCGAAACAAACGCCGTGCAGCAGAACGATTGTTCCTTTTGAGGGTGACGATGGTTTTGTATGGATGGTTTCTATTTGCATGAATAAAGGCTTCACGCAAAGGCGCAAAGAAAACAAAGTACGCAACGATTTACATTGTACCCTCCGTATCCTTTGTTACTTTGTGTGCAACTGCTTCTTTCCTTATATAATCCTTCGGCAATTGTTTCAATAATCTTTTTTTGAACAAATGATGGTCTACGGTTATTGTATGCCGTGGTGTGTTGATTTGTTTAAAGTCAGGATGTTTCAGTTCATCATCAATCAATTGTTGCACATTAGATGGGCGATTCCACTTGCCTGCAATTTCCCTTGCCATGATTTTACTTTGCAATTCACTACCCGGCCAGATACAACCCAGCGGCTGAAACAAGCCAATAAAATAAACATTCTCAATGGTGGGATGTATCATCCGTAACCACAACGGCACTTCCCCTTCGCTGTAATCAATAAAACTTTTATCAAAAAACGGATGGGCAATGACATAACCTGTACAGGCAACAATGGAATCATATTCACCAACCGTTCCATCTTTAAAATAAACCTTATCACCATCCAGTCGTTCAACATCCACTCTTGGTTTTATTTTACCATGACGGATGGTGTAAAACAAATCTTCATTAATAGTAGGATGATGACTGCCAACGGGTCCTTCCGGTTTTTGCAAACCATATTCTTTGTAATCACCATTGCGTATGAATAGGGAAAGATGTACCAATGGTCGCCAGATGAAACGTGGCAGCCAGTCAATCTTATGGCTGAATACATCAGCAGGTTTGCCCATTAAAAACTTAGGTGCTACCCAATAACCTCTGCGCCAGCTCATATCCACACTCCTGGCAACACGACTGCTTTCCACTGCAACATCGCAGGCACTGTTGCCACCACCAATCACCAGCACACGTTTATCTTTAAATCTTGAAAATCGTTTTACATGATGTGAGTGAATGAACTCACCACTGAAACTTCCTGCAAACTGAGGCATGCGTGGTTGCCAGTGATGACCGTTGCACACCGCCAGCGCATCAAAGATGTTTTTACTTTCAATATTATTCTTCACTGTTGTTACCAACCATCGGCCATCGCTCATCCGTTCACAGTGCTTTACCAATGTTTCAAACTCTATGAAAGGGATCAAGCCAAAATGCCTTGCATAATTCTGAAAATAATTTTTCAGTTGTACATGACTGGGATAATCAGGATAGCTTTCCGGCATGGGAAAATCTTCATATTGGCTCAGTGTGCGTGATGAAATGATATGTGTAGTTTCAAACACACTGCTGTGACTTTCTTCTTCTGTAAACACCCAGTTGCCGCCTACTTCTTTTCCGTAATCAAAAACAGTTACCTGCAATCCCTCATCTAATAAATTCTTTGCCGCTGTTATGCCGCTGGGGCCTGCGCCTATTACGCAAACATGCTTACTCATGTACTTGGTTTTAGTTTTTCTTTTCCAGTGTTGGATATTGTATCCCCAACTGTTCCAGGTACGAACCATACTTTGAAGGGTCGTAGTAAAATGGTTTCAGCTTGGGGCGGTACTCATTCATAATATCTGTGTTCAGAAATATAGCAGGCTTATCATCTGCTTCTACAAATGATTTATACTTCACCTCTTTTGTTTGCACATTGTTGAAATAATCCCACGCATCTGCAATGATTTTTGGATTGGTGAGCATATCAATCAAGGTAGCAGCTACCGTTTTGCTTCCTGCTACTACACCTTTATGTGCAATAGGAGTCGCCATAGCAATACCATCTACCCAGCTATGACCGGGTGTGCCGGGAATATTACTTGGATAACGAAGTACAACAGTAGGCACATTCCAGCCGATATCTGCAATATCATCGCTGCCGCCACCCCAGCTAAACTGCACAGGTCCTTCTAATGTATCCAGCTTCAAAGCCAATCCATCAATCACTCTTCCACGATTATCTTTTTTAGGAGCGCCGCTCATTTTTTGTACGGCCTTTGCCAAGGCCTGGTCTTCATTACTCCAGGTAGGTAATCCCACAACCTGTATGTTTTTATACATCGCTTCAGCAATGGCTTTATTAAAATGTCCGGGCCATGCCGTGCCCAGCAAACGATGCCTTACAGTTGTTTGCGACATCATGGCTGCACCATTGGCAATACGAATGCCATCATCATACATGGCTTTGATGTCTTCATAATTTCGTTCTCTGAAATAATACCACACACTTGCTTTACTCGGAACCACATTGGGTTGATCGCCACCATCTGTAACAACATAGTGTGAACGTTGAGTAGGTTTTAAATGTTCCCGTTTGTAATTCCATCCGATGTTCATCAACTCTACTCCATCCAATGCACTCTTGCCCCGCCAGGGTGCACCTGCAGCATGTGCAGCACTTCCGTCAAACATAAATTCTACTGATACCAATCCGTTTTGACCCGCATCACCCCAACCTACATTTAGATTACTGCCTACATGTGTAAAAATGCAGGCATCTATATTTTTAAAATAGCCATCACGTATATACCATGCTTTACTTCCTACAAGTTCTTCTGCAATGCCGGGCCAGATCATTAGTGTGCCGGGCAGTTTTTCACGCTCCATAATATTCTTTACTTCAATGGCAGAAAGAATCACAAGAGGCAAACCGCTGTTATGTCCTTCACCATGACCGGGAGCACCTTCAACAATCGGATCTTTAAAAGCAACACCGGGTTTCTGTGATGCTTTGGGAATACAATCCACATCGCTGCCGAGTGCAATCAATGGTTTGCCATTGCCCCATTTAGCAATCCATGCAGTAGGGATGCCCGCAATACCACGTTCAATAGTAAAACCGTTTTCTTCTAAGATTTTGGTGAGATAAGCTGAGGTTTCTGTTTCATGAAAACCCAATTCTGAAAAGCTGAACACCATATCCACCATCACCTGTGCATCTTTTGCACGGTTGCCGATGTTGGTCATTACTTCTTTTTTCCATCCTTCAGCTTTAGATGTCAGAGTTAATTTTTGTGCATAGAGTTGACTTGATAGCATACAACTGAATACAAGAAACAGCTTTCTCATGTAAGTATATTTTGGTTGATGATTGAAAGTTAGGAAATAGTTGCTGTAAGACAGAACGTTGATTATACTAAATGATGCAATCCCTGTTCTTTATTCTTTCCCTCAACTCCTGCAAAAAATGTAATGATTTGCTGGAAATCTTTCTCTTCATCAGACGGATAAATCAATTCACCAATGATCACTTCTTTTTTTGTGAAATCAAGACCGGCTAAAAGGATGGGTGCATTTGCCTCTTTAGCGATGTAATAAAAACCGGTACGCAGTTTATCAACCTTTTTCCTTGTGCCCTCCGGACTCATGGCCAAACGGAAATATTCATGCTGGTTGAATTTTTCTGCTACCTGCTGTACCATTCCTGTTTTTGAAAAACGATCAACCGGTGTGCCACCGATAGCACGAAAGAACCAACCGAAGGGACCATCAAACAATTCTTTTTTACCAAGGAAATAAGCATGTTTGATAGGAATCAGATGCCGGGCACTCAACCCCACCACTACATCCCATCCACTTGTGTGCGGACCAACAGCAATAACCATCTTGGGAACATCATACGGAAAATTACCGGTTATTTTCCAGCCCTTAAATTTAAACCAGAGGGATAAAAGCCATCCTACCATAGCAAGCATTGAGAGCAAGAAAGATAAGTGCTTTTTTTGAATGCTGTATTCAAAAAAAAGCCCCGTTTAAAACGGGGGCTTTTGCATCAATTGAAAATCAATTTCCGGTTCATTTTATGTATTTATCATACCATTGCTGGTAACGCTCTAACCGATCTTTGATATAAGAAGGTTTGGTAAGTCCATGAAACTGTCCCGGGTAAATAATCAAACCGGTGGGTATTCCATTGGAGCGGAGCGCCTGGTACATTTGTTCACTGCCAATAGCAGGCACGTTAAAATCTTTTTCGCCGGTTAAAAACAAAGTGGGCGTTTTAATTTTTTCTGCATTAAGGAATGGGTAAGACAGTTTTAAATATTTCTGATAATTATTGTTTTTCCATGGTGGACCAATTTCATTATCCAGCTGGCGAATGTATTGATCCACTCCATATAAAGAAAGTTGTAAGGCACTTCCTGCTCCGCTGCAGGCTGCTTTAAACCTGGAGTCGCTGGCAATAGAATAATTGGTGAGAATACCTCCATAACTCCAGCCGCCGATACCTATTTTATCAGCATCAATAATACCTGCTTTAATAAAATGATCGGCTGCACTTAAAATATCCATTACTTCTTTATTACCCCAATCGGCATAAATAGCTTTGCAAAAAGCGGCACCTCTGCCACTGCTGCCACGATAGTTAACAGCAATTACTGCGTAACCTTTTGCTGCCAGCATTTGCCGGGTAAGATCAAATCCAAATTCATCTTGTGCTACCGGTCCGCCATGGATGAAAAAAATAGCCGGAAGTTTTTTACCCTCACTGCCGGGCGGAAGGAATAACAGGTTGGAAACTTTAGTTCCGTCTTTACTGGTAGAAACAATTTTTTGAACGGAACCTAACTGCAGCGGAGCTAAAAATGCATCCTGCACTTTGGTGAGTCTTCGTTTCACTCCGTTTTCAACAGCAAACAGTTCGGCAGGTAAATGAGGCTGACTGATGCTGGCAAGCCAATTTCCGTTTGGATGCAATTCTAATGATCCAACACTGTGCTCTTCTTTTAAAATACCTGAAAACGCTCCAGAGGCTATGTTGTAAATACCGATGTAACGGGTACAATCATCTCCCACAATTACCGCCACTTCTTTACCATCTTTTGAAAAACGGGGCGAAGTAACGGTACGATCCAGTGAAGCCGAAAGCAATCTTGGTTCTCCACCTGAACTGTTAATCAAACATAACACCGGCTGGTCATACATATTAAATGCATCTTCGCTGCTGCTGCGTATATAGGCGATGGTTTTTCCATCCGGGCTCCATTGTAGTGAGCCATCAGTTCCTTTCCAGTTGGTGAGCTGACGCATTACGGCACCTTTCTTTGCTTCAATGATGTAGATATCATCATTGCTGTTCTTATCAGGATCGGCGGTACGGTTACTTACAAAAGCAAGCTGCGTACCATCCGGACTCCACTTGATGTATTCTTCATCATATTGACCGCTGGTGAGCGTATCTATCTTTTTATCCTTTACATCAAAAAGGTAAATATGTGTTTTACGTTTGTCGTACAAATAACCCTGTACATCCTGTTTAAACTGGTAGCGGTCAATAACCCATGGTTCATTCTTTTTCTGTTTGCTCGTATCTTCTGCATCTTTAACAAGAAGCGCCAGCCTTGATCCATCCGGACTCCATTCATAAGTTTGGAGTTCTCCTTTTACATTGGTAAGCGCATACGCTTCTCCGCCCATCCTGTTCAGCACATATACCTGCGATGTACCGCCGTTGCGGGCAGCAATAAAGGAAATGAATTTGCCATCCGGGCTCCAGCGTGGAGCACCTTCTCCTTCAGGCGTATATGTAAGCTGCAGGTTGGTAACGCCATCCCAGCTCATCATCCACAAATCACTTTTTCGGTTGTCTTTAGCACTGTCCGGTGTGCTGATGCTGTATAACACCCAGTTGCCATCGGGAGAAATCTGCCCGCCACCTACGCCGGGTAAACGATAGATATCCCCGGGCTGAAGGTTTCGTTTGTTTTGGGCAGAAACAGCAAGCGAAATACTGCTGAGCAATAATACCAATGCCCATTGAATTTTTTTCTGCATAGTCAGGTTGATTTGAAACCGAATGTAACAAATCCCTTCTTAAGTTAACAGTGAAGAAAAATCAATAGTCAGATAACCTTAATTCTTTTGCAGGGTGACAGTACTCATCACTTTTTTTTAAGAGGTAAATTAACCTTGCACCGTTATTATTTGCTAATCAATAAATGTAATACTATGTTTGAGCTTTCAAAATCTCCCTTTAAGAATATGATTGCTAATGCCCAACCAGAATTGAAACAATGGGTTGACCAGATGACTGCCCATTTCAACCCTGCCAAAGTACATTGGTGTACCGGATCGCAGGAAGAGTATGACTCCCTTTGCCAACAATTGGTAGACAAAGGAACCTTCATCAAATTAAATCCTCAAAAACGTCCCGACAGCTTTGCCTGTTTCAGCGACCCCAGTGATGTGGCCCGTGTAGAAGACCGCACTTATATCTGCAGCCGCCGTAAAGAAGATGCAGGTCCCACCAATAACTGGATGGAACCTAACCAGATGAAGTCCGTGCTGGAAGATCTTACTAAAAACAGCATGAGCGGCCGCACTATGTATGTGATTCCGTTTTGCATGGGTCCGGTTGGTTCTAAACTCAGCCGTTACGGAGTGCAGTTAACTGATAGTGAATATGTAGTGATTAACATGCGCATTATGACCCGTATGGGTGCGCAGGTAATGCCTTACATCGGATCTGAATTTGTAAAATGTTTGCACACCCTTGGTGCACCGCTACAGCCCGGACAGGAAGATATAAAATGGCCTTGTAACCCAACCGTAAAATACATCAGTCATTTTCCTGAAGAGCGCCTGATCATTTCTTACGGAAGTGGTTATGGTGGTAATGCCTTGCTCGGTAAAAAATGTTTTGCCTTACGTATTGCCAGTGTGATGGGTCGTGATGAAGATTGGCTGGCCGAACACATGCTCATTATGGGTGTTGAAAGCCCGGAAGGTGAAAAGAGTTATGTAGCTGCTGCCTTCCCCAGTGCTTGTGGTAAAACCAATTTTGCGATGCTCATTCCGCCCAAGGAAATGGAAGGCTGGAAGGTAACCACCGTGGGTGATGATATTGCCTGGATACATAAAGGACCACGTGGCCATTTATATGCCATTAATCCTGAAGCCGGTTATTTTGGTGTGGCTCCCGGTACTAACGCCAAAACCAACCCCAACGCCATGGAGAGCATTAAGGCCAATACCATTTTTACCAATGTGGCTATTACGCCTGATGGTGATGTGTGGTGGGAAGGTATGACTAAAGAAGTACCTGATGGATTGATTGACTGGCACGGAAAACCTTACGATAAAAACAGCGGTAAGCCTGCCGCACACCCCAATGCCCGTTTTACAGCACCGGCCTATCAAAACCCGGTAATTGACAGCGAGTGGGATAATCCCGAGGGTGTAAAAATCAATGCTTTTGTTTTCGGTGGCCGCCGCACCAGTGTAATGCCATTGGTGTATCAATCTTTTAACTGGAATTTTGGTGTGTACCTGGCAGCTACTATGGGCAGTGAAATGACGGCTGCTGCTTTTGGTGAATTGGGTAAAGTTCGTCGTGACCCATTTGCGATGTTACCGTTCCTCGGTTATCATATGGGTGATTACTTCAACCACTGGTTACAGTTTGGCCGTGACCTGCCCAATGCTCCCCGCATTTTTGGTGTAAACTGGTTCCGTAAAGATGCAGAAGGTAATTTCATGTGGCCCGGTTTTGGCGAAAATATGCGTGTGCTGAAATGGATTGTAAACCGTTGCAAAGGAAAAGCCAACGCTATTGAATGTCCTATCGGCTGGCGCCCACGTTACCGTGATCTTGATTGGAGAGGATTGGATTTAGATAAATTCCCGAGAGAGCAGTTTCATGAATTACAGTTGATTGATGCTGAATTGTGGAAACAGGAACTGTTGGGTCATGAAGAGTTATTTGAAAAACTCTATGATCGTATTCCCAAAGAATTTTTATTTATGCGTCAGTTGCTCTTGAGTGCATTATGGCGTTCACCCAACAATTACCAGTTGGCAGCAGAGCGTATTGATAATCATTAAAAATGTAAAGAGTGATAAAAAAAGACCGCTGCAATACTGCGGTCTTTTTGTTTTTATTGAAAGGTGATGGTAATTGCATTTCCTTTCCATACAAACGGAGACAGATGAAGCGTTCCGTTTTCCTGCAGGTTCCATTGCTTCCATGATTGTTTGTTAAGCTGCACTTCTGATACATTGCTGAGGCCATGTACAAATACTTCTACGTTGCGTTGCAAAGGCTTTCCGGTATACAAACCGGTACTACTGAGCATCATAGCGGCATTGTTTTCTTTTTTCATGCCATACAGTTTTATCAGTTCAAATTGTTTTGCAGCTAATGCTTTTGGATTGGCACCGTCATCTTCATACAGTTCCCTTGTTGCAGAACCTTCTGCTGCGTAGTAGTGGAGTATCAATTGATCTTTAGGATAAAAAGCAGTGTTTTCAAAAGCCGGCAGTGTCGGAATTATGGAGCCGCCTTTTACAAATACCGGAATACTTTCGGTTGTTACATCCACTTCTATCCATGTTCCTCCATCGTATTTTTTAGAAGGGTTGAAGAATTCATACCATACACCTTTGGGTAAATACAAAGTTCTTTTGGCTGCATTTTTTTCAAGCACCGGAGCAACGAGTAATGCATCACCAAACATATGTTGATCAGTTGCTTTGTATAAATTACTGTCTGTATTGTCATGATAAAACATCGGCCTTACCATCGGGTGTCCTTTTGCAGCCGCATCATACATTAATGTGTATACATAGGGCATTAACTGATAGCGTAACTGTACAAACTTTCTGAGAATGGTTTTATTGGGCTCATCATAAAAAACAGGCTCACTTTCAATCTGCGGAATTTTAGGATCAGGTGCGTTCACACTTCCGTGTGGGCGAAAGATGGGAGTAAACACCGCCATTTGTAACCAGCGCAAATACAATTCAGGGTCCCGCTCTCCCATGGCAAAACCTCCTGCATCGCTGTGCATGGTAGGTACGCCGCTCATACTCATGCTGAGCATAATGGGTAGCTGTGCTTTAAATCCGTTCCAGCTACGGTCCACATCGCCACTCCATGGAATAGAACCAAAACGCCAGGTGCCTGCATAACCGCTGCGGTTAAGATGGAACAAACGTTGTGCAGGATATTGCTTTGCATATTTATCAAACACCATTTTACTCCACTCGTGACCATACATGTTGTGCACTTCATCAGCATTGAACAAACGTGTATGTTTAAAATCTTTCATGTTGTGATACACATAATTGGGATGTTTTTCGGGTTCACCCAGGTCGCCCCACCACCCGGCAACTCCTTTTTTAATCTGTGCATCATACTTACTCCAGAACCAGTCTTTGGTTTTGTTTTGAAAAATGTCTAACAAACCTGTATGACCAAAATAAAATTCTTTAATACCGATGGTGTCACCTTTTGCATCAACGGTATTCAGTTTGTTTTGCTGTGTGTATTTGTAGTTGAATGATTCGCTTAAAACAAAGGGTTCTGTAATCAAAATGGTTTTGATGTTTTGCTTTTTTAAATCAGCAATCATCTTTTCAGGTTCAGGAAAACGTTGTTTGTTCCAGTCGAGATTACCCATATTCCATGCACCATGCACCGCATCACCAAACCAGAACAAATCAATAATCACGGCATCAAAGGGAAATTTTTGCTCTTTCATTTTTGCAGCAATGCTCATCACTTCTTCCTGTGTGCGGTAGCCAAACCTGCTCATAAAATTGCCGAGCGCCCAGCGTGGAGGTAAACTCATTCTTCCAACCAATGAAGTGAATTGCTGTATGATCTGTGCTGCATTATCACCAAAGAAAGTATAGAACTGAAGCTTGCCTGCTTTAAAAGCCACTTCCAGTGTGTCTTTACCGGTTTTACCAAAATCCATATAACCACGGGAGGGATTATCATAAAACACACCATAGTTATTACTGCTTACATAAAACGGCATAGAATAGTTTAGATTATCTGCATTGATACTATAACCATACCATGGATTATTATCAAGCCCTATCCGTTGATTACGTTTATTAAAAGCAATACTGCGGCTTCCTGTACCAAAAAACTGTTCATCTTCATCAATTAAGTTGAATTGAAAAGTATGATGCCCTTCTTTTGTAAGATAATTGCTGAGATAGATTTCATCGCCTGTTTTAACTGAACGGTAGCTGATGGTAACAGGTTGTTTTAATATCTCAACTTCTGCAACAGTATTTGACAGTATAATTTTTTCAGCATTCTGCAATTTTATCTTGATTCCTGCAGGTAATGGTTTTGTAATAACAGCATTACTTATCTGCTCGCCTTTATAAGATGTTGCTTCAAAAGTGGTTTGAATAATCTGGTCCGGGTAATTTCGGAAAATGATTTTGCCGGCAGTTGTAGCAATGGTGATTGTTCCGGGTTCCTGTTTAATGGACTGAAAAGAACCAAAACCTTCCTGCGCAAGTACTCCTGTTGCAACCGCCAGAAAACACAGCAGGTAAAGAAAACGGGTCATAATCAATAATTTTCCCGAAACTAAACAGAGAACAGTTTCAAAACAAGAAAGTTTCCATTTCATCTTTTCAACCTAAATTGCACGCCTTAACAGATGACTATGGAATATGGAAAATTAATTGCAGTTGCCGGTTTGCCCGGACTGTATGAGCTCATCAGCAGCAAAACCGACGGAGCTATTGTACGTTCACTGGAAGATGGCAGCAGCAAGTTTGCAAGCAGCCGTCAGCACCAGTTCTCTCATTTAGAGAGCATTGAAGTGTACACCGTTCGTGATAATGTAAACCTGGTTGATATTTTTAAAGCGATGGATGGTGCCGGTGGCAGCCTGCCTGCTGAGAAAGATGCAAAAGCGGTGAAAGCTTATTTTGAAAAAGTATATCCTGACCTGGACTTTGAAAGGGTATATGCCAGTGATATGAAAAAAATGGTGAAGTGGTTTAGCATCATCAAGAGCAAAGGCATTGAATTGAAGCTGAGTGAGGTAGTTGAAGAAGAAGTTGCAGAAGAAGCACCTGCAGCAGAAGAAAAAAAACCGGCTAAAAAAGCTGCAGCCAAAACAGAAACAGCTGCAGAAGAAGTAAAGCCGGCTAAGAAAGCAGCAAAGCCAAAAGCTGAAAAGAAAGAGGAGGCTGTTGAAGAAGCGCCGAAGAAGAAAGCAGCACCTAAAAAGAAAAAAGAAGAATAGATCAACTTTATACAAATGTTTGCCGGGAAGACGGTGAGGCGGAAATAATTGGTTTCCTGTCTTCTTATCTTCCCGGCATTTTAATTCACAGTTATGTACACAGCAGATATTAAACCCGTTGAACGTAGATTTTTGCCCAAGGATTTTATTGTAACAACATGGGATGCATTGGAACCTTATTTTGTTTCATTGCTTAATGAAGCTATTAACAGTAAAGCAGATCTGGAACAATGGTTAAAAAACAGCAGCGAACTGGAGGCTGTTATCAGTGAAGAAGCCTGTTGGCGACAGGTACGCATGACCTGTGATACGGAGAACAAAGAACTGGAAGAGGCCTTCAACTATTTCTACATGGAGATTGCACCCAGGATGCAGCCATATGCAGATAAACTCAACAGGAAGTTGATGGATTGCCCGTTTACAAACCAACTGGATCACGATAAATACTTTACGTATCTGCGTTCCATTAAAAAAAGTATTGAGTTGTTTCGTGAAGAAAACATTCCTATAAATGCGGAACTGAGTGTAATGCAGCAACAGTTTGGACAGATTGCAGGAAAGATGACAGTGGAAGTGGAAGGCAAAGAATATACATTGCAACAAGCGGCTAAGTTTTTAGAAAATCCCAACAGGGCCTTGCGTGAAGAAGTGTATCTCAAAATTCAAAACAGAAGATATGCTGACAGAGATGCATTAAATGAGCTCTTTAACAAATTAGTTGAAAGACGTCACCAGATTGCAGTGCATGCAGGCTTTGCTAATTATCGTGATTATAAATTCAAAGAGCTGGGTCGTTTTGATTATACACCACAGGATTGTTTCAATTTTCACGAAGCGGTAAAGCGGCATGTAGTACCATTGGTGAAAATAATTTATGAAGAACAGAAAAAATCCATTGGTGTAGATGTGTTGCGTCCATGGGATATGGAAGCAGAGCCTGAAGGTATTCAACCATTGCAACCATTCAACAATGGAAAAGAATTGCTGGATAAAAGCATTGCATGTTTTGCACAACTCAATCCCTTCTTTGCTGATTGTTTAAGGAAGATGGATGAGATGAAGCGCTTTGATTTAGACAGTCGCAAAGGCAAGGCACCCGGTGGTTATAACATGCCATTAGCTGAAACAGGTGCGCCATTTATTTTTATGAATGCAGCAGGAACGCTCGACGATGTAACTACGATGGTACATGAAGGTGGTCATGCGGTACATTCATTTCTCACACATAATTTAGAACTCACCGGCTTCAAAGAATATGGTGCTGAAATTGCAGAAGTAGCCAGCATGGCAATGGAACTCTTCAGTATGGAGCATTGGCATATCTTCTTTGCTGATGCAGAAGAATTAAGAAGAGCCAAGTTCAAACAACTGGAACGTGTACTCACCATTCTTCCATGGATTGCCCGTATTGATGCCTTTCAACATTGGATTTATGAAAATCCGAAACACACTATTGAAGAACGTGCTGCCTATTGGGTAAAGCTGGCAGATGAGTTCAGCACAGGAATGATTGATACAACAGGGCTGGAACATTTCCGCCCTAATGAATGGCAGCGTCAATTGCATTTGTTTGAAGTGCCCTTTTATTATATTGAATATGGTATTGCACAACTGGGAGCTATTGGTTTATGGATGCAGTTTAAACAGAATCAGCAACAGGCATTAAATAATTATATCAACGCATTAAGCTTGGGCGGTACTAAAACATTACCGGAGCTCTATGCAGCAGCAGGACTGAAGTTTGATTTTTCGCCTGAACATATTAAAACGCTCATGGAGTTTGTGAGAACTGAAATGGACAAACTCAGTTAAGATTCTAAAGCGGAATAAAAAAGGAGACAAAAATCTTGTCTCCTTTTTTATTTATTTACTGTTATTATTTACAGTCATCACAAACACCATTCACCACCATATTACTTTGGTGCGGTTCAAACCCTTTGGGCAGTTTTACTTCGGGTACTAGCACATCATCCAGGCAAATGGTTTTACCACAGTCTTCACAAATAAAGTGTACATGGTTATCGTGATGATGGCCTTCCTCACAACGTTCTTTGCAAAGCGCATACTTCACAGAGTTGTCAGCGGTAGGGATAGAATGTATAATGCCTTTTTCTTCAAAGGTCTGAAGTGTTCGGTAGATAGTAACCCGGTCAATGGCATCGCCGGTTTTCTTTTCAATATCCGCATGTGCCAGTGCCCCTTCATTGGTATAAAACAAATCAAGAATCTGCATACGGCTGTCCGTAATGCTCATGTGGTTTTTTTTCAATATATCCTTGATGGCTTCGCTCATGAAGTAAAATTAAGAAAGGTTTTTATTTTTCATATTAACCGCCGTCGGGGTTGTGCTAAAATTTACATCGGATTATTTTGAAAGATACCGTTTACAAAACGTGGTCCGTTGTATTTTTCTTTCAGCAGCAATTGAATGTCTTTATCTAACTTTTTCAATTCCTCTTTGTTCAGTCCATCATAAATGCCACGTACTTTGCCGCTTTTATCAACGAGGGCAAAAAGCTGGGTGTGGATGAATTGTTCTTCAATAGCTGCTGTTTCATCATTTTGATCGTCCAGCAAGTAACTTTTTCTTGCGGCCTCATAGAGTTTGGCTTTAGTGCCGGTTAACAACAGCCACTGCTTGCTGTCAATCTTCAACGAATCAGCATAATGCTTCATGCGGCCAACCGTGTCCTTATCAGGATCAACCGTATGGCTGAGAATCATAAAATCCTCTTCATTTTTATAGGTGTCAGCAATCGTCAGCATATTGGTATTCATCTTAGGACAGATGCCTTTGCAGGTAGTAAAGAAAAATTCAACCACCTGCACTTTGCCGGCCACATTACGGTTGGTAACGGTATCGCCATTCTGATCCACAAATTCAAACTCTTTTACTTCGCTGAGCGTGGGCAGCTTTTTCCGCCACAAATCCGTTCCCCAAAACAAAACGAGATAAAATACGCCTAACAGTAACACAAAAAAGCCCAGGTAAAACCAGATTTTCTTCTTCATAACTGCTGCAAAGTTAAGCAAGTACAGTTTCACCAATTGGTTTGTAAAATCGTTTTACCCGGCTACTGCAGTAAACACCAAACAACCGGCATCCGCAGCAAAGGTAGAAATCCGTTTAAAATAATATTTGCAACAAAATTGCAAATATGTATATTTGCAGGCTCATGAACTTTAAAATTAATTGGGAGGCTTTAGGAATAGGAGCATCGCTGGCCTGTGCTATTCACTGTGCAATACTGCCGTTGTTTATGAGCAGTCTGCCTTTGTTTGGTGTAAATATCGTACACAATCTTTTTGTAGAAGTGCTCTTGCTGGGCACAGCTTTTATCATTGGTTTTACCACTTTATGGCATGGGTTTAAAAAACATCATCACCGTGTAGCTGCCCTGGTGTTGTTTTGTGTCGGAATGCTGCTGTTTACCATCAACCAGTTTGTGGCTTTTTCATTCTCTACATTTTTACTGGTAGTACCGGCGGTAGTGCTCATCATCAGCGCTCACTTTTTGAATCATCGTTATTGTACCATTGCCAAACATTGCCATAAAGAAGATTGCAGCCACTAATCCTTCCAACTTTTCTAAACAGTTGTTGTTATTCTCATCACTATGAACACAAAAGCCATTCGTTTACTCCGCAAAACAGGTATTGCAGAAGGTATTTCCTTTTTAGTATTGCTGTTAATAGCCATGCCGCTCAAGTACATTTGGGACTGGCCGCTGGCCGTAAAGTATGTGGGTTGGGCGCATGGTCTGTTGTTTGTGAGCTATGTAGCATTGGCTTACTATGCTAAAGAAAACTACAAATGGCCTTTATCTAAATTCATCAAATCATTTATTGCAGCCTGGTTACCGCTGGGCACTTTTGTGTTTGATAAAGAATTGAAGAAAGAAGAAGCATTATTAAATACAAATGCTTAACTATTGCTTGAATTTATCAGGATGCACTTCTTCCCATCCTGTATTAAACTGCAAAGCTCTTCCCACACTTAATAAATTCGCTTCGCCATATAAATTGCCAAGAAATGTAATGCTGGTAGGCAAGCTTTGTCTGGTGAATCCTGTGGGCATACACAGTGCAGGATGACCGGTCAAGTTGGTAATCGCCAATTGACTGCCTGCATACGTAGGCGTAATTACTACATCCACATTTGCAAAAAACTCCTGCATTTTTTTCATCAACAAATAACGATGCCGTTGCGCATTTACATATTCCACTGCCGGAATAAAACGTGCTGCCCTGAAATAATTCGGCCAGTCGTTTCTGTTTTGTCGTGTGAGTTGGTCATCCAGGTTGTTTCTTGTTAATTCATCAAAAGCTGCAGCAGCTTCTGATGCGAGAGTGATGCCCACAATGTCATAAGGATAGGCTGCTGTATCGGGAAAATTTACAGGAATTAACTGCACACCCATTTGCTCAAATGCTTTGATCACTTTCCATTCATTAGCGCTTGTATCTTTGATCCGGTCAAAGAAATTTTTTGCATAACCGATACGGAGTTTTTTGATGTCTGTTTTTGGTGAATAGTTGAACGGCATGTTCACAGCACCGGGATCTTTACCATCAGTTCCTTTGATGTAATAAAATACTACGGCCGCATCTTCTGCACTTCGGCAGATAGGACCTGTTTTATCAAGGCTCCAGCAAAGGGTCATTCCTCCGCTGCGGCTTACTGCGCCAAATGTTGGGCGTAAACCGGTTGCTCCATTTGTATGCGAAGGTGAAACAATCGAACCAAGAGTTTCTGTGCCGATGGCAAAAGGAACCAATCCTGCAACGGTAGCACTGGCGCTTCCTGCAGATGAACCGGAGGAGCCAAAGTTGAGGTTCCATGGATTTTTAGTGCGGCCACCAAACCACCAATCACCTTGCGCCAAAGCACCTAAGGTGAATTTAGCAACCAATACAGCACCTGCTTCTTTCAGCTTTGTATACACATAAGCATCTTCATCAATCACCTGATCTTTGTAAACAGAAGCACCCCAGGTTGTTTTGGTTCCTTTTACGGCAAACAAATCTTTTAAACCGTAAGGAATACCATGCAGTGGTCCACGATAATTACCTGCTGCAATTTCTGCATCGGCGGCACGGGCTTGTTGCATGGCTATGTCTTCTGTTATACTGATGACACACTGCAGCGTATCGCCCCATTTTTTAATCCTGTCAATAAAGAATTGTGTGAGTTCAACGGATGTGATCTTTTTGCTTTTGATAAGTGCTGCTAATTGGAGCACTGAGTAAAAAGCCAGGTCGTTCTTGTTGGAAGGCATCGAAACATTCTTTGGTAGTTCCCATTTCACCGGCTTCTGCACCGTTTCAAACTGCATACCCGGCAAGACTGGACTTTGCCACAAACTCATCGGAACACTATTCTCTAACTTCAATGGATAACGACGTTTATATTGAATATTCCGCTGAAGAATGGTGAAGTACATGCTGTCAATTTCAGCAGCAGTAAAGTTGATGGAAAACAACTTGCCGGCTGTTAGAATATCAGTTCTGGAAATAGTATCTGTTTGCTGCGCCGCTGAAATAAATGTTGCTGCAGCGAATAAAAGGAATAAACTAATTTTTCTCATGCGTTGGAATTGGAGCAGAAAGCTACAGAAAAGTAGAACAGCATCATCAGCTTGTTGATGAACGGAACTTCACCCACACATAATCATCCAACAGCATATTGTTTTTGATCACTGCTTTCTTTCGAATACACTCTAATGTAAAAGCATTTTTTTCCAAAGCCCGCATAGAACCTTTGTTGTTTTCAAAAACCTCAGCATATATACGGTTCACTTCAGGATAGTCTTGCCATATTTTATCGCAGATAATTGCAACAGCTTTGGAAGCAATCCCTTTGCCCCAATACGATTCGCCAAGCCAGTAACCGATTTCCATATTGTTCCGGAACACATCTGTTTTAGGAATCATACCGATGCTGCCTGCAAATTGCCCATCCACTTCAATTGCAAAATTGAGCACAGGAGTGATGCCTATGTTTAATGCTAGCCATTCTTTCGCCTCTTTTGTTGTATAAGGGTGAGGGAAATAATCCCTCACCTGGTCCCAAATCTTTTTGTTATTCGCCAATCGTATTAATGGCTCCAAGTCTTTATCAAGCCATGATCGTAAAGCTGTTTGCATACTTAAAAATACGATGCCCGTTTGTAAACCTCCTTAAAAGAGAAAACCCCGCATTTGCGGGGTTTTCTTCAGTGTAAAATTTCTTCCATCAAGGTAAATACATTTTTAGGTTTTAGATTAGGGTTCGGATGGAAAAGATTTTTTAAGGATTTCAGATTTTACATTTGTTTTTCAGGATTTTGAATCTGTTTTCGTTGAATAATGGATCATTGATTTTTTACAAAGGAAAATTGATTTTAATTATTGCCCGTTCTGTATTGTTTTTACAAATTGGGGATGTAAAGTTTGAAATTTCATTTAAAAAAATCAAGGTAGTTTCAACAGGAATTTTAACAGACTTCTGCTGCGTGTTTTTACCAAGAAAAAAGCCGCTCCTTTTCAGGAAACGGCTTTGATACTTACAAACAAACCCGAAGTTTACGATGCAGAAGCCGCACCGCTTTGAATTTCTTTTATCTTTTCTCGGATCTTTCCTTCAATTTCATCGGCCAATCCCTGGTTATCAGTCAGCAATGTCTTTACCGCTTCTCTTCCCTGGCCTAACTTATCACCATTGTAGCTGAACCAGCTTCCGCTCTTTTGCACAATACCCAGCTCTACACCCATATCAATAATTTCACCTGTTTTGCTGATGCCTTCACCAAAAATGATATCAAACTCAGCAGCTTTAAACGGAGGAGCTACTTTGTTCTTTACCACTTTTACTTTTACACGGTTACCTACTGCCTCATCACCATCTTTAATCTGGCTCATACGGCGTATATCCAACCGAACAGATGCATAAAACTTCAACGCATTACCACCGGTAGTGGTTTCAGGATTACCAAACATTACCCCGATTTTTTCACGCAACTGGTTAATGAAGATGCAGATGGTGTTTGTTTTATTAATCGTAGCCGTGAGCTTACGTAATGCCTGACTCATCAAACGTGCCTGCAAGCCCATTTTACTGTCGCCCATTTCACCTTCAAGTTCACCTTTTGGTACAAGCGCTGCCACAGAGTCAATCACCACTACATCCAATGCACCACTTAAGATTAAACGGTCAGCAATTTCTAAAGCCTGTTCACCATAATCAGGTTGTGAAATCAAAAGATTGTCTACATCCACACCCAGCTTTTGTGCATAGCTGCTGTCAAACGCATGTTCCGCATCGATGATGGCACAGATACCACCTTTCTTTTGTGCTTCTGCAATAATATGGGTGGCAATGGTGGTTTTACCACTGCTCTCCGGACCATAAATTTCAATTACCCTTCCCCTTGGTACACCACCAATACCCAATGCCACATCAAGCCCAATAGAACCGGTACTTACTACTTCAATTTCGTGCACGCCTTTTTCATTCATCATCATCACGCTGCCCTTGCCGAAATCTTTATCAATCTTGTCAATGGTGAGCTTTAACGCTTTCAGTTTTTCACTGCTTTCCTTACTGTTGTCTTTACTCATTTTTTCTTTCTTTGGTTTTTCCAAAGTTAATAGCTCTTCCATAACGGGTTTGTTTTTGTTTGTAACTAATTTGTTTAGCAAGATTAAAACTAAAACTTTTATAAACCAAATCTTTTAGCAAAAAAATTTTAAGGCGTTTCTTCTTTGGGGCTTTCGCCTTTAGTCTTTCCATCGATACTTCTTCCATGCCTTAAGCAATACTGTATTATTCAGGACATTTTTAACAGTATCTGGTTGTCTGCAACCGTTTACGGGTTAACTTTGCTGTTCAATTAAACAATAGATATATGAAACATCTTTTGAACGTAGCCATTCTTCTTTTTGTGGGAACCATCGCTTTTGCACAAAGCCCCAAACCTGCTGAAAAAGGAGTAACCTATGGTGCAGGTACTACTAATGAAAACACAATAGCCATTACTGAAATGGAAAAGAAAGTAGCAACCGATAATAAGTTTGAAGGGAAAGTGGTAGGCAAGGTAACTGAAGTATGCCAGGAAAAAGGTTGCTGGATGAAAGTAGATAAAGGCAACGGCGAAACCCTGATGGTGAAGTTTAAAAACTATGGTTTCTTTATGCCTAAGAATATTGTGGGACAAACAGTAGTGCTGGAAGGTGAAGCTGTGGTAAAAGAAGTAAGTGTAAAACAACAAAAGCACTATGCAGAAGATGCCGGTAAAAGCAAAGAAGAAATTGAAAAAATAAAAGAACCGAAGAAAGAAACACAGTTTGTAGCAAAGGGAGTACTTGTGTTATAACCAGCAATTTCTTATTATAAAAATCCGCTTTATTATAAAGCGGATTTTTTTATTGGGTATTTCTTATTGTTTAATGATGCTTCTGCTGATCATTTCATCATTTACCCACAATTGTAACGTATAAGCGGCCGGCGCTGTACCGTTCAATGCTTTTAATTCTTCCCGCCACACACCATTGATTTTTTGTTTGGGAGATTGATATATGATTCTGCCATCTGCACTTACAATACGATATTGAACTTCTTTTACCGTATTCAACTTCAACTGGAGGATAGCGGTATGTGTAACAGGATTGGGACTGATTGAAAATTCTTCCAACCCATTAATTGAAGCTACAGGAGTAGTACCGTTCATCAGGTTGTTTACATCAATCCGTACAGCCGGTAAGTCAGGATAAAAAGTATTGCCCGGGCATTGTGTGGCACACCCATCTCTGTGACCGGAAATATTATTCAGTGTTAGATTACTGCCTGCATGAAAAGCTGTGGCAAGTGCATTGATGTTTCGTTCACAGGCTTTCCACGCCAACAGTTGTGCTAATGTAGCACGGGCTGCAGTTGTTACCGTTATATTGGTATAATCACCCAGCATACAAACACCCATAGTGCCACCGTTTGTACCGCAAAAGTGAGCGCCCGTTATATTATCAGTACTGCTTCGGTAACGTCCTTCATATAAAACACCATTCGGTGCTATCAGCCAGTTATAACCAATATCAGAATACCCATTGGTGCCGGTATGTTGGTTCCAGATAGCTAATACAACCGCACCCCAGTCTGATGAACTATTGGTCCCTGCGGCATGATGTACTATTAAATGCGTAACAGTTGTGGTAGATGGACTCCATACCTGCGTGCAACCCCATCCTGCCCTGTTTACAAACGATGGTTGCGGCAAACTGCAGGCCGTTGTGCGGTTAGTTGTTGTATTGCTGTTGTTGGTTACTCTTCCGGCAAGGGAAGTAGATTTACCCGGACTGAAAAAGTTGAGAAAGATTTGCTGAATACTGTTTCCCTTTTTATGGAGATTGCTGCTTACGTTCAACTCATAATACCGGAACGAAGCATCCAATTCCATGAGTTGCGATACAAAAGAAAACTTTGTTTTTTCATAATGCTCATCAGTAGTAATGGTTTTCCAATCTGTCCAGTTGCGGTTGTCTGTTGAAAAACGGATCCGGATGCGGCTGTTACCTGCTTCATCTTGTACTTCATCCCAACCACAGGAAAAAGATAAGAACGGGTTAATGTCTTTTAACAGCAGTTGCTGTGGAGCAAAGCTATATTCCACAGGTTGATCTTTATCCACAACTGTTCTGGCGGTACTATGCACATTGGTTGTTTGCACCAACTTCAGGTTAGATGCTGCAGGATGTTGAAAATGAAATAACTCACGGTAGGTTTCGCTGTTTCGTTCCTGTGCAAAAAGTGAAAGATGCAATAAAAGAAAGAAGGGTAAAAGAAGTTTCATACAAGATGTTTTGGTTAAGATAAGATGAATTTTACAAACGGCTTGCACAGACCTTTTTCTTTTTCTACCTTCTGCGTTCAAAAAAACTTTTCATTATGCAGAAACTCTTATTCATCCTTGCAGCAAGTGTAGTACTGGCTGCCTGTAAAAACGAAACCAAAGCTCCACGGGAGGTAAAACAGTACACCATTGAACAGTTCTTTCAAACTGAAAGTATTGGTGGCGGGTCATTTAACAAAGACGAAAGCAAAGTATTGGTTAACAGCAACCGCAGTAAAATTTTCAACGTATATGAATTAAACCTGGCCGATACAACTATGAGTTCCAAAACCAATTCAACCGTTGAATCATTTTTTGCTTTGGATTATGTACCGGGAACCGATCACTTTTTATATGCAGCTGATAAAGGCGGCAATGAAAATGATCACATCTATTTACAACGAACTGATGGAAGCGTTAAAGACTTAACTCCCGGCGAAAAAGAAAAAGCCAATTTCTTTGGCTGGACCCGTGATAAAAAAACCATGTACTATGGCAGCAATGTTCGTAACCCGCAATTCTTTGATGTCTATAAGATGGATACCGCTGACTGGAAACCAAAGATGCTTTACAAAAATGACAGCGGCCTGGACGTAAACAGTATTTCTTTCAATGAACGTTATATCGTTTTAACTAAGAGTGTAACAACCGATCGTAATGAAATGTATTTGTTTGATGCACAAACCAAAACCATAAAAAAATTATCAACGGATAGTTTGGGTGATGCTACGTACAACGCTGCCGGTTTTGAACTCAATGATGAATATCTTTATTACATCACCAACGAAGGCAATGATTTTTCTTATGTTGTAAAATACAAGATTGCTGATGGCAGCAAAGAAAAATTCTTCAGCACCAATTGGGATGTAGCCTATATGTTCATCAGTGAAAATGGGAAATACCATGTCATCGGTATTAATGAAGATGCAAGAGATAAAGTGTTGTTGTTTGACCATGCTACAGGTAAAGAAATAGAAATGCCCAAACTGGAAAGCGGCTATGTGGGCGGTGTTACTATTTCGCCCAGCGAAAAGAAAATGCTTTTAACTGTTGTGAGCGACCGCAGCAGTGCCAATAAAATTTTATACAATCTTGAAACCAAAGAACTCAAACAATTAACCAAAACATTAACTCCTGAAATCAACAGTGATGATCTGGTAGATGCAGAAATGGTACGGTTTAAATCATTTGATGGTGTAGAAATCCCGGCTGTATATTATAAACCACACAATGCATCAGCTACCAACAAAGTACCGGCGTTGGTATGGGTACATGGTGGCCCGGGCGGGCAAAGCCGTGCAGGTTACAGCACCAGCATCCAGTATTTTGTAAATCACGGTTATGCCATACTTGCTGTAAACAACCGTGGCAGCAGTGGTTATGGTAAAGCATTTTATAAAATGGATAATCAGAATCATGGTGATAAAGATCTGAAAGATTGTGTGTGGGGTAAAAAGTGGCTGGCCGAACAAAACTATATTGATACTGCTAAGATTGGTATTTATGGTGGCAGCTACGGTGGATTTATGAGTTTAGCGGGCATTATTCAATACCCCAATGAATTTGCAGTGGGTGTTGATTTGTTTGGTGTGGCCAACTGGATGCGTACATTGAAAAGCATTCCTCCTTATTGGGAAAGTTTCAAAAAAGCATTGTATGATGAAATGGGAAATCCAAACAGTGCAGACTCTGTTCGGTTGAAAAACATTTCCCCTTTGTACAATACGGAAAAAATTAAAACACCTTTATTGGTATTGCAGGGAAGCAACGATCCCCGTGTGCTGCAGGTGGAAAGTGATGAAATAGTTGCAGGCGCCAAAAAGAACGGCACTCCTGTTGAATATGTGTTATTCCCTGATGAAGGGCATGGATTTGTGAAAAAAGAAAATCAAATTAAAGCAGCAAATGAAACCCTGAAGTTTTTAGATAAGTATCTGAAGAAAGAACAACCGAAAGGAAAATTGAATTAAAATAAAAGGCCGCTCATTTGAAGCGGCCTTTTTATTACAATTTCTCATACAAAGCTCTCAGCTTTTCTCTTGTCATTATTTTTTCCCAGTCTTTACCGAGGGCATTTTCCCAAAGCGGTTTCATACCGAGCGATACATTCATCATGGTTTCAAAATGTTCATCACTCAAGCCTTTGCAGATGCCTTGCGGAATTTCATAACCGCCTTTCTCCACCATGCGTTTAAATTCAGCTACACCTGTTGGGTAATACTCTTCGAGGTGATTCATTACAATACAATTGCCGATACCATGTTTGGTACCCAGCAAATAACTCAACCCATAACTTACTGCATGTGCCACTCCCACCTGTGAATACGCAATGCTCATACCACCTGCATACGATGCCATCATCAGTTTATCATCACACTCATCATCCCATGTGTCTTTTTCTAAAAAGATATAACGACAAAGTTCCAATGCTTTTTCACCATAGCTTTTGCTGAACTCATTCAGATAGGTTCCTTCCAGACTTTCAATGCAATGGATATAACAATCCATTCCTGTATAAAAACGCTGATTGCCCGGTGCATCTTTGCACAACTCAGGATCGAGTACAATCTGATTGAACGGTGTAAAATCAGAGTTCATACCGAGTTTACGTGTAGGACCCGTTAATACTGTTGTTCTGCTCACTTCAGCACCGGTGCCGCTCAAAGTTGGAATGCCTACTTTATAAACGCCGGGTTGTTTTACCAAATCCCAGCCTTGATAATCTGCACTTGAGCCGGGGTTGTTCATCATCAATGAAACAGCCTTTGCCAGATCCATTGTACTTCCGCCACCAATACCAATAACACCACTCACCGTTCCATATTTTTCCTTGAGTTGATTGGCCAATGCATCAACATACGTTGTTTTGGGTTCGTAGGTAACATCAACAAAAATGATTTTATCTTTTCCACGCAACGGCACACGGCTTGCCAATGGTTTGCCTTCAAAAAAATGATCCACCAGGAAGATCATTGGCGCTTCTGCTTTTCTGTGTGGTGCAATAATTTCATCTAACTGATTAAAACAACCACGACCATACACCACATAATCAACCATTTTAAAATTGCGGAACTGCATATAAAAAATTATTTGTTTGATAAATACGTATTTGCTTTCTCCATATCCTCAGGTGTATCAATCTCCACACCCATATAATCTGTTACCACCATCTTCAACAGAATGCCATGTTCCAGATAACGCAGACATTCAATTTTTTCTGCGGCTTCCAATGGTGTTACCTGCCATTGTGTAAACTGCATCAATGCTTCTTTACGAAAGGCATACACACCAATGTGCTCATAATACACAGGTGTTACATTCGCATCACGTTTGTAAGGAATCACACTTCTTGAAAACATAAGTGAATTCATATTCAAATCCACTGCTACTTTTACATAGTTAGAATCTGCAATATGCTCCGGATGATCCAGTACCTGCATGAGAGATGCCACCTGCACCTGTTCATCTTCAAATACATTCAACAGCTTCTCAAGTGGCTCCCGTTTTACAAAAGGGGTATCGCCCTGTATATTTAAAATCACATCCACATCCATATGGGCGGCTGCTTCTGCAATACGATCGCTACCGCTTTCATGTTCCTTTACACTCATTACCGCTTTGCCGCCATTGGAAACAATTTCATGAAAGATCACATCGCTATCTGTTACCACCACTACTTCATCAAATAAACCGGTGGCAACTGTATTATCATAAGTGTGACGGATAATAGTTTTACCCTGCAACTGCTGCATGAGCTTTGCGGGAAAACGGGTGGCCGCATAACGGGCCGGTATCATGGCAATTTTCTTCATTCAACTACTTTTTTTGCTGACCACCTGAGACGCCTGAGAGAGCCTGAGAAAATAAATTACTTCATCATTTTCTATAAAACCATTATCCTCTTTGTATGACTTTTTTCTTCACTGTGCCCTCTGTGTCTCCGTGTTGAAAAAATTACTTCACTGCTTCCGCCGCCAGCTCTTTCAATTTGGCGCAACGCTCAGCAAACTGCTCATCCGTCCAACCTAAGTTAATGGGTGTGCTTACACAACGGCTCATCACTCCATCACTCTGCGGGAAAGGAGCATTTACAATCTGTTTTACTTTCTCTATGGTCTCTGGTGGAAATTTATTCAGCAATACGGCATTCTTCAAATGATCCCACTTGCGGATGTAATGCCAGTTATTATTGTACCAATAGAAAATACCGGGCAGTTTTGCTTCACCACACAGTGAAACAAACTTTTGCGTTTGTGCTTCGGTTTCAAAAAAGAACGAAAGGAAAGAACAGGTATCACCACTTTCATCCGGCACAATTCTAAAACTCAATCCTTTAACATCGCTCAATGCATTCTCTAATTGCTTGTGCCTGCTGCGTTGTACTTCCAGTACTTTATCCAGGCGTTTGATCTGTGCAAGGCCAACTGCCGCATGCAGTTCAGATATTCTGAAGTTATAACCAATGAAGGGATGTAAATCTGCACCACGGTCTACACCGAGATGATCATGACCATGATCGCTGTAACCATCACTCTTTACAAATACATCTTTATTGTTTGTCATCACCACACCGCCTTCACCACAGGTCATGATTTTTACAAAATCAAAACTAAAAGTTCCTGCATCGCCAATCGTTCCCAAATGTTTTCCCTTGTAGGTGCCGCCGATACTTTGACACGCATCTTCCAATAAAATCAAATTATGTTTTTGGCAGATGGCTTTGAGTTCATCCATATAACTCATGCTGCCGCACATGTGCACGGGCATGATCATTTTTGTTCTGGGAGTGATATTTTTCTCAACAGCTTTAGGGTCCAGCGTTAAACTTTCATCCACATCAGTCAACACAGGAATAGCACCCACACTCAGCACCGCTTCAAAGCTTGCCACAAACGTAAAGCTGGGCATAATCACTTCATCACCATAACCAATACCGAGTGCGGCCATAGCAGTAGTTAATGCGGCAGTACCGCTGCTCACCAGTTGTGCATAGTCGCAACCAAAATAACTGCAGATTTCAGCTTCCAGTTCCTTACTCTTCCACATGCCTTTGCGTTGTGCATCAAAACCATAACGCATTAGGATGCCTGTTTCCAGCACATCATTTACTTCTTTACGTTCTTCGGCGCCAAACCATTCGTATCCGGGCATAAAATAAAATTTCGGCAAAAATAAAGAGCCCCGCCTGAATGCGGGGCTCTTTCTGCAACTTAAACAGAATAAATTATTTTGCTTTGTTCAGTTCCAGGCGTACTACCACTTCTACTTCTTTACCTACAACCAGTCCGCCGGTTTCTGTAGCACGGTCCCATTTAAGATTGTAGTCAAAACGGTTGATGGTAGTGGTAGCTTTAAAACCGGCTTTATCACCACGGCTGCTGGTAGCAACACCACCAAACTTTACGTCAAACTTTACAGTCTTGGTTACATCACGAATGGTGAGGTCGCCCACCAGTTCATATTTATTGTTGCCAAGCGGTTTAAATGACTTACCAACAAAAGTGGCTACAGGAAATTTCTCAGCATTAAAAAAATCATCGCTCTTTAAATGCTTATCTCGGTTTTCATTGTCTGTGTTGATGGAGTTGATGTCAACACTGAAGTTGATCTTAGCATCACTTAAATCAGCTTTTGAATGCTCAACAGTTCCGTCAAAAATTTTAAAGTAGCCTTCTGTTTCTGAAACAACCATGTGTGTTACAGCGAACTTTACATTCGAATGCGATTTGTCCAGTGTCCATTTAGTAGGAGTTTGAGCTACAGGAGCAACAGTTGTGTTTGTTTGCTTAGGTAAGAAAGCTGAAAGGGTAGCAATGCTTGCACCGGCTATCAGTACATAAAAAAATTTCTTCATTGTTCAATTGATTTAGATGGCAAAGATGGGGAATTATATGTACATACATTCAATTTGATTGTTAAAAAACTTTGGCTTTTGATTGAACGGGAAAAATGGGGGGCTGAACGGGAGTTGAAATTCCTGATCAAAGTAACTTTTAGCAAAAGGTTGGGAGACCTGCGCCAGATGGAACATAATTTAGATGTTTACGTTTTGTAATTAGTACTCCATTTTGCGGCAAGTCCCTTGCAGGAAACTCGCCTGAGAATTAGATTATTCTACTTTAAATGATAAATTCAAACGGCTAATGCGAATTAAACTATTTCGGTGGGTGGTTGGGGGGGGGGGGATATATACTTCGGGAGTATCTGGCAGTACATCAATGTATCCAATTTGCAAAATTTTTATAATTTCTGTTAGCCTTGTCAAGGTAAGTTCAATATTTCCATTTTCAATTTGGCAATATGTTGAAGTGTGAATATTCAATTTGCCAGCTATATAGGATTGTTTAATGTTTTTTTGTTCTCGTATATTTCGAATTTTTAAGCCAACGCTTTTCATAATGTGTTTTTTAAAAGTTTAGGTATCCTAAAATGAATTTAGTATAAATAAATTTCTTATGCAAGTAAAAATTTAAATACTATTTTTTTCGCCATACCTATGTATCCAATTTATTGCAATAAATAACGGAATTCCGAAAACCGGTTAAAAAAGTAGGGAAAACAAAAAACAATTTTATGTCTTACTTAAAATTTCTAAAAGGATCTTCTATCGCACTTTTACTTCTACTGACTATTTCATTAACCGCCCAAGAGTCAGTGCCGCCAGAAGGCGGAAGTTGCGGTGTACCTTGTACATCACGCCCCAATGAAAACAATGGGGTTTGTAAAGCTTACCCATGTAGCAATGGGCTTCAACAGTTTGTATGCGAGGAATCAACTGATCCTTGTAAAACTTGTGTTCGTTAAATTTTCAACATTAAAAACAATTTTATGAAAAAGATTTTATTAGTTCCAATTGTGCTATTAACTCTCTTTGTTTCATCTGTAAATTTACGTGCACAAGAGGGTATACCTGAAACTGGTGGTGGCGGATGTAACTCTTATCCGAATAATAATGGTAAGTGTAGGTCTTACACCAAACCTGATGGATCAACGGGTTATTCATGCTTACAATCAGAAGATGCGTGCAAAGACTGTTTTATTTAAAAATAGGGCCGCCAACCCTTTGGCGGCCCTATTTTTTCTTTCATTATAAACTACTTATTATGAACATAAAACATATACTGTTTTTTCTTTTAGCTATTTTACTCATTTCGTGTAAAAATGAAGAAACGGAGGAAAAAGTCCTAAAATTAAGCATTACAAGTGGCAAGAAAATTAAGTTAGGAAATCAAAGTATTCCTTACTCAACAAACATAAGTATTGAAAAGGTTGGCTTGCAACAGTTATTAATTATGTTAAATCCTGGATTAAACAGCATAAGTATGTATGATTTTCACACTGGCAAACATGAAATTGACATAAAATTTAAGTTGCAAAGAGACAAAAAAGCGGTAAAAATTGATGGAGTAAAATTCATTAACTATGATTCTATATTTCTATACAATTATAGTAAAGGTGTGATTTTTCTTGCCAATTATGAAGGAGTAATAAAAGATTCGTTTTTAATCGGAAAAAAGGCTTTAAGAGATACAATAAATAGCAAATATTACTTTTATCCATGGCCAAGTGTTAATACGGGGAGGCCAATCAGTAAAATTGAAAATCATATTCTAATTGCTGGTTCTGTTTCTGGCGAAACTATTTTCGACTCAGGGTATAATCGACCTGTTTTTAGCCTGTTGAACTTAACAACAAAAGAAATTAAGTATGGCTTAACTTATCCTGCTAACTATCAACGCAATAATTATGGTGGTTATGAATATCGTCATATTTATTATACAATTAGTGGCGACAACGCATATTTTTCCTTCCCGGCAACTGATACGATTTTACAATATGACTTAAAAAATTCTATAATTAAAAAAATTTCTATAGGGGATGAGTTTAACCCTAAAGCAAAAATGTTAAAAAATACAAAAGGTCTTTGTCCTAACGACAAGCTTCTCAATCAAATTTTTTATACAAGTGACTCCTATAAAGAAATTATTTGGGACCCTTATCGAAATATTTTCTATCGCTTTTACGAATTAGCTCTTTCAAAATCAGAGTTAAATAAATATGGACAAGGGCTTAAAAAATTTAAAATCCAAATTTTTGATTCAAATTTTAAGCATCTTGGTACAACCGATAAAATTTCTGATAACAGTTCCTCAATTTTTTTTGTTGGCACAGAAGGACTGTATTTACTTAATACCAAAAAATCAAATGACAATGAAGCATACTTTGATTGCTTTAGCTATAACGCTTAACTTGGTTATGTCTGCTTGTAAGCACAAGGAAGACTATGAAAGTCGAATCATTAAAACGATTACTACCATTGACAAGGGATTTAATAGTAATCCCGAAACAATCTACTATTTAATAATACCAAATTCAGGCTGCACTGGCTGCATTTCTGAAGCAGAATTATTTGTCCGAAATGATATAAAGGAAGATATGCCATTAAAAGTTATTTTCACACGGATTAATTCATTGAAAATTATCAAAGCTGCGACAGACGATATACCTTGTAAATCAAAAATTCTTTATGATGAGAACAATCTAATAACTTATAAAGAACAGTCAAATGAAATTTATCCAATGCTAATGCTTGTAAAAAACGGGCGATGCGTATCTATCACATATCAAAGTCCCGGAAACAGCATTATAAAAGAGTTCAATTAACTACATGAAATATTGTAAATTTTGGATATTACTTTTAGTGCTCTTAAAGTTCTATTCGCTTTCATTTGCACAGCAAAGCAAGATTAATATTATTGTTCTAGAGGATAGTACAAAACATGCTATCCCCGGGGTTACAGTTTATTTACAGAACGGTATATCTTTTGTCACCGATTTTAATGGCAGGGCTCAAATACCGTTTAAGGAGGGCGATAAAATTATTTTACAGTTATCTCATATTGGGTATAGAAAAAAAAATCAAGTATTATATCCTGATACTTTAAAAAAAACCAATTCTGAAATAATAATTTATCTAATGAATGAAACAAAATTGTTAAATGAAGTATTAATAAAAGCAACTAAAAACTTAATTAGTCTAACAAACGAAAAAATTGTCTATAGCATAAGTAAAGATACAGTAATGCAACGTAAATTTGTTTTGGAAGCATTTAATAAACTTCCTTTTACAACCTCAATAAATGGCAAGGTTGAATATTATGGAGGTTCCAAAAAAATTTTGTTTACACTTAATAGTAAACGCTATAGTGCCTTAAATGCGAATCCCATTGATTTCCTTAGAGGGTTAAAAAACTCTTTATTAGAGCGAATTGAAATTATCGAACCTGCACCTTTAAGATATTTGAATGAGGGTTACGATGTAGTTTTCAATTTAGTTACAAAAGAAGGAAACATTAAAAGCAACGCTTTTTCAAGTACAATTTCAAAAGGTAATTTATCTTCTCTTTCTTCTTTTTCGCTTTCTGGGATAAACCGGAAATTTGATTATTCAATAAAGTTCAATCTGAATCAAAGCGATTTTTTTGAAGAAGGTGTAAGTAGTGTTATTAATAAAAGCCTGAATATGCTAACAACTAATAGCCAGTCTCTATCTTCTAATCAAAAAAACCTCAGATTTAGCTCAGAAATAGGGTATAATATCGACACATTGATGAGCATGTCATTAGGATTTAACTTTAGGCGATTAAGTAATATTAATACTGTATTTAATCTTTTAAGTACATCGCAAAATCAAGGATTAGCTCAAGATATTTTTACAGATTTGAATAGCACTCAAACTTACGCTGATACATATGGTTCAATAAATAAAAAATCAAAAAATAAAAAAACTAATTACTCCCTTTCGTATTTAAGAAGTACTTGGGAAAACGAAATTGCTAATCTTTATTCATATAAGAATTCAGCTTCATCATTTATCGGAAACAGCAGAAACAGTGCGAGTCGGACTCTTTTTAATACAATTCAAGGGGACTTTTCCCAAGCATTAAAAAAGGGTAAAAAACTTGAAGCTAGTTTAAAAATAAGCAAGCGAAGTTTGGTTTTCGGGGGATCGGGGAAGCTATTTTACTCTATTGACCCAAATGAAAAAATAGATTCTCTTGCAAGAATAAACACTTTAATAGAGCAATCTATTTATTCGGGCAAGTTGCTGTATTCAATACCGATTAAAAAGTTGCGGTTTTTACTTTCTTCAAATATAGAATCCTTTCAAAATATAGTAACCGATAGTATAAACAACAACAAAACAAATAATACTTATTTTAATTTTTTGCCCGAATTATCAATATCGTATTTATTTAAGAATAACTCTAACTTTTTCATTAGCTCCAAAGTTGATATTCAAAGGCCAGGCGCAATGATGCTAAATCCTTTTATTGATATCGTTAGCCCCCTAATAGCTAGACAGGGTTCTACGGAGGTTAACCTTCAGAAGTTATACATTACAAGACTTGAATATAGAATAATAAGAAAAAAATATTCACAATCATTTGAGCTTTATAACTCATATTCTCCAAAAATCATTGTTGATAAAATTGTCTATAATAGTTCAACTCAAATTTATTCAACAGCTGTTAACGAGGGGATTAGTAATTCGCTTGTTTTTTATAGTCGCAGCACAATTACCTCATTTAAAAACATGTATATAAGTTTTTCTACTGGGATTGGGGTAAACACACTTAAAGACCGAGTAACAAGGGAAAAAGAAACATTATTTTTTTATACTATTAATTCTACATTTAATTATTTTAATACTCCCACAAAAATTAATAGTGGCATGATTTTCTTTCTAAATAGTAACACTTTGCTATTAAACGGGAGAAGAAGAGGTACACAATTAAACGATATTTTTTTCTCAAGGTCTTTTATTAAGAACAAATTAATAATTACACTTAACATATCTGACCCTTTCCGGCTAAATAGCAGGAATTTTGTCATTTCAGAAACAGAACGCTTTTTTTACAAATCTGATTTTATACGAACCACAAGAAATTTTCTCATTACTGCCATTTTTAATATCTCCGATAACAAGTCATATAAAAAAGCTTCACGAACTTCTACAAATAATAATGACATCATAGTTAAATAATTGGATAAATGGGTTTATCAATTTGGAATCCTCATAATTTGCTACATAGTGAAGTAGTTTCTAATTTTTAAAAGCAACTTTTTAGTGTATAAAGCAGAAAGAAGATACCCGTTCTTTTGCCCTTGTTGGTGTTCCTTAGTTCAGCTCTGCAAAAGGCACCATAAGAATCCACCGTGTGCCGTGGTTGTGTGTTTGCACCAACCACACATGTACATGAGCTGTTTTTCATTGGATTTTTCATAAACGAATCTTCATTGTGGTCATTCAACTGCTTTTATCGGTCAATTGATGACACGAATACATATAACAGTTCATCAATAAAGCTGTTCACCATTTTTAAAATATAGCCAAGAGTTGTTTTTTGCATTTCAGATTAACAAAACCTCAATTCTATTCATTTACCACCACCCATCAAAAACATTTTATTTCTCCCTTCTCTTTTCGCAACTTCACCACTCTAAAAACCAATTGTAATGAGAAGAATTTTTCTTTTGTGCCTGCTCGGCATGAGCATACTTGCACAGGCACAGGTAAAGCTGGAACAGTTTAAAAACATGAAACCCCGCAACATCGGCCCTGCCGGTATGAGCGGACGTGTTACGGCTATTGATGCACTCTACTCCAATCCCGATGTCATTTTTGTGGGTGCTGCCAGTGGCGGTGTTTGGAAAACAGATAACGGCGGTGCTAACTGGAAACCTTTGTTTGATGAGCAACCGCTCATTAATATCGGAGCACTGAAAGTTCAGCAAAGCAATCCTTCTGTGATTTGGGTGGGCACGGGTGAAGGTAATCCACGTAACTCGCTCAACCTGGGTGAAGGTATTTTTAAAACCCTCGATGGTGGTAAAACATGGAAGCGTATGGGTTTGGAGAAAACAAGAAACATTCACCGCATCATTATCGATCCTACCAATCCCAATACGGTGTACGTAGCAGCCATCGGTAATCCGTATGGCATTCATCCGGATCGTGGTATATATAAAACCACCAACGGCGGTGAAACATGGGAGCGTATTCTTTACACCAATGATACCAGCGGTTGTGCTGAGTTGATCATGGACCCCTCCAACCCCAATAAACTCATCGCCAATATGTGGCAGCATCAACGCAAACCCTGGAATTTTAACAGCGGTGGCCCCGGTGGTGGTATTTATATAACAGTAGATGGTGGTAAAAACTGGAAGAAGCTGAGCAAAGAAGATGGATTGCCTGCTGACCCTATCGGTCGTTGTGGTTTAGCCTTTGCGCCATCACATCCAAATATTGTGTATGCAAAAGTAGAAGCTACCAAAAATGGTTTTTATAAAAGTGAAGACGGCGGTTTCACCTGGAAGCTGGTAAACAGTGATCCTGCACAGGTAACGGATCGTCCATTCTATTACAATGAAATATATGTTGACCCTAAAAATGAAAACCGCATTTATGATATTCACTCTACTGTAACATTGAGTGAAGATGGCGGTAAATCATTTACTACGTTGATTCCTTACAATGGTATTCATCCGGATCATCATGCATGGTGGATTCACCCTACCAATGAAAACCTGATCATTGAAGGAAATGACGGTGGTATCGGCATCAGTAAAGACCGTGGTTATACATGGCGCTTTGATGAGCAATTACCTTTCGGACAATTCTATCATATTAATGTTGATAATGAACTTCCGTATAATGTAATGGGTGGCTTGCAGGATAATGGTAGCTGGCGTGGTCCTGCGTATACATGGATCGATGGCGGTATCCGCAACTATTATTGGGAAAGTTTGTGGGGCGGTGATGGTTTTGATGTAGTGCCCGATCCTAACGACAGCAAATGGGTTTATGCCATGAGCCAGGGAGGAAGTGTAGGACGTTACAACATTACAACCGGTCAGCAGGAGTTTATTCGTCCGCCTGCACCTGAAGCAAGAAAGAAAATGCGCTTTAACTGGAACAGTGGTATTGCATTGGATCCGTTTGATAAGAATACTGTTTATTACGGAAGCCAGTTCCTGCATAGAAGTAAAGACCGTGGTACTACATGGGAAATTATTTCTCCTGATTTAACTACCAACAATCCGGAATATCAAAAAGAAGAAACAGGCGGATTAACATTGGATATTACAGGCGCTGAAAATCATACAACGATCCTAGCTATTGCACCTTCTGCACTCAACCGCAATGTAATTTGGGTGGGTACTGATGATGGTAATGTGCAACTGACACAGGATGGCGGAAAAACATGGACCAATTTCCGTGGTAAAATCACAGGTATGAACACGGGTGCATGGATTACACAGGTACATGCTAGCCGTTATAATGAAGGCGAAGCTTTTGTAGTGAGCAATGATTACCGCAGAGGTGATTTTGCTATTACCATTTTCAGAACAAAAGATTTTGGTAAGACTTGGGAAAATATTTTAGCGAATAAAGGATTGAAAGGTTATGCACTTTGTATGATTCAGGATCCTGCAGAACCCAATTTGATCTTTGTAGGTACAGAACATGGGCTGTGGGTGAGCTTTGATAATGCCAAAAGTTTTCAGCATTGGAAAAATGGTTATCCAAGTGTATCAACTTATGATTTAGCAATACAAGAAAGAGAAGCAGATTTAGCCATTGCAACATTTGGTAGAGCGTTGTGGATTTTGGATGATATTCGTCCACTGCGTGCTGTAGCCAAAGCTAACGGAGCCAGTCAGGCGAATAAAATAAAAGTGTTTGATGCACCAACAGCTTATCAGGCCAATTACCGTAACGCACCCGGTTATGAGTGGAGCACCTGGGGTTTGTATGAAGGTGAAAACAGAAGAAGAGGTGCCATGGTTTCTTTCTTTGTGAATCATGCTGCAGATACCAGCAAAGCAAAAGCTGACAGTGCCATGGTGAAAATTTTTGATGAAGCAGGTAAGCAACTCCGTTCGTTTAAAGTAAAAGCAGATAGCGGCTTTAACCGTATGTACTGGAACTTTGAAACAAAAGGAAGCCGTTTCCCCGGTAGTCCCAAACCAAGACCTAACGCACCTGAACAAGGTGGTGGATGGCCTGTTTATCCCGGCACTTATAAAATGGTGGTAACATTGGGCAAAGCAAGTGATTCTACCATGATTAAAGTAGAAGGCGACCCACGTGCACCCATGGCCAGAGAAGTGTATGATGCCAAAAAGAAAATGGCTGACAGATGGCAGGCAGCAGCAGATAAATTAACGGCTGCTATGGATAAAATTGCAGATGCTGAAGAAACATTAGCGAAGATGGATGCACAGTTACGTGGAGTAGAAGGTAAAGAAGCAGATAGTTTGCGTAGCGAAGCGAAGAAGATCCGTGATGAAATCAAGAAGATACGTGAAAGCATCAGTGGTAGAAATGCCAGCGACAGACAGGGCATTACCCGTTTTGCAGATATCACTACGCAAAGCATTTTACAAAATGCACGTGGTGAAATTGGTAATAAACTGGCTGCACCCACTGCACAAACCGATCGTTTGATGGGTGAAGCAGAAACAGCAGTAAATGAAAGTGTAACACGCATCAATGAATTTATTACAACGAAATGGGCGGCGTATAGAAAGTTGGTAGAGAGTATGCCGGTGAAGTTGTTTAAGGATTAAGAGATTGAAATTTAAATAAGAGGGCCGCTGCAAATTGCAGCGGCCCTCTTATTTATAATATGAAGAAAATTTTATTCTTCCCCCGGCTCCCACAATTGTATTTTATTTCCTTCCACATCCATAATATGTACAAACTTGCCGTAAGGATAGGTTTCAATTTCATCGAGTACCGTTACACCTTCTGCTTTTAATTGCTCTACCAGTGCAGTTATGTTTTCAACCCTGTAATTGATCATGAATTCTTTGGCGGAAGGTTCAAACATTTTTGCCTGCTCCGTAAATGTATTCCAGGCAGTAGAACCTTTTTGGGAAGGATCTTATGCATCACGCCATTCAAAATTGGCACCCCACTTACCTGCATCAATTCCTAAATGGGTAGTATACCATTCTTTTACTTTTTCAGGGTCTTTGCATTTAAAAAACACACCCCCGATACCTGTTACTTTTTTCATAACTTATTTTATTTATTTAAGAATCTATTTAATATGCAATCAGGCAAGAGCCGATTTCTTTCGTTTTAAGATCAAAGCTGTAATTAACGAAACAAGCAGACCCACCGGCACTATTTCCATGTAACTGAACATCGCAAAGAAAAAAGGATTCTTGTATAGTTCTTTATAGGAGTTCATTTGATCAACTGTGCGTTGCAACTCAGCAGGTGTTGCAGTTGTTTTAGCATTTTCAATCATGGCTGCTGCGTATTTCTCCATAAAGTCGGGCATAAAATAATGATGTACAAATGCCCAGGTGATGACATACATAGTAGAAGCGATGAGTGCAATGAGCAAACCCATCAGCAATGCTTTCCCAAAACTGATAACACCTGCATTTTGTTTGTCACGAAAGTTTTTTACAGCCACAAAAATGAGAGAGAAAGCGATGAGCATGCTCAGGTAGCCCACCACCATGGAACCGGTGCCGGCTTCCAGCTCGGGATGTTTGGACATATAAATCATACTACAGGCCATAATGGTAGAAACCACCAAACCCGAAATCAAACCAAAAACCAAAACATTCTTTTTCATATTTTTTGTTTTAGGGTGTAAAGATGCTGGAGCAAAATACAAAACTGCTCATACCAAAGTATGAAATACCATTTACCGGCGCAACATCATACGAAAGAAGGAGTGTTTAGGGTGAAGGGAGGTAAGGCGAAGGGCGAAAGGTGTAAGGTGTAGGGTGTAAGGTGTAAGGTTTACAGCGGAAGAGACTAAGGGTAAAACAAATAGTTGAATGCTGAACGATTGAATTCTTTCTCAGGTTTTCTTTGGTGCCTCAGGTGGTCGGTACAATTATTTAGAAAGGTTTACTCAATTAGTTTCAACTGTCTTGCCTTTTCAATGGCCTGTGTGCGGCGTTTTACATCCAGTTTAAAAAACAAGTTGGAGGTATGTGTTTTAATGGTGGGTACAGAAAGAAATAAACGATCGGCTATTTCCTGGTTGCTCAATCCCTGTGCCATGAGTTGCAGCACTTCCAGTTCCCGTGTACTGAGGCCGAGTTTTTGTTTTTCAAGTTCAGCAGCAGCTTTATCGGCTTCGGTTAATTCACTCCGGTAAATATTTCTTTCAACAATAATGGTTTGGATTTCTTTTTTGGGTTTCATGAGTTTGAGCGCCAGCCAGATGCCCAGGCCGGTAAAGAGCAATGCAATACACAGCACATAAATTTCATAGGAATGGCTCATGAGCAGAAACCTGTACTGCAACACCTGCAGCAACAACAGCAGCAATACCATGCTTGCTGCATACAGCACTGCTGTTTTGTATTTATTCCGGAACCGGGGCATGTTGCTAAAATACTTTATTCTGTAAAAGTGAAAAGGTGCGCTGTAAATCTGCGTTTTTATTTTGGGTTTGTTTTTCATAAATTCGGTGATGGTGCTGCAGCTTTTCGTTTTAAAACAACAGTATATGAAATCACTACTCCCGCTTGTGTTGCTTTTTGGAACCATCAGTTCCTGTAACAGTGATCAAACTCCGGCACCGCCTCCTGCTGTTGACTGGAATAAAAAACGGGCAACCATTTCAAAGGTTGATTCATTGCAAAAAGGCTCAACCTATCTCTCTGTGTATTCGCACATCTATGCGTTGAGTGAAAAGCGAACCGCTAATTTAACTGCCACTATCAGCATGCGTAATACCAGTCAAACAGATACGCTCTTTATTACCAAAGCAGAATATTTTGATACGCATGGCAAATCATTAAAAAATTATATTGACAACTCCATTTTTCTTGCACCCATGGAAACGGCTGAAATCATCATTGAACAAAATGATACAAGCGGCGGCAGCGGCGCCAATTTTATTTTTGACTGGAAGATCAAACCCGGTGCACCGGAACCTTTGTTTGAAGCCATTATGATTTCTACATCGGGCCAGCAGGGATTATCATTTACAACACAGGGGAAGCGGATAAAATAAAAAGCTTTTTAAACTGATCGAAACTGCAAAGGAGTTAACTGTACCTGTTTTTTAAAAAAACTGTTGAAATGTGTGGCTTCTTTAAAACCCAATGCAAAAGCAATTTCAGCAACATTCCATGGACTGTGTTTCAACAATATTTTAGCTTCCTGTGAAAGGCGTTCACTAATCAATTGTGAAGTTGTTTTACCTGTGGTTTCTTTAATGGCTCGGTTTAAGTGATTCACATGCACATTTAACTGAGCGGCAAAATCAGAAGGAGCTCGTAATGTAACCTCCGGATGATATTCATCAATGGGAAATTGTCGTTCCAGCAGTTCCATAAACATCGTGGTAATACGTTGCGAAGATGAAAGCTGTTGCTGCGCACTTATATCGCTGTTGGGTTGCATTTTTAAAGCCATATGAATCAACTCCAGCACCAATGTCCGCAGCACATCATATTTATGAACGTAATCACTTTTAAGTTCTTCAAACATTCGTTGAAAAATAACAGACGCTTTGGCCAATTGCTCTTCATTAAGTTCAAATACCCGGTTACCATCAGGTTTATAAACTGCATACTGACTTAAATTGCCAAACTGGTGAAAAAACTGCTGATCAAAAATGCAGAACACACCGCCGGTAATTTTATCCAGGTGCTCCCATTTGTAAGGTATTTGCGGATTGGAAAATGTAAGTGCCTGCTGCTGTATTTCATAACATTTATCAGCATAATATACTTTACCGCTGCCGAGTGTAATGGTAATCTTATAAAAATCCCTGCGGCTGTAAGGCACAGGTTGAGCACGGCTGCCCACATAGGGATCTAACCGAAACACATTGAAATGTCCGATCTCCTTGTGGAGTGTTGGGGGAACCCAATTAAACTTGCGTTTATAAAATTCTTCTATGGTTTCCACCTTTCGCATCTCCCACAAACTTACAGTTTGTTTTTGTTTACGGGCGGGGTACATAGTTTTTATTGAAGTTGTACAACAGGCTCATGTTCCAGACAAAGCGCTTGCCTGCAATTTCTGTTTTGAAGGCCCTGTTCATGATGGTTTGCAGGCTTAGTGGAAATTTTTGATGTGCTATTGTAAAACTATGTGTAGCATAAAACCCATCTCTGCCGGCCATGTTTAAGTAATACAGCTGCGGGTTGAATTTGGCATAGAAATTTCCTGCGAGTTGAATATGGGTGAAGTTGGCATTGAGTGTGATGAAGTGTGTGTTTTGCACGGAGGTTTTATCCAGCCCGTGTGAGTACAAATAATAAACACCCACTGTTGTATATTTTGAAACAACAAAGCTTGGTGTTAAGTCCATTGCTGCATAACGATCGGCACGGTTGATGGTAACAGTGGTTCCGTTGTTATTCATAGGCACAGTTCTGAACACATAGGATGGATGTGCACCCATACTGATTCTGAACCTGGAATTGTTGACCAACTTGTATCTCCACCAAAAAATAAAGGACCAGGGCTTGCCATCCATTCCAAAGCGGAAGAAAGGTTCAAACGTGAGTTTCTTGCCGCCGATGTTTAGATCAAACATTACGGCAGGTCTGCCCAATGAGAAAGAAGGAATAAGAGAAATACCGTTTTGTGTAGCAGTAATCGTTCCTCCAAAATGGACTGTTTTTGGAATACTGTCACTTACCGGTACAGATATACCTCTTGATTGCAGGCTGAAAAAAAGAAATACAATGCATAAAAATTGTTTACAGAAAAAAAGTGGAGACATGTGATTTAATCCTTTTCTGCAAAAGAACCTCAACGAACCCGCCTTGCCCAACAGAATTCAAACAATTGATTATGGAATTCAAACAAGTGGGCGAAAAACGGAACGGTTGCTTACTGCTTTCCGTGAATCATTCTTGAAACCAGTCCGTTGTATAATTTGGAATCGCTCCATACCACACCGCCTATATGAATCACTGCATAGGTGTAAAAAGCCCATTGCAGCAACTCATGTGTTTCTTTAGCAGGGTCATGTATGGATTTAAAAAAAGGCACCTCTTCAAAAGCCAGTATCAATCCTGTGCAGGCCATGAGTACAATCAACACATAAAAAACAAGATAGCCAGCCTGCACCAGGCTGAAATGATTTTGCTCCAAAGCAGTTCCTTCAACTTTTTGCCTGCGATTGAATGCTGCTATGAGTTTAGAGGCAAGGCGATTGTTTTTTCCTGAACGAAATTCTATGAACATACGCCACAGCAACAAAATAGAAATTCCGAAACCTGCATATTTATGTAATTCCCAGATGGGTTCCCGAAACGTTCTAACAATAGCCCTTGTCTGATCCCTGTCAAGCGTTACACCTTTTTCTTTTGCAGCATTATTGACCGCCTGGATTTGTGTGCGTCCATCAAGAATAAACTCGTTGATGCTTACAGTAATAATAGAAACAGAGAAAAACAACGCAGTAGCCCAGTGCCAGATGCGGATGGAAAGAGGTTTAGCATCAGCAAACGGACGTATCGTGGTGGATGGGTGGCTCATGTGGGAGGTTTGTATTGCAATATAATGTTTCAGCATGATGGGTGCATACCATTTATAAAATTATAACTCCGTACAATGAGTGCTTATTGCTTAGTCGCCTGTTGTTCCATCACCTTCGGTTCTTCTTTTCCATTATATTCAATCACCATCATTGCTTCATCTTTTATAATGTGATTGTATTGCACAAACTCCTGCCAGTTAAAATGAACAGGAAAAAGCACATGGCGGTACTGGTGATGATTGAGTTTGAACTGTTCTGTAAGTTTTGATTTTAAGACCGCATCCACTTCAACCTGCAAGAGATCCACCGGTTTTATTTTATGCCACAGGTAATAATCAACGGCAATCAATTGCTGCAATACTTCATCTGCAGGGTAATTTTCTTTTGCAAATGCGTAGAGCAGCTCATATACATCTTTCAGCTCATGTTTATGAAAATCAGAATGGGTTTGAAAATAGCTGCCCAGCCCCAGCAGAAAATCAAACACACTGTAATACGCTGTTACATACTTTAAGGTGTGAAGTGCTCTTGGTTTGTTCCAGTAAATTTCCAAAGCTTCTTCCACCAATGTAATATTTGCCAGCTCTTCCTTACTCAGATATTTGCTTTCAATAATCTGGTAGGGAGCGATGGGGTCGTACTTATAACCATGCTGTTCTGTTTTGTATCGAACCGGTGTGCCTTTGAGAAATTTTAAAAAGCCCAATTGTAATTCAGGTGGAAACAGTTTGAACACTTCTTCAAAACTGTACTTGATGTCTTCATAATAATCCAGCGGCAAACCCACAATCAAATCCAGATGCAGTTCTACTTTATCACGCACCTGTGCAATAATGCTTTTTGTTTTTTCAAAGCTTTGCTTGCGGCTTACCTCAAGGTTGGCTTTTTGATTGACGGTTTGAATACCGATTTCAAAACGGAACAAACCCTTCGGTACTTTTTCATTGATAAATTGAATGATATCCGGGTGAAGTATATCTGCTGTTATTTCAAATTGAAAAACATTTTCGGGACGATGATTATCCAGGATGAACTGAAACATTTCCAGTGTAAAATCACGCTTCATGTTAAAAGTTCTGTCCAGGAACTTGATCACCCTTCCGTTTTGCATTAAGTACAACAGGTTGTCTTTAATATCCTTCATGGGCAAATACCGCACCTTGTTATCCAGGCTTGCCAGGCAGAATTCACATTTGTACGGACATCCCCTGCTGGTTTCTATATAGCTGATTTTATTATACAAATCTTCAGCAGGGTCATGTACATATGGATTTACACCGATGAAATTGCTCATGTCATACATGGTGCTGCGTTCCATGTACTGCACTTGCCCATCTTTCTTCCATACAAGATTTGGTACCAAAGAAATATTCGGATAATGATTCAGCAACTCATGAAACGGAATTTCACCTTCACCGGTGATAATAAAATCAACACATTCTTCCTGAATCATCTCTTCCCATTCATAACTCACTTCAGGTCCACCCAGTAAGATTTTTGTGTGTGGGTTTATTTGCTTGATGCGTTGTGCCACCTCGAGTGTTTGTGTGATGTTCCAGATATAACAACTGAATGCCACTACTTCATACTTGCTGCATTCCTGTGCAATCTCCTCCTTGTTTTGCTTGATGGTAAACTCTTTCCATTGCAAGCCCGGATGTTCTTTATTGAGTGTGTACAACAGCCGCACTGCCAGGTTCATGTGTATGTACTTGGCGTTAAGTGTAGTTAACAGAATTGGTACCGGTTGCTGCATCCGGCAAAAATAGTGTATCTCGTTTAGCCCACACGCAAACACACGCATACACCTGCACAGGTGATCTTTTATTTATCAATTTTAAGTTCTATTTTAGAGACACCTTAAACTATCAATATATGAACAGCCGATACTTGCCCCTGTACTTTGTACTTGTACTATCAACTTGCCCATTGCTTACAATTGCCCAGCAGCCGGCGTTTAATCAAAACTCATCACGCAGTAATCACACCCGCAGCATGAATGCCGGCAATGACTGGCAGTTTGGCCTCCACTCCGGTGCATCCCTTGGTATGAACAGTAATGAAGCATCGCTGTTTCGTGGTAATGGCACCATAGCAGGTTTAAGCGGTCACTATTTTTTTGGTGCGCTTGGTTTGGGATTAAACAGCGGGTTTATTAACAGCAAACTAAACACATCGGCTATCAATCAGTTTTTGGTTGAAAGGCGTTTTCCGCAAACAAGTACCATCAGCTCTTCCTCTGCTCAAAATGCATTTTTAATGCTGGGCCCTTCCTTTCGTATAGGTCAAAAAGTTCAATTAGTTGCTGCAGCCAAAGCAGGTGTATTTTTTAATCAAAGTGGGGGATTAACCATTGGCCAGCAGGGAGCAGTTCGTCCGCTGTACAGATTTGAAAGCGGCACTAACAGTATCTTTCCCGGATTTAATGGGTCATTATCTTTTTCTTATCCTGTTGGCAATACATCAGCGATTGTATTATCAACAGACTATCTGCGTTCATCTGCATCCGTTCAGTTATTTGATCCGCAGCGGGGCATTGACATACCTGTTGAGCAGAAAAGAAATTTTCAAACCATTAACGCCGGTATTTCTTTCATCAAGACTTTCAATGTAAAGTCTCCACGTGATGCAGCCAGTGGCCAGGCAAGCGGAAAACGATCTGCTGCAACAAATGATGATGAACAGCAAACCACCAATCGTGTACTGAAAACAAAAACAAAAAGCAATCAAAGCAATGACCGTATACATGGTGATCCGCATGTTGATGAAACGGTGAGTATTATTGATCCTGAAAACAAACGGGTACTCAAAACAAAAACGAAAAGTAACCAAAGTAATGACAGAACAACGAATGAAAGTTGCGGACCTGTAACACTCAAAACCACAAAGCCTGATGGTACTGTAGAAGAACAGACTTTCAGCTGCCCGGATGATGCCATTCAGTATAAAACAAAGATTGATGGCGGCATGCCCAACCGCATTTCGATGAACGTAACCACACCTAAGCAAACACAGGGTGCAACCTTTGGTGAAAAAGTAAATCAGGGATTGCAATCAGCCGGCTCACATATTGTAGCAGGGAGAATTATCCGTTCTGCTAATGAAAATAATATTGTTACCTACCGTAATCAAACAGGTGGTGCTGCTGCCGCAAGTTATGCAGCCACAGGACTTATAATTCAGCCGGGAGTACAAACCAATCTTTATGTTCGTGAAAGCAACAGCGGTATGGCAACAGGCCGTCGTTCGTATCAACCTTTATTCTTTGATGGTGTACCACAGGAAGATGTTTGCAACCCTTGTGTTGGAAGTGTAAAAAATAATCCTTTGTATAAAGGAAAGGGACCACGAACCAATCCTTTATCCAGCAATAGAACAACCGGCAAGGAAGAATGTGATGATTCCAATTTGGTATTTGATGTACACTTATTGGATCGTACTACAGGTGCCGTAGTGGCCACCACAAAAACAAATACATGCGGTGAGTATTGGTTTGCCAATGTACCTGATGGTAATTACAGTGTTGCTGTTCTTGCCATTTGGGCAAGCAGAAAGGGATACGAGTATTACCAGGCAAAGTCTAATGCAAGAATCAACATTGCCGGTGAAGTAACGGTGCCCAATGAAACATGGCAACATATTATTTATGGTGCAGGAAGAGGGAAAGTAAGTGTGCAGGATTTATCCATTGTAATCGCTGATACAGATGGTGATGGCCAGGCAGAATTTTTCCGTGCTCAAGGAACGTTTACGGATGGAAGCACGCAGGACTTTACATCATCCTCTGCCGCTAAAGGTGGCGGCACGGGCAAAGTAAGCATGCAGGATTTTCATTTTACATTACCTGCATCCAATCAAAGAGGCGGCGGTAAAGTAAGTGTGCAGGATATACATTTTACCAAACGTAGCGGAGCGAACTCTTACAGTGCTGTTGCTACTTTCAGTGATGGCACAACACTGGATATAACAGCGCTGATTGAAATGAAACAAAGTGGAGCCGTGCAGCAATTCAATGTACAGGCAGGTGATGTAGATGGCGATGGTGCTCCGGATTTGATCTGGAGTCCACGCAGCAATCTTGGTGTTAGTTCCCAATCAGCAAAAGTGAATGTGCAGGACCTTTCTTTCACTAAAAATGCGGGTCATTATGTGCGAAACCTGCCGGTGCATATTGGTGACGTGGATGGCGATGGTGCTGAAGATTTGGTAATTGGAAATGGTAATGTTTCAGACTTTGGCATGAGCCGCAGGAACGGCGGTTTTCAAAATGGTGATATTCCCAACCAGGATGATTATACAAATTCAGTGGCAGGCAATCCTGTTGGAGGATTAACAATTAAAGGAGGGAGAAACCCTGGTGGTGACTCGGGGCGCATTTATCAAAGAACAGCAAACGGAAACGATCCTTTTCAATATGATTTTCCTTTGGCTATTCCAGGTAATCCTATTGGAGGTATCAGCATAAAAGGCGGCAAAAACCCGGGTGGTAATTTTCAACAACGCACTACCAACAGTTTGGGCGAATTTGAATTTACAAACCTTGAAGCAGGCAACTACAGTTTCATTTTTGAAACTTCCTATATCATTAGTGATGGAACCGATATAGATCTAAACGATGAAGGTACTTTTCTGTACACAAAAACGGGAGTGGTGAAATTAACGGCATCACAAAACAGCCAATCCCTGCGAACCAATTCAGGTAATGAAGGAACCAGCTCCAATACAAAAGCACAGGATTACAACTCATCCCGTTCTAACAAAACAGCGAGTATTGCCTCTTTCAATGATTTGCTGGAAGTGTTGAAGGAGCTGGACCGGCAGTTGCAAACAGACAACACACCACAAACCAAAGCAGGTGTAAGCACTTCACGCAGTAATGTAAGAAACCTCACAGGAACAATTGAAAGCATTATCACAGATATAGAGAATGATAACACAACTGCGGCCAAACAAAAAATGAGCAGTATGAATATGCAGTTTCTGGCATTGCAGGAGTCGTTACAAAAATTGAGTGGCAGGTACACAACCATCTCCAATGTATTAAAAACAAAACACGACACAGCAAAGAATGCTATAGGTAATATCAGGTAATCTTTGAACGGACATCTTTTAAGAAACAGGTCGGTTCAAAAGATCTGAACCGTTTAGCCGTTTCAAACTTTCTTATTTTCGCCCTGTATGTACCGTCAGCAACTTACCCGGGAACAGGCATTGCAAAAAGCCAAACACTATTGTGCTTACCAGGAGCGCTGCCACAGCGAAGTGAAAGAAAAACTCTACAGCTTTGGTTTGCGCAAGACTGATGTAGAACAAGTGCTCACACAATTGATTGATGAAGATTACCTCAATGAAGAGCGGTTTGCCATTCAGTTTGCCGGCGGCAAATTCCGGATGAAACAATGGGGCCGGGTAAAAATTAAATATGAACTCAAGCAAAAAGGAGTAAGTGAGTATTGCATCAAAAAAGCGCTGAAGGAGATTGATGAAGAAGCCTACCGGAAAACGCTCCGCAAATTATTTGATGAAAAGATGAAAACGCTCCGGTCAGAAACCAATCAGTTCATTCGTAAACGGAAGCTACAGGATTATCTCCTGCAAAAAGGATATGAAGCAGCATCTGTTCAGCAACTTCTTGCAAATGATGATTGATTCGTACTTTGCAGGAATGAAGCAGTTTTTATTGTCTCTGTGCTTTATCTGTTTTAGTGCCACACTAAAAGCCCAGAAACCTTTCCGTAATGAACTGATGATTTTAACAGAAAATGATAATTACGATCTGGAACTAACGGATCGTTATTATTCCAATGGTTTTATTGTTCAGTACAACCGGCTTGCCGCTAAGCATAAAGAAACTGTTTTAAAAAAAATTCACCGTGCCGAACTGGCACATAAGGTTTACAATCCGGTAAGTAACCGACGTTCATCTGCAGAAGTACTGGCTATTATGGACCGGCCTTTTGCAGGATGGTTATCTGCCTCTTATGGCGCTAATCTTATTTACAAATCTCAACACATATTGCAATACCAGGTAACAGCAGGTATTATGGGTCCCGCTGCCGCAGGACGTCAAATTCAGCAGGGATGGCATAAACTTATCGGTTTGTATAAAGTGTATGGATGGGAGTACCAGTTAAACAATGAAGCAGGATTGAATGTGGCGGCAGAATATTATCACTCCCTTGTTTCAAAACAAAACAACAGCAACACAACCGTGCACCTCACCGGCAAAGCAAGTGTAGGTAATACATTTACAAATGCGGCAGCAGGTATTTTGCTCAAAACAGGAAAACTGTTATCAGAAGAGAATTCTCATTACTGGAATGCCGGCCTCGGCAGGGATGTAAAAACAACACCCCGTCATGAATTTGTTTTTTTTGCAGAGCCTTTAATACAATATCAACTTTACAATGCTACGGTACAAGGCGGTTTGTTTAGAAGCGATAAAGGTCCGTTTACAACTGCTCTTGAGCCTTTTGTTTTTCAGGCAAAAACAGGATTTATGTTTAACGGCAACAGGGCAGGCATCCGCTGGTATTATACCTTCCGCACAAGAGAAGGTAAAGCAATGCGGAAAGGAGAACATTGGGGAAGCATCGGAGTAACACTACGCTTTTAAAAAATCATTTAACTATACGTCATGAGTCGTTTATCCATCACATTAATTCAAACCCAACTGCATTGGGAGGATAAGCAAGCCAACCTGGCCATGCTGGAACAAAAAATCAATTCCATTCAACAACCTGCTCATATTGCCGTATTACCTGAAATGTTCAGTACGGGGTTTAGTATGAAACCGGAATTGCTGGCAGAAGATATGAATGGCTATACTGTTAACTGGATGAAACGTGTTGCTGCTGAAAATAAAATAATTCTTACAGGAAGTGTTATCATAAAAGAAGGAGATCATTTTTATAATCGACTCATCTGGATGTTACCGAACGGGCAATGTGCCTGGTATGATAAGCGGCATCTGTTCGGTTATGCCGGTGAACACGAGCATTATACTGCCGGAAACAAACGTCTCATTGCATCCGTAAACGGCTGGAAAATTAATCTGCAAATCTGCTATGATTTGCGCTTTCCTGTTTGGGCAAGACAAGCAGCCGGCCAAAATGAAAATGAAGCAGAGTATGATATTCTGATCTATGTGGCTAACTGGCCGGAACGGAGAATACATGCCTGGCGCACTTTATTGCAGGCAAGAGCTATTGAAAATCAATCTTATGTTATTGGTGTAAACCGTGTGGGTGATGACGGGCATCAGATTCATCATACCGGTAATTCAATGGTAGTAGATCCCATGGGTGAGATTTTGTATGAAAAAGCAGAAGCAGAAGATATTTTTACAATTTCAATTTCTAAAGAAGCGTTAGACGAAGTAAGAAACAAACTCCCCTTTCTCAAAGACAGAGATGGATTTATGATTCAGCCCTAACGTTTTTGCACAGAAACAATTTTATAATAGTAAGAGGGTGTTGCACAAAAACAAGGGGCACGTTCTGTGGTTTCCTTCAGGCAAATAGAAACAGACGTTGAATCTGTTGTTGGTTGCAGATTCCAGGGTAATTCCTCTTCTTTCAGTTGTTTGGCTTTCCAGCTACCGCTGCGGCTTTCTGCAAAGTACCAACCAAGTCCATCAGCCGCAGGGCTGCCGCCCCAGTAGATATATCCATTACTGCACTCTGCCTTTTCATCTTTATTACAGGAAGAAACTGTAAGGCAAAGTACTGTCAGCATAACAAATAATCGCAACATAGTAGGTTTTTAAAGCATGACCTTGCTTTGCTGCAAAGCGTTGCACTCTATAAAATTTTTAACGGCGTGAGATTGATTTTACACGGTAATAATAAGATGGCTCTGCACAGGGGCAGGGAGCTTTATCATTTGTTGACTCGAGGCAAATGTTTACTGCAATCGAGTCATTGAGGTTGGTAGTTTTATATTGCGCCTCCAGTTCAGTTTCTTTAACCTGGTAAAATTTCCAGTTACCTGATCTTTTAATGGCAAAATAAGTACCGATGCCATTAGGATCAGTAGCAGGGTTGCCACCCCAGAAAATATGACCATCTGCACAAAAATTCTGATTGGGAGTAACGGGCTTCACACAAGAAACAACAATACTGCTTACAAACAGAAGGGCGATCAGTTTTTTCATTGTTTACTTTTTTACAATATTAGTTAATCAGGTCGGTACGCTGTTTTTTTGACATCACAATTACTTCCGGCGCTGCTTTATAAGTTCAATTGCTTTCTCCAGCTTAGGATCTTTATTCAGTTTAATACTTTCTGCCGTCGCTTTAACTTCTATATCCGGCAATACACCGTTGCCTTTTGCAAAATTTCTGTTGTTTACAATACGGTAGAGCGGTAACCGTACTCTCAATTTGGAGTTGGGCAAAACTATTTCCGGTATAAAGACTCCGTTATTACCATAATAGCCGCCTCCTGTTTCTTCACCCAGCAGTGTTACGTTGTTCTGCCCTTTTACGTTGGACAAAAACATGGTTGTTGCTGAAAAAGAATAGCCCCCTGTAAGCACTATTACGTTTCCCTTATACGCATTTGTTTTGGGCTCGTACTGTTTCTGAAAAAAAGAAAACCGAAACAGGCTGTCATTTTGTTTTCGGTTTAACAATATCATGCCGATGTTATGAAAGAATTTCTTTTTCACTTTAACGGATGAACGGATCACTCTTGTTTTGCTGAAGATAGAATCGGTAAAATAAAAAGGTTGCTGTTTAATAAAACGGGTGAGCAGCAAGGAGGATTTAATAAGACCGCCGCCGTTATTACGAACATCAATAATAAGATTGGTTACCTGCTGCCGCTCCAGCTTACGGAATGTTTTTTTGAGATACGACTTTTTTAAATACCTCGTAAAGCTGTTGATACGCAGCAACGCATACGTTTTGGAACTATCTATGGTAAAACTTCTTACAGCATTGATTTTTCGCCGGCGTTCCGTTGTGGTGGCGGGCGGTGTACTTATTACCTGTCTTCTTGTTGTATCCCTGCTGCTGCCCAGTGAGGGTATTACTATGGAGCGTATTTCATTTCCATCATTAGTATAAGTAACTGTATAGTTTTTCAAGCCGGGAAAACGGCTGTTGAAATAAGAAGTAAAACTATTGCTGATGTTTTGATAGCTGAAGTTTTTTGCAAAGCCATCAATAGCAACTAAAGGGAACAATGTATCAATGACCCGGCTGGCTGAAAGACCATTGATGGAAAGAATTTTTAAGCCCGGCTTCAGTAAAGAATCTCTTCTGTTAAAATTGTTGGTGATGATGAGTGTACTGTCATCTGCAATTTTCAAATTCAGCGGAAATCCCTGTGGTGCCCTTCCCCGCACAGAACGGGCATAGTTTTCTGAAAGTCTTACACTGGTGTGACCGCAGCGGATGGGAAATATCGTTTCCGCAATAAGATTCTTAAATGCATTTTCATTGAGTGAATCACCTGCTAAATGAAAGGCTCTTTCAAAAGAGGCTTCTATCTGCTGCGGACTGCTGTACCAGTACAAGGAAGGATGATTGCGTTTTAATGTTTGCTCCAATGCTTTTACATCCTCTTTTAACTCTTGCGGACTGAATTTTTTTTCAGTCGAATAATATCCGGTAACAGCGCAGGAACTGAATACGGATATAAAAATTAAAACGATTATTTGCCGGGTTAATGAACACCGGCAAAGCATACTGCAGAACTGTTGAAAATTATGAGTGGATGTTTTTCGCATCTGTTATTTTGAAAACGCATTCCAGCCCTGTGCCACCAGTTGATGTTTGTTGCCACCTCTTGTAATGATGGTAGCCCCTTCTTTTGCATCAGTAATATAACCAATGACGCTGATGCCGTTTACATCTTTCACTTTTTCATAGTCATTTTGTGAAATTGTAAATACCAGTTCATAATCTTCTCCGCCGCTTAATGCGCAGGCGGTAGGATCAATCTCCAGTTTGTAAGCAAACTCTTTAGCATCAGGATGTACAGGAATTTTATCTTCATACAACACCGCACCCACTTCACTTTGTTTGCAGATGTGGAGCACTTCACTGCTGAGGCCATCACTGATGTCCATCATAGCGGTGGGTGTGAGCTGTACATTCCTGAAAAAATCAATGATATCTTTCCGGGCTTCCGGTTTTAATAAACGACCAACGATGTATGCTCTGTTTTCTAAATCAGGCTGTACGCCTTTTGTTTCTAAAAATATTTTCTTTTCTCTTTCTAAGAGTAACAATCCAAGATAAGCGCCGCCAAGATAACCGCTCACACAAATCAAATCATTCACTTGGGCACCACTTCTTTTTACAAAGGTGTCCGGTGCCACTTCACCAATGGCTGTTACACTAATCACCAATCCTTTGGAGGATGAGGTAGTATCACCTCCAATCAAATCCACACCATATTCTTCACAGGCGGCATAAATACCTTCATATAATTCTTCCACCGCTTCCACACTAAAGCGATTGCTGATGGCAATACTCACTGTTACCTGTGTGGGGGTAGCATTCATGGCATAAATATCACTCACATTCACCACCACACTTTTATAACCCAAATGCTTCAATGGTGTGTACATCAAATCAAAATGCACACCTTCCATGAGCAGGTCGGTTGTTATGACGGTTTGCTTTCCAAAATGGTCAATCACTGCTGCATCATCACCTACGCCAAGTATGGTTGATGCATTTTGAAACTCGATATTTTTCGTCAACTGCTCAATCAGTCCAAATTCTCCGAGAGAGGAGATTTCTGTTCTTTCTTCACTCATTATTTATAAATTTTTTCTGTTATGAATTACTTCAATTAACTCCTCATGTATTTTTCTGTTTGTTGCTACTAAATGTGGTTGATACGGTGAGTAGTGATTGTTTTCAAAATCAGTTACTTTACCACCTGCTTCTTCTACCATTAAAAATCCGGCAGCACTGTCCCAGGCCTGGAGCTTGTGCTCATAAAAACCGTCAAATCTTCCGGCTGCCACCCAGCACAAATCTAATGCAGCGCTTCCAAGCCGGCGTACAGGGACACCTTTTCTTATCAGACGCTCAAATACTTCTAACGGACCATTAGGCATATCAAGATAGGTGTAAGGAAACCCGGTTACAAGACAACTCCTGAGCACTTCGGTTTGATTACTTACATTGATCCGTTTATCATTAAGTGTGGCGCCTTGTCCTCTTTCAGCCAGAAAGAATTCGTTCAGAAACGGACTGTAAACAGCGCCAAGGATCATTTCACCATTTTTTTCAATGCCAATGCTTACACAGCAGATAGGAATACCTTTTGAAAAATTAATCGTGCCGTCAATCGGATCGATGATCCACTTGTAATCAGAGTCCTGTTTCAATTCCCCGGTTTCTTCGCTTAAAATAAAATGATCGGGAAAGTTTTTTTGAATAACTGAAATAATTGCTGCCTCTGATGCATGGTCAGCCTCAGTAACCAGGTTGTTTACACCTTCTTTATGTGAAACGGTATAATTTTTATCAAAAAAATGCAGCAGCTGTGCCGCTCCGGCCCGTGTAGCTTCAATAATCGTTTGTTTAAGCATGCGCAAAGATAAGCCCCTCACCCCGAAGGGAGATTTTTAAACTGCACAAAGAAGATGCAATTTTAATTTTAGATTTGATCCTTCTATGCAGCTTTCTGTCATTATCGTTAATTACAATGTAAAATATTTCCTGGAGCAATGTCTTTGCTCTGTGCACAAGGCAATCAAAGATTTGCAGGCAGAGGTAATGGTAGTGGATAATGCATCAACTGACGGAAGCAACGAATACCTGCCAATAAAATTTCCGCAGGTACGATTCATCCGGCTCTCTGAAAATCTTGGTTTTGCAAAAGCAAACAATCTTGCATTGCAGCAGGCAACAGGTGATTTTGTTTTATTTCTGAATCCTGATACAATTGTTGCAGAAGATACCTTTCGCCAATGTATTTCTTTTTTTGAGCAGCAGTATGATGCCGCATCTGTTGGCGTACAGATGATTGATGGCAGTGGCACTTTTCTGCCGGAAAGCAAAAGAGCTTTCCCTTCAGCAGCAGCAGCTTTTTTTAAACTGAGCGGAATAGCAACGCTCTTTCCACATTCGCCGTTATTTGCACGGTATAACCTGGGGCATCTTTCAGCTGATGCCGTTCACCGGGTGGATGTTTTGAGCGGTGCATTTATGATGGTACGTAAAACGGTACTGGATATAACAGGTGGTTTTGATGAAGCTTTTTTTATGTATGGCGAGGATATTGATCTCAGTTACCGTCTTTCAAAAACAAAGAAGAACGGTAGTGCATACGCAAACTATTATTTGGGCACTGTGTGTATCATTCATTTCAAAGGTGAAAGTACAAAACGAAACTCCGTCCGTTATGTGCAGCTGTTTTACAAAGCCATGCAGCAGTTTGTAGATAAGTATCCGGAAGAGTTTTATAATGGATTCTTCAATATCATTCTTACTACAGGCATTGCAGTACGCCGTTTTATCAGCAGCATCAAAAGGTTAACGCCGAAAGCTTCTTCCAAACAAAAGCAGAATGAAAGGTTGTTAATAGCTGCACCTGTACCTCTTGCTGAGCAACTGCAAAAAAAATTACCCGGCTTTACCTGTACAGGAGTTGTACAGGATCTTACTTCAAAACTTCCGGCTGCTGATGTACTTCTCCTGTGTAACAGTGAAGCCTTATCGTATCAGCAAATTATTGAGCATACAAAACGGCTCGGGCAAACGTACCATATCTATATACATGGCGAACACAGTAAAAGCATAGCAGGAAGCTATTCTAACAAAGAAAGTGGTGTTACGATGGAATTGCTCTGAGAAACCATCTTTACAATTTTATCTTCTTCAATACAACGCATTGCATTACATTTGTTTTCATCAAGTTTGCCATTAATGCCGCTATTTGATATTCATCTTCCTAAAAGCATCAGTAAGGCACTCAACCTTCCTGTGAACTCGCCAAAAAGGCAACAGGTAAAGGCGTTGAAAAAATTGTTGAAGAAAGCTGTACAAACAGAGTTTGGACAGCGTTACCAGTTTGATGAAATTTTGAACAGCCGTCATCCCGGCAAACGTTTTCAGCAACTGGTACCCATACACGATTACAATAAAATTTATAACGAGTGGTGGCATAAAACACTCGAAGGTCATACGGATGTTTGCTGGCCGGGTAAGATTAAATTTTTTGCACTCAGCAGCGGCACCAGTGAAGCTGCCAGCAAGTATATCCCTATTACACAGGATTTAATGAAGGGCAACCGTATGGTAATGATTAAGCACCTGCTTACCCTGCGCACTTACGAAAATCTGCCGGTACGCAGCTTAGGTAAAGGATGGCTCATGCTGGGCGGCAGTACTGATCTTCAAAAAGGGCCGGGTTATTATGCCGGTGATCTCAGTGGTATTACCGCTAAGAAAATGCCGTTCTGGTTTTCGCCTTTTTACAAACCCGGTAAAAAAATTGCCAAAACAAAAGACTGGAATAAAAAGCTGGACTACATTGTTGAACAGGCGCCTAACTGGGATATTGGCTTTGTGGTGGGCGTGCCGGCATGGATTCAGATGTGCATGGAAATGATCATTGAGCGTTACAAGCTTAAAAGTATTCACGACATCTGGCCCAATCTTGCCTTCTTTGTACACGGTGGCGTTTCTTTTGAACCATACAAACATGGTTTTGAAAAACTCATCGGTAAGCCGTTGATATATATTGAAACTTACCTGGCAAGTGAAGGATTTATTGCTTATCAGAGCCGGCAGGATGCTGAAGGTATGAAGCTGGTTACCAACGAACATATCTTTTTAGAGTTTGTTCCTTTTGAAGATAAAAACTTTGATGCCGATGGAAATATCAAAGCTGATGCAGAAGCACTCATGATCCATGAAGTAGAAGAAGGGAAAGAATATGCACTCCTCATAAGCACCAGCGCAGGCACCTGGCGTTACCTCATTGGTGATACACTAAGGTTCACCAATAAAGATCATTGTGAAATTGTCATCACCGGTCGCACCAAACATTTCTTATCATTGGTTGGTGAGCACTTGAGTGTAGATAATATGAACAAAGCCATACAAATAGTGAGTGATGAGTTGAATATTTCGATTCCTGAGTACACTGTTGTAGGTGAGCCACACGGTACTTTCTTTGCTCATCATTGGTATGTGGCTTGCGATGACCGTGTAAATGCTGAAACACTACGCACACGGATTGATAATGCACTGAAGGAAATTAATGATGATTATGCAGTGGAACGTGGAAGCGCTCTGCGTGATGTGTACCTGGATATTTTAAGCGAGGATTGTTTCATGAAGTTTATGGAAAGTAAAGGAAAGATTGGCGGTCAACATAAATTTCCGAGAGTATTAAAAGGAAAGATGCTGGAAGACTGGAAACAGTTTCTGAGTATTCAGAAGACCGCTTCCTGATTTTAAAACGCATCTCCGATCCTGAAATAATAGCCCAGCATACCATTGGCAGTTACAGCAATATCTCCCCTGAAATAAATCTTTTTCTCTTTGTTGATGAGCACTCTCAAACCTGTGCCGCCGCTTGCCTGAACCAGTTGTTCAAATAAGCGATTGATAGAAGGGGCGGTATTGCCTGCTGCAGCAAACACAGCGAGTTTTAAAAAACGGTTGAGCCGGTAGCGGTATTCAGTCTGCACCGTCCACAGTGCATTATCACGAAAGCGGCGCTGGAAAAATCCTCGCATCATATTAGAGCCTCCTATCCTTGCTTTTTCAAACAAGGGCATTTCATCTGTAGCCAGGGAAGTATAAAGCTGGTGCGCAAAAATATGACGGCCTGTTTCGTTATACTTTCTCAGATCGGTAGTGATGAGTGTATAAGCATATTGTTTGTTCTGCAAATCATAGTTAGCTGTAACGGTAGCATCAGCAAAAAAACCTTTGGTGGGGCTGAACTGGTTATCTCTCTTATCTGCCGTAAAAGAAAAACCGGCTCCTGTAATTCTTGAATTATTATTGCCGGGAGGCGGCACCGCTGCAATGCCTTCTTTTTCCTGGAACTTATTTCTTGAATAATCGCTGAAATAAAATGCAACTCCTGCAAAATATTTATTACCCAGGTTACGCTGCAGCTTAGCCTGTGCATACACCCTGTTATAAGTCACCTCAGCATATTGATCATTGGTTACGGATGGTTTTGTAAAACCCCAGAAACGCTCATAGTTACTGATGAACCCTCCACGGAAAAAAACATAAAACTTTTCATTGGAAGTATAAGTTGAAGTATAGGCTTCTGCGGTAAACTGGTTACGGGTGCTGTACAATGCCTGTACCCAGCTTAAACTCGGGCGGACTGTTTTGCCACTGTCACTTTTTGTTCTGTAGAAATAATCCACAAATACACCCGCCTTCAATCCCGTTTCAGGAGTAATTGTAACACTGGGCAAAGGAAGAAAACGGAGGTTACGATTGGTAAGCGTGTCTAAATTGAGTTTTTTAAAGAAACTTTTCTTTTGTGCTTCAACGGGAAGATGAATAAAGCAAACAACAGCCAAAAGGATGAAAGAGCGGAAGAGAATCATTTATAAGTTCAATCAGTTAATAAGATATGTAACAAAAAATCGGGCATTTGGTTGAGCCAAGTACAAAAGAGCTAACGGGCACCGGCATCCGGTTCAGTCCAGTCCCATAAAATTACCAGCCAATCTTCATGATCATCCATAAAACGGTGAATGGTTTTAAACCCTGTTTTTTCATGCGCCCTTATGCTTCGGGTATTACGGGTGGCTACAGAGGTAACAACAAAATCATACTGTGCCTGCAGTAACTCTTTGTGCTTTTGGTACAGCAACTCAAAAATTCCTCTGCCCCGGTAATTTTTATGAATACAGATCTGCCCCATTACATAAAAGCGATGCGTATAAAGCGGTTGACCGTGATAGTTTAACTGCTGCAGCATCTGAAATAAGGAAACCAATTCCGGGAAAATGCCCCCTGCCTCAGGCATCAGTACCAATGCATAAGCAATTACACGGTCATCGTCTTTTACAATTACTGAAGGAGATAAAGCATGAAGTATTTTTAATTTCTCAAAATTGTGTTCAACTGTTACAAATCCCTGTTCCTGCTCCTCCTGCCAACTGGTATGACCAGCCAGGTATAATTGCTGCAGTTCCAGTATCTGCACCAGTTCTTCATCTGTTTCTACTGTTTTTGTAACAAGCATCTTGTAAGTTACTCAAATTGAGTTTTCTTTTTTAAGTATGACTGTATTGATTTATTTTACAGCATGCAGGAAGCAATTGTAAAAGGCCTGGCATTGGGTTTACTGCTCGCCATATCGGTGGGTCCTGTTATTTTTTCCATCATCAAGCAGAGTATTAATAACGGCCATAAGGGTGGTTTGAGTTTTATTTTCGGTGTTGCATCCAGCGATATTACACTGGTCCTCATCAGCAATGTGTTTACAGAACTGTTCAACCGTTTATTAAAGTTTGAACGCCTCATTGGTATGGGTGGCTCGGTGCTGCTCATCATCATCGGTGTTTATTTTCTCTTCTTTAAAAAGGTAAAACTGGCTGATGATGGCATTTCACCACATCATCATCTCAAAACATCTGACTACATCAAAATTTATTTTGCCGGTTATTTCATGAATACACTCAACCCAGGTGTAATCGCTTTCTGGTTTACATGGGCTACTGCCTTTGCAGCCATGCCTATTGATGACCGTCTGGTTTTGTTTGCCACTTGTTTGGGGGTTGTATTTGCAGCTGATCTGCTCAAAGTATTCCTGGCCGGTAAACTCCGCAGCCGGCTTACTGCTAAAGTCATTCACCGCATCAATCAACTGAGTGGATTCATCCTGATTGTATTTGGTATTGTACTTATTGCAGGGTTGATTTTTTACCGAAAGTAAACTTCTTAACAAACTTTTTGAAAAACGGACTGTTGCTTTGTAAATACATGAAAATCTATTTACTCTTTCTTTTTTTATTGTCAGCCACCCTTTCCACAGCTCAATACAACCAGCTGGTACTGCGTAAAGATGGCCGGGCTATCAAACGCTACCAGGAAGGATCTGTAATAACGCTGCAAACAAAAACCGGTTTGAAGTATACCGGCACTATCTACCTTATTCAAAATGACAGTATCTACTTTCAGGAAGAAGGGATGAAGGTGAGTGATATAGCCGTGGTTTACAAGCATGCTAAACGTAAGGCAAAACTTATACCCATGGGCAAGGAAGAATTTTTATATGCCAACCTCGGGATTCCGCTCTTTGCTACTATTCTTACGCTGGGAGGACAACCCTTTGGCTCCTCACTTGCATTTGGCGCTACACTTGTTTATGGTCCGGTGTTACTGTACAATCTGCAGCGGATCATTTTCAATGGTAACCGAATGTATGTAATTGGCAACACCTATACTTTGCTGGCACTGGATTTATATAACGCAGAAAAGCTTCCGGGGAAACAATGACCGTTTCTTTTATCTTGCAGCCATGGCCTCTAAACAATCTTCTTCTTTTTTTGCAAGGTTCTTTCGTTTTGTAAAACGCTTGCTGCTCTGGTTGTTTATACTGCAGCTGGTGTATATCATTGCTTTAAAATGGGTAAATCCACCTGTAACAGTAACACAACTTGTGAGCCTGCTGCAGGGAGATGGTTTGAAAAGAGATTACGTAGATGCAGAGGATATGAGTGCTGCTGCTAAACTATCAGTTATGGCTGCCGAAGATCAACTCTTTCCGGATCATAATGGTTTTGACTGGAAGAGTATTGAAAAAGCAATGGACTATAACAAACGAAAACCTAACCGTGTACGGGGTGCTTCCACAATCAGTCAGCAAACGGCCAAAAATGTTTTCCTCTGGCAGGGACGCAGCTGGTTTCGTAAAGGACTGGAATTATACTTTACACAAATGATTGAATGGATCTGGGGAAAGGAGCGGATATTAGAAGTATATCTCAATGTGATTGAAATGGGGCGTGGTGTATATGGCATTGAAGCGGCCGCACAAAACTATTTTAAAAAACCGGCACGCTTATTAACTAAAAATGAAGCCGCACAGATTGCTGCCTGCTTACCTAATCCTAAAAAGTATACGGTAAAACCGTTAAGCAGGTATGTATCTGCACGCAGTGGATGGGTACTCCGGCAAATGAACAACCTGGAAGGAGATGCGGATGTACAAAGGTTAATTTATCCTGCACAGAAATCAATTCAAAAAAAATAAAGAGTCATGTTACGAGTGGAAGAGCCAGGTCAACCGGATTATCCATTACTTCTGGAGTTATGGGAAGCTTCTGTACGGGCAACGCACCATTTTCTCACTGAAGCAGACATTCAATTTTTTAAAAAGATGATCCGGGAGAAGGAACTCTTCAGCTTTGTAGAGCTTACCGTGGTAAGAAATGAAAGTGATGTAATACTGGGTTTTTCAGGCGTGGCAGATGGCAATCTTGAAATGCTGTTTATTCATCCTAATGAAAGTGGAAAAGGAATTGGTAAGTTGCTTGCAGGCAGGGCCATCCGGCAACAGGCTGTAACAAAAGTGGATGTGAACGAACAAAACCCCGAAGCAGTTGCATTTTATCAACGGATGGGGTTTGAAGTAATCAGCAGATCAGAACTTGACAGCAGCGGTAAACCTTTTCCTGTATTACATATGCAGCTCCGGCATTCTGCCTCTGTGTAACGAATCTGTAGCTGCAATTGCCTGTTGCAATCGCTCTTCATAGTTTCCGCTTATTTCTGCCCACGGTGTGGATTGGTGTACCAGCAGGTCTTTGTAATAATGGTACAGTTTTAATCGTCTTTCAAGATCAGGATACTCCCGCAGTTCATCTTTTACCCATGGCAGATCCGGTTTGCAAAGCAGGTAAAGATCATACCTCCGTTCTGTAATCTGATCCAGAATCCATTTATGACATTGATCAAACACAAACTCACACCACACTTTCATTACATACATATCTGTATCAATAAACAAATAGGGATGGATGTTTTTTGTAGCAGAGCTGTTTGCTGATAGTTCCAGTAGCTGTTGGGTATATGTATCTTCCTGCTGCAGTTGTGCTTTTGCGATGTTTAACAAATCGTCGTATTCATAACTCTTTCCATGAGTAAGCAAATATTCCCTTGCATATTCCGGACAGTATAAGGAATGATAATGAGTTGCCAGTAGCTCACAGAGCGTGGTCTTACCGGTGGATTCTGGTCCTACAATCACAATTTTTTTAATACTCATGAACTGGCTCTTATAGAAATACTGTAAGATGCAAAGAACGTGTAAAAATAGAATTCCGTTTCAACATAAACATCCATTCATCCTTTCTGTTTGGCAGAATGTTCTAATTTCGTTAACTCATGAAAAGAATATTGCATACAAGAGTACTTCGCTGGGCATTGTTGAATGGTATTACGTTACTGGTGCTTATGAGTATTTTACGTTTGGTATTTACTTTTCGTTTTCATCCTGTTTCTTTTTCATGGAAACAAAGCCTGCCTGCCTTCTGGCTGGGTCTTCGGTTTGATCTGCGTGTTGCCTGTATTGTTACACTGCTTATATGGCTGCTGGCATCTATCCCCTTTTTCAATCCGTTTAAACATACCGCTGCAAAAAAGTTCTGGCTCGGTTTTATGGCCCTGCTTACATTGGTGTTTTGTATTTTTTATGGCGGTGATTTTGCACACTATGCTTACCTCACCCAGCGGCTCAATGCCTCTGTTATTAACTACACAGAAGATGCTGCTATATCTGCAAGAATGGTATGGCAAACCTATCCCGTAGTACGCATCGTTTTATTATTAGTTATTGCAGTTTATGGAATGATGTGGCTGGTTCGCCGTTATTACCGCTGGGCAGCAACTGAAGTTCAACCGGTGGGCAGGGTAACAAAAGTCATCACATCAATTCTTGTATTTCTCTTGCTGGGTCTTGGTATTTTCGGAAAGATCGGGCAATACCCTTTGCGCTGGAGCGATGCTTTTACGTTGGGTGACGATTTCAGCAGTAATACAGCGCTCAACCCGTTTCAGAGCTTTTTCAGCACGCTTAAATTCAGGAACAGCACTCGTGCAGACGAAGTTAAAACCAAAGCATATTACCCCTTAATAGCTGAGTATCTCGGTATTCAAAACAAACAGCCACTTCAATACGATCGTTATGTACCTGCTGTTGATTCACTGGCTCAGCGTAAAACGAATATAGTACTGGTGATTTGCGAAAGCTTCAGTGCCTATAAAAGTTCTATGTGGGGAAATCCGTTAAACACAACACCCTATTTTCAACAGCTTTGCAAGGAAGGTGCATTTTTCAGTCAGTGTTTTACACCTGCCTATGGAACAGCAAAAGGAGTTTGGGCTTCTATCACCGGTATTCCTGATGTTACTACCTCCAAAACTGCCAGCCGTAATATGGCTATGGTGAACCAGTATACTATCATCAATGATTTTAAGGGGTATGAGAAATTTTATTTCCTGGGTGGCAGCACCAGCTGGGCTAATATCCGTGGCTTATTGGTAAATAATATTGAAGGATTGCAATTGTATGAAGAAGGAAGTTTTGTTTCGCCACGAGTGGATGTATGGGGTATCAGTGATAAAAATCTTTTTCTTGAAAGTCATGAAGTTTTAAAAAAGCAAACGGCTCCTTTTTTTGCCGTTATTCAAACAGCCGGGAACCATCGCCCTTACACAATTCCGGAGGAAGACCTGGACGAGTTTAAAAAAGTAGAATACCCTGTAGATAGCCTGCGCAATAATGGCTTTGATAACAATGATGAACTGAATGCTTTCCGTTACAGTGATTTCTGTATTCAGAAGTTCATGGAAGCTGCCTCTAAGGAAAAATATTTTAAGAATACACTGTTTGTTTTTATTGGCGATCATGGAATATTGGGAAGACCGGGTCCGCCATTTAATAAAACATGGATGGAGGGTGATTTAACAAGGGAACATGTTCCGCTCTTGTTTTATGCTCCCGGCTTCCTGCAGCCGAAAACTTATACGGCTGTCTGCTCACAGGTGGATCTGTTACCTACTATCGCTTCTGTTACAGGTACGGCCTATCACAATACAACACTTGGAAGAAACATTCTCAGTCCCGTTCATCTTGCAGATACTTCTTTATTCATGCAAAGTGCATTTCGTTTTAATGCAGAAAGTAACCAGGCAAGCCTGGTAATGAACCAATATTACTATGAACTGCATATGGCAGATGGAAAAGAGCGGTTGTTCTACCTCCACTCCGACGAGACCGTACCTGTAAACGAACAAACAGAACAGGTAAAGAAACAGGCAAAAGAATTAACACAGGCTATCTGGGAAACCTCCCGTTACATGCTGTTGCATAATAAAAGAAGCAATAAATAAGCAGCCCGATCAATTTATTCCTGCCTTTAAAGTAAATTCAACCAATGCCCGTCAACTATTGTAAAGACGGCTGCATGGAGTTAATGGCTAAGCAATCAATCATTCAAACGGTATCAGCATACGGAACCCGGCTCTTCGGTTTCATACGCAGCCGTGTGAGCAGTGATGAAGATGCAGAAGACATTTTGCAGGAAGTGTGGTTCCAGTTAAGCAACCGGGGTGAAGTTGAAACCTTGGAAAGTGTGAGCGGATGGTTATACCGTGTGGCAAAAAATAAAATCATTGACCGTTCCCGCAAAAAGAAAGACGAGCTACTGGAGGACTTTGGAACAGAAGATGAAGAAGGAGCATTTCAATTGCCGGATTATCTTTTAGCTACTTTCAACGACCCGTCATCAGAAAGTTTGCGCAAATTGTTTTGGGAAGAACTCACCAATGCCCTTAATGAACTGCCGCAGAAGCAACGCAATGTTTTTGTGTGGAATGAGCTGGAAGAAATGACCTTGCAGCAGATTGCTGACAAGGAACAGGAAAATATCAAAACCATTATCTCCCGTAAACGTTATGCGGTACAGCATCTTCGCAAACGGCTGGAAGAGTTATACAATGAATTTTTAAACGATTAAATAAAATCAGTATGAGCAAGTTTCGTAAGTGGATGATTTTAGCACCTTTTGTTTTTGTTGGTGCCGTGTTATTGTTTGGATGGATCGTAATGTCGCTTTGGAATGCCATACTGGTTCCGTTAGTGAATGTGGGTGTGATGAGTTTTTGGCAGGGCGTTGGTTTGTTGATTCTCACCCGTATTTTATTTGGAAGCATGGGCGGGGGCGGATGGAAAAAGCATAGCGGTTCCAATCCCGGATTCAAACAAAAATGGATGAACATGACTGATGAACAGCGCACCAAGTTTCGTGAAGAATGGAAAAGACGTTGCGGACCCAACAGGGAGCAGGAGCCTTCATAGGCGTCAGGCCATTCAAATTGGCCAGACACCTACTGACACATTAAAGTAATTCCCTTTTTCATACGTCTTCTTTTCTATAGGCCGCAATAAGGCTTTTGAAAAGGAGACATTTTTTATTAATAACAAAAACAAAGACGATGTATCATCAAAGTCACGCCGCAAAAGGCACACACGGAAGCAAACATTTGCTTTACCGTTCCCAGCAGAGAGCTGCTGTAAGTATTTACAAAACAGAAACCAGCTATGAAATGCTGGTATTCGCACCGGGGCGAATCAAGGAAAATTTTTCAGTGAACGTGAAAGGAAATGAATTGAGTGTTTCTTACACACCACCTGAAGGTTTCCCCAAATTTGATTGGGTGTTACGGGAGTACAGCCGTGGAGGTTTTATCAGAACCTTTACGCTGGACGACACAATTGATTCTTCTAACATTTCCGCCAAGTATGTGGATGGTGTGTTGCAGGTATCATTACCACTCATTCCGGGTAAAGAAGCAAGACAGCAGGACATTACAGTTTCATAAGTTGGTTTTGATTCAGCGTTAAGTTCAAAGGCGGCAACCTTAGTTGGTTGCTGCTTTTTTTGCTTTCTGCATCCAGGTAATTAATCCAAACACCGCCATTACTAATAATACCAAATAGTATACGCTGGTAAACACATAGTGCTTCACAAAGTATAAAGGAATAGAAACAATATTAGTAGCAATCCACCAGTACCAGCTTTCCACTTTCTTTTTGGTCATGAGCCACATACCTGTAAATGCTGTGGCTGTAGCAAATGCATCTGCAAAAGGTATTGTCTCTTTATAAAAATATTTTTTTAATAATAGAAGACTAATGTAGACCACGATATAAGTAGCTGCGAAAAAAATTATTTGATATTTTGCCCATTTTTTATCAGAAAAAGAAACATGCAATACAAAATTTTGTTGCTCATCTTTTTTTAGCCACAAATACCAGCCATAGATATTCATGATAGTATAATAAAAATTTACACTCATCTCGCCGAATAAATCACCTTCGGCGCAAATGAAAATATATGTTATGGTATTAATTAGCCCTATCGGATAAACAAGAATATGTTCTTTTCGACTAAACCATACGCTTGCGATTCCAGTAAACACAGCCATGGATTCATACCATGTCGTGGCATGTATCCCTTTAATAAACTGCTGTAAAAATTCGTTCAATGAAATAAGTTTTAGAATTATTGTAATCTAGCTCCGTACCATTTCCATGCTTTTAAATACCGTACGCCTCTTTTTGTTTGAAATCGTGTGGCTACCTGCTGCCATTGTCCATTGGCTGCAAAAGTCCATACAATAAAATGCAGATGAGGGAAAGCGGTGTAACCTGTGTTGCCGCTCCATGCAATCTGTTGCCCCTGCTTTACTGTATCGCCTACATTTACCAGCACTCCTTCTTTTTGCAAATGCCAATAACCGCTTCGGCTGTTATCAGCATGTTGCAGCACTACAAAATTTCCATATTGACGGTATTCACTTTTCAATCCACCTTTATCACCATCTTCCCGCAGGCGAATGACCACGCCATCTCTTGCCGCCAGCACTTTTGTTCCTCTTGGCATTTTAAAATCCAATGCCGCCCGTTCTTTATGAGAGAAGGCCCCAAAATATCCCTGCACAATCAACCGTTTCTTTCCTGCTTCAAAAGGAAGTTGATAAATAAAACTCGTGTCATCTTTTAAGCTTCCTTTTTGCAGCTTTTTAATTTCGGTACGCAACGGATTACTGCTCACCGAGCAGGATGCAACAATTATGGTTAAAAAAATTAATAGTAAACTGTTCTTCACGGTTTTGATTTCTTTTTCACTTCTTCACGCATCAGTTCTTCATAATCGATGCCTTCGTCTTTCATCAACTGCAACCCATAGTTACGCAGGTAAGTTATCACTTCGACCGCTTTTGTTCCTTTAGCTGTTAATGAATATTCAGTACGTGGTGGCACTTCTGCATATACTTTCTTTGACACAAATCCATCTGCTTCCAATTCTTTCAATGTTTGCGTAAGCATTTTCTGGCTGATGTGCTGAATATCTTTCTGCAGTTCGGTATAGCGCCATGTTTTTTTACGTAAACGCCAAAGCACAGGAATCTTCCAGGTACCGCCCAGTTTTTTCAGTACAAAATCAACCGGGTTATAAAAGACTTCTTTATTAATGATCACATCAGGCATGGCCTAAAATTAAGCAATACGCACCTAAAAGTGCGCAGCACACTTCTGCTGGTGCTACATGGTTTTAGACCATTGTCCTGCCACCTTTGAGTTCAAAATTTTTAAACATGAAAAAGATCTCTGTTGTATTAGCGATCCTGTTCTTTTGTTATCACTCAGTATTGGCTCAACACAATGCAGGCAATAATGGTAAAATTCTGATGATCGTATCAAATCCATCAGTAAGCAAACAAACAGGTTGGCCTATTGGTGTATGGTATGCTGAAGTAACACATCCGTACTGGGTGTTTAGCGAAGCCGGTTATAGTGTTGATTTTGCCAGTTTGGATGGTGGTGAAATAAAATTTGATGGTTTCAGTGACCCTGAGGATGCCAGCAAGTATGCAGCATTTGATTATATCTCCCTCGGATTTAAAAAAGATGAAAGTAAGATGGCATTATTAAAAAATACGATGAAGCTTTCATCTGTTGACCCTGCAAACTACAAAGCTGTTTTTATTTGTGGTGGACAGGGCCCGATGTACACGATGTATAAAAACCCCGAAATTGAAAAGTTTGTTGCTGATTTTTATCAAACAGGAAAACCTACAGCTGCTATTTGTCATGGCACCTGTGTATTGCTAAACACTAAATTACGGAATGGAAAATTTTTAGTGGAAGGAAAAAAATGGACCGGCTTTGCATCCGCAGAAGAGCAGTATGCAGATAATTATGTGGGAATGAAGATTCAGCCTTTTCGTATTGAAGATGAAGCACGTAAAATGCCGAACAGCAAATTTGTTGTGGGTGCTCCGTTCTCAGCTTTTGCAGTACGTGATGGTAATTTAATTACAGGTCAGCAACAAAACAGTGGTGCTGCAGCAGCTGAGTTGGTGTTGAAAGCATTGGAAGAAGATAAGAAACGTTATCCTACTTATGTATTGGTACACGGAGCGTGGGCTGATGAAAGCGCCTGGGGTTTTGTACGCAATCAATTAGCTGTTAAAGCGAATGTTGTAGTAGTAAATCTTCCTGCACATGGTATTGATTTAACAGATGGTACTAAAACCGGTCTGAATGATTATGTAAAAACAGTAACCAATGTGGTGAATGCACAAAATGGCAAAGTGATTTTGGTTGGACATTCAATGGCAGGAATGGTGATATCGCAGGTAGCAGAAAATATTCCTTCCAAAATTGAGAAGCTGGTGTATGTAGCTGCTTTTCTTCCAAAAAATGGTGAAAGTCTCAATAGCATCGTGAACAAATTTCTCAATAATAAACAACCTGAGATATTTGAATTCAACAAAGACTATTCACTCATCAGCATTAAGAAAGAAGTAATTCCAACAGTCGTGTGTGATGATTGTCCTCCGTTTATGAAAGAAGCTTTGGTAAAATACCACAGGGCTGAACCACTGAAAGGCTTTAATGATAAAGTGGTGTTGACATCAAAATTCACAACTGTTCCCAAGTATTACATTTCTACTACTGCAGACAATGCAGTTCCATTTCCACTGCAGCAACAAATGATTCAAAACAATGGAAGTGTTAAGAAAGTATTTGAAATGAAAACATCACATCTTCCTTTTGTGGTGCAGACAGATGAATTTGTGAAAATTATTACAAGTATTAAATGAGATTGATACTTACATTTTGCTTTGTGCTTTTCTTGAGCATATCATCCACATTTGCCCAGCTTAATGAAAGTGATACTGTAAAATTTCAATTGAGAGCAACGGTATCCGGCAATTACCAGCAGGGTAATGTGGCCTTACTTGCAATAAGAAGCAAACTTGATTTTACATATTCACCTGTAAAACAATTGGTATTGAAATCACAAAACAGCAGTTTGTACCAGGAGTTTGGTAATCGTAAAGCAGATAATGATTTGTTCAGCAGAAATTATTTGTACTGGAGACCGCAAAAGAAAGTATATCCGTTTGGTATTGCATATATATCCTCTAACTTTCGTCGTAAGATTGAAACAAGATTGTTTGCCGGTGCAGGTGTTACTTATCAATTCGTGCAAAAACAATTTCATGTACTCAAGTTATCGGCAAGCAATGTATATGAAACCAATCGCTTTAAAGGAAGAGTTTATAATAAACGGGAGTATAACGGCAGCAATCAAATCAATCTTTGGAGAGGAACTTTGTATGCAGGCGGCTGGAATTATATACTCAACCGCAAACTCAGTTTGTATTATGATGTGTACTGGCAACCGGCATTTAACAATTCAAACAATTACAGAACACAGTATGATGTAGGTGCAGATATTCCGCTGTGGAAAGGACTTAATCTTTCAGTGCTGTATATTTTTACACATGAAAATGTGGTCATCAGCAATATTAAACAACAGGATAAAATACTCAGCTTTGGTTTTTCTTATAACTTCAAACAAAAACACAAATGACAATTGCAATTATTGGCAGTGGAAATGTGGGCGGCGCACTGGCCCAAAGTTTTATCAAAGCAAAGCATACAGTTTTAATGGGTGTAAGATTACCGCTCAGCGATAAATCGCTTAAGCTGGCAACCGTAATTGGTGAAGACCGATTTACATCAGTTGAATATGCTGCAAAGCAGGCTCAGGTAATTATCATTACCACACCGCCCGATGCTGTGTTATCATTAATTCCGCAGCTGGGTGATGTAAGCAATAAAATCATTATTGATACCACCAACTCCGTTCGTACCAAACCCGAAGGATATGCAACAGCTTATCATGCCATAAAAGCAATAACAGGTAATAATCATGTGGTTAAATGTTTCAATACAACGGGTTTTGAAAACATGCTCAACCCCATTTACAATGGCGAAGGGATTGATATGTTTTGCGCCGGCGACAGTAAAGAAGCAAAAGCAACAGCCATACAGCTTTCCAAAGACATCGGCTTCAGCAATTGTTATGATTTTGGTGGTGATGATAAAGTGCAATTACAGGAACAACTGGCCCTGAGCTGGATCAATCTTGCCATTATGCAGGGCCATGGTAGAAATCTTGCATTTAAAATCGTTCGCCGATAAGAAACTGTTTGTACATTCGGTATTCTAAAAAAACAAACAACTATGATACGTCATGCAACGGCCGTTTGGAACGGAAGCGGTAAAGAAGGTAAAGGACACCTCACTACTGCCAGTACAGTTTTAAATCAGACTCAATATTCTTTCAACACCCGTTTTGAAGATGGTGTGGGTACCAATCCTGAAGAATTGGTAGCAGCAGCACATGCAGGCTGCTTTGCCATGAAGCTGAGCTTTGTATTAGGCGCCGCAGGTTTTACGCCCACCTCATTAGAAACAAAATGTGAAATCACTTTTGAAGAAGGAACGTTGAAAAAATCACATCTCATTTTAAAAGCAAGTGTTCCCGGTATTGATGATGCAAAATTCCAGGAGTGTGTGAAAGATGCAGAGCAGAACTGCCCTATCTCTAAGTTATTAGGTGCAGGCTTGCAAATTACAAGCGAAGCTGCACTTGTATAATAAATGAACTGCTTACTGTAAAAGTCCGGTACATAGTGCCGGACTTTTTTTATTATATTCAATTCAGAAATAAAACAATGAGTGTCATAACAAATAAAACGATCTTAATTACCGGCGGTGCCTCAGGTATTGGTAAACTGATGGGAGAGTTGTGTTTGCAGCAAGGTGCGAAACGTCTCATCATCTGGGATATTGACCGTAAGAAAATGCATGAGACTGATGCAGCATTTACCAATAATGGTTTTGAAGTACATTCCTATTATGTGGATGTACGGAATGTAGATGAAATAAAAATGGCTGCTGATGATATTAAAAATAAATGGGGAGTAGTTGACATTCTTTTCAATAATGCAGGGATTATTACCGGCAATAAAAACTTTCACGAGTTTACACATGAGGATATTGAAAACACCATGCGTATTAACAGCAACGCACTCATGCATGTAGCTTTAGAATTTTTATCCGGTATGATCGCACAGAAAAGTGGGCACATTGTAAACATTGCATCAGCTGCCGGACTCATACCCAATCCTAAGCTCTCTGTGTATTGTGCAAGCAAACATGCAGTAATCGGCTGGGGCGAAAGCATGCGACTGGAACTGGAACAAATTTCAAAAGACCTTCATGTTACTACCGTTACACCATCTTACATCAGTACAGGTATGTTTGAAGGCGTACGTTCACCATTGGTGCCGTTGGTGCGGCCGCAGGTTGCGGCGAAAGCCATCATCAACGGGGTGAAGAAGAATAAAATTTATGTTCGCATGCCTTGGATTGTCTATGCAGTTCCGTTCATAAAGGGAATATTGCCGGTACGATGGATGGATTTTTTAACAGGAAAGATTTTTGGTTTTCATAAAAGTATGGATGCGTTTAAAGGGAAAAACAAATGATGCAAAAAGTAAATCTCGCAGAAAAGTTTTCTATGTTCACAGAACATTGGTCGCCCAAAATTGCAGGTGAGTTAAACGGGCAGCAGGTAAAGTTAGTAAAGTTTCAAGGTGAATTTGTATATCATCATCATGCGGAGGAAGATGAATTATTCTATGTAGTTAAGGGTAGTTTTGATATGCACTTTGCCGATAAAGTAATAACCATTAATGAAGGAGAGTTTATCATCATACCCCGTGGTGTAGAGCACAAGCCTGTTGCCAAAGATGAAGTACAGGTTATGTTGTTTGAACCCGCATCTACACTCAACACAGGACATACAGAAAATGAAAAAACAGTAAAAGATTTAGAAAGCATCTGATCGTTCCTGTTTCTCAACGTCTTTCTCCCGACCTTTGCCTCAAATTCAGTTTTATGACGATTGCTGTTCTCGGCGCCGGTATGGTAGGCCGTGCTATTGCACTGGACCTTGCTACCAACTTTGAGGTTACTTCCTTTGATATTCATACACAACATCTGCAACTGCTGCAGCAAAAAAATCCTTCCATAAATACACGGCAGGCTGATTTGCAAAAACACAGTCAGTATGCAGCCATGCTGGCACCATTTGATTTGGTAGTGTGTGCTGTGCCCGGCTTTATGGGATTTGCCACATTACGACAGGTGATTCTTTGTGGCAAGAATGTAGTGGATATTTCTTTCTTTCCTGAAGATGCGCATCACCTGGATCACCTGGCAAAAGAATATAATGTAACCGCCATTGTGGATTGTGGTGTAGCGCCCGGTATGAGCAATTTTATCCTCGGTCGCTATAACGAAGAAATGGAAGTGAGCAATTTTGAAGCATATGTAGGCGGCTTACCCAAAATCAGAACCAAGCCCTTTGAATACAAAGCTCCCTTCTCACCTATTGATGTTATTGAAGAATATACAAGACCCGCCCGGTTAAAGGAAAATGGCGTTGTAGTTGTAAAGCCTGCGTTGAGTGATTGTGAGCTGATGCATGTGGAGCAGGTGGGTACATTGGAAGCATTTAATACAGATGGCTTACGCAGCTTGCTGTTCAGCTTTCCGCAAATACCCAACATGAAAGAGAAAACCATGCGTTATCCCGGTCATGCCGCCCTGATTACTTCTTTTAAGGAAGCAGGTTTTTTTAATGAGCATCCTATTCAGGTACAGGGTAAAGAAATTTCGCCTGCAGCTTTCAGTGCACAATTGCTGGTAAACCAATGGAAGCTGGGTGAAAATGAAAAAGAATTAACAGTGATGAAAGTATTAGTAGAGGGACATAGCAATAAATTATTTCATCGTGTAGAATACAATTTGTATGATGAATATGATGAAGCCACACAAACGTCGTCAATGGCTCGCACTACCGGTTATACCTGTACCGCTGCTGTTCATTTACTGCACAACCATGTGTTTACGCAAAAAGGAGTATTTCCGCCGGAGTTGATTGGTAAGGACAAATCCTGCTTTGATTTTGTATTGAAGTATTTGAAAGAACGAGGCGTGTATTGGGTGAAGTCATGATACAATAAAACACAGCCTGACAAAAAAGCGAAGCATAAGCTTCGCCTTAAATATCTTGATCTTACTATCAATTAAACTGTTACTCCACTCCCCTTCAGGGGATGGGGGCCTGCTTTACTCCGCCTCCGCCACCACTTCTTCCACTTCCGGAATCATGCGCTTCATCATGCCTTCAATACCGGCTTTTAAGGTAATCATGGAAGAGGGACATCCGCTGCAGCTTCCCTGCAACATCAGGTTCACCTTTCCATCTTTAAAACTTTTAAACTGGATAGCGCCACCATCCATTTCCACCGCAGGTTTTACATAGTTCTCCAGAATTTCCTGGATGCGTTTTACCACATCACCCTCATCGCCGCTGAAAACTACTTCTTCTTTCGCAGGCTGCACCACTTTGCTTTCATCAATTACTTCATTTCCTGCTTCGAGGTATTCTTTTAAAAACGTACGCACACTGGGAATCACTTCCTGCCACTCAATATCTTCACCGGTGCGGGTGAGCGTTACAAAATTGCTGGCAATGAATACCGCTTTTACAAACGGAAATGTAAACAACTGCTGTGCCAGGGGACTTGCCTCGGCGGCAGATACTTCGGGGAAATCAATGCTCTTGCCGGGATACAGGAGTTTGTTGGCCACAAACTTCATGGTCTCCGGGTTGGGCGTCATTTCTGTATAAATACTGATAACGGGGTTACCTGTTTGAATCATAGCTTTCAGTTTAAAATTCCTTCAAGAGGACTGCAAATATAAGAACAAAGCAGGGCAACGATTGTTCGGCCCTGGTATTCCGTTCTAATTGGGCATTTATTTCCTGATATCGTAACTTAGAAGTATTAAATTGACAATATGTTAAACGCAAAAATTGAAAAAGCACTCAACCAGCAGATTTTGCTGGAAGCAGAGTCGAGCCAGATTTATTTAGCCATGGCCAGTTGGGCCGAAGTGGAGGGTTATGCAGGTATTGCCGCCTTCCTGTTTCATCATAGTGATGAAGAGCGCATGCACATGCTAAAACTGCTCAGGTTTGTAAATGAACGGGGCGGTCATGGTGTGGTACCGGCATTGCCTGCCCCAGCTGCTAAATACAAAGGAGTAAAAGAACTGTTTCAGCAGGTGCTGGAACATGAAATACTGGTGAGCAATGAAATCAACAAGCTCGTGGATATCTGTTTGAAGGAGAAAGATTACACCACGCATAATTTTTTGCAGTGGTATGTGAGTGAGCAGATTGAAGAGGAAGCACTGGCCCGCAACGTAATGGACAAACTGAAACTCATTGGCGGCGATAAAAGCGGCATGTACTTTTTTGACCGTGATATTGCCGGGCTGGCAGCTGCAGAAGGTGGTGGTGCTGATGCGGAAGGCGGCAAATAAAACAATCCGCTTTGTTGAATAAAGAACAAAAGGATGAAACGCAAAGTATTGGTGTTTCATCCTTTTCATTTAACTTCATTTTGATTGATGGAGGTAGGTTAGGTAACCGGCAGTAGTACTGCTATGAAACATCGTTGCGTCGCACACTTCATCGTCGTTATTTCTATTAAACATTTCAGCTTATGAACAGAGAAATTTTCAGTTGGTACAGCCCTGCGCTGGGTAAAGACATGCCTATTGTGAGTTATGGTCATTATGGTTTTGCTTTATTGCTGGTACCTACTGCCGCAGCAGATTATTTAGAGTATGAACGTTTTCAGTTGATTGACAGTATACGTCCGTGGATTGATGCCGGCAAAGTGCGGGTGTTCTCCATAAACAGTATTAACACAGAAAGCTGGCTCAACAATGAAATGGCCGGTGAGCACAAAGGCATCCGTCACAACCAGTTTAATGAATACATCTACAACGAAGTAGTACCGTATATCAAAAACAAAACAAGCTGGGAAACACCTATCTATGTAAGCGGTGCTTCCTTTGGTGCCTTGCACAGCATGAACCTTTTTTTAAAACGTCCTGATTTAATCAGCGGTGCCATTGCCATGAGCGGTGTGTATGATTTAATGGAATACACCAAAGGTCATTATGATGACCAGGTGTACTACAACAGTCCCATGCACTATATGCCTAACTTAACCGATCATGGAGTTTTAGAACAGATCCGCCGTTCGCCGCATATTCATATTGTTACCGGCAGTGGTGCGTATGAAGATCCTTCCAGCAGCGGACGCTTTGCTAAAATTTTATACGATAAAGGCATTAACTACAACCTTGATATCTGGGGCGAAGAATGGCCACACGACTGGAACACCTGGCGGGCTATGATGCCGGTGTATTTAGAACATAAGTTATGGTAATAATTCTCTTACAAATTTTTTAAAGGAACCGTACAGGTTCCTTTTTTACTTCCATATTTTTCAGGATTGCAGGAGGCAGGCATCTGTTTCATATTTGTGCATAAATGATGATGCACATGAAACCTTTTCCATGTTTTCTATTGGTGCTATTCCTGGCAGGTACTACGAAAGCACAAAGTAGTTTTGATATCTTTTCTTATAAGGCTCCCAATGGTTTTGTGTTGAAAGACAATAAAGACAAACTCTTTTTTGAAAAGCAGGAAGGGAAAACATATTGTCAGCTTTATCTATGGCCAGCCATTGCCAGCAGCGGTACTGCAGATGCTGATTTTGAAAGAGACTGGAACAGTTTTGCCGTACAACCTTATTCCATTCAACAACCAGAGCATAAAGAAAAAAGCAGTGAAGGATTGTGGACTGTTATTTATGGCGGGGGAGCCGGCAGTTATAACAACATCAACTTTGTCATTACAGTAGGAACATATACTAATGGTTCTGTTACCTATTCAATTGTTGCTGTATTCAACCATGAAAAACATTTACCGGCTGTAGAGAATTTTGCAGCGTCTGTAATTCCTGATCCAAAGAAATTTACTGCAAAGCAACCAGGTACTTCATTGCCTGTACCAACAACAGCCACCAAAACAGGTATTACAAAAGCAGTTACTAACTTTAATGATGGTTGGGTAGCAAAAGCACTAAATGATTATGTTCAACTCATCAAAGGCAATACTGAAGTTCGGCTACATTACGTAGATAAAGCATTGGATGATGCCAAACCCAATACCATTAACCCCGTTGAATATTACTGGAACTATTATGTAACTCCTTTTTTTAATGTGAGCAACCTGCAAAAATGGAGTGGCATGGAGTACCCGGTTATTTATCACCTGCAGGCAAATGCAGTTAATAAACAAACAGGTAAGCCCTGCTATATCGCTATGAAAATTATTTACCAGGGCGGTGCCAGGCCCGTACTTGTTATATCGGCGGATCAAAACAGTTACCTGCAACAATTTCCACATCCCAATGATATAGATCCTTTGTTGAGTTATAATAAGTTTGCTGTAACAGCAAATGATATTATTGGCCAATGGAAGAGTAGTGGCGGCGGTATAGCAGATTACTACAATGCTTACAATGGCAGTTATGCTTTTTCGCACTCCATTTCCACTACAGATGAATTTAATTTTAATAAAGACGGAAGTTATAACAGTGTCTATCGCTCAGCTGATATGGCCGGTGGTTTTGCACAGTTTGGCGGGCAGGATTTTAAAGGAACTTATACCGTTACTGATTGGACCATTACAGCTACCAACCGTCATAAGGGAAGAACCGCCACTTTTACCTCACAACTTATTGCAGTAAAGGGAGGGTATCTTTTGTGGATGCAGGATACCTATGAGCCGCTGCTCCAATACACACTGTTTAAATCAAAGTAAAATCAGAAATAAAAAATATCAGCAACGATGAAGCATTATTTATCCATTGTTACAGCATTATTATTTTACAGTGCTGCCTTTTCACAGGCAAAGGATCGGTTTAATATTTTTACCTATAAAAAACCACAGGGTTTTATAGTACTTGAACAGCAGGAAAAACTTTATCTCGAAAAAAAAGAAGGCAGGCAATATTGCCAGTTAATTGTTTATCCTGTTACACCCAGTGCCGGATCCGTTGAAAAAGACTTTGAAGCACATTGGAATTTTTTTGCACGCAACCCGCAGCAGCAGGTGGGAGATCCTGAAGTGAGCGAGTATGACAGCAGTAACGGATGGACCGTTCTGTTTGGCGCTGCACGTGGCATATATAACAAACAGAATTTTGCAATTACCGTAACTACGTTTACCAAAGCCAATCAAACCTACTATATCGCATCTGTTTTTTCTGATAAAAAATTTACTGAAGTTGCCCAGGCGTTTACTTCTGAAGTAGTTCCTGATGAAAAAAAACTATCAACAACAACTGTTAATGCATCAACCAATACATATGGTACCGGCAGCAACATTGTTAACCCGGCAGCTACAACCATTACAACAGAATACAGCGATGGATGGACCAGCACCTATATTGGTCCCTATGTAACAGTTACTAAAGGTGATTTGAAAGTGTGGATATTTCCGGTAAACGATTCATTGGACAAAGTGGCACGTAAGCCCGAAGAGTTGCTGGAAGATAAATACTGGCGCTATGCTGTAAACCGATTTTTTCAGACACGCAATGTAGCAGAACGCCCCTGGCAAATGAGAGGCACAGGCAGTGACAAAATTTTTGAAGCCGAAGTGAAAAACAGGCAAACAGGTGAAGAAAGCTTTGTAGCCATGCGGGTAATATGGAACAGCGGTCGTGCACAGCCTGTGCTGGCATTTGCAGCTTCTAAAGAACAGCTGTATAAAAGTGTATTTGCACAATACAATTCATTTGAGCAGGTGCTGGTATATAACAAATTTGCAGTAACGCCTCATTTGTTGAGGGGTATGTGGCGCAGCAGCGAAGCAGGTGCCACCGGCAGCTATTCTATTGCAGGTGGTTTCCAGGGAGGTAATGCAAAACTGGGATTTAAAGATGAATTTATTTTTAAAGCAGATGGGAGTTATGAAAGTATGCATGGTTTAAAACAAAGAAATGAAAGCACAGCAGAAGGATATGTGCAACGATATAAAGGTAGCTATACATTTAATAGCGAAACCTTACAGCTCACAGGCTGGCGAAAAGATGACCCCGGTATTTTTGAATGCTGGATGGAAGCAGTACATGGCGGGCTGGCACTAATCATCGTCAATAAAAAATTTACCGGTCAGAAATATTATCTCTTTCGTGTTAAGTAGCCTGTATGAACAGAAGAGCTGCAGCCGCATGTTTTTACATGCGGCTGTTTTTATTTAAAATCTCCACGTTTATAGGGATTGACCCGGAGTGTTGATTGTTTCAAATTTGTTAATCAGCTTATATAGCAATTAATCAGTGTTATCATGAAACAGATTTTACAATTGATCCACAGTATCATTCAGCGTTTGCTGCTGCCAGGCGCCGTTGAGCAGGATTGCTTCCTGCATCAACCCGCATTTCGCTATGTATATCAACCTTTCTTTAAAAACAAATAACAATGAAACATTTTTTATTACTTCTCACTTTGCTTGTTTCTGCTTTTTCAGGCGAGGCACAGAAAATGCAGTTTGGCCGGCTTGCATTTGAAACCCCCAACGGATTCAGGGTTGAAAAAGGCAAACAGGAATTATACATCTACAATCTGCAAAAACAACTTTGCGCTGTTGTGTACAGTAATTATGCCAATGCCGGAAACCTGGAAGAAACACAATGGCAGCTCTGGAACCAGGAAATAAAATTTCCCAATTATATCCTTGGTGAAATGATGAATCGCTACTCACTCGAAAGCGGCGGCGCAAAAGGTATTCGGGCTGATTATGAAAGCCGTACTGATAATGGTATGGTAAGCAAATCAGCGGTTGTATATGAGAGTGCCGGCAGTTGCGATGCTGTGCTTGCATACAGTTCAGACACAGAAACAAAATATGCACTTGATGCTTTTTTAAAAAGTATTGTTTTTGTGGCACCGCCGGTAGCAGTTACACTTTCGCCTTTAGAGCGTTCTTATCAATGGTACAGGGCTTTGCGTGGACCGGATGTTTCCAACAGTTCCATACAGGTATATCAATCACAAACCAGCATAAATTTTACCGGTTTCTACACGCCTTCACAACAACACTTACAAACGCTATGTGATAGTTTGTTTTATCTGCGGGAGTTGCCTAACCTGCAAACCGTATTGATCGGGCAATCAAAAATGGATGACCTCGCTGCATACCATATCGGTACATTAAGAGCTATTAAAGAGTTAAAAACAATGAGCCAGGGTTTTCCTTTGTCCATCACTAATGCAGGTTTGCAGAGCCTCAGCAACGCAACTACATTAGAGGTGCTTGAGCTGCAGGGTTTGGATGTTAATGGTGTTACAGATGCAGGTTTTGTTCACCTCGCCAAGCTCACTAATCTTAAAAGGCTTTTTGTTGTAAGGGCATCCCGTATTACAATTGCCGGTTTTGAATATTTAACTACGCTAAAACAGTTGCAGGAACTCAATCTTTCTTATTGCCTACTTACAGATGCTGATCTGCCACGCTTAAGAGCTGTATTGCAGCAATTGCCGGCATTAAGAATATTATACATCCAAACAACTGCTATGACACCCGCAGCTACCATTCAACTGCGGCAGGAGTTTCCAGGTATTACAATCTATCGATAAACCATGGTAAATATTTTTTATGAAACAATATAAATGGATGTTGTGCCTTATACTTTTTCTTTTCAACAATCTGCTGGCACAACAACCAATCAACGAAGAAAAAGTAAACAAAGCTGCTGCCATCATGAAAAAAATGATCAGCAATCCTGATCAGATGATGAGCCTGTACCAGGAAATGCAGGCTTTAAAACTTACACCGGCTGAAGAAAAAGAAGCACAAAAACGGGCCCAGCAGGAGGCCATGAAACAAGCAAATGAAATCAAAGAAAAAGCAGTTACTACCGGCGGCAAAACAGAACAACAGATAAAACAGGTACGGGAAGAAAACAAACGTATTGTACCACTGAGAGACGAATCACGGATTAACAGTGTTGTAAAACGCATGTTGAATGATGCTGAAATAAAAACCTATTGTAAAGCCGTGCATGAAGCAGTAAAAAAGCAAATGCTGCCACAGGCAGTGGAGCAGGCTGAAAAAATTTTCACCCAAATAAAAAGTAAAACAGCCAACTCCGGCAATTGGGGAAAGGAAGCTATTGCTGTATATTTTACCAATCTTACACAGCAAAGTCTGTACATCATGGGTCGTGTGTGCAGTGAAACCAATGCTGATGCCAATACACTCAACAATTATGCAGCATTGCTCAATGGCGTTCGTATGGAGCACGGCTCTATTCCAATCCTTAATTATTTACGTACAAAATATGGTGCCAGTCCGCCGGTGATGAATAACCTTGCTATGGCCTGGTTAGGATTGGGCGAATTTCAGAAAGCAGGAAAAATTGCTGATACGGTTATACAACGCTATCCCGGAAGAAGAGGGCAGGCACATTATGTAAAATCCATTATCAAGGAAGGTGAAGGTGATAGAAACGGAGCCATAGAAGAAATGAAAAAAAGTATGGATGAGAGTTACAGTGCTGTTAAAGAATCCATTCTTCGTAAATGGAACGCAGGAATGAAAAGCAGTGATTACAAAGGCAATCCCGCAGGCGATGTATTAGGATTAAATAAGTTTGAATGGCCTGCCTTCCCCAAAAGCTATGAAGAAGTATTGGTACTGTACCCGCAGTGGAAAAAATACAAAGATGAATTACAGGCTGTACGCTATGCGTTTGAGACAAAAGAGAAACAGCTAAGAGAAAAGTATATAGAACCTTTCAAAAAAATCAATACTGTTTCTTTTACCGGATTTGCAGCAGCTGCCAACAATAATACCAATCAACGTATGGCTGCTTACTACAATAGCTTTTCAGAAGATTATGCAGAAGCCGACAGAGAATTGCTGGATGAAATTGAAATTGTAAAGGGAAAGATTAAAGTAATGACCAAAGAAATGGAACGCCAAAAAAAAGCGGTGGATGAGAAATATAAAAACTTTTGCGGCGAGGGACAAAAATGCCCGGAACAGGAAATATGTGAAGCAGAAAAGAAAGTGTATGATGCCTTTCTGGAAAAAGCCAATGAACAATGGCGTATGTATTTTGAAAGAGCAAACAGTATAAGAAAACGTTTTATCAATCACCTGTTGTATGGTGCAAGGTACAGTATGGATGAGGACTACTTTCAGATTTACAAATTACAGATGCAAACACAATACCTCGCTTTTTTAGAATCCTTCACTTATGAAACCACAGCTAACGTTTTTCAGATAGGGCCACAACCGCTTTGTATAGGAAATCCTAAAACCAATCCGTTTAAAGGTTTGTCGGATTTTGATGCAGTGAACTGTAACAATAAATGGCAGATGACTTTTCCGGGTGGACATGAATTATCAACCGAATGTAATAAGCTCACCTTTAAGTTAAACCTGATTTTGGCATCAGTAGCACGCACAGAAGATTTGTTTACCGGTGAATGGAGTGAATATGAAATCGAATCAGGTTTGGATATCAGTTCTAAACATTGGATGGCAGGCGCTGTAGAAGCAGGTGTTGAAGGTGGTGTTTTTGTAAAAATTGACCGAACCGGTATTAACGACTTTGGTGTAAAAGCAAGTGCAGGTATAAAAGCAGGAAGTGAAACCATCAAAGTTGGTAACAGCAATGTGCCCTTAAGTGTAAAAGTAATAGAAGCAGGTGGCAAAATTTCAATGGTAAGCGGCAAAACAGAAGTAGAAGTAAGTTCAGATTTTGCTTCAAGTAAAATTGAATACAAATAATACACATGAAAAGGATTTTACTTTTTCCTGCACTTTGCTGTTTGATATTTCATACAACCTCTGCGCAGGTTAGTAAAACGGTTGATACGGATAAGTATCCACCCCAGTGGGTGTGGCGGCAAAAAGGGTATGGCAATCAATGGAACATCAGCCGGGCTATACAAAATGAATTGAAACGCATTTTTCAACCATTACCCGATGGCATTCATGCCACCTTCAGTATTGCTTATGGCGACAGGCCCGCAATGACACCCGGCACACCCCGTTATTACGACTGCTACCTCATGCTTAAAAAATTTTCTTACAACCCTTTCAATAAAATAATTGAACCGGAAGGCGAAACCGGTTGCTGGATTTATTTTCAGATGAACACACTCAATGCCTTGGGTTACAGTTTGCCGGGTTTAACTGATATAAAGTTTGGCGCTGCTGAGCAAAGCACTTACATATGCAACCTGCGTATTGAAAAAGATGCCAATGGCAACCGCATCCTTTATACAGATACCCACAATATGCAAAACAAGCCGGAAGGGTATTGCTTCAGTGCTAATGGTAAACTGCCCGTACGCACACTCACCCGTAAAGAAGTATTTACAACTTACAAACAGCAAAGAGAAAAAAAACTGAACGGATGGATTACCAAATATGAAGCCTCCATTGCAAAAGATGAAACCAGGTACAATAACATGACGGCTGAACAAAAAAAAGCAGAAAGCTATTGGCCCGGGTTATTAGATAGAAATAAAAAGAGTTTAAATGAATTTAAACAAATGAAAACCGATCTGCTGCAATGGTATAATCAAAAAATGCAAACACCCAACTTAGATGCACCGGCTTTAGTAGAAACACTTTCTGAAAGTGTAGAACCGGAAAAACTGGATGTGAAAGAAGGTTATAACGTATGGACTGATGACCCCTCATTTTTTGATAAAACCAAGCCACAGGATGCACCACAGTTTCTTTTTCTGAGAGTCAGACGACAGGATAGCGATCTGCCCAAAAAATTATTTATGGATCGTTTTTATGAAGCATTCAACTTAGATGTATTGTGCGCTCTCGCCGATGAGCCTGTTAAAAAAACCGGAAGCAGTAATACACTTACTGCATCACTCACTACTGCTAAAAAAGAAACCAAAACAGAACAGGATAAAAAAGGCCCCGTGTTTATAAATTTTGAACAGGACATAAGCGGCAGTTTTCCCAAACAATGGTATGGCATGAAAAATATAGCCGTACAGGAATACGGAAACAGCAAGTGGCTGGCAGTAAACAAAGCGGGTTACTGGTATCCACGTCAGTTTAATAAAAATATGGAAGATGGTTTCTCACTCACCTTCAACTTAAACTGGAATAAAGATGTTTCGTATTACAGCGGTTTGTTTGCTGTAACACTTGCTGAGATGGAATATGACAATGTAATGGAAGGTTTTAAAACAGCCGAAAACCAGACAGATTACTATAGTTTTTATGATAGCTATGCTGTTAACTTCAACCGTATAATACTGTACTTTGATCCTTATTTCAACAACGGCGGACAGTTGCAGTTAATGGTGATGAACAGGGCCGGCACTGCACTGCTCAATCAGAAAATACTGTTGCCTGATTTTTACAAAGAAAAAAATCAACACCGTTTGCAATTAATACGTAAATGCCGTCAGTTGATGGTGCAGGATAACGGAGCTACCATTGCAACATTCAATGATGTGTTCAGCAGCAGTGTATCTTATAATGCTTATTTCTTCAGCCGCTACCGTGCAAACAATGAAATGCCGTCAGATACTTATTACCTCAACAATATTGTGGTGAACTATTAAATATCGTTTATGAAACTCATTCCCTGCATCAGTCTTTTTACATTGTTAGTAATTATGAACAGAAATGATTTGATACTGAACAGCAGATCATATACTAAAACAATTGATTCTTTACAAAAAGATTCATTACCACCTTTACCACCAGCACCACAAATAAAACAGGGATGGGTGGGTACGTTTCAATACAAGGTTCAAATGAAGGGTGGCGGAAATCAACCTAAACCATACTCTTATTTTGTAAACTACAACCGGGTGCATACAGGTTATCTGGAACTCACCCGTGACGTAAAAGGAGCCATCCGTGTAAACCAGCCTGATAAATACAATGCACAACGCTGGGAATCATGGATACCGGAAGGAAGTAAGAAAAGCTGGAACTATGTAAACGATAGCCTGCATGAAGTAACGGTGATAACTGCTGATCTCTGCTGCCTTACACCGCATGATCATTTCCGCACCACCCGTGCAGGCAGTACAACAGCGTGGCAGCAAGGTGTTTTGCACGGTTATGATTTACAGATTGATTATACCACCGGCAGTTTTATTCTTTCCATGCCATTGGTTACATGTGATGCACTCTTTACAGAACGATGGTATGTAAACAAAGATGCTAAAGCTAAAAACAAATACCTGCGCAATGTAAACGAAAGCGGTAAACAGGAGTTTAAAACCTATCAACTCTTTAACAGCAATGATACCCTCATGGGCAGCTTTCAAAAAGGGCAGCAGGAAATAGTACTGCGCCGGACCGAACCATTAACTTATAAAAGCTACCTGTGGTATGATTTAAAGAAAGGAGTTGACCTTTACATTACGCCTTTTGTAAAAGGAACAGTGGAGTTTGAACTGAGGTTAAAACGGGTGGGCGGGTGAATGAACAACCAGCAGTTTGACTGCGTTTGCATTTTATTAAATTATATCCCCTTTTTTCGGGATGGTTTTTCAACTGAGTTGCTGTTATTTTTAATCTGTAAAAAAACAGGGTTCAGTTGCAGTATGCCATGCGGATAATGGAAAATGAATTGTGAAACAACAGTATTCATCCCTTCTGTACATCAATAAAATTCAACCGCCTCAACATGAAAAAAATTTCTTTGCTGATTTTATTGTTTGTTTCGCTGCAATCATTTGCCTTTGATACCTGGTGGCATGCAGAGTCCACACGCAAGGCCGCAGTAGTCAATGGCTTTTCATCTGATGCAAGGCTGGCATTACAGGTATCAAATTATATAACAGATTTTTTCCCAGCCTATGCAGTGCTTAATGAAAAAATGAGAGGTGTTGACATTACGGCAATACAGCTGCCGGCAGATCCTTCTTTTGAGTACATGCATTTTGATGCCATTTTTACATTAAAGGATATTGAAAACAACTGGCAATTACTTTTGAACAATACGATCAGGGCACTTAGAAAATATGCAGCCTCCGGTGACGTAAAGCCCGGTTTCAGGTTAATTGTTCTTCTTAATATTGTGGGTGCCAGCCTGCACACCGTACAGGATTTTTATTCGCATTCTAATTGGGTAAACAGATATATTGCGCTTGGCAGTGAAAGCAATATTCCTATCTGGTACGAAACCACAAATGCTGACAGGATAAAACTAAATCTTACAACCGGTGCTTACCCTGATGGATCAGCCAAGGGAAAACAAAACCATGCTGATTTAAATAAAGATTTTTCTACCCGTACATATAACAAACAGGCGGTGGAAACTGCTGAGCGTGCATCAACAGACTGGATAAAAAGATTAATGGATTCTACTGCTGCAGAAGTGCAATGGGGCGAATTAAAAAGTTATAACATCCAGAATAATATTGTAATGAAGCGATTTCTTGTAACACAGGATGCTACATTTCTTACAACCAGTTCCATTATTGCAGGGCACTTTGATGGAGACAAACCTGCCAAGTTTGTTTTCTCTCCTGAAAAAGATATTGACATTGAAAAAAGGCTGGCAAGAACAGCATTGATTTCAATCATACAACAATACTTCACCAATATTGCTTTGAAAGATAATGTTTATGCATTGCCTACTCCGTATTGGGCAGGCCACAAAGCGTATCATATTACTAGAGATATTGCATTTGGGCTTATGCTGAATGGCAAACCATACGTGAAAGAGTTTAAAAGCAAATAAAAGCGTAACAATAAAATCAATCAAATATGAAACAGATCATCAGCATTATTATTCTCGCCATCCTGTTCACCTCCTGCAATTTCAGCAAAGGCGTAAAAAAAGATTTGAATACAGGGCTTTCTACTTCTTACAACGGGTTTGCCATTGAAGATGCCTATTTGAGCGAAGGGGAAGAAGGAAAAAAATTAAACAGCAACGAGGTGGCGCTCGGAGCACAGGTAAACATACAGGTAACCGGTGTTGAAAATTACAAAGAAGAAAACGGCAAGATTTTTCCCGGCTGCACACTCATCCTTACAGATAAAGCAGGAAAAGAACTGCTCAACCTTCCTGATTTGTTTGCCGATTCAAAAGAAGGGTTACCTGCAACCGAAGGAAAAAACCTGCGTGCCAAACTCACCACCGGTGATCCTATGCTGGCCGGGCAAACCTATCATCTCCAATGCCGTTTCTTTGATAAAAAGAAAGCTGATAATGAAATTGTAACGCATGTGGATTTGATAATGAAATGATCCGGTGCCATCAATTTTTATGATGCAGGCAGCATTATTCGGCCTGCAACTGTTTAAACCTGAAAGCGTATGTTATACAATAAAGGCTTAGGATCTGGCGCTGTGTTTCCCTCTGTGAGAGTTATGCTCTCTTCGTTCGATTAATTTGTAAAGAGTGTATATCTGAAATTCAAATCTGTTAGTAAGTTAACCTGCAAACCTGTAAATGAGGGTACCCATCTACCGTTGCAGTTGAAGTATAATGCAGTACAGTTAAATCATTTGTAATTTTGCTGCCATTCTTATAAGCATGGCTGTATTCTTTACACCAAACTTAATGAGCAGGTTTTTACGGTGTGTATCAACAGTAGAAACGCCGATATATAATTTATCGGCAATTTCCTGGCTGTTCAATCCGTCCGCAATCAGTTCCAGCACTTCTTTTTCACGGCGGGTTAATGCGGGTTTATCTTTACGGCCATCTTCCACTGCTTTTAAAGTTTCACTCACTTCCCTGCTTAAATAAGTGCCGCCTTTCACTGCTAACAGTATGGCTTCTTTTATTTCAGAACGTTCCGCATTTTTTAGCAAGTAACCCGAAGCACCGTTTTCAATCATCTTATCAATAAAACTGAACTGGTTAAAAGTACTCAGTGCCAGTATCATGATCTGCGGGTATTTTTCCTTAACTGTTTTGCACAGATCAATTCCGCTTTCTGTACCAAGGTTAATGTCCATTAAAATGATATCCGGTTGTTTTTGCTGGAGAAAAGCCATGCAGGCCGCAGCACTGGAAGCATGCCCGATTACCTGTACATCCCGTTCACTCTGTAATAATGATTGAATACCTTCAATCACCATAAAATGATCGTCTACTATAAAAACCGTTAATGCAGCCATAATTATCATTTTTAATGCTCAATAATTAAATCGGCAGTTCAATGGTTACTCCCGTTCCTTTACCTGGTTCTGATGCAATGGTTACTGTACCTTTTAAATACTCCACCCTGTTTTTGATATTACTCCACCCGATGCCTTTGGATGCTTCAAGCAGTTTGGTATCAAATCCCTTTCCGTTATCTTCCACCGTTACCGTAAGCAGTTGTTCTTCCTGCTGTAACTGCACAATCGCTTCTGTTGCCTGTGCATGTTTCATGCTGTTATTAAGCAATTCCTGTATCACACGATACAAAGTAATCTCTGTGTTTTTTTCGAGCTTCAGTTCTTCTGTTCCAAAGAAATGATAACGTACTATAAGTTTACCGCTGCCGGTAATACTTTCACAAAAGTCCTTCAACGCTGTATTCAGTCCAAAACGTACCAGGCTTTCCGGCATCAGGTTGTGGGCTACAGTTCTTAATTCTTTAATGGAGCTGTCCAGCATCGTCATGCTCCGTTCATAGGCCTGCGCATTCTCTTCTGTAAGTATGAGGTTGTCTTTAATATTGGTGAAGGAATGTCGTATGCCGCTGAGCATTCCACCCAGACCATCATGTAAGTCTTTGGCCAGCCGGGTACGTTCTTCTTCCTGTCCTTTTAACACGGCTTCCGTTGCCAGTAATTGTTTTTCTCTTTCTAATTCTGCAATCTGTTGTAGTTGTAGTTTTTGTTTTTGGCGGTAAGTGCGGTAGATGAGAATAGAAATGAAAATAAAAGCGAGCGCCGTGCCTGCAAAGAGATAGTTGAACAAATTTTTCTGCCTGATAGAAAGCTGCTGAATTTTTTTATCAGCTTCCAGTTGTTGTATCTGAGCTTCTTTTTTTTCAAACTCATAACGGGCTTCTAACTGGTTGATGGTAGCGGTGTTTTTTTCATTGAAAATGCTGTCGTTCAGCAAACGGAATTTTTTTTCATAGCTGAGCGAGGTTTGATAGTCCCGCTGCAGTTCATACAACTCTGCTGCACGCAGGTACAGATCTCTCAACTCGTTTTTTGTTCCTAATTGTTGCGCCAGCAGAATACCTTTTTGTAAAACCGGTGCTGCTTCCCCGGTACGTTGCTGCCGCAGGTAGGTATCACTCAAACCCATACAGGCATACATCTCATACTCAGGTGTGTTATTGGCAACAGAAGAGGAAATGATCTTTTGATAATATTCCTCAGCCTTTGCATAGTTTTTCAATTCCCTGTAATTATCAGCCATGCCCATCCATCCGTCCATGATGATGATAGGGTCTCCCATCTTTTGTCCTAAGGCTTCTACTTTCACATACAGCTCAAGGGATTCATTATAACGCTTCAGGTAAAAATCAGAGGTGGCGATATTGATGGTGGAAGAAGCAATGGCATAATCATCGTTTAATGATTCAGCAATACCAAGAGCTGTTACGGCATAGCTGCGCCCCTTATCATACTGTTGCAATGAATTAAAAACAGAAGCAAGGTTATTATTGCACACACGCTGGTATTTTTTATTACCCATTTCATCACTCAACTGTTTGGCTTTTAAATAAGCTGTTGCGGCCTGTTCAAAATCAGAAAGATATTGCCACTCACTGCCCACATTAATATAAGCCGCTGCCAGGTTGGTTTTGTTTCCTTCTTTTTCATACACAGCTACGGCCTCCCTGCATAAATCCAGCGCTTCACGAAAACGCCCCTGGTTGTTTAAAATAACAATGTAGTAACTGGTAAAAAGACGGAGCCCGTTTTTATACTGCAGCTGTTCTGATAATTGTTTAGCCTGTTGATAGTAGGCGATGGCAGTATCGGGTTGACTTACTTCAAACTGTTCGCCATATTGATAGTACAATAATACTCTTGAAGTATCTTCTTTGGATTGGTTGATGAGATGCTTCAAACTATCTGCTGTACGATTGGTTTGAGCTGTTGCGTTCAGCAGCAGAAAGTGCAGTATCAAGTTTAAAAGAAGCCTCAGTTTCATGTAACAGTTAATTCAATGGTAACACCGGTTCCTCTTCCGGGTTCTGAGTGGATGTTCAGTTTTCCTTTTAAATATTCCACCCGGTTTCTGATATTAGCCCAGCCCATGCCTTTGGCTGTTTCCAGTATGCTCACATCAAAACCTTTACCGTTATCTTCTGCCGTTATAGTGAGCAAGCTACCTTGTTTTTCTATTTGTACAATAGCTTCAGTAGCTTGTGCATGTTTAATGCTGTTATTCACCAGTTCCTGTACCACCCGGTATAATGTAATTTCAGTATTACTTTCCAAACGCAAGCCCTCTACTCCAAATCCGTGATAAGCAATTTTTAAAGCACCGCCGCCTGTAATGCTTTCACAAAAATCTTTCAAAGCTGTATCCAGCCCAAACTTGAGCAGGCTTTCCGGCATCAGGTTATGCGCCACCATCCGAAGTTCTTTAATGGAACTGTCCAGCATGTTCATACTGCGTTCAAATGCCTGTGCATTTTCCGGGGTTAAAATCAAATTACCTTTCATAGTATTAAATGAATGTTTAATGCCGCTGAGCATACCGCCTAATCCATCGTGCAAGTCTTTGGCTAACCGGGTTCGCTCTTCTTCCTGTCCTTTTAAAACAGCTTCGGCAGCGAGTAATTGTTTTTCTTTTTCTAATTCGGCAATCTGCTGTTGTTGCAGTTTTTGTTTTTGCCGGTAGGTACGGTAGCTGAGCACACTTATAAGCAGGAGTGTAATTACAGAACCGGCGAGCACATAATTCCATAATGCTTTTAACTTCCGGTCCTGGTTCAATTGCTGAATCTGCAGGTTCTTTTTTTCCGTTTCATATTTTTTTTCAAGATGAGCCGAGCGGAAGGAAACCAGTTCATTTGTGTACCGGATGGTGAGTTCATCAGCAGTTCGTTCGTAAGCAGCACCTTCCGTTACATTTCCTTTTGCATACTCAATTCTTGATAAAAGCCTCCATGTAATTGCTTCCTCTTTTTTTACCTGTTGTTTGCGGCTCAACTCCAGTGCTTCTTTTGCAAACTGTGTTGCCTTGGTATAATCTTTCAATTGTAACCAGCAGGTGGCAATAGCTCTCTGCGCAACTAATTCCATATCTGCTGCGCCGCTTTCCCGGCATAGCTGCAGACTTTTTTGCGCAAGTGGTAATATTTGCAGATAAGCTCCTTGTTTTTCAAGAACAGAAGCTTCTGCAAGAAGTGCGGCAGCCAGTAACCTTGTGTCGCCCAGCTCAACAACAAGTTTTTTTGCCTGTACGATATAATTTTTTGCCGTGGATAATTGGCCTTTTTCACGATAAGAAACGCCCAGGTTGAGTAACGCAATAACTTTTGAACTTTTGTTATCCAGTTCATCAGCAAGCTTCAAAACTTTTTCACCAAACGATATAGACTTATCATACTCCCACCGATCAGTGTAAACAGACTGAAGTAGAGAATACAACTGGGCTTCATAATTTTTAAGTTTCAGATTTTTGGAGCGCTCCAGTAACTTTTGGCCACGCAGTAAATATCCAAGTGCTTCATCCGTATTCCCTAATTGCTGCAATGCTGCTGCCATATTCGTCATGCAAATACCCATGTATAAAGTATCCGGTATCTGTTCTGCCATATGCAGAGCCTGTTCATTATAATAATAGCCCGAGTCATTTTTGCCGGATACGTACATGGCGCTGCTGTAATAAATCATGGATTTGGCAATGATTCGTTTGCTTCCGGTGCGTTTACTTATCTGCAGGGCTTTAGAATAGTAGTTGAGTGCAGTTGTTAAGTCTGAATTTTCAACGGCTGCACCGGCGCTCAGGTATAATTCCACTCCCGCAGAATCTTCTTTAGCCTGCTGTAATAATTGTCGCAAACTATCGGGCAACACATTGTCCTGTGAACAAACAGTGGTGCTGCAGCAGAATGTTGCTATCAAAATAAAACAATATCGAATCATGATTTTACAAGACAAGTGATGCCTTTACAAATTAAGCAGTAGCAGTGTAAAAAAGAACTCCCTGTTTTTAATGATTTTACAAAAGCATAAAACAATCTCCCGATTTATAGGGATTGCCCCGGCCACCAGGGCTTTAAATATTTGTGATATCCTGTCCCTGTAAAGAGCTAACGTTTCCACATCCTGTAAATCATCACTTCATTTTTTACAAATAAAATATAACACTATGTTACGCAAAAATTTTACGCTGGCCTTTATGTTTGTACTATTCATAAGCAGTTCTGTATCCGCAAAAATCTGGAGGGTAAATAATATCCCCGGTGCTGCTACTGACTTTACCACATTTGATGCCTGTGTGGCCAATGCTTCTGTACTTAACGGTGATACGGTTTATTTAGAAGGCTCTCCCACAGCTTACGCCAATAGCAGTAATATCAATAAACGATTGGTATTTATCGGCACCGGCTATTTTCTTTCCGGCAGTAGTGCTAACACAGGGTTACAGGCAAATGCTGAAGCAGCATTTTTTAATGGTGCATTACGGTTTGATTCATTGGCCTCAGGTTCCCGTTTTTTAGGTATTGATATCCGTATTGATTTATGGCTGGACCCAAGGGCAGATAATATCCGGTTTGAACGTTGCCGCTTCAGCAACATCAGTTGGAATACAACTGCTGCCAGCACCTCCAACAGAGCACAGAATATTGTTTTCAATAAATGTTATTTCAATGGCGTTTCTACAACACCTCAGTTTTATTACGATAACCTGGAAGTTACCAATTGCATCATCACTTCATCCTTTGTGTTTAACCCCAGTAATATTGCCAGTGCGTTGATACGTAACAATCTATTTGGAAACGGTGCTACCATTACCAATGCGTATTTTGCCAATAACATTTTGCTTAACATAAGTGCAGGAAGTTTTAATGTAACGTTCTCCACCATCCGCAATAACATTTCTCAGTTTGCAGGTGTATTGCCCGCCGGTGATGGAAACCTGCAGGGCTTTGCACAATCAGTAATTGTTGTGGGCAGTACAGGTAACAGTACAGACGGACAATGGCGCTTAGCTGCCGGCTCTCCTGCTCTTGGCGCCGGTGAAACAGTAAGTGGTGTTACACCTGATTGCGGCCCTTTTGGTACACCAGACCCTTATCGTTTAAGCGGTATTCCACCCATCCCTACCATTTACTCGTTAACAGTACCAACTTCTGTTCCGGTGGGTCAACCATTGAATGTTACCATCAGCACACGTTCCAATAACTAAGAAGGTTCGTTATCATTTAACAACTAAAACAATTTTATGAGACGAATCATCACCACCTTGGTGCTGCTGCAATTGTGGCTTGCAGCCTTTGCACAAGCACCTTATCCCACTGCACCACCGGCTCCGGGTAATATTGTAAGAGTGGAATATGTAATACTTCCTTATGGGGGTACCGACCCGGGTATGGGTAATGGCACACCACTTACGATAACACCGCAACAAAATATCAATGGATTCAATCAATCCATTAACCTTGGTGCATTGCCGCAGGGATTTTATTCACTCTACATCCGGGCACTGGATGCAGATGGTAAATGGAGCATCACCAATGGTAACCGACCTTTCAGTTATATTGTTGCCCCAGTCTATCCATCAGCGCCTCCTGCTAATATCAACATTGTACGATTGGAATATGTACTGGATACAAACATTCCTTATGGAAGCGGCACTCCCATTACTATCACGCCTAATACTAATATTGCCAACTTAAATGCTGTGATAGACTTAACAAGCGTACCTGTGGGTCCGCATATTTTGTATATCCGCAGCCAGGATGCTGATGGTAAATGGAGTATTACCAACATCCGCAGCTTCAGTAACAGTACAGCACCAAATTATCCCGCTGCTCCACCGGCTCCACAAAACATTGTGCAGGCAGAGTATTTTATTGATACAGACCCCGGGCTTGGTAACGGCACACCCATCACCATAACACCCGGTACAAACATTACAGATATTCCGCTCAGCATCAGCACAACTGCATTATCAGTAGGGCCGCATAATTTTTATGTACGCAGTCGTACTGCTGATGGTAAATGGAGTTTAACCAATCTCCGCACGTTCCAGGTAGGTACTATTTCTGTTTTGCCTGACAGTGTAGTGTTTCCATCAACTGTGATTAATACTACTGCAACCAGAAGTTTGGTGATAAGAAATAACAGCACTACTGCACAAACCATTACAGGTGTATCAGTAGGCGCACCCTTTACTTCCAACTTTACAAGTACAAGAACGGTGAATCCATTATCAACGGATACCATTCGTATCAGCTTTACACCTACAGCAGCAGGAGTCTATAATGATTCTATCGCTGTGCAAACTTCGGCAGGTTTATACAAAACACCAGTAAAAGGTACAGGTGTGGCAGTCATCAATTCCTGGACATTAGAGCCTGCTACAGGATACAACTTCGGCAATGTGCAAACGGGCAACTCTTCCAATTTCAACTTCACCATTCGTAACACAGGTAATGCTGTTGTTACTTTAAGTGAAGTAAGTACAGGTAATGCTGCATTTGTGCCCACCTTCACTCCGGGAGCTACTATTCCTGTGGGTAGTACGCTGAATCTACCAATTGCATTTAATCCAACAGCAGTTACAACTTACAACGGTATTTTGAAAATAAAAGCAACTGCAGGCGGACCCGATTCAGTAACGACTACGCTTAGTGGCACCGGCTTTACACCATCTACACCACCGGTGTTAAACTTTGTTGCTGCATCACCATATGATGGAGTGCGTGGTGTGAATCCTGCTGCAGGTCAATTGGGCGTATTTACCTACAGAGTGGTGTACCGCTCTGCCGATAACAGGCCTCCGGCCCCGGGCCATCCGCTGATAGGATTGGATATAAACGGCGATCAGGACTTTACAGATGGCGGCGAAGGCATTTATGCAATGAGTAAAGAAGGTACAAGCACTGATTATGTAAATGGCGTCGTATATTTTTACACGGTTAACTATACATCCTACAGCAACACGCTGGGTTATCGTTTCTTTGCCAATGATGCATTGGGCAATGCGGCTACATCCGTAAACACCGTTTATTACAGCGGACCGATTGTAACCTTCCAGCAACTGGATTTAAGATTATTTGCCAATGATATCAGTTTCAGCAAAACCAATCCATTGCAAGGTGAAACTTTTACGGTTACGGCCAACATTACCAATAACAGCGCCTTCAATGCTGTGAATGTGCCGGTTTCATTTTATCGTGATACGATTTTGATTGGAAGTACAACCGTTGCAGCAGTCAATGCATACAGTACTGCAACAGTTACAAGAACACTTTCATTTGCAGCAGAAGGATTTTATCCGATTAAAGTATGGATTGATTCTGCCAGAACATTGAATGAAAGTAATGTGCTGAACAACTATGCCATCCGTCCGGTGATTGTAGGTACACCCACATTACCCGGTGGTATTACCGTTACAGGAAACGCAACGGTGCAGAACTGTCCGGGCCAGCGGCTCATCTTCAGTGGTAGTGCACAATACTTTGGTACGGGCTCACCCACATCTGTGGCCGGAGCAGAAGTAACTATTAATACCGGCACAGCAATTCTTAAAACAACAACGGATGCAAGCGGTAACTATAGCCTGATTGTACAAAACCCGCCATGCGGTGGTACTATTACTTATACTGTAAGTGTTACTGATTTCACCTTTACCAGCAACACCTTTACAGGTTCGATAAGTGTACAATGTCTGCCGCCTAATGCATGTGGCGCACCACCAATTACCGGAAACGCAACAATAGTAGTTACAAGTTCTACAGCTCCTTGTGCTACTGTGGTGGGCAGCACTGCAACAACGAACGTAACGATTACTTATCGTGGCAGAAACACCGCCAACTTCTGGAGTTCTTGGGACAGAATCTGGAAAGACACCGTGAAAATTTTCAACAACGGTGTGTTGATTCAAACCTATTTCACCAACGACCTTCCAGATTTTGGCAGCGAAGCTACCTTCCCCGGCGATGTAAAAATCTACCCGGTAACTGTGCCATTGAATACAGTGGGTCCTAATAATATCACGGCTATTGCTACGTACCAGTACAATGAGTTCTTCCAGATTCCATCATCAACCTACAATGGCATCTTCACGAACGAAACTGCTACTGCAGGTACCACCATTGTGGCTACGCCTGATGCGCCTGACCTTACCATCAACAATTTTTCACAAACAGGATTCAGAACCTTCCAGTTTAATGATGCCAATATTCAATGTGGCACAGCGGGTGCACATGTGGTACGTGTGGTTGATATTACCGGAGCTCCTGTACCGTTGTTTGAAACAACTGTAGCTACCATACCCGGTGGCGGTACTGTGCCCATTACTGTAAATCTGCCCGGCCTGGCCGCAGGTACTTACAGGATACGTATTGTTACAGATACAACAGCACTGGTAACAGAAGTCAACGAAAACAACAACTGGTTTGAAGCTACGATTGTGGTGCCACTGCCGGATTTGATTGTGGACCGTATTGTACCATCAAATACCAATGTTACTGTTGGTTCAGCCATCACTTTTAGTGCTACTATACGTAATACAGGTATTGCAGCCGGTGCTTTTGAAGTTCAGTTCTTAGATGGAGGATTACCTATTGGCAGCAATACAGCCGTTGCAGGTATTGGAGAAAAAGGTTCTGTTACAGCAGGTTCACGTGTTTTCAATGTGCTCTCAGATGATAAAGCTTGTCCTGTTACCATTACAGCATTTGCTGATGCCACAGGAACGGTGAATGAAAGCAATGAAACCAATAATACACGAAGCATTCAGTTTGGTACTGATATTACACCCATTCAGGTAGCAGGTGAGTTTGGAACAGGTTCCAATCCGGTAAGAGTAAGGGTAAACACGGCCAAACAATTCAATGCATATATCCGCAACCTGGGTACAAGAGATGTAAAAGATGTTACCGTTCGTTTTGTTTACAATGGCAACACCATCGGCAGTGCACTCGTTCCGGTGATTAAAGCCGGTGAACAGTTCCCGGCAGTGGCGTCGTTCAATTACACCTTTACAGCTCCGGGTAATGCAATAGTAACTGTAACAACTGATACGGCGAATGTTGCCTGTGAAATCAATGAAACCAATAACACATCGCTATACAATATTGTGGTAACAGACAGTAAAGAAGATTTCCAGGTATTATCACAATTTATTTCGCCCAGCAGTTTAAATCCTAATGCAGCACAAAACATCTCCATTGTTGGTACGGTGAAGAATATTGGTAACAGGGTAGCTCCGACAAGCACCATGAAGTTTTATGTTGACAATGTTCAACTGGGTGCACCTGTTCCATTCAATCCATTGCAGATAGGACAGGATACTACGGTGGCAGCAACGGTTACTTATTCGTCACTCATCCCCGGGTTAAAAGTGGTGAAGATTGTTGTAGATGAAGCCAATCTTGTAGACGAAGAAGATGAAAACAACAACGAGGCTACAAGAATTATCATTGTGGGCGATGCACCGGATATGACGAAACATGTGGCACAACCCATCAGTTTCAACCCTAATGGATTTAATGCAGGTGACAGTGTTACTGTTTCCTATCAAATACGAAATGCAGGCACCAATACCGGAACTGCATGGGCAAGACTTAAAGTGTTTGATGCAGCAGGCACACTTCTCTCCATTGACAGTGCACAGTTTACGCTGGCGCCTAATGCGAATACCACTATTGCAAGAAAACTCTTCTTTGCCGTGGATTCAGGATTAGTTGTGGCCGAAATTGTAAACTGCTCGCCCTTTGAATCCAACCTGTTAAATAATAATGATACACTGCCTTTCAACACGGTTGTTCGGTTAAAAGCAAGTTTGATAGTTAATAACCTGGATATGCAACAGGGATTACCGCAGCAATTACCCGGATGGATAGGCGGCAAGATATTGTTAGACAATTTTGATTTAACAGTAAACGGAGCTATTCTCAATTATGATACCGCACACTTTATTGTAACCAACGGAACCGGCAAGTTGCGTATTGTAAATGCTGCGGCAATAAATGTGTTCCCCGTAGGTCCTTCTTTGTATAAATCAAACTTTGCAAAAATCATCAACAACGGAACACAGGATAATTTCTCAGTACGTGTGGTACCATTTGTATTGACCAACGGAACCGGTGGTAGCTTTATCAATACAGGCTATGTAAACCGCACCTGGTTTATTGAAGAAGATGTGCCGGGTGGCAGCAATGCTATCATTCAACTCTACTGGTTTGCAGATGATGAGCAAGCGGCCTTTGGCCGAATGGCTAGTCGTGTAGCACATTACACCAGTACTTGGCAACTGGGCACCATTGCAGCGGCATTACAGGATTCCATCGGCAGGTACAGCAGGTTTGAAACAGGATATACCAATTTCTCTCCGTTCAGTGTTACCAGCAACAGTTCCGGTTTGCCTTTGCGGTTCCTCTCGTTTACCGCTACTTCTGTTGATAATGATGTGCAATTGAAATGGACAACGGATAATGAAATTAACACTTCACACTTCGAAGTTGAGTTCAGTGAAAACAACAACAGCTTCATCAAGCTGGGGACGGTAACAGCGGTTAACGCACCGGGAACCAATAACTACAGCTATAAACATACAGACCTCGCAGGTACTGTATTGTATTACCGTTTGAAGCAGGTAGACCTGGATGGACGCTTTATATACAGCAGTACCATAAGGGTGAACAGGAAGGATATCAACGCTATCACACTCACACCTAACCCTGCAACATCAGTAACCACACTGCTCTTCAGTAATCCTGCAGAGCGGATGACACTTCGTATGTTCAACAACTCGGGACAACTGGTACTGCAGCAACAGGTAGCTGAAGGAACCCGTCAGCACCGGGTTGATGTTTCAAAACTTACCGCAGGTGTCTATATCATCCAGCTGCAAACAGCAGAAGGCATACAAACCTTCCGGTTTATGAAACAATAATGAAAAGCCCCTTATAAAGTTTCAGCCGGCGATGCTTCTGTGTCGCCGGTTTTTTTAATGTGTGGCCTCGTTCAAAATCTCCTGCTTTTTAGGGATTGATCGACATAAGAGCTTTGATGATTTTTGATGGCTGTTCAATTAGCAGCCATTGCAGTTGTAAGGCTTTGATGAATAGAAACACCTGCAATCACCCCCACAGATACCAACAGTACCTGAATCCAATTGGCAAAACCTGATTTCTTATCAATTTTAAAAAAGATGAATATGAAAAATATACTATTCGCTGTGCTTCTTTTGTTCATTGGAGATAAAGCTCTTGCACAGGGTCTTGCTGTAAATGGTACAGGTGCTACCGCAGATGCATCAGCCATGCTGGATGTAAGCGCTACGAACAAAGGACTCCTCCTGCCCCGCATGACTTTACTGCAACGAACAGCTATTGCCACACCGGCCACCGGTTTATTGGTGTATCAAACAGACGGGCTTACAGGGTTTTATTATAATGCAGGTACACCAGCTGTTCCCAATTGGATTCGATTAAGTGCCGAAAGCTACTGGACGCTGAACGGAAGTAATAACATCTATAATAATAACAGCGGTGGATTTGTAGGTATTGGCACCACTACTCCGGCAGAACGGTTTCATGTAAGCGGAACTGAGTCAAATATTTCTACATTCAACGGAGGCAATCAAATGTATATTACCCTTTCGGAAAATGGTTCACCCAAGGGTTATATTGGAAGCTTTAATCAAAGTGTAACAACCAATGATGTGGATTTTGGAACCCATGGTTTAAACTTTACAGGGGCACTTCATCTTATAACACAGGGTACTCCAAGAATAACAGTAACGAATACAGGAAATGTGGGTATAGGAACAGTTACGCCTAATGCGCCATTGCAACTTGCGAATGATAACCTTTTAAATAGAAAATTCGTTATCTGGGAACTTGCAAACAATAATCATGAATATGCTGGTTTTAGCGGGAATGGGTTTGTAGTAAGATACCAGGCGCCCTCTGTAACAGCTTCTCATGTATTCTATTCTGCTATAAGTGGAGCAAGCTCGCAGGAACTGGTGCGGATAACAGGAGCCGGTAATGTAGGCATAGGAAATTCTTCACCTAATGCCCCCCTTCAATTTAACACTTCGCTGGCTAACCGGAAGATAGTGTTGTATGATGTGAACAATAATGATCATCAATACTATGGATTTGGAATTAATGGCAGCACGCTTAGGTATCAAACCGATGCATCAGGTGCAGATCATGTATTTTATGCAGCCACATCAGCAGCCACATCCAATGAATTAATGCGTATTACCGGAACAGGTAATGTAGGTATTGGGGGTATTACGCCTAACTATCGTCTGGATGTAAACGGCCGCATGCGTATCCGCAGTGTAGATGCTACTACAAACAGTGCCGGTATCTGGCTCAATGCAAGTACCAATACAGAAAGAGCGTTTGTAGGAATGGAAAATGATAACTCTGTTGGTTTGTTTGGTAATAACGGTGCCGGCTGGGCTTTTGTAATGAATACACAAACAGGCAAACTTCGTTACCAGGATGGTACACAGGCCAATGGAAGAGTATTAACCAGCGATGCCAATGGTGTGGCCAGCTGGACACAATTAAACAGCACACAGGCAGTACGGGTGGGAAGTTTTGGAACAGGCGTGAATTTTGATTTTTCTGAAATGGGTTCTTTCCCCAGCGGGGGTACTGCTAAATACACTACAGCCAGTATCACACTGCCTCCGGGTCGTTGGGTTATTATTGCAAACCTGCTTATTAACTGTGTAGCATTACCTGCCGGCGGAGGTATTTTTATCAGAACCAATTTAACTGAAAGTGCTGTGAGCGGAGTGGGTACATCTGATGTGGTGCCCGGCACAGGTGGACTCATCAGTGGAAATTTCAGCTATTCCAATACCTTTTCATTTGCATCAGGACAAATACTCATCAACAATTCTTCAGGAGCTAATAAAACGTACTATCTCTGGGCCTCTTGCTCACGCAATGGAGCTGCACCATCTACAGGAGCGGCCGTGGGTGCTATAGGCAGTAGTTTCTGGCAGGAAAATCAGTTGATAGCTATTCCGATGAACTGAGCAGGCAAAAGAAAGCTTATTGAATCTTTACAGCCTTCACCGTATAACCTGCTTTTTGCAACAAACCGATCACACCGTTTTTACCGGCAAGATGGGCTGCACCTACAGCAAAGAAACAACCGCCTGTTTTCATGTTTTGTTCCATTACAGGAATCCAGTTGTTATTGCGCCTGGTGAGCAGTGCTTCTTCAGCGTTCATCAGGTCGGGAGAACCTTCCACTGATTGCATCAGCTTATTCAGATTCTGTTCTTTGTACGTTGCCACCATGGAAGCAAATTGCTGCTGCTGTTGTTCGTAGTCACGAATCATCGTTATTATGTTTTTGGCTTCCACACTATCCGGTATATCATCAAACACTTTCATCTGGTCTTCTACCGTTTCCAGCCCCTGCAGATCTTTGTTTTGCTGTTTGGCCAGCGTCATAAAATATTGTTCATAAGATTCGCTGCTGCTGCAGGGCAGCATTTTCAAATACAGCATACTCATGACAATCATGGGTTTAAAACCATTGAACATAACAAGCGGCATCTGCAGTTTTGATTTAAAAAAACTATCTACCAGTGCATAATCATCACCAAATATTTTTTTCAGACTTTGTCCGCCGGTAAGTGCCGCCAGTTTCATCAGTTTCATCTGCATGGCAGGATCATCCATGTCTATTTCCAGGAAAATCTTTTCAGCCGCACTGAATTTTTGCTCCACCACCGGCGACATGATAAAATCTTCTTTACAAATCATGTGAATGGTACCAAAAAGATAAGAAGGCTTTTGTAAGCCGTTGCCGCTGATTTCCCAGAGCAGGCTGTTTTCATTTTGTGCGTTTACTGAAAGACCGGCACAAAGAAGGAGGGATACAAAGAATGATTTCATGAAAAGCTTGGATTGGTTAATTCTTAAAAGGAAGTTCATTCATTTCATTTACAATCTGTCTTAGTTTTTTTACATGCCTGCCGTAGAGCAGGTTAATGTACCATTTGTTTAAGAAGAAAACAGGAACTGTAAATACCAGCGAAATGATAAACAGCGCTATAAAAAAATAAATAAAGAACGCTTCTTTACTCAGCGGCACATCCTTTGGTAACGGTGAGGTGAAATAAACAATTACACCGGAAACCATTAAAATAACCGGTACCAGCAAGGTACCTGCCCACAAATACAGCTTCAGTAATTTTTCAAGTGTAACAAGTTGCGTGCTCAGGTTGCTTTTTACCTCGCAGGTTACACATTCCATATTTAAAAGCAGTTTGCGTTTGGTGATGTAATACCAACCGTACAAAGCGCCCAATACAGCCATCATCAACGCCAGGTACAACATACCGGTTTGATTTTGTAAGAGATAATAAATAATGGTACCTCCATACATTACCACCACTACCATTAACTCCCAAAACAAATTGCGCTTGAGTTTGGCAATAGGGCTCTTAGATTTTTTACTCAGCAGTTGCTCCAGCTCTTCAGGTGAAGTGGATGCAGCACTGCTGCCCACCTCTTTCCATGCTGATTTTAATACTTCAAGTTCCATAAGCTTCCTCCTTTGTAAATGTTCTCAATTTATCTTTGATACGGTTCATTTTTACCCGCAGGTTGCCATTGCTGATACCAAGTATCTCTTCCATTTCTTCATAACTTTTATCTTCCAGGTACAGCATTACAATCGCTTTTTCTACATCGCTCAGTTTTTGAATGGCCGCATACATTTGTTTTAACTGTTCTTCTTTGGCATCATCTTTTACATCAGCCTCTTCTCTTGGTATGAACTCAGGAAACTGGAGGTCTACCCGGCGGTTTTGTTTGCGTAAATCAGAGATGGCGGTGTTCAGAGCTATGCGGTACATCCAGGTACTGAACTTACTTTCCCCTCTGAAACTTCCGTATGCTTTCCAGAGCTGTATCACAATTTCCTGGTACAGATCTTCTTTGCCCGCTTCATCACGACCGTACATATGACAAACCTTGCGGATGATACCCTGGTTCTCATTCACAATCTTTAAAAATTCGGTTTGTACAGCAGTAGGTTTCAACTAAAACAGCAGTTTAATGTTATATTGGTTGCCCGAAAGGTAATTTTGTTACGCAGATGAAAAAAATCTATCACCTTGGCACCTGTACCACCTGCCAGGCCATCATTAAGGAAACAGGCATTGCTCAAAAAGGTTTTGAAATGCAGGATATTAAAGTGGAGAAAATAACGCCTGCCCAATTGGATGCTATGAAGCAAATGGCCGGTAGTTACGAAGCACTCTTCAGCCGCCGTGCTTTAAAGTACAAAGAGCTGGGTTTGAAAGATAAACAGCTTACAGAAAAAGAGTACCGCCAATACATATTAGAGGAATACACTTTTTTAAAACGTCCTGTAGTCATCATCAACCAATCCATCTTCATCGGAAGCGAAAAGAAAACAGTGGAAGCATTGAAAAAAGCAGTGCTTTAACTGGTCGGTACGGCCCAGAGGCCGTCATACCAAAAAGTATAACAATCGTTTTTTATATTCGATAACTTCAACACATGATTCACCACGCTACTACTTCTGATTTTGAATTCATATTTGAACTCTACATGCACCCGGCCATCAATCCGTGGTTACTGTATGAGCCCATGGATGCGGTGCATTTTCAACCCATCTTTCAGGAACTATTGCAGCGGAATGTTTTGTATGTGTTTGAAGTAAAAGAGTTGCCGGTGGGCATGTGCAAACTGGTGCCTGAAGAACACCGCAGTGCTCATGTATTGTATGTGGGCGGTATTGGTATTCACCCTTCCTTTGCAGGTAATGGTTATGGCGTACAACTCATGGAAGCAATCAAATTATTTGCTGATGCGGAAGGATATAAACGATTGGAGCTGAGTGTTGCGGCCATTAATGAAAAAGCCATGCATGTATATGAAAGGGCGGGTTTTCAGAAAGAAGGCATTCTCCGCAAATACACCTATCAAAAAGCGGAAGACCGTTACCTGGATGAAGTAATGATGAGCTGTTTATTATAACAGCCATCTGTTTTCGCCTGCTCAACGGCGTTACTGTTTATATGATGAAAATCATTTGGAAATCGCCTGTTCCTCACCGTACCTTTGAAACAGTCTTACAGCTATGACTTAAATAAATACTCCGGCTTGGAGGATTGCAAACCGGCAGTTTCCGTAAACCCATCTGCTACGGCAAATCCATTTGAAACAATATTCAGACTTGATGAACGGACTATACGTTTCAGAAACGTATCCTGCGCTGTATCAAGCCAACCTTTAAAACGGAGTTTATGAAAACGATGTTTAAAGCGTTCTGGCTGATGATCGCATTGTTGGCTTTGAACGCATGTAAAAAAACAGTAACGGAAGAGCCTGTTCCGTTGGATCAGAACAAGTTTGTGTTTGTGAATGATGAAAGCGGTGGTTTTTATGCTGTAAATGCACAATCAGGTTTACTGTTGTGGAAACGTAATACAGAGGGTGCCGGCGGTTCGTACATTTCATCACCTGCTGTAACTCAGGATGCAGTGGTGTTTGCTGACAGGGGTAATGAAAAGCTCTTCTGCTTTAATACACCCGATGGTACTGTAAAATGGACTAAAAACTATGTTTATGCCGGTTACTATGCTTCACCGGTAATTATGAACAACGTTGCTTATGTTCCTAACTACAGTGATTACTTTGAAAAAATCACCGGTTATACATTAGGTGGTGGCGTGGCAGTAAAGGAATTTATGGTGCCGAATGATTATGATGCCAACTCACTCAACATTGTAAAAGATCTGTATGTCATGGGTACCTGCGGCGGATACCTGTTTGGTGTAAGCCAGGATGGTATCAAACAATGGGAATACAGGAGTAATTACGGATGTTATCACAACAACCCGGCTATCAACGACGGTATCATCTATATCCTCAGCAGCAGCGGTAAGCTCAGTGCTGTAAAAGCTGCTACCGGTATGGAAGTTTGGAGCCGCATGGTGGGTGAAATGGTAGAAAACGCCTCAGTAGTGTATAACAATGGTATGTTGTTTATTGCAGGTTATTATACCAATAATAAGATTTATGCTTTCAATGCTGCAGATGGTGCATTAAAACACACCTATCAAATGCCGGATGGCAGTAGTTTTTATTATTACTATAACACCCCTGCTGTAAATGACAACAAACTCTATATGCTTTCTCAAAACGGATTACTGGTAGCTTTTGATGTGATCAACGAAAGCATACTCTGGCAGAAAGATCTCGGAACTACCGGCAGCGGACGCATGCAGGCTCAAATTACCTTCCATAACAGAACAGAAAGTATCAGTGCTATGTCATCTGTAGTAGTGGCTAATAACAACCTGTTCCTCACAGTAGGTAAAACCTTATATGCTGTTAACCTGAAAGGAGATATCATGTGGCAGTTCAGTGCCGATGATTACATCTACAGTTCACCTGTTGTGTTGAGTAACTATAACAAAGCATACCGTGGTGGTAATGCCGGTGTGGTTATTCAATAAGGGTTCTTTACGGGAACAATGGAGAAGCCCCGGCAGTTAGCCGGGGCTTTTATTAAACAGCTAATAGTATTTTTTTCGTTTGCAGGAAGAGACTTTTTCTCTCAGTGAGAGAAAAGCCGGGTGCTTACTTCCCAAAAAATCCTACTAAAAACAAACTAATAACAAGTATCACATGCACAAAGAGCCATGCTTTTTGCCATTTTTTACGCTCCTGCCAGGTAGCCGGCGCAAAAGGATCAAAAATTAAAGCAATTCCCAGGTTGGAAGCGGCATCAGTTACATCGCCTTTTACAAGAAAATAAAGCCATAACAGAAGAAAGCCTGAATAAAGTAAACGGTTTACTGCAAGTGATTTATCCTGTTGGCCGGTTTTTATGATGGTCATGATTTTTATTGATCAGTAGCCTGCCATCCTTTTTTGTTACATTGTTTGTTTTCAGTTTTTTTTAAACTACCTTACTCCTTACTACCTCCTGCGGCACACATTAAGCCTTTAAACACACTTACATTTTTCACTCTAAAAACTTTTTTCAACATGAAAATGCTTTCATTGTTTATTGCCGTGCTGTTGTTTGCCTGTAATAACGAAAAGTCAAAGACAACGGATGCCGCTACTCCTGCAGGCGGCGAAAAAAACTCGTCTGTTTCACTTCCTTACACTCCGGGGTACAGCAGCAGCTGGAATACGGATGTAAGTGATGAAGATCTGAATATGGTACTCAACTCTTACAAAGATTGGGAAACAGGAAACCTGGACGCACTTGTGTCAAAATTTGCTGATACCCTTGTTATGGAGGCCTGGGATGGTAAACACCATGTAATGCCCAATGCCGGGTATAAAAAAATGTGGCAACCCTTCCGTGACAGTCTTTCAAAAGTTGAAATTAAATTCGATGGCTGGCATAAAATGTATGCAACGGATAAAAAAGAAGGATACATTGTTGTTTGGTACAAAGAAATTGATACGTATAAAGACGGACGTGTTGATTCTGCCAGCTGGCACGACATTAACCAGGTGAAAAACGGAAAAATCAACTGGTACTCACAATACAGGAGACCTTTTTCAAAATAAGACATCCCATTACTTAAAGTCCTGCAGCAATGCGGGACTTTAAGTAAATTGTATTCCATGTCTTCAACTGTAATACCGGGTATTGATGCATTGCTTTCAACAAAACGTTTCAGCCATCAACGCATAGCGTTTGTTACCAACAACGCTGCTCTTACAGCAACAGTTGAATTATCACGCATTGCACTGCTCAAAAACGGTTTTCATCTTACAACACTTTTTTCTCCGGAACATGGCATCTCTGTAAAGGGTGCTGATGGTGCCGCCCGGCAAAACAGCATTGATGCAGCTACAGGGTTACCCGTCATCAGTTTGTATGGAACAAAACTGGCGCCTGCGGAAGCTGATTTGAAAGATATTGACGTCGTACTCTTTGATATTCCTGATGTGGGTTGCCGCTTCTATACGTATCTCTGGACCATGACCTATGTAATGGAAGCCTGTGCACAATACAACAAGCCATTCATCGTGCTGGACCGGCCCAATCCCATTGGTGCATTGATAGAAACTGCTGAGGGTCCGTTTTTAGATGAGGTAAATTGTTCTTCCTTTATCGGCCGCTGGAATATTCCTTTAAAACACAGTTGCACCTTGGGCGAACTTGCTTTGTACTTTGCTGCCACAAGATTACCGCAGCTCACCATAGAAGTGATTCCTGTACAAAACTATCAACGGCATTACACAGCGTTAAAGGAGTTCAGGTTTGTACCTACCTCGCCGGCACTGCAAACAATACAGGCAGCATTTCTCTATCCGGGTACCGGTTTGCTGGAAGGTGTAAACCTTAATGAAGGAAGAGGAACCAGCTATTCCTTCACCGCTTTGGGTGCTCCCTGGATCAATGCAGTACAACTCTGTGATGCGCTGCAGGCTTTACAATTAAGTGGTGTTGCATTCACACCTGCACATTACCGGGCAGTAACTCCGCCTTACACAAACCAAAACTGTAGTGGAGTGCAAATACATATTACCGATCACTCAAAACTGCAAGCGGTACATACAGGAATCACTATGTTGCAAACAATAGCTGCACTGTACCCGCAACACTTACAGGAACGTTTGTACCCTACCCATGTCAATCCATCCGGGAGAAAACATTTAGATAAGCTGCTCGGTTTTCCAAATGCTTTTGACGCAATTGTTGCTGGTCAAAAAATAAGCCTGCAGGTGGCAGAGGAATGGTACCGGCAATTACAAGCTTATCTTTTATATAACTAATCCAATGCATCTAAAAGAAAAAGACGTCTTGCGACGTCTTTTCTCAGTTCACGGGGTACGAATGCAGCATGCAGCAATTAAGCCGCATCTGCATAAGGGCTCTTATAGCTGTTGGGCTTTGAATTTTTTTGTTTTTGTTTGGGGCTGAGTTCAATGGCGTGCAGCGATTGCATTTCCCGGTACAGGAAAATCAAACGTCCGGCTACAGCAATAACTGTAAGTGCCACTGAAAAAAAAGCGGAGGGATACGTACTTAAAAAATCAAGTAACATAGGATGGGATTTTTGGGTTTTCAAATAATTGTTCGGATCAGGTTTAAAACTATATAACCCGTTTCAAACAGCCTGTAATAGCCGGTTTGTTTTTCAGAGAATACAGTGTTCCATGTAGTACCGCTAAAAAATTCACTACGGGGCTGCGGCAGCTTTTTCTTTTGTTTCTTTGTAACAGCTTGTTTTACAGTGCTGCCTTTTTTATGATACCTGCTTTTTTAAACGACCGGTTTATTACAAACGACGAAGCTGTGCTCCACAGTTCTGATCTTTCCATACAAAGAGGGTATGGGGTGTTTGATTTTTTAAGAACTGTGAATGGGCATCCCCTGTTTCTGCAACATCATTTAGACCGGTTTTTTCATTCTGCTGAAAATATGCATCTGCAATTACCATACAGCAAAGAAGAACTCACCAACATTATTCATCAGTTAATAGAGCAATCACAACTCAAAGAAGCCGGCGTCCGTCTACTGCTCACGGGTGGTTATTCTCAAGACACCTATCATATCAGCAAGCCTAACTTACTCATCACCTGTAATCCTGTAAGTACCTCTACAATGGAAATGTTTCAAAAAGGGTTATCCATTATCACCTACGAACATCAAAGAGAATTGCCGCATATCAAAAGCATCAACTATTTAATGGCGGTATGGCTGCATCCTTTGTTGAAAGAAAAAAAGGCAGATGATGTATTGTATCATTACAACAATAACATTACTGAATTTCCACGGGCCAATGTATTTGCAGTGATCAATAATGTATTGGTTACACCGGCACGTGATATGCTCAAAGGCATTACAAGAAAGTTTGTATTGGAGCAGGCTGCTTCTTTTATGTCAACAGAAGAACGAGATATCCACCCTGAGGAATTAAATCATGCTTCAGAAATCTTTCTTACCAGCACTACGAAAAGAGTGATGCCTGTTTTAAGTGTAAATGATAAAGTCATAGGAAACGGAACACCCGGTCCTGTTGCTATTGCTTTGTGGGAGCTGTTTATGAAAATGGAGCAACAATTATAATTGCCTCAACGTCCATTCTTTGTACGTCATAGCGAGGAGGAGGTACGACGACGTGGCTATCTCCTGAACATTTGTACAAAGCCCTGTCTTTTTTACTTCATTACAGGCTGCAATACCTTTTTACTTTGCATGGTGACGTATCAATCTTCTTTATTACATTTTATACTTTTTATTTCGTTCAGGGCTTGTTGTGCGTAGCTAATTAGGTTAATGGAGATTCAAACGTTTTACGACATATCGCCAATTTAGAAATATTGCAAGAGTTGCCCAGATGAGTAACGGACTATAGTCAAAAAAAATAGATATAAAGGTCTTTTCTTCGAAATATCTGCCACGGTTAAAGTAATCAAAAAGAACAAAGCTAAAAATCGGTAGCAAGGAAATTGCTAATGCCACTGATAGGTATAAATTAAATCGTTTAAGTCTATATCCCTTCAAAATCATATACGATGTAAGTAGGTTGATAGCTAAAAGTATTAAAAAGCCTAATCCCATAATCGGGATTGAATAGAAAACGATTTGCCAAACCCATTGCCAATCAAAGAAAAAATCTCCATCTTTAAGCTCATACCACTTCTCAATGAATATAGAAGGAACCAAAACGATAAAGAATGAGAGAAGAGTAGTATAAAAAGTTCTAAGAAGCATTTAAGATAAACTTGGGATGGCTGTGCAAAACTTACTTTTACCTCCTGCCTCGTACTTACAACGTACTCATATCAATCACAAACCGGTACTTCACATCACTCTTCAGCAGTCGCTCATAGGCTTCATTGATCTGGTCCATACGAATGAGCTCAATATCTGAAACGATGTTGTGCTGTGCACAGAAATCCAACATCTCCTGTGTTTCCGGCAATCCACCAATGAGTGAGCCGGCAATGCTCTTACGACCAAAGATGAGATTAAACGCAGGCACCGTAGCCGGTTGAGCAGGCGCACCCACACAAACCATCACACCACTGGTGCGTAGTAAACCGAGATAAAAATTATAATCATGATCGGCAGATACAGTATCGAGTATAAAATCAAAATAACCCATTACTGTTTTGATCTGCTCTGCATCAGAAGTAAGCACAAACTTTTGAGCACCTAACCTCCTTGCATCGGCTTCTTTGGAAGCTGTATGACTGAGCATGGTTACTTCAGCACCCATGGCTGCTGCCAGCTTTACACCCATATGTCCTAAACCACCCAAACCTAATACACCCACCTTAGTACCCTTGCCCACTTTCCAGTGGCGCAACGGTGAATAAGTAGTAATACCGGCACACAACAAAGGAGCGGCTGCATCTAAGGGCAGGTTATCAGCAATATGCAATACAAAATCTTCATGCACTACAATAGAAGCACTATAACCTCCGTGTGTAAGGCCACCGCTTATTTTATCAGGAGCGCCATAAGTACCTGTAGGCCCCTGGTGACAATATTGCTCTAATCCTTCTTTACAGTTATCACATTCCCGACAGCTATCTACCAGGCAACCTACGCCGGCCTTATCACCTGCTTTGAATTTTTTCACATGACTGCCAACGGCTGTTACGATGCCCACAATTTCATGACCGGGCACACAGGGATACACAGCATTATGCCATTCATTGCGAACGGTGTGCAGATCACTGTGACAAACACCGCAATAACGGATTTCAATCTGTACATCATGCGGTCCGGGAGTACGGCGTTCAATGGTAAGAGGCACAAGAGGCGTGGTGGCGCTCAGGCCTCCGTAAGCTTTAGTGGGAGTCATAAAAAACTTGATTTTATTCAGCTAAAGGTACTGTTATTCCAATGATCTGGAACAATCTTGCATATTACCACCTTATTCGGCTACACGTTATTGCGAGCCGTTACAGAATTGTGTGCTGCAAAGCGGCGTGGCGATCTCCCCAAAGTGCCCGTCATACCGATGAGCCTTAATGCTTTGTGCATAGGCCGGCGACGTGGCTATCTTATCAACCATTCATTGTACCCCATCATCTGTAAAGAAATACCTGCTCAAAACATTGCATTTGGTAAAAGAACTACCTACCTTATAGTTTCTTCGCCCCCTATCCCAACTGCAAAGCCTTTACTTTTTTCACATTCTAAAACAAAACAACATGAGAAAGTTTCTTCTATTGCTTCTGCTGTTACCTGTACTGGTATGGAGCCAAAACAAAAATGTGGTGAACACCACAAGAGTATTCCCGAAAATTGACAAAGTGCTGGAGTTTGAAAAAGCCATCGCCGTACATGCACAGAAGTATCACACCGGCGACTGGAAATGGCGTGTATTTGAAATCCAGACCGGACCTGATGTAGGCGGTTATCATATTACCGAAGGGCCCGCCAGCTGGGATATGATTGACAGCCGGGGCAACCTGGGTACTGAGCACAACAACGACTGGAACAAAACCATCGCTCCTTTATTGGTACAGGAACAGCAAAGCAGTTACTCTGTGTACCAGGAAGACCTGAGCACGATTGCAATTGGCGATTATTCTGATAAAATTGTGATTACGCATTATTATCAAAAGCTGGGTTACGGTCCGGATTTGCGGGCCCACCTGGCCAAAATGAAAAAAGCATGGGAAGCCGGTGGTTCTACCATGGCTGTTTATACCTCTGCTGTTTCGGGGGCACCACAGTATGCGGTGGTAAACAGGTTAAAGCAGGGATTGAAAGAAATGAACGGCGGTTTCCGTACACCGCTCAAAGAGCGTTATGAAAAAATTTACGGCGAAGATTCATGGGACTCCTGGGTAGATTTCTTAAAGCATAACATTGAAAATTCATGGAGTGAACTATTGTATTTCCGGGCTGATTTAAGTTCCAAATAACAACGGCAACCTTTCAGCTCAACCGCAACCTCGTGTTGCGGTTTTTTTATGCAAACCCATGCATGTCATAGCGAGGAGGAAGTATGACGACGTGGCTATCTCCTGAGCAAAGGTACCAAGCCCAATCTTTTGTACGTCATTACGAGCCGCTCCCGGCTTTGTGTGTTGGATAGCGGCGTGGTAATCTCCCGAACCTTTGCACACCGCTATTCCTCTGCACCCAATCATCTATCAAGAAATTCCTTCTCCGTAGCAGGAGATTGCCACGGCTTTTGCCCGCACACATAGCTTATGAAAAGCCTCGCAATGACGTTCGTATTCATGTGCATCCGTTGAATACTGCACACAGCCCAACCCATGCACGTCATAGTGGGGAGGAGGTACGACTACGTGGCAATCTCCATCCGGCGCAACGTCATTGCGAGGCTTTGCCGGATTTGCGCCTGGCCAAAGCCGTGGCAATCTCATGTTTAAAAAACGCTACACCTCACCCTCCTGCACTCATTTCTTACTTTCTTCTTAATACTCCCGTAACACATCTTTCCCATCTTTGATACCTCATGAATCGTAAAACATTTATACAGAATTCAATAGGAGCACTCACAGCAGTCTGCCTCAGTTGTACGGCCTGCACCAGGTATAATGAAGAAGAATTATATAGTAATCAAACAGGTCCGTTACTCACCATCAACCTCACCAATCAATTACTCAATAACGGCGATACACTCATCAGCAATAATATCATCGTGGTTCGTTTGGCTAATGGCAACCAACCTGCATCCTTCACCGCAGTGCAAAGAGACTGCACCCATGCAGGCGGACTCCTGTACTGGGATCAAACCGCAGCACGCTTCATCTGCCCTGTGCATGGCAGCGAATTTTCAGCAACAGGTAGTGTAATCACCGGGCCTGCTTTTAATAATCTCAAACGCTACACCATCACCTTGCAAAACAATCAATTGCTCATTACTTCCTAACTACAGCCGGTTTTGGTGCGTCATTTAACGTATGTATAAATGCAATGATGGCTTTGGTTTCTGCAGCCGTTAATCCTAATGTATCTGCCGGCAACGTTTGATTACCTGTTTTCAAACCTAAACCTTCACCACCGCCTTTATTATAAAATTGAAGCAGCTCTTTTAAACTCCGGTACACACCATTATGCATATAAGGAGCAGTGAGCGCTGCATTACGTACAGTAGGTGTTTTAAATGATTGCAGCAGTTGCGGTAAAGGGTGCATCTTCCATCTTCCTTCATCCGCATCCGGTTGGGTGCCCCCTGCATCGGCCGGTGTGCCCAGCACTTCACTTTCTGTTTTTTGAAAATTCGGGGGCACAGTACCGTTAAACAAAGGCATAAAATGACAGGTGCCGCATTTGGCCTTGCCCATAAATAAATTAAATCCATGAACTTCTTCTGTATTCATCGTGTTCGCATCGCCCCGCATATACGCATCAAACCTTGAATTGAAGTTTGCTAAAGAACGGATATAAGAAGCCAGTGCATTCTGCACCTGCCATGGTTCAATAGCAGCACTGGAAGGGAATGCTTTTGCAAACAGTGTTTTGTATTCTTTATGTTGTTGGAGTTTGATAACAGCCTCTTTCAATGAGCCATGCATCTCTTCTTTATTCTCAATTACATCGGCACTCTGTGTTTCAAGATCGGTACGGCGCATATCCCAGAACTGTCCGTGCTGTAAAGCCGCATAGCTGAGTGAGGGAGCATTGCGTTGAATAAAACCACCGTTGAGGGAAGCGCTTGTTTTTAACCCATCACTGAAGGCCCGTTCAGGTTGGTGACAACTGCCGCAGTTACGGTTATTGTTCACGGAAAGAATATTGTCGTAAAACAACCGTTCTCCCAGTCTTGCTTTTTCATTAGTAAAAATGTATTCGGGAGCCGGTGTAAATCCGTTCACATCAAAACCTTCAGCATCAAACAAAGTAGCTGCCGCTGTTTTATAAACCCGTCCGTCCTGTACAAAAGCAATTTGTTCCTCTTGCTGGTAAAGATGTAATTGCTCACACAGCGGGTTGATGTATTGTGTGATGAACAAGGCACGGTTAAAATCATTAAAGGAAACAGGCTTGCTGCAAAATGCAATGGCCTGATCATACTGTACAAGCAACTCAAGAAAAAGTAGTTCGTTTTTATTTTGCACCGGACTTAAAGCGGTTTGCAGCAACTGTTTTAAACTGTTTAAACTTATGGGCAACTCTTCCACGCCCCTTAATGCCACAGGCATATCAAAACCGGTGATGCCTAAAGTAATGATGCGGTACAGTTGCAAACGCATCGCATCGATTACCTGTTCTTTTGAAAAGCTGATGGCGTTGAAATGTTGTTTCATCCGCTCACAGGTACCCGTTATGATTTTAATATTGCGGATGAGTTCTTCCCGGTTGCCGGTATCAAACAATGGATGGATCAATTCTTCTATTACCTGGAACCCTTCCGGAGGTACGGCTTTGTTTTCTTCCAGCTCCAGTTCATCCAGTGCCGGTCCGTTTACAAACCTTGCCGTTGTGGGCATAAAGTATTCAACCGCCCATTCCATTTTCTTATACTGCTTCCGTGCGGTACGGAAAGCAGTTTGTAGCACTTCACTATTATCACTTTCCATTGCCAGTGGCAGCATGGTATCTTTTAAAAACTGTTGCAGTTGCTCAATACCGGCCAGCACCTCTGTACGTGCTGCGTCAGTTTCTGTTTGTTTGGTATTGCATTGACAAATGAGCAGAGCGCTTCCTGCAATCATAAACAGGAAAACAAGGAATGTACTTTTCTTCATGCGTTCATTTTATTACATCGGTACAAAAAAACCATCATCAACACTTCACTTAAATAAAGAACCCCCTGCACCAGAACAGGGGGTAATGGTTGTATAGAAGAGAGCATTATCTGGGCACATTGCGCAATACAATCACCTGGCCACCTTCTTTATTGGTGTTGGTGCCGCTGCCATCCGCATTCAGGTATTTATTTTCCTGCCAGGTATGCGGGTGAATATTGGCAAGAAAGGTATTGGGTACACCAACGATATCAGAAATATCCCACATAGCGCCCCACTCCCAGCTGCCGAACTTAGTTTCGCCAACAGGATTGTACTTGGCATTCCATGCTGCATCGCCACGCTTGTGGTTCATATTAATGAAGGGACGGTTTTGTTTACTGTTAATGTTATACTGCCAGATGTAAGAATCATGGGTAGCAGCGGTGTAATAAGAATCACCATCTTCCTGGATGTATACATAGTTATCCGTTACACAAAGATTATCCGGGTTAATGATGCCGGTACCGGGGGTAGCATCACCATTCACCACCAGTTCTAATTTTCCTTTGAGCGGATCAGCAGCATCCAGTACTAATTTGTACACACGGCCCCACATGGTATAACCGGGCTGGGGGTTCACACGGTCAGGCGACTGACCCGTAGCTACAAAATATACTTCACGGTTATTGGCAGCGCTGCCCTTACGGTAATCAAGATCTTCTACACGGGAAAAACGGATGGCGCCACGGGTATTGGCCTCCGTATTGATCTGGGCGCCGGTGAGGTTTTTGGCATCGGGTATTTCCACAAAATCCACATCATACGAAGTGCCGGCAGTGATATCGGTTTCCACCTGGTTGCCATCTCTGCGTTTAAGTACATAAAACTTTCCGCCGTTGAGGTCACCCACGGTATTGCTAACGTACATGGCTACCTGCCCTGCACTGAGGTGACTGGTAGCATAGCTCTGGTCTTCGCCAATGAGGATTACCGTTTTACCGGGATAAGCGGCCTTGGTTAAAGGCACCGCATTTTCCATACTGGCTTTGCCCAGTGCAGGCAGTACACGGTCGGTACGCTGGCGGTCGCTCACCAGGGCCAGCGGGCTGATGCCATGTACCATACTTTCCTGTCCGCTTTCGCCGGCGGTTAAAAAGATGGGTCCAAAACCATGCTCGGCAGGAGTAGCCAGTGTGGCACTGCACAAACGCCATACACCACCCACACCATCTACAATGTATTCGCCTTTTACAGGCTTAAAGGTTTTATCAAGATATACACGGGATACGGAGCGTAAAATTTCATGATTGTTGAGCATAATGTAGCCATCACCGTTAGGGTCTTTTAAAAGGGCTGCACCATCGGGCTGGGCGCCGAATACAAATGAAGGTGAGTTGGGCAATACATCATCGCTGCTGATGAGGGTGTTAATGGTAACACCTTCAAAACCGGGCATGGTAAAAGCAAGTGCCGGGTTTACAGAACGGTTTTCAAAAACAATGTCGGTGTTGGTGTTATCCGTTTTGTCTTTTTTCTTACAGGAGGCAGCGGCCAGTGCTGCCGTAAGCAGTACAAGAGGCATCAGTTTCTTGGTCATAGCAAATGATTGTTTAGAACCGCAAAACTCACCGCAGCAGGTTATAAAAATGTTACGGCCGTGTAAACAAGCCGTTACCAAACTGTTACCGAAATATGATGGTGTAAGGTTTCAAAACAAAAAGACTTTGGAGCTTAAACAGTTGATGGATAGAACACAGCCAAACCCCTGCACGTCATAGGGAGGAGGAACGACGACGTGGCTATCTCTATCCGGCGCAACGTCATTGCGGGGCTTTGCCGGACTTGCGCCTGGCCAAAGCCGTTGCAATCTCATATTTAAGAAACGCAACTCCTCACCCCCTGCACGTCATAGCGAGGAGCCTTAATGCCTTGTGCGGATGGGGAGGCGACGTGGCTATCTCCATCCGGCGCAACGTCATTGCGAGGCTTTGCCGGATTTGCGCCTGGCCAAAGCCGTGGCAATCTTATGTTTAAAAAACGCTACTCCTCACCTCCTGCACCCACTTCGTACTTCGTTTTTAACTTAGTACCATGGCGGATGTACATACCAAAGAACAACGGTCTTACAACATGAGCCGCATTAAAGGCAAGGATACAAAGCCGGAAATGTTGGTGCGTAAGTTTCTCCATGCACAGGGCTTCCGTTATAAACTGCATGATAAATCACTGCCCGGCAAACCCGATATCGTGTTACCTAAATACAAAACGGTCATCTTCATACACGGATGTTTTTGGCACGGACATACCAACTGCAAATACTTCACCATTCCTAAAACAAGAACCCAATGGTGGATCAATAAGATTAACACCAACAAAACCAATGATGCCAAAGCTGTAAAGGCATTGAAGAAAGAAGGGTGGAAAGTGATTGTGATTTGGGAATGCAAACTCAAACCTGCCAGAATGGAACGAGTACTTACTTCACTGTTAAAAAAAATCACCTAAACGCTTCCTGACAAATCTGAGTGTGACTTAAAGGCAAATGTATTTTAAGTCACAGTAGGTAGTATTGCTTTCATGGATATGAAAGTAAAAATAGGTTTGCGTATTAAAGAATTAAGAACCGTTAAAAATCTTACACAGGAAGCTGTTGCATGGAAAGCGGAAGTTGACAGAACATTTATGAACCACGTAGAAAACGGTAAGCGAAATGTTTCTGTTGATACGCTTGAGAAAATTATTTGTAATGGACTTGAGCTGAGTTTCAAAGATTTTTTTAGCGCTGATGTTTTTAATAATAAAAGGAGGAGTAAATGAGAGCAAGTAATAAAACTCCTCTTTTAAGCAGTAAGATTTTAGCTGTTTCGGATAAGCTATGGAAGGTAGCGCTGTTTGGTCCGGATAATTATAGGACTGCTGTAATTAGCCATTACTTAAGATCAAAAAATAAAAAATTAAAAAAATATGCCATTGAATATGCCATCGATTTACTGGATGGATATTTTGAAGAAAAAGTTACGTCACAGGTAGCTGAAGCGGCATTACAAACGATAATTCAATTTAAGCAAGATGTTATTTTTCCGAAGCCTCCTAACCCCAAGTTTACATTTATTGATCTTTTTGCTGGTATAGGCGGATTTAGAATAGCAATGCAGAGAAATCAAGGTGAGTGTGTTTTTTCATCTGAATGGGATAAAATGGCTCAACGTACATATTATGCAAACTTTGGAGAAATTCCATTTGGAGATATAACTAAAGAAGAAACTAAAAAATGGATTCCTGATAAGTTTGATCTTATTTGTGGTGGCTTCCCTTGTCAGCCTTTTTCTATAGCTGGTGTAAGTAAGAAAAACAGTTTAGGTCGCAAACATGGTTTTGAGGATGAAAAGCAAGGGAATCTTTTCTTTCATATAGCAGAGATTATTGAAAAGCATAGACCTAAAGCATTCTTTTTAGAAAATGTGAAAAACCTTGTATCGCATGATAAGGGCAATACATTTAAGGTTATTAAAGAAACTCTGGAAGAGCTTGATTACTCATTTCATTTTAAGGTATTAAACGGTAAGCACTATGTTCCTCAAAACAGGGAGCGAACATTTATGGTTGGCTTTGACAAGAATATTTTTAAGGGGAAAGAAAAATTTGAATTTCCGGAAATGCCAGAGCCTACAAAAAAAGTAAAAGATATTCTTGAGGCAAAAGTGGATCCAAAATATACTCTCACTGATCATTTGTGGAAATATCTTCAGGATTATGCAAAGAAACATCAACAGAAAGGGAATGGCTTTGGATATGGATTGGTTGATCTTAATGGAACCACTAGAACAATGAGTGCACGATATTATAAAGATGGTTCTGAAATATTGATACCTCAAAAAAATAAAAATCCAAGACGTTTATCAATTAGAGAATCAGCAAGGCTGCAAGGATATCCGGATCATTTTATTGTGAATGCAGTTTCTATGAATCAAGGATATAAGCAATTTGGAAATTCTGTAGTCGTTCCCTTGATTGAAGCAATTGGAGAAAAAATAGTTGAAACCTTATATAAAAACAAATGAGTAGAATTAGTACACAGGTAATGCAAAGTTACCTAAGCAAAAGCATAAGTAGCATTAACCAAAATAAGGTAAATGGTATGCTTGCCGAAATTGACTTGAGAAACACATTAAATAATCTTGGATACGGTGATAATATATCTCAAGGGGGCTGGATTGTTAGAAATGTTGGGAATGGTGTTTTCTCACACCATACTGCAGTATTGTTTCCAATGACAATTCAACCCGATCTCGACTATTTAACAGGACGTGTATTAGAAGATGCTCCACATGGTCTACATACAATTTGTTCTACAATGCATCAAATAGGAGT